>CAVZJZ010000023.1:0-235697 GCA_963775665.1 uncultured Alphaproteobacteria bacterium | reverse complement strand
AGCGGAAGCCCGGCGTGCTGCAGGAAACGGCGGCGCAAATCGAGGCGACGGGCAAAATGCTGTCAAGCGGCGATGTCGGCCAGCAGACGCAGGCGATTATCGCTGATTTGCGAAAGCGCTATCCGCAAGCGGAGAACGCGGAGCTCGCGAATTACATCATCACGGCCTATTGCCCGATGATCGCCAACACGGCGGCGCTGAGCGAGGCCGAGAAGAAGGCGCGGATGGATCAGTTCGTCAGTCAGCTCATGCAAAAGATCTACTAAGCAAAGATTCGTGGCTTGGCCAACGGAAGGGGCGTGCGTTCGGCGTTCAGCGCGGCGACGGCCTGGTGAATTTGCTGGTCGAGCGCGTCAGGGTCAGCGAAGGTTTGATGCGCGAGATGATGCGCCTTGAGATCGCGCCAGACGGGTTCGATGTCGTTCAATTCCGGCGCATACTTGGGCAGCCACTCGACGGTGAGCCAGTGCGCGCGGGCGGCCAGCGCGGCCAGGGAGAGCTTGCTGGTGTGGATCGGACCATTGTCCTCGACCAGCACCACCGGCTTGATGGGTTGGCCGGGCCTGGGACCATAAAGGCGATCCAGTTGCTCGAGGTGGGCGACAAAGTCGCTGCTACGCTTCGTCGGACTGGTGTGCACGATGAGTTGGCCTGAGACGTGATCCAGCGAACCGAGCATCGCAACCTTCCTGGCCTGGCCCGGCGCCGGCACACGCAGGTCTGCCCCGGCCTTCGCCCAGGCGCGGGCGAGATAGGGATGCGTCAACGCCTCGCTCTCGTCGCCGTAGAGCAGAACGATGTCGCCCGCCTCGGCCTTCTGCTTGCGCAATTGCAGACGCAGGCCGGCTCGTTCGACCTCGGCGGCGACTTGGCGTCCCTTCAGCGTGTGCCGCGGCCGGCGCCAGCGGAACTTTTTTTTCGCAGCGCCTTGGAAAGTTGCGACCGGCTGATGCGAACGCCCTCACGCGCCTCGATCTCGACTTGCAGCCGCGGGATCGTCCAGTTGCGCCGGTCGGCTACCGGTTGTTCGAGCAAGGGCGTGACGACACGCAAGGCCGCCTCACTCTTCACCGGGGCCGGACCGGGCGCCATGTTGGCCTTCAGCGCCTCCACGCCGCCGCGCACGAAGTCGCTGCGCCACAGGCGAACCGTGTCCTCGCGCACGCCGAACGCCTCGGCGATCCGGGGACTCGTCCAGCCGGCCAGCGTCAACAGCACAGCGCGCGCTCTGTCAGCCTCGCCGCGATCACGCGATTCCGCGAGGCTCCGCAACGCCACTCTTTGCTCCTCGCTCGCCGCCAACAAAGACTTGCCCGCCATGTTCAGTCCCTCGCGAATCATCGCTCTTCGCGATCCAGCGAATCACAGCCAGCATCTGTTGGCGAGCCCGATGAAGTCTGCTTAGGGAGCCATTCAGTCCAATGACGCCGTCATCGCGACACCGTGCGCAGCGCGAGGGAGGCGATCCAGGGGCCATAAGGCGCCCTTCGATTCCTGGCATTACTTCGTCGTTTCACTCCTCGCAATGACGGAAGCGCAGGCAAAGGCTGATGGAAGCGCTGCTGGGGTTCACCCTCGATTTCTGGGACTACCTCACCTTCGCCGCGATTTCGGTCATCGTCTTCGCCGGCCTCGCGCTCGCGGTGTTCGTGCTCGGCCTTCCCGGCCGCATCGCGATCGCCCGCAACCATCCCGAGGCCGACGCGGTCAACCTGATGGGCTGGGTCGGCTTCGTCGCGGTCGTGCCCTGGTCGCGCAGAATTCCGCTGCGGCCGAGGACGTCCAGAAATGGCAGAGCCGGGTGGATGTCGCGGAAGCCTCGCACCTCGAGGCCGAGGCTGAGCTCGAACGCGCCAATCTCAACTATCACGCGCAGATCGACGGGGTGAACACGGCGGTCGCCAGCAGCGAGGCGCAGCTCGCCCAGGCGCGCTACTATCTCGACAACACGACGCTGGTCGCGCCTGAAGACGGGCGCATCGTCAACCTCCAGGTGCGGCCGGGCATGGTGTCGGGCATCTATCGCATCGGCGGCATCGCGGCGCTGATCGCCGACGCCGACCGCTACCTGCTCGCGACCTATTTTCAGGAGAACCTCAAATACGTCACTCCCAGGCAGCCGGTCGAAGTCGCCTTCGACCTCTATCCCGGGCAGATCTTCGCTGGAAAGGTCGACAGCATCTGGAAGGCCAATGGCGTGGGGCAATATCTCCCGAGCGACGAGATCCCGAAGTTCTTTCCGCAAAACCCCGATATCCCGCAGGGCCAGTACGGGGTGAAGATCCTCCTCGACGATCCCGACGCGGCGAAATTTCCGATCGGCGCGCAGGCCACGGCGGCGATCTATACCGGCGGCGAAAAGGGAGCATGGGCGGCGCTGCGCAAGGTCTCGATCCGCGCGCATTCCTGGGCCAACTGGCTCTACCCGATGCCGTTCTGAATTGTCTGGGGCATTGTTTCGTGTTTAGGGCGGACGAGGAATGTCCGTATGAGTTTGAAAAGACGCCGTCGCGCACGCCGAAAGGGCATAATAAGATGGAAGCTTGGACATATTGGCTCGCCGCTCCGCTGGCAGCCTTTCTTCTCGCCTGCGCGCCGGCGCACGCCCAGCAGGCGACGCCTGACGCCGGCGCCGCCAAGCCCGCCGCCGACACCGCGGGGCAAAGCGCCTCCGACCTGGCGAAGAAGCTGCAGAACCCGATCGGCGATCTCATCAGCGTCCCATTCCAGAACAATACGAACTTCGGAGTCGGCCCGCACGGCGGCGCGCAGGACATCCTCAACATCCAGCCGGTGATCCCGATCCACGTCAACGACCAATGGAACGTCATCACGCGCACCATCCTGCCGATAGTCTGGAACCCTGATCTGTCGCCGGCGCCGAGCGTGCCGGTCGGCACCGGCCCAACGACGTTCTCCGCCTTCCTGTCGCCGCGCAACCCGTCGAACGGCTGGCTGTGGGGAGTAGGGCCGGTGGTGCAGATCCCGACAATCAGCAACGCCACCATCGGCTCGAGCGTGTGGGGTGGCGGACCGACCGCCGTGCTTGTCTACATGAACGGCCCAATTGTCGCGGGCGCGATCGCCAACAACCTCTGGTCGTTCGGCGGCACGCACGGCCCTGGCGGCAACAGCTACAACAATTTCCTCGTGCAACCCTTCTTCAACTACAACTTCGGCGAAGGCTGGTACGTCACCACCTCCCCGATCATCACTGCCGATTGGGAGACGGCGGGGACGAAGTGGACCGTGCCGGTCGGAGGTGGAGCGGGACGGGTGATCAAGATCGGCAAGCTGCCGATAAATCTCGATGCGACCGGCTACTACAACCTCGTGACGCCGGAATACGGCGCCGACTGGCAGTTGCGGACCCAGGTGGCGCTGATCTTCTGACGCTTGCCGGTCGTGACGAAAAGGAGACCGCGCCTGCGATCTTGACGCAAGGGGAGAAGCGCGTGGCCATGTCCTGGGTTCCGGATTGGTCGTGGGGGCTGCCGCTCCTCGTTCTGACTGTCGTCGCCGGCGCTCTCGGCGCGCCGATGACCGCCTTCCTCTATGACTGGAACATGCTCCCGATTGGCCAGTAGCTTTGGGAGAAGGAACTCGAATCCTATAAAGAGTTCCCGCCGCTTCAGGCGCCCGAGACGTATAATCTCTCGGGAATCCTCGACGCGATGCGAAAGGCCGGGCACCCGAGCGACTGAGCGGGCGCCGAACCTTAAATGCCGCCGAAACGGGCCTCACGCCGTGGGCGGCGGCTGATCGCGACCCGGGGGCGGCTTCGGCCGCCGTCCGCCCCTGCGGGACGCCGCGATATGTCATCCCCGCGAACGCGGGGATCCAGAAGCCTCGGTGCGGACAATTGTCGTTGAGCCGCCTTGCTGGATGCCCGCGTGCGCGGGCATGACAATGGTTGGGAGTCACAAGAACGGAGGGCGGCCGAAGCCGCCCCCGTCAGCAATCAGCCGTGGCCCGACCCCTTCCCAACCTTCCCCCACAAGGGGCGAAGGAGAACGCCTCCAATTCGCCCGACGCGGGCGATGACGGCAACCCGCCGCGCCGGATTGAGTCGAGCGACGGCGCCCGCGTTCAGCGGCAGATGCGCCGGCCGTTGACGATGCGGCAGGCCGGAGCGACCACGGCGCCTCTCGGCGCGACCACGACAGCATGCGCGGCGGGCGGACGGCGGACGCAGCCGGCGCGATAGACGCCGGCGGCGCAATAGACGACGGCGTTGGCCTCGGTGACAGAGAAGGCGAGCAGCAAGGCGACCATGGCGTATTTCATTGGAGACGCTCCTCCGGAACATTCCGGTGACCCGATCACGCTTAGCCGAATCCTCTGCCACCCGATAGCGCGACGGCGTTCGTAAAATTCAGGTCCCGCGATCGATGAGCCGCGGCGGCTCGGCGGCCGAGAGCGCCGCCTCCTCGACCAGGAACTCGCGCAGCGCCTTGATGCGTGGCGTGCCCGCGTCCTCCGGCCGGCAGAGGAAGTAATAGCCGAACGGCGTCCGGACGCTGGTCGAGAAGGGCGCGACCAGCCGGCCGGCGGCGAGTTCGTCGGCGGCGATGGCGAGCGAGCTGAGCGCCACCCCCTGCCCCTGCGCCGCGGCGCGGATCGCCATCGCCATGTTGTTGAACCAGACGCCGTGACGCGCCTCGACCTCGCCGCGCGCCGGCCGCCTTGAGCCAGTCCGACCAGGTCGGCCACGTCGGAAAGGCGCGGATTCCACTCGAGATGCAGCAGCGTGTGGCGGCCGAGATCCTCGGGCGCGCGCAGCGGGCTGTCGCCGTCGACGAGCGCGGGCGAGCAGACCGGAAACACCTCCTCCTTGAACAGGAGCGTCGTCGCGAGGCCGGGAAAATCCCCCGCCCCCCAGCGGATCGAGCGCGTCGGCGGTGCTCGCAATCGAGCGCATCCTCCATCGGATTGGCGTCGAGCAGCACGTCGATCTCGGGATGGAGCGCCTTGAACTTGCCGATCCGGCCGACCAGCCAGGTCGCGGCGAAGGAGGCGCTCGCATTGATGACGAGGAAGCGCCGTCCCTTGGTCTCGCGCATGGCGCGCGCCGCGCGCGCCAGCAGCCGCGAAGCCCTCGGTCAGCGCCGGGGCCCCGGCCGCGCCGGATTCGGTCAGCGCCAGCCCGCGGCCGGACCGCTCGACCAGCGGCGCGCCGATCTCCTGCTCGAGCAGCCGGACCGGCTGCGCCACCGCGGCCTTGGTGACGATGCAGTTCCTCGGCGGCGCGGGCGAACGACAGCCGCCGGGCGACCGCCTCGAAGGCGCGCAGCGCGGTGAGAGGGGGCATTCGGTCGATCGGCTTCATGGTATAGCCCAGCTATCCTTTACCGGCATAAACATTGACTTTGATCCAGTTCAAAATCGCCATATATCGAGACCGACGCAAGCGCAATTTCGCGTCTGCAAGTGTTCTGGAACGGAAAATGGGCGCCCATCTGGCAGAATCCACCCACCCCACGGCTGATTTCGGCTTTTCCTGGGTGGCGAGGGTGAGTAAACAAATTCTTAACTCCATCGCCGCCGGCGCTGCAAGCGCCGCCGACCGCAGCCAGTTCGCCGCCCTGCCCGTGCGCTATCTCGAAGACGTCGGCCTGACCGAAGGCGAGCGCGCCGCCGCACTCGGCTACGACGACCCGCTGCTCGACCCCTGGCGCGTTATCGCCTCGCATCTGTGAGCAGAACTCGTTCTAGCAGCCTGTCGGACTTAGCGCCTCGCCTGTGGACACGCTAGAATCGCACGTTGATTCGCGCAGGGCTGTGGGCTTTTTTTGATGGCCAATTTCCGGACGATCGATCGGCAGACTGATTATCTGCTCCCGCCTTCGGTGGACGAGTGGCTTCCGGAGAAGCATTTGGCGCGGTTCATCGTCGAAGTGATCGACGGTCTCGACCTGGGCCGGATGAGCGGGGCTTACCGAGGCTCGGGCTCGGCTTCGTATCATCCCCGGATGTTGTTGGGCTTATTGGTTTACGGCTACGCGACGGGGACGTTCTCCAGCCGGAAGCTCGAGCGGGCGACCTACAACTCGGTGGCTTTTCGGTTCATCGCGGCCAACGATCATCCCGACCACGACACGATCGCCACGTTTCGGCGGCGGTTCCTGAAGGAGATCGAGACGCTGTTCGTCGAGGTTCTTCAGCTGGCGCGCGAGATGGGCGTTCTGAAGATGGGCACGATCGGGCTGGACGGGACGAAGATCCACGCCAACGCCAGCCGGCACAGCGCGCTTTCCTACGAGTATGCGGGCAAGATCGAAGCGCAACTGAAGGCCGAGGTCGCCGATCTGCTGGCCAGGGCCGAGGCTGCGGATGCGGCCGACGTTCCCGACGGCATGTCGATCCCCGACGAACTGGCGCGGCGCGAGGAGCGTCTGCGCAAGATCGCCGAGGCGCGGGCGACGATCGAGGCGCGCGCCAGGGAGCGGCACGCGCGCGAGAAGGCGGAGCACGAAGCCAAGATGGCCGCGCGCGAGGCCAGGACCGCCGCAGACGGGCAAGAAGCCCGGGGGCAAACCGCCGGCGCCGCCGACCGAAGGGCCGCTGCCGACCGATCAGGTCAACCTGACCGACGAGGAGTCGCGCATCATGCCGGCAGCCGGCGGCGGCTTCGAGCAGGGCTACAACGCGCAGGCGGCGGTGGCGGCGGGCAGCCTTCTGGTGGTGGCGACAGACGTGGTCCAGGCGCCCAACGACAAGAACCAGGTCGAACCGATGCTGGACAAGATCGGCGCATTGCCCGAAGGCTTGGGCAAGGTCGAACATCTGCTGGCCGACACCGGCTATTTCAGCGCGGGCAACGTGGCCGCCTGCGAAAAGGCGGGCGTCGAACCGGTGATCGCGATGGGCCGTCAGCCCCATCACCCGCCGCTGAGCGAGCGCTTCGAGAAGGCCCCGGCCGCGCCGGACGACCCGACGCCGGTCGAGGCGATGGCGCATCGGCTGAAGACGCCGCAGGGCCGGGCGCTCTACGCCTTGCGCAAGCAGACGCCGGAGCCAGTGTTCGGCATCATCAAATCCGCGCTCGGATTCCGTCAGTTCTCCCTGCGCGGGCTCCAAAACGTGCGCGGCGAGTGGAGCCTCGTGACCATGGCCTGGAATTTGAAGCGGATGTTCGTCCTCAACTCCGCCTGTTGAGATCGGGGGCGCATCCGGGCGCACAGACCGACCACTCCCATGCCATCCAAAAAGCCCAACCGGAACGTCCATGAGGCCCGACCGGGCGTTCAATCCCGCCGCAAAGCGGAAAAAACCGTTCGACAGCTAATCGCAAAGCTCAGTCCGACAGGCTGCTAGCGAAAGCAAAACTCCATTTCGGTGACAGTTTACTCAATCGCCAATCGCCAATTCCTATGCGCGAGTAAAGGCCATAACCTAATTGTTACAGGCGAGGAAGGCCATAGATATCAAGATGTTGCGCCAATGTCTTGATCCTGAACGTGAGCCTGTGCGTCCGACGCATTGCGACGCATTGCGGTGACAGTGAACTCAATCCCTAATATCATGCGCAAGAGAGGCTATAACTATCAATATGTTGCACCAATATCTTAATCCTGAACGTGAGCTTGCCCGTTCAAACGCCGCTGGAGGGCAAATCGCCGGATCGGCCTTCAGCCGGCCGGTCTATTCACGCCTAGGCCCGGCAGCCGTCAGTTTGCCGGCAAAAGGCCATGACGATCAATGCGTTGCACCAATTTCTTGATCTATCGCTTGAGATGAAGGCGCGGTCGCGCCGCGACGGCTCGTTTCTCCCGGTTCCGCGCCGAAACAGGGCCCACCGCCCTCCCTGTTATTTAAACGTTGGCGATTTGCATGAATATCAGTCAAGCCGTTGAAACGAAAGCTATTTCAACGAATTCAAGACAAGCAAAAACCGCACGCTTTCGCCCTTTTTCCCTGTTACCAGGGAATAACAGGGAGCCGAGATTTTCCATAAGGGGATCGTTTTCCCTGCCGTCGCAGCGTCACCGGTCGAGAATAAGCTTGAGGTCCGCCAGCGCCTTCCGGCACGCCGCAAGGTCTCCCGCGCCGTCCGCCCTGCGCGCCTCGACCATGAAGGCGCCGAGCGCCTTGACGTCGGCCTCGGAGAGGTCGCCCGCCTTGACCTCGGCGCCCGCGACCGACTGCGGCGTCGGCTGGCGGTGCATGGTCGCCGCTTCGGACTGGGGCAGCGCCTTGCCTTTGGCGGCGGCGGCGTCGAGCCTTTTGCCGATGGCGATATCGGCGTCATAGATCTCGCCTCCGCAGGGGCCGGCATGGGCGGCCGCGGAGCAAAGGGCGAGCGCAACGACGCTGAGCGCGATCGCGGTTCGAACGGCCATCGGATGCCCTCCCTCGTTTGCTTCGTCGCTTGCGCGCCTCGCGGTGACGATAATCATTCTGCGTGATTTTGGCGAGCCGCCGTAACCCTTGAACGCCGCGCGGCGCGCATGCGACAATGGACGCCACATCGACCTCCAGGGGCCACGATGAGCAAGACCGTCACCTTACCAAGGACCAAGACCGAAACGCAGGTCCAGCGCCCGCGCCTGCACAAGGTCATTCTTTTCAACGACGACTATACGCCGCGCGACTTCGTCGTGCAGGTGCTCAAAGCGGTGTTCCGCCTCAACGAGACCCAGGCGCTCGCCGTGATGATGACTGCGCACCGCAGGGGCGTCTGCGTCGTCGCCGTGTTCGCCCAGGACATCGCCGAGACAAAGGCTCTGCGCGCGACCGAGGCCGGCGCCGCCAAGGGCTATCCCTTGCGCTTCGGCACCGAGCCCGAGGAGTGAGCGCGCCACCCGCTTCGCCCTTCAGGACGCGCAAGCTCGGCCGGGCCGACGTCCGGGTCGGCGAGCTCGGCCTCGGCACCGCCCCGCTCGGGGACCTATTCGACCGGGTCGAAGACGACGAGGCGGCGGCGATGTTCCGCGCCGCCTGGGACGGCGGGATCCGCTATTTCGACACCTCGCCGTGGTACGGGCGCGGCCAGGCGGAGCATCGCGTCGGCCGAGCGCTCTACCGCCAGCCTCGCGCAGAGTTCGTCATATCCTCCAAGGTTGGCCGGGTGCTGCGGCGCCCGCTGAAAGCCGGGCCGTTCGACCGCGGCGAGTGGATCGGCGGTCTCGATTTCGAGACTGTGTTCGACTACGGCTACGATGGGGTGATGCGCTCGTTCGAGGACAGCCTGCAGCGCCTCGGGATCAACCGCATCGACGTCCTGCTCATCCACGATCTCGACGGCTGGCATCACAAAAACCCGGCCGCGGTTGACGCCTATTTCGGCCAGCTCGTCACCGGCGGCTGGCGGGCGCTGAGCGCTTTGCGCGATCAGGGTGTGATCAAGGGGATCGGCGCCGGCTTCAACACGATGGGGACGATCCCGCGCTATCTCGACCTCTTCGACATCGACTTCTTCCTCATCGCGATGCGCTACACCCTGCTCGAACAGGAGGTGCTCGAGCACGAGTTCCCGCGCTGCGCCGAGCGGGGCGTCGGCATCATCATCGGCGGCGGCTACAATTCGGGGATTCTCGCCACCGGCGCGGTTCCAGGCGCGATGTACAATTACGAGCCCGCAGGCGCCGCCATCCTCGAACGCGTCGAGCGAATCGAGCGCGTCTGCAAGCGCTACAATGTCCCGCTCGCGGCCGTCGCGCTGCAGTTTCCGCTTGGCCACCCGATCGTCGCCTCGATCATTCCCGGCGCGATCACGACGAGGCAGGTCGAGCAGAACCTCGCCGCCTTCCGCCATCCGATCCCGGCGGATCTGTGGGCCGAGCTCAAACACGGCAAGCTCATCCGCCCCGACGCGCCGACGCCGGGGTGAGCAACCTTACCCGGGCACGCGGGCATCCAGCGCGCAGCGCAGCCATAAAATCGTTGAGGCCAGCGCCCCTCCAATTCTGGATCCCCGCTTACGCGGGGATGACATTTCGGTCCGACCGCCTCCTCAATCCGCCGGCGCTGTTTCCGACGCCGCTCCTCCCGCCGCGTTGGCGTGCGCGATGGCGCTCGCCACGGTCGCCATGGTCGGGGCGCCGCCGAGCTGCATGGTCTCGACCGCGGTCGAGGGCACGATGACGATGGTCGAATTGCTGCGCTTGAGACCTTCGTAGAGCATGTTCATCGCGCGCAAGTGGAAAGCGTTCGGGTTGTCGGCGTAGGTCTTCGCCGCCTCGACGAATTTCTGCGCCACCTGCCGCTCGGAATCGCCAAGGATCACCCGCGCCTGGCGCTCGCGCTCCGCCTGGGCCTGCATAGACATCGCGTCCTGCAGGGCGGCGGGGATCTGCACGTCCTTGACCTCGACGGAGATGACATTGATCCCCCACGGCTCGGTGCGCGCGTCGATGATGCGCTGCAGTTCGGCGCTCAGCTTCTCGCGCCCCTCGAGCATGTCGGCGAGCATCGTCTTGCCGATCACGTCGCGCAGCGCCGTCTGCGACGCCCAGTTGATCGCCGAGACATAGTCGGCGACGTCGAGCGCCGCCATTTTCGGATCGACCACCTTCCAGAACAAGACCGCGTCGACGTCGACCGGCACGGTGTCGCGCGTCATCGTCTTTTCCGCCTTGAACGTGCTGGTGATGACGCGGGTGTCGATCCGGTAGGCGACGATGTCGAGGATCGGGATGATGTAGAAGAGGCCCGGCCCCGCGAGCATGTGGAACCGGCCGAGCCGCAGCACGACGACCCGCTCCCATTGATTGGCGACCTTGATGGAGTTGGCGAGGATCGAGGCGACGACGAATCCGCCGATCGCGATCGCCGCGCTCGTCACGTAATCGCCGGCGTTTCCGGCCGGATAGGCGATCAGCAGCCCGAGGCCGAACAGGATGACGAAGATGAGCCCAGGGAGAGCGTTGCGCTGTGGCATGGGAAGCCTCCTGACGTGGCCGCCCCGTTTCCACTATATGGGGCGTTTTCCGGCCGCCGCCAGTCGTTCAGGGGCGCGGGCCTGCGCGCTTCTGCCCGGTTGACTTTCGGCCCCCCGGGTCGCAAGTCGCGCGGCCTTTTGCCAGCCCGCCGCCGGAAAGCGTAGGCTTTCGGTCCGTCGCGCGATCACTCGGGAGACCTGTTTCGGAAATGAACGGCGAAGCGCGGACGACCAGCCCCGGCGCCGCATCCTGGGTTCGCGCAGCCGCGGTCTGGGGACCGGGCCTCCTCGTCATGCTCGCCGATGCCGACGCCGGCAATGTCGTGACCGCTGCGCAGGCCGGCGCCCAGTGGGGCTACCGCCTCCTGCCGCCGCTGATCCTCCTGATGCCGATGCTCTACATGGTGCAGGAGCTGACGGTCCGGCTCGGCGTCCATACCGGCCGCGGCCACGGCGAACTGATCCGCGAGCGCTTCGGCGTCGGCTGTGCGTGGCTGTCGACGGCGGGCCTGGCGGCGGCGGTGATCGGCTCGCTGATCACCGAATTCATCGGCGTCGCCGGCATCGGCGAGCTCTACGGCCTGCCGCGCGCGCTGACGCTGCCGCTTGCGGCGGGGACCCTGCTCGCCGTCGTCGCCACCGGCTCCTACCGCCGGGTCGAGCGGACGGCGATCGTCGTCGGCCTCTTCGAGCTCGCCTTCTTCGCCGTCGCCTGGGCGGCGCATCCGAGCCTGGCGGCGATGGCCAGGGACGCGCTCGACCTGCCGCTCGGGAACCGCGACTTCATGGTCCTCGTCGCGGCCGTCATCGGCGCGACTTTCAATCCCTGGATGATTTTCTACCAGCAGTCGGCCATCGCCGACAAAAAGCTGCGTCCCGACGATCTTTCGGCCGCGCGCTGGGATACGGCGTTCGGCGCCGCCCTGACCCAATGCCTGACGGGCGCGGTGCTGGTCGCGGCGGCGGCGACGCTCTACGCCGGCGGCGCTTCAAAGGGTCTTACCAGCGTCGGCGAGATCAGCGCCGCGCTGACGCCGCTGCTCGGGGAGACGATGGGGCGACTCGTCTTCAGCGCGGGCGTCCTCGGCGCTTCGCTGGTCGCCGCCATCGTCTGCTCGCTGGCGCTCGCTTGGGGAGTGGGCGAGGTCGCCGGCTACCGGCGCTCGCTGGAGAATCACCCTTTCGAGGCGAAATGGTTCTATGGCGTCTATTCGGCCTCGGTCGTCGGCTCCGCCGCCGTGGTCTGGCTCGTTCCGGACCTTGTCTGGCTCACGATCGCGGCGCAGGTCCTCAACGCCTTCCTGCTGCCGCTGGTGATCGGCTTCCTCGTGGCGCTGGCGGCGACGGCGCTGCCACGCCCGCTGCGGCCGCAGGGACTCTACCTGTGGGTCCTCATCGGCGTCTCGGCCCTTGTCATTGTTGTCGGTCTCTACGGAGGCGTCACAGGACTCCTTTGAGCGGCAAAGCCGCTCAGGCGCGTGAGTCCGTCCTGAATCGGAGCTCGCAGGTCTTGGGATCATTCCGCGGCCCGCGCCATCCGGTCCTCGCGTGGGTCGATAGGCATCGCAGTGATGACTATCTGTCGCCCCTCGCCACAGGCGATCCGCCGATTTCGCGGACAAGCGGCTATCCGCCAGGCTCGACCCACGCGGCCTTCGCCGCAACGTTCACTCCCCTGAATCCTGTCGCCAGCACATAAAGCTCGGCGCTGTCGGCGCGGCTCGCCTTCGGCTTCACGTGCCGCACGCTGGCGAAGTCGCGCTTCAGCCGGGCCAGAAGCTCGCCCTCCGCGCCGCCCTGCAGCACCTTGGCGACGAAGAAGCCGCCCGGCGCAAGCACCTCGCCGGCGAAGTCGGCCGCGAGCTCGACGAGCCCGACGATGCGCAGATGATCGGTCTTGCGGTGGCCGGTCGCGTTGGCCGCCATGTCGGAGAGCACGCCGTCGGCGGGACCGCCCGAGCCATTCGCGCAAATGCCGGGGCGCGTCGGGATCGTGGAAATCCATCTGCCGGAACTCGACGCCCTCGATCGGGTCGATCTCCAGAAGATCGATCGCGATGACCCGGCCCCTGCCGTCCTTCGCGCCGGTCCGCCGCGGCCGCCACCTGGCTCCAGCCGCCGGGCGCGGCGCCGAGATCGACGATGCGCTGCCCGGGCTTGAAGAGCCGGTATTTGTCGTCGATCTCGAGGAGCTTGTAGGCGGCGCGCGAGCGATAGCCCTCGCGCTTGGCCTGCGCGACATAGGGGTCGTTGAGCTGACGCTCCAGCCACAGCGTCGAGGAGAGCGAGCGCTTGCGGGCGGTCTTGACGCGGGTCTTCAGCGCCCGGCCGCCCTCGCGGCCGGAGCCGCCGCCGTCATCGCCAGCGCCCGCGCCGATGCGGCCCGACCCCGTCCTCGCGCATCATCTGGCTCAGGATGCCCTCGCGCAGGCCCCGGTCGGCGATGCGCAGCCGCTCGGCCGGGAAATGCGCGCGGATCGCCTCGAGGATCGCGCAGCCGGCGAGCACGAGATCGGCGCGCTCGTGGCCGATGCAGGCGTTGGCGGCGCGCTCGGCGTAGCTCATCGACCGCAGCCGCGCGACCGCCTCGTCGACTTGCCGCCGGCCGAGCCAGAGCCCGTCGACCGCGCGCCGGTCGTAGCGCGGCAGGTTGAGGTGGACGCCGGCGATCGTCGTCACCGTGCCGGAGGTGCCGAGCAGGTGGAACCGGTCGCAGCGCGTCTCGTCGGCGACCTTGTCGACGAAACGGCGCGAGCGCCTCGGCCACATAGGCCGGTCATCGCGGCGAAAACTTCGTCGGTCACGTCGACGCCGCCGAACGTCTCGGCGAGCGAGACGACGCCGAGCCGCAGCGATTCCCAGGCCGTGCACGCGGCCGCGCGCGGCGCGAGCGCTCGTCGCGCCGAGCCAGATGATCTCCGACGAGCCGCCGCCGATGTCGAACATCACGATCGACCGGCGCGTCGCGGTCGGCGAGGTCGCCGACGCCGGCCGCCGCGAGATGCGCCTCGGTCTCGCGGTCGACGATCTCGAGCTCGATGCCGAGGCGGTCGCGCACCTCGTTCGACGAACTCGGCGCCGTTGACGGCCGAGCGGCAGGCTTCGGTCGCGATGGTGCGGGCGCGGGTCACGCCGCGCGCCGCCATCTTGTCGCGGCAGATGCGCAGCGCCTCGATCGTGCGTGCGATCGCCGCCTCGCTGAGGCGCCCGGTGAGCGACAGGCCCTCGCCGAGCCGCACGATGCGCGAGAACGCGTCGATGACGCGAAAGCCGTCCGCGCGTCGGTCGCGCGATCAGCAGCCGGCAATTGTTGGTGCCAAGATCGAGCGCGGCGTAGGTGCGCGAAGCCGCGCTGCGCGGCGGCGACGGCGCCGGAGGCCGCGGCGCGTCGGTCCCATGATCAGGACTCACGTAAGACTTCGGACAAAACCCAGACCTCGACCTCTCCCCGAGCTGTTCGCCAGCGGGCCAAGCGTCGAATGTAGCAAGCCTGACGGCGGATGCAACGCGGGCGATGCGCCGGGCGCAATTGCGCGCCGCTTTTCGTCAGGGCTTGAAAAAGGGTGGCGGACCGTGTCGCCGACCTTCAGTCCGATCGCCGCGGCCGCGCCGCCGTTGAGTTCGAGCACCGCAACGCAGGGAGGGCCGGAGGGAATCGCCCGCTCGGACAAGGGCTCGGCGTTCGCCACGATGTTGGTCACGACGCCTGTGGGCGAAATGAAGATCATATCGAGCGGGATGTAGGTGTTCTTCATCCAGAAGGCCTCCGGCGCCTCGCGCTCGAACTCGAACAGCATGCCGTGATCGGCCGGCATGAAGCGGCGGTTCATCAGCCCGACGCGCCCGGCTCTCGTCGTCCCTGGCGATTTCGACCTGAAAGTCGTGCGTCCCGCTGGCGGTCACGATCTGCAGCGTCTCGAGCCCGCCGGCGCGGACGGGCGAGCCGAGCGAGGCGGCCATGAGGACAAGGGCGGCGAACGCCGCCTGAAGCCAAACTTTGACCGCTCATCGCCTCGCTCCTCGCGAAGCCGCCTGCCCGCTTCAAGTGGAACGGTCTGCGGCCGTCAAGCGGCGGAGCGCGCGCGCCGCCTAATGCGGAGCGAGAATGCGCGAGCCGTCGAGCGGGCGCACCTCGGCGGCCATCAGACCCTTCGGACCCGGACCGAAGCGGGCGAGCATGCTGTCGCCGGGCTTCGGGTCGAGGAAGCCGTAGCGACGCAGCGTCTCCATATGGACGAAAATGTCCTCGGTGCCCTCGCCGCGGGTGAGAAAGCCGAAGCCGCGCGACCGGTTGAACCACTTGACGATGACGATCTCGAAGCCGCCGACCGAGGCCGCCTGAGCGCGGGTGCGCGCCGGCGTAGGCGGCGGCGCGTAGCCGGCGTCGGGCTCGGCGACCGAGATGACCTTGAAAACCTGAAGGCCGCGATCCCGTCGCGTGCGCCTCAGCGACGACCCTCGCCCCTTCGCGGATCGACGGAAACCGTCCCTGCGCAGGACGGTGACATGGATGAGAACGTCCGCCTCGCCGTTGTCGGGCACGATGAAGCCGTAACCCTTGGCCGCGTCGAACCACTTGACCCGGCCGACGACCTCGACGAGCCCTGCGGGGCTTTCGTCCGTGAGTTCGGCGCTGCGCAGTCGTCGCCGGCGGCTTCGTCAGTTCCTCGCCCAATTCGGCCCCCACTCAACGCGTCGGCGGCGCGACCCGCCTGCCTTCGAATCCGCATGCGCCTCGCGATCTGGGACGCACCCGCTGAGGCCGAGATCCGCGACGCAAGTGATTCTCGTTCGCGAGGATAGCAAATCGTCACGCGCTGCGTATCAAAATCACTCGAAACTTGAGCGTGGCTGTGGATACGGCAAAAAAATCCCGCCGGCGCAGGGCCGGCGGGCGCGTTTGATGAGGACAGGAGAGAACCTCGGGGCGCGTGGGCGCGCGCGCCTACTCGGTTTCTTCTTCCGGCTCCGGCGGCGGCGCGAGGCCCTCGAGGCCGCGAAGCAGATCCTCTTCGGTCATGCGGTCGAACTGCGCTTCCGACGCCGAGTTCGATCTGCGCCTGCGTGTTCGGATTGACCATCGGCGGCGCAGCCTCGGCCTCGGGCTCATCGACCTCGACGTGCTTCTGCAGCGCGTGAATCAGATCCTCGTGCAGGTCGCCCGGCTACAGCTTGCCGTCGCCGATCTCGCGCAGGGCGACGACGGGATTCTTGTCGTTGTCGCGCGGCACGTTGATCGCCGAGCCCGAAGAAATGGCGCGGGCGCGGTGGCTGGCCATCAGAACAAGATCGAAGCGATTCTCGACTTTGTCGACGCAATCCTCGACAGTGACGCGAGCCATGGAGACTCCTTCAAAAGGGTAAAGGGCAAAGCGAACGCGCCCTCTACACGCCGCGTGCTGAAGATGCAAGCTTTTCGCGGCGCCCCGGTCAGGGGACGACGCGCTCGCGCCCTGCCCCGATGTGCGCGACCGCGTCGGCGAAGGCCTCGGCGAAGCGCCCGACATCCTCCTCCCGCGACGCCCAACCGAGGCTCAGCCGGATTGCGCCGCGCGTCAGGCCGGGCGCAACCCCCATCGCGGCAAGCACATGCGACGGCGTCGCCTTGCCCGAGGAACAGGCCGAGCCGGAGCTGACTGCGACCCCGGCGAGATCGAGCGCGATCATCAGGGTCGCGGCCTCGATTCCCGGGACGGCGAAACAGAGCGTGTTGGGTAGGCGCGGCGCCGCGTCTCCGAACACGACCGCATCGGGAGCGGCGTCTCGAACAGCGCCCGCCAGCCGATCGCGAAGGATCCGCGAGCCGCGCCGCCTCCGCCGCGGTTTCGGCGAGACACAGGCGGCGCGGCGGCGCCGAAGCCTGCGATGGCCGTCACATTCTCCGTCCCGCCGCGAGAGCCGCGCTCCTGACCGCCGCCCCGGATCAGCGGCTCGCCAAAGCTGAAGCCCTCGCGCGCCGCGACAAGCGCCCCTGCTCCTGTAGGCCCGCCCATCTTGTGAGCGGAAAGCGCCAGCGCGTCCGCGCCGAGCGCCGCGATGTCGAAGTCCACCCGGCCGGCGAGCTGCACCGCGTCGCAGAAAACGAAGCCGCCCGCCGCGTGGACAAGCGCTGCCGCCCTCGCGACCGGCTGGATGACGCCGGTCTCGTTGTTCGCGCCCTGGAGCGCCAGAAGCACGCGCCCCGGCCTTCGTACGGCGGCGTCGAGCCAGTCCAGATCCAGCCGCCCATCGGCGGCGAGGGGCGCGATCTCGACCGCGGGCGCCGGAAAGCGATGGCCGGACAAGACGCAAAGATGCTCGCCGGCGCTGACGATGAGCCGCTCAAGCGGCGCCGCGCCCGTCCCGACGCCAAAAAACGGATTGAGCGCGCAGTTTACCGCCTCCGTGCCGCCTGAGACGAAGGTCGCGGAGCGCGCGGATGCTCCCGCCAGCCGCGCGACTTCGGCTCGCGCATCCTCGACGAGCCGCCTTGCGAGGCGGCCCTCGGCGTGAATCGAAGACGGATTGCCTGTCCTCGCCATCGCAGACAGCGCGGCGTCCCGCGCCTCCGGGCGCAAAGGCGCGGTCGCGTTATAGTCGAGATAGGTCCTGGTCCTGGGCCTGACGGCGGCCATCGCAACTCCGGCGGGCGATCGAAACCGGGCGCCCAGCCTTAACCTGGGCGGGCGCAGCCGTTTTTCCTTGCAATTGCCGGCGCCTTGCGTGCTATGAGGCAGCCTCCGAGGCGAGCCCCCGCCGACATGTCGAGACATATGCGCCCGCCGCGCAGGCCACAAGGCCGAAGTTCGCGCGTGGAAGCAGTCCTCGAGTCTCGGCGAAGCGGAACGCCGATCCTTTTGGAGATTTCATGCCCGAAGTCTTTTTCAACGGTCCCGCCGGTCGGCTGGAGGGCCGCTTTCATCCCGCCAAGCAGCGCGGCGCGCCGATCGCGGTGGTTCTTCACCCGCACCCGCAGTTCGGGGGCACGATGAACAACCAGATCGTCTACAATACCTATTACAATTTCGCCGAGCGCGGGTTTTCGGTGCTGCGCTTCAACTTCCGCGGGGTCGGACGTTCACAGGGCGCATTCGATCACGGCCAGGGCGAATTGTCGGACGCGGCCTCCGCGCTCGACTGGGCGCAGTCGATCAGCCCCGAGGCGCGCGCCTGCTGGATCGCAGGCGTCTCCTTCGGCTCCTGGATCGGCATGCAGCTCCTGATGCGGCGCCCGGAAATCGAGGGCTTCATCTCGATCGCCCCGCCCGCCAATCGCTTCGACTTCAGCTTCCTCGCCCCCTGTCCGTCGTCCGGCCTCTTCGTCCATGGCGACAAGGACCGCGTCGCGCCGCTGAAGGAAGTGCTGGCGCTCATCGAAAAGCTGAAGACCCAGAAGGGGATCGTCATCGAGCACGCGGTGATCCCCGAGGCCAACCACTTTTTCGAGGATTGCATCGACGACCTGCAGACGGTCGTTGGCGCCTACCTCGACAAGCGGCTCGGCATGCCCCGTCATGCGCCCCCGCCGGTGCGCAAGGAGCGGGCCAAGCCTGCGCCGCCGCAGGGCCACAACGGATAGGGCGCCAGTGTCGCTGATCACGACGACCGAGGAACTCGAGGCCGCCTGCCTCAGGCTCGCCCGGCATCCGTTCGTCACCGTCGACACCGAATTCCTTCGCGAGACGACGTTCTGGCCGATCCTCTGCGTCGTCCAGCTCGCCTCCGACGACGAAGCGCTGGCGATCGATGCGCTGGCCGAAGGGCTCGACCTCCAGCCCCTGCTGCGGCTCATGGCCGACGAGGAGGTGGTCAAGGTCTTCCACGCCGCCCGTCAGGACCTGGAGATCTTCTGGAAGCTCGCCGGCGTTCTGCCGACGCCGCTCTTCGACACGCAGGTCGCGGCGATGGTCTGCGGCTACGGCGACCAGGTCTCCTACAGCGAGCTCGCGCAATCCGTATGCCACGTCACGATCGACAAGTCGTCGCGCTTCACCGACTGGGCCCGGCGGCCGTTGGCCGAGGCGCAGATCGAGTATGCGATCGGCGACGTGACGCATCTGCGCGACATATACAGGGCGCTGGCGGCGCGCCTCAAGGCGACGGGGCGCCTGTCCTGGCTCGAGGACGAGATGAAGGTGCTCAACTCACCCGCCACCTACGAACAGCATCCTGAGCGCGCCTGGGAGCGCTACAAGACCCGCGCGCGCAAACCGCGCGATCTCGCGACGCTGATGGAGATCGCCGCCTGGCGCGAGAGCGAGGCGCAGGCGCGCGACGTGCCGCGTTCGCGCGTCCTGAAGGACGACGTCCTGATCGAGCTCGCGCTCGCCGCCCCGCGCACCGTCGAAGCGCTCGGCAACCTGCGCGCCTTCCCTCGCGGCATGGAGCGTTCCCGGGCCGGCGGAGAAATTCTGGCGGCGATCGAACGCGGCCTCGCCCGCGATCCGAAGACCTTGCCGAAGATCGAGCGCGAGCGGCGCAACGGCGCCAATGTCGGGGCGACGGTCGAGCTCCTCAAGGTGCTGCTGCGGCAGGTGAGCGAGGAGAGCGGCGTCGCCGGCAAGCTGATCGCAACCGTCGACGATCTCGAGGCCATCGCCTCCAGCGACAGGGCCGAAGTGCCTGCGCTTTCCGGCTGGCGGCGAAGGCTTTTCGGCGAGCGGGCGCTCGAGCTCAAGCACGGGCGCCTGGCGCTTACGGTCGAAAACGGCAAGGTCGTTACGCTCGAATGGCGCGACGCTGAAGGGCCGGCCGTGGCGACCTGACCAACTCCTCCTGCGGCGTTGAGCGTTACGCCGCGGCAAGCGCGGGGTCGTGTCGCCGAGCTTAACGCTGAAGAAGGGAAAGCGGCGCAGGGTCGGCTCGACTGCCTGCCCGCCGGAGCCTTTCTTGAACGCTTTCCCTATCGTCGTCGCCCTTGTGCTCGACCACGCCAGCGTGACCGGAGGAGCGGCGAAGGTCGCGTTCGACAGCGCGATCGGCCTCAAACGCGCCGGGCATCGACCGATCGTGTTCGCCGCCGCCGGCCCCCTCGATCCGGGTCTCGTCGAGGCCGGCGTCGAAGTCGTCTGCCTTGGCCAGCATGACATCCTGAACGACCCCTACCGCCTTCGCGCGGCCGTTCGGGGGATATGGAATGTCGAGGCGGCGCGTCGCCTGGGCGCGCTCCTCGCGAGCCTGCCAAAAGGCCGCTCGCTCGTGCATGTGCATGGCTGGGCGAAAGGCCTCTCGCCCGCCATTGCCGGGCCGATCGCAGCCTCCGGCCTGACGGCGCTCTGCACGCTGCACGAATATTTTCTCTTCTGCCCCAACGGCGGCTTCTACAACTACCAGACCGAAAAGGTCTGCGAGCTCGAGCCGATGTCGGGCGCGTGCGTCGCCACGAACTGCGACTCGCGCTCCTATCCGCAAAAGCTCTGGCGCTGCGCGCGTCAGGCCGCGGTGCGCCATGTCGCGCGGCTGCCGAAAGTGTTTTCCGATTTCATCATCATCTCGGATCTTCAGGACGGGATCGTGCGGGCGAGACTGCCTGAAGGCGCCCGCATCCATCGCCTCACCAATCCGATCGAAGCCGCCCGCCTGGGCCCCAAGCCGCAACCGGCCAAAGGCGATTTTCTGTTCGTCGGGCGCATCGCCCGGGAGAAGGGCCCGCTGCTCTTCGCCGAAGCCGCCCGCCGCGCCGGAATTGTCCCGACCTATGTGGGCGACGGCCCCATCCGGGCGGAGCTCGCCGGACGCTATCCCGAGGCGCGCATCCTCGGCTGGAAGACGCCCGACGAGGCGCGGGCGCTGATGCGCGAAGCCCGCGCGCTTGTCTTTCCCTCGCTCTGGTACGAGGTCCAGGGGCTGACTGTCAGCGAAGCCAAGGCCATGGGCACGCCCGTCGTGGTGTCGGACGTCTGCGCCGGCCGCGAGGCGATCGAGGACGGCCAGTCGGGCTTCTGGTTCCGCAACGGCGATCCGGACGCGCTCGCCGGCGCGCTCGACCGGCTGAAGGACGATGCGTTGGTCGAAAGGCTGTCGAACCACGCCTATGCGGCCTACTGGGCCGATCCTCCGACGCTGGAGCGGCATGTCGACGCGCTCCTCGACATTTACGAAGGCACGCTTTGCCGCTGGCCCGAGCCGCTCCCGTCGGCCGCGGCGCGCGCCCGCCTCGTCGATGCAGTCGTTCATCCGCCTGGGGACGGCGCGGATGCCGTAGAGCCGCTCGAGGCGGGCGCGCGCTGAGGTCGCGAGCTTGGCGCGAAGCGCCGGCCGATCTGTCAATGGCTTCAGTGTCCGCGGAAATCGACGATCAGCGCATGGGGACCGCAGACCTCGGCCGCCCAACCCGCGATTTGCGGCGCGCGACGAATTTTGCTTGAACTGCGCCCGCTCTTTCGGCGCGCCTCAAGCGTCCGACGAGCCCCAGGAAGGGCGCGCGATGGCCGCTTCTCAAAACGACAACTCTCGAACCCTCACCCATATCGGCGCCGAGGGCGAGGCGCGCATGGTCGACGTGTCGCAAAAGGAGGCGACAGGCCGGACCGCGGTCGCTGTGGGCTATGTGCGCATGGGCGAGGCCACGCTGCAGGCGATTCTCAAGGGCGACGCCATGAAGGGCGACGTGATCGGCGCGGCGCGGATCGCCGGAATCATGGCCGCCAAGAAGACCGCCGACCTCATCCCGCTCTGCCATCCGCTGCAGCTCTCCAAGGTCACGGTCGACATCGCCGCCGACGAGGCCCTGCCCGGGCTCGAGGTCCGGGCGGAGGCGCGATGCGTCGGTCCGACCGGCGTCGAGATGGAGGCGCTGACCGCCGTCGCCGTCGCCTGCCTCACCGTCTACGACATGGCCAAGGCGATCGACCGGGGCATGAGCGTCGAGGGCGTGCGGCTGATCGAGAAACGCGGCGGCAAGTCGGGCGACTGGCGCGCGCAGGATGAGACCTCATGAGCGGCATGATCACGGTCGAGGAGGCGCTCGCGCGCGTCCTCGCTTCCGCCGCCACCCCGCTCGGCGAGGAGCGGGTGGCGCTCGAGGCCGCCCACGGCCGCGTGCTGGCGCGCGATCTTGCGGCGCTGCGCACCCAGCCGCCCTTCGCCAATTCCGCCATGGACGGCTATGCGCTCCGCGCCGCCGACGCGGCTCAGCCGACGGCGACGCTCACCGTCATCGGCGAATCCGCCGCCGGCCGCGCTTTCGGCGGCGGCGTCGGCACGGGCGCAGGCGATCCGCATCTTCACCGGCGCGCCGATGCCCGAGGGCGCCGACGCCATCGTCATCCAGGAGGACGTGCGGCGCGAGGGCGAACGCATCGCCATCGCCGCCCCGGTCGCGCCGGGCGACAATCTGCGCGTCGCCGGGCTCGACTTCCGTGACGGCGAGGCCTTGATCCCCGCGGGACGCCGCCTCACCCCGCGCGACGTCGCGCTCGCCGCCGCCGGCAACCATGTCGAGCTCACGGTCAGGCGGCGCGCGCGGGTCGCGATCCTTGCGACCGGCGACGAGCTCGTCGCCCCCGGCGGGACGCTGGGCCCGTCGCAGATCATCGCCTCCAACAATTTCGCCGTCGCCGGGATCGTCGGGGCGTGCGGCGGCGTCGCCATCGATCTCGGCATCGCCCTCGACACCATGCCGGCGCTCGACGCCGCGATCGGGCGGGCGCGCGAGGCAAAGGCCGACGTGCTGGTGACGCTCGGCGGCGCTTCGGTCGGTGACCACGACCTCGTGCAGAAGGCGCTCGTCGCCGCCGGCATGGAGCTCGGCTTCTGGCGGATCGCCATGCGGCCGGGCAAGCCCCTCATGCACGGCCGGCTCGGCCCCATGCGGGTCCTCGGCCTGCCGGGGAACCCGACCTCCTCCGTCGTCTGCGCCATCCTCTTCCTGCGTCCGCTCCTGCGCGCGCTCGCCGGCGAACCCGACGCCGAGGCCGATCCGAGCCGGCCCGGGCGTCTCGGCGCGGACCTGCCGGCCAACGGGCCGCGGCAGGACTATATGCGCGCTTCGCTTCGCCGCGACGCGGGCGGCATCCTCGTCGCTGCGCCCTCGGCCAATCAGGATTCGTCGCTGGTCAAGACCATGGCCCGCGCCGACGGCCTGATCGTGCGGGCTCCGCGCGCCGGGCCGGCGGCGGCGGGCGACGCCTGCCGGATCATCGCCTTCGAGGCGCTTGGAATATAAGAGGCTCGAGCCCGGCGCCTTAGCGATTGAGAAACTGACGACCTTTCCTGAACCTCGCGCAATTGCTCATGTAGAAGATGAAGACTGAACAGGCGAAAAATCTCCCTGTTACGACCCGGAACAGGCAGAAAGCGCCAGCGAAAAACCGGGCGCCAGGGTCCGCCGCGACCGCGTGATCGCCCAGAATTTCCATATTCCTCGGCAGACGGCCGAGGCGCCTTTCGCAAAGGGCCTGGGAATCGGCCTGAAAATCCCCTGTCAGACCCTCGGCGTGACAGAGAATAGGCTAATCTTTTCAGATTGTTGTCATTGCTTGTTAATAATCAATATGAACTACGGGCCGTTCTGTTTGTCATCGCCTCGGAGGATGCCGAGAGTGTCAGCCTCCCCCGGCACAGGGTCAACCCAATCGGTTAACTTTGGCGAGCGGATCAGAGGCGACGCAGGGGTTCCGCCGCAAAAAATCCTTAAGGCGCCGCTAAGCCGCAGCCCCCAATTGGCCAAACGTCAATGATATAACGAACATGAGCGCCTAGTTGAATTCAGAATCATCGGACACAAAACCACTTGGACCGGAGGCGGCGACTCCGGCTTTTGCCGCGAATGGTTCCCCCGCCGCCCTGGCGCCGTATGAAGGCCAGGCGAAGGCGGCGATTGCGCCGCCCGTTCAGCCTTCTGTCGAGGCGGATAAAAACGCCCCGGCCGGGGAGACCGGCAGAGACATTCAAATTCGCGGCTCGCAAGCCGGCGGCTCGCCGCTCGCGATCGCGCCGTTCGCAGGGGCGGCGGCTGATCCTCTCGGGGAGGCGTTGGCTGCCCTCGAAGACAGGGATTATGCGACGGCTCAGCGACTTTTTGCCGCGATCGGACGGAACGACGCCGCCGACGCCATCAGGGACGCGCTGGCGGCCCTCGATCGCAAGGACTATGCGACGGCTCAGGGGCTCTTCGAGGCGCTCGGCCAGAAGAGCGCCGCTGTCGCGCAGGTGAAAAGATCGGCGCCGGCGACTGCGCCGCCGCCTCAACCCGCGCCGCCGGCAGGCCGTCCAATGTCGTCCGGCTCCTGGAATGGAGCCCAACAGGAACCCATCGTATCGCCGCCCGCAGTGATTCCGCTTGCGGACCCAGCCTATCGCCGGCCTCCGCCTCGGGAAAAAAAGGCCCAGTCGGGCCGTCTAAAACCGCTTTTATTCGCAACCGGCCTGGCGTTGGTTGCGGTCTTTGGCGCCTCCGCCATTTACGGCTCGCCATTAAGCTGGACGTTCCCGACCACGAAAAGTCAGGCGATCGCGGGTCTTGCCTCAGGCGTTGATGTCGTCGAGGCGGATCTCAAGGCGATCACGGGCCAAAGCGCGCGCGAGGAGGAGCGATCCGCGATGCGCGACCTCAGCGCGGCGCTCGCTCAGGCGACGGTCCGGCTCGACCGGATCGAGCGCGAGACCGGAGCACGCCTGGACAAGCTCAGCGAGCGCGTCGACCAGGATTCCTCCTTGAGATCCGCCGATGTTGCTTCGAGGCTCGACAGGCTGGAGAAAAAGGCCGCCTTGCCCGGGACGCCCGCCTCAGAACTTGCCGATATCGCGGCGAGGCTGGACAAATTGGAGAAGAAAGTCGCCGTCGCTTCTGCGCCTGCCTCCGAATTTGCCGACCTTGCGACAAGGCTCAACAGGCTGGAGAAGAGAGCCGCCGCTGCGGCCGCAAGTCCGCCCATGCCCCTCGCGTCCGCCTCGCCGAAACAATCGTCGCTTTCGGCAGGGCAGGAACCTTCCGCCCCGAACGCAACAGCCAGACCCGACAACCCGGGGCCTTTGCTGCGGGATTATAGCGTCGAGGATGTGCGGGACGGCGTCGCGGTCGTCGACAGCCGCTACGGTCCGCAGGAGGTGGCGCGCGGCGATTTTATCCCCGGAGCCGGGCGCGTCTTGCGAATTGAGAAGCGCGGCGGCGATTGGGTCGTCCTGACCAGCCGCGGCGTTATTGCGAGCGGTCCGGCGCCGTAGTGGCCAAGACCCATCGGTCTGGCTGACGCTGGTGACCGCTTCGCGCAAAAAAGCAGTCACTCAGTGATTGCGGGGCAACCGTCTCGAATTGGTTGTCGCGCAAATTCCGCCCGATTTTCGGGCCCAAATTTCGAGATGCTCGAATCGCTGCGCGGGTTGGTATACCGGGCTCTGCGCCTCGTTTGCCCCGATAGACTTCGGTCCTCTGATAAGGAGGGCAAGGTAGCGCCGGAGCGTCGGCAGATGACATAGGGATCGCCTCCCTCGGATCAAATTGCTATCATAGTAGGAGCTGAAGGGTCGTCGAATGGAAATGCGCTTGGAGCGCGAGAAAACGCCAAACTACATTTCATGACAGCGAACAATGACGAGCGTTCGGCGTAGCCAATGAGCAATGCAGAGCGGGTTGTTCGCGTCTGGGACGTCTCCATCCGCCTCTTCCACTGGCTGGTCGTGGTGCTTGTCGCGGCAGCCTATGCGACCTGGCGGTTAAACTGGATGGTTTGGCACGGACGGATCGGCGATGCGTTGCTTGCCTTGCTGCTGTTTCGGCTGCTGTGGGGTTTCTTTGGCAGCGAGACTGCGCGATTTTCCCGCTTTCTGACCTCCCCGCGGATGGCCCTTCAACATCTAACATACGCGTTTCTGCGAGAGCCCGACCGCCAGGTCGGGCATAACCCGGCGGGCGGCTGGATGGTGCTGTTCCTGCTCGCGCTGCTTCTCGCCGAGACGCTGACCGGACTTTACGTCGCCAACGATATCGCCGACGTTGGACCGTTGACTGGGATTGTACCCGCCACGGTCGCGAACGCGATCGACGCGTCTCACGCGTTCCTCTGGGAGGTGCTGTTAGCGGCGATCGTGCTGCATGTGCTGGCGATCTTCGGCTATGCGGCGGTCAAGGGACAAAACCTGTTGCTGCCGATGATCACCGGGACAAAGATTCTGCCGGAAAGCGTGCCCGCGCCGCGTATCGCAAGGCCGGTGCGGGCAGCCGTCTTCTTTGCCGGCAGTGTCGCGGCCGCGGCCATTCTCGCCAAGTTCGTGTAGTTCCGATCAGCTCTTGGGAGGGATCACCTGACCGCGGATCTCCCCTGCGGGATGGGACTGGGTGTGCACGTTGACATACCACTCGCCGGCAGAGAACTGCTGCGCCTGCTCCGGAGTGAGCGTGGCGGTCCCTGTGATCGGGTTTGCGGGCGGGCTGCCCTGCGTGCTGAGCCAGATCACGGGCGACGCATTCTGGCCCTGCTTGGCCGGGCCGTGGAAATGAGCCATCGTGGTCGGACTCGACAGCCCGCTGTAAATGATATTCCAGGTCACCACCCGGGTCGCCGGGTCGTATGTCAGTTCAGCTGTTCCCGAGCCGCTCGTGTCTACCGGCGGCACACATTGCGCCCCGGTCAGCGGAACCTTGAATGAGGCAGAGTCCGCCTGCGCGACTCCTGTGCCCGCCAAGCCCAGCAGGATTGCAAAAGGAACGAGGGCTCGTTGAAAATTCGTGGCATTCATCTCTTCCTCCACCGGGCGCAAATCAGAACGGATCGCTTTGAGCCATCATAGGCTGAGCACCGCCATGATTGCACGATTTGCCCCGCGTTGGACAAGCTCCTACCGGCTGGGCGAGTATCTGATGGTGCGAGCGGGCCGGAAAAGGAGATGAGCGCGATTCGACGCCGCTTCGCCAAGGTTTTGCTGGCTTTGCTCGCTTGGCCGGTTTCGTCGGCTGGCCGCGCGACAGCCCGTCGTCAAGCCGGAATTGGCAAGAGACAGGTGGACACAGGTTGATGCCCAACGTGTCGATCCGCGCGCGGCTGATCTTCCTTTCAGTCCTGCTGCTTGCGATCCTCGTCGTCTCTTCCGCGCTCCTGATTCGCGAGCTTGCCCGCGACTCGCGGAGCCTTGCCGAGGAGGCGATGCTTGTCTCCGTTGTCAAGAACGCCAATTCGGCCAGCAAGCACTTCGGCGATTTGAAGTATTGGGTGATCGACGCTGCGGTCACGCAGCTCGCTCGCTCTCAGCAAGCGGCGGAAGCCGCCAAAGCGGGGCTCGACTCCGATCTGAAGGCGATTTCCGCAGTCGATCCTGCGTTCGTCGCCGCCATTGAACGCGAGGTCGACGCCATGACCGATCTGGCGCGGCAGGCTGGCGTCGCCTATTCGAGCGACGACAGCGCCGCCGGCAACGCCCTGCTGGCGCAGGCCAAGAGCCACGTTCTTGAGATCGATAGCGCGATCGACAAGATCGTGGACCGGGTCGAGCAGCAGGCCGTGGCCCGGCGCGATGCATCGACGCGCCAGGCGGAACTCGCCGTCAAGCTCGCGATCGTCGGCGGAATCGGCGCACTGTTACTCGCGTTAGGCTTCACTGCGCTGACCGTGCGCTCGATTACCGTCCCGCTGAAGCAGCTGGAGCGGAGCATGGCTTCGATCACCCGCGGCGAACTCAACGTCGCGATGCCGCCGACGGGCGTCAATGAGATCGGGGCGATGACGAGAACGCTCGGCATGTTGCGCGACAGCCTGATCGAGCGCGACCGTCTCGAACGCGAACGACAGCGAGCCGAGGCGGAGATCCGCGTCGCGCGCGACGCCGCCGAGGCGGCGTTGCACGACCTAAAGGCGGCCCAGGCCAATCTGATTCAGGCTGAAAAGATGGCGTCGCTCGGCCAGCTGACTGCCGGCATCGCGCACGAGATCAAGAACCCGCTCAATTTCGTCAACAATTTCGCGAGCCTTTCGATCGGGCTGCTTGACGAATTGAAGGAGGCGGCCGCGTCCGCCTTCGGAGCGCTCGACAAGCGTCAACGCGACCAAGTCGACGAGGTCACTGGGATGCTGACCGGCAATCTCGAACGGATCGTCGAACACGGCAAACGTGCCGACAATATCGTCAAGAGCATGCTAGCGCATTCCCGCGGCGGCGGAGGCGACCGGCAAAGCGTCGACCTCAATGCGCTCGTCGAGGAGTCGCTCAATCTCGCCTATCACGGCGCCCGTGCCCAGGATCAGAACTTCAACATCACTCTGGATCGGGAATACGGCGCGGACATCGCGCCGGTCGAGCTCGTGCCGCAAGACATGACGCGAGTGTTTCTCAACCTGTTCGGCAACGGTTTCTACGCCGCGAACGAACGCCAGCGGGCGGCAAACAACGGGGCCTTCAGACCGGTGCTGACAGTGACCACGCGCGATCTCGGCAAGGCCGTCGAGGTGCGGGTGCGCGACAACGGCATCGGCATTCCCGACGACATCAAGGACAAACTGTTCCAGCCGTTCTTCACCACGAAGCCGACCGGCGAAGGCACTGGGCTCGGGCTGTCGATCAGCTACGAGATCGTCACAAAGCAGCACGGCGGGACGATCAAGGTCGCCAGCGAAGTTGGAGCATTCACCGAATTCATCGTAAATCTGCCGCGCCGCTTCACGGCCAGAGGGCCAGCGGATTCTTCGGCAACGGGCGGAGAGTCATGACCGTAAGCATCTTGATCGTCGACGACGAACCCGACGTCGCTGTCTTGTTTCGCCAGCAATTTCGGCGCGAGGCGCGGGAGGGCGCCTATGTCCTGCATTTTGCGCTCTCGGCCTCGGACGCGCTAGAACGCCTCGCCACCGACATCGAGCCGCAATTGATCGTTATTCTGTCGGACATCAACATGCCGGGGATGGACGGGCTGGCGCTCCTGCGCGAGATCAAGACCCGTCGGCCAGACCTGCCGGTGATGATGCTGACTGCCTACGGCGATGAGGAACGGCGCCGTCGCGCTGCCGAGTACGGTGCCGCCGAGTTCCTCACCAAGCCGGTCGACTTCGATTTCTTGAAGGAGCGGCTGCGCCAGCTGCACGCGCCACTGACCTGAGGGTTTCGCATTGATCGGTTCAACTAAGATCCTCGCCGTCGACGACGAACCCGATTTCGAGTTTCTGATCAGGCAGCGTTTTCGCCGCCAGATCCGTGAAGAAGAATTCGCTTTCCGCTTCGCCCATCACGGCGAGGAGGCGTTGTCCGCGCTCGACGCCGAACCGGATATCGATCTCATGCTGCTCGATATCAACATGCCGGTGATGGATGGGCTGACCCTGCTCAGCGAATTGCGCGAGCGGCAGTCGGCGGTACGCGCGATCATCGTCTCGGCTTATGGCGACATGGCCAATTTGCGCACGGCGATGAATCGCGGCGCATTTGATTTCGTCACCAAACCCGTGGATCTGAGCGATCTCGAGATCACGGTCCGCAAGGCGCTGGCCAACATCGCCAAGCTGCGCGAGATGGATCGCTTGCGCCAGGCGGCCGAGCGGGCGCGCAACAATCTGTCCCGCTATTTTTCGCCGAACATCGTCGAGTTATTGGCCGCACAAGATGAGCCGCTCGGGATAGTCCGTCGGGAAACGGTTGCCGTGCTGTTTGCCGATATTGTCGGGTTCACGCGCATGGCGGAGGCCATGCCTCCCGAGGCGGTCTTGGCGATGTTACGCGAGTTCCACGCGAAGATGACCGCGCAAATCTTCGCCTGCGGCGGCACCGTCGACAAATACATTGGCGACGCGATCGTCGCTGTGTTTGGCGTCCCGAGCGCGAGCTCCAAGGACGCCGCTAACGCGCTCGCCTGCGCCGGAAAGATGCTCGATGCGCTCGAGAGTTGGAATGACGATCGCGAGCGTGCGGCAGAGTTGCGGCTCGAGATGGGCATCGGCGTTAACTACGGGCCGGCCGTTCTCGGCGACGTCGGCAGCGAGTACAGCATGTCGTTTACCGTGATCGGCGATACGGTCAACACCGCCGCCCGACTGCAGACGTTGACCCGCACACTCGGGACGCCCCTGGTCGTTGGCGACGCGCTGGTCGCGGCGGCCAAAGCCTGGTCCCCCGACACTGCCTCTGAAGTCATGGAACAAATGGAGGATCAGGGCGAGCATAACTTGCGAGGTCGAGCCGGCCCCATACGGATTTGGACGCGCAAGGTGAACGGATCGAAAAGCGTTTCGCCTCAGCCATAAACTGAAACAGGCGGTCGCGACATTTTCAAGTGGGTTGAACTGGTGAGTGCGTGCGGCCACGGTCCCGACATGGCGACCGGGCCTCCCTGCGGTCCCGGAAACACCAATTCGCCAACGACCAGCTTTCGCTGGCGCTCGACGATTCTGGCGGCGACCTTCGACAGATAGCGCATCGATTTGCCCGGTGTCGGCGAGCGTCACCGTGTCGTTCCTGAGGTTCACGTTATCGAAACGGAGTTGGATCGCCTCGCGGCTCTTTCGTCCCTACGGCGGGACACAGCCACGGCGGTCCGCAATGTCTCCTTTACGTCAACTCCGGCCGTCCGGTTCGCGCAACCGTTCAAGCTGATTGGGTCTTGACCCCAGAGCCTGCTGCATTTCGATTAAGTCGATGGCGTTAGCGCACCCGCCTCCAATGGCGTTCGGAAGAACGCCCGTCTCCCGGACGGGCTGTCGGGGACGAGAAGCGGCGGCCCGATTCCCGTGTAACCTCAGAGCAGAACGCTAGCGGCCGATTTTCCGCTGGACATCACGCCGCAGCAGGATGAACAATCCTTCAGCGCATAAAGAAGAACGGGAGGACTTTGATGGACGACCGTATCGATCTGACGATCCAGCAGCGCGAAGCGGTCGAGGCCGAACTCGACCGGCGCACGCTCGCGCACAAGCGCCGCGTCGGCCGGATCAAGCGTGGCGCCGAGCTTCGCGCCCAGCGGCGGACGAAGGCGAAAAAGCCCAAGCCGGCTCCGCAGCAGGCGGCGCAGCTCGACTTCCTGGCGATTGGCGATTCGTGGTTCGACTATCCGCTGAACGGCAACGACATTTCCCTGACGAACACGGCGATCGCCGCTCAACTGACGCAAATCGGACATCCGCCGCCGCTCGTTCTCAACTATGCGCTCTACGGCCAGGCGACGACCGCGGTCCTGACCTATGAGAACCAGCAGCGCATCATCGACGCCGCGTCGGATCCGACGCAGTGGCTCAACGGCGCGCCGGACGCCATCCTGGCGTCGATGGGCGGCGACGATCTGGTCGGCGACCAGTTTGCGATCTATCTCGATTACGAGGGCTCGGGGCTCGACGCCGCGCGCTTCCAGGGGGCGCTCGATTCGGTCTCCGCCTCCTACATGGACCTCTTCGCGCTGCGCGACGCGATCGCTCCGGGCAAGCCGGTCATCGGGCATTGCTACGACTACGCGATCCCGAACGGACTGGCGCCGATCTGCGCAGGTCCGTGGCTGCAGCCGTCAATCGAGTTCAGCGGCTACGACCTTGCCCAAGGCCTGGCGATCGTCTCCTCGATGATCGACGGGTTCACCGCGATGCTGCAGGGGCTCGCCGCCGCTCCGAAGAACAATTTCATCCTCGTCGATACGCGCAAGACGCTGGCGCGCGTATCGGGCGCCCAGAACGGCTGGGCGAACGAGCTTCACCCTTATCCGGCGGGTTTCATCCTGCTGGCGCAGAAATGGCTGGCCGCGCTGCAAAAGCAGTTTCCCGGCTCGATCTGAGCGTAGGAACGAGGGGCGACATCCGGCCGGCTGAAGCCGGAAAGCACGGTGTCCATAGGACCACGTTGCGGCAGCGAGGCGACTTGTAGATGAGCGATCGTCGTCGTGTGAAGGGCTGCTGCCCATTGGACTGCCAGGACACCTGCGCCTGGATCGCCGACGTCGAGGACGGTCGCGTGACCCAGGTGCGCGGCGCGAAGGATCATCCATTTACCCGCGGCGTCCTCTGCGCGAAGGTCAACGACTACCCGGCGCGAACCTATGCGTCCGACCGCCTGTTGCACCCGCTGCGGCGGGTCGGGCCAAAGGGGTCCGGCAGGTTTGAGCGACTCTCGTGGCAATCAGCGATAGACCTGATCGGGAGCCGCTTCACGGCCATCGTCGCCGAACACGGCTCCGAAGCGCTGCTGCCCCATCGCTACATGGGCTCCATGGGAGTCGTGCAGTTGCGCGCTCTTTTGCGCATTTTTCACGCCCTTGGCGCGAGCCTGCCGTCGGGCGGGATCTGCAGTGTGCCTGCGGTCGCCACTGCGGAGGAAGGTCTGCCGTTCGGTTTCGACCCCGAGGAAGTCGCCGATAGCCGCTTCATCATCCTCTGGGGCAGCAACCTCCTCACCACGTGCCACCATCATTGGCATTTCGCGCAGGAGGCGCGCCGCCGCCACGGCGCGCGCATCGTCTGCATCGATCCGGTCCAAACGCGGACGGCCCGTCAGTGTGACGAACACGTCCAGATTCGCCCCGGCTCGGACGCGGTCCTTGCGGCTGGCATGTCTCGCGTGATGCTCGAGGAAGGGCTGGCGGACCTCGACTTCGCGCGCGGCGCCTGCTGCGATCTTGACGACTTCGCCGCCCAGGTCGCGCCCTGGGCGCCCGAGCGGGTCGCGGATGTCTGCGGCGTCAGGGCGGAAACCGTGACTCGCCTGGCGCGGGAGTTCGCGGCCGCCCGGCCCGCGATGATCAGAGCTGGGGTAGGGCCGCAACAGACGGCGCAGGGAGAAGCCTTCATTCGTGCTTTGCACGCTCTGGCGATCCTCGGGGGGCACTGGAGGCATCGCGGAGGCGGCGTCCTTGCCATTGCTTCCCCCGAGTTGAACGATCGATACGCCGAACGCGGCGACCTCATCCCCTCGGGAAAATCCCCGCGTCGCCTCGACATGGCGAGGCTTGGCGAGACGCTGACCGACCCAGCCCTGGACCCGCCGATCGCGGGCCTCATGATTTGGGGAACCAACCCCGCGCTCGTATTGCCCGACGCTGGTCGGGTGCAGCGGGGCCTTGCGCGTGAGGATCTGTTCACGATCGTTATCGAGCACTTCCTGACGGATACCGCCCGGTACGCGGACGTCGTGTTGCCCTCGACGACGCAGCTCGAGCACTTCGACATCCTGGGCGCGTGGGGGCACCAGTACGTTTCGATCAATCAGCCCGCCATCGCCCCTCTCGGAGAATCCAAGTCGCATGGCGAAATCATGCGGTTGCTGGCGCAGCGACTGGGTTTCGACCATCCCGCGTTGCGCGAGAGCGACGAGGAGATCGCGGCTTCCGCGCTTCCACCCGGGTTGGATCTCGCCACGCTCAAGGAGGCGGGCTGGGTCAAAATGGACCAGCCCCGGCCAAGACTCGAGAGCGCGGGGCTGCGGCTGGCCCGAGGCGTCCCGTCGCCCGTTCAGCCGGAATCCGGAATGTTGCGGCTCCTCACCCCGAAGGCCCACTTCTTCCTCAATTCGAGTTTCGTGAACCAGCCGCGGCAGCGGCTCGCCCAGGGCAGGCCGACGCTGGAGATGGCTCCGGCCGACGCCGCAACACGCGGTCTGACCGACGGACAGAGCGTTCGCTTGCGCAACGGGCAGGGAGCAATCCAGGCCAAGCTTCGCGTCACCGACGCCGTCATCCCCGGCGCCGTTGCGCTCACGGGAAAATGGTGGACGCTGCCCGAGGAGGACAGTGCGGTGGCGAACCTGCTCAGCCCCTCCGCGTGGTCTCCCGGCGGACAGCCGGCCTATAACGACACATTCGTCGAGGTGGTTGGGTAGGGCAGACGTCGCCGTTTCCACCGGCTGTCAGCATCGGAATCCGGCTCCACGTAAATGTCGAGCGGCCGACAGCGCCGGGCTCGACAGCGACATCATGATCAACCCGGCGCATGCGGAGTTTCGGCTCGTCGAGGCGAGCCTGCATCAACCGGTCTTCTGGGATCGACGCCTTTTCGGATCGGCGGCTTGACGAGCGGCTGGGCGGTCGAAGCCGCGTCTCGCCCTGAAGTCGGCCCGAAGGCCTCGAGCGGCCTCCTCGCCAGGACAGCACACCGCAAATGCGCGCGTCTGCGCGCGTCCGACCTGATTTGTCCTGTCATTTTTCCTCATGTAACACATGAAGAGTGTCTCATAAGTAGTTAGAAAATAAGACATTTAAGGCCGCGTGAGCGGGCCACAATGGCGCCATTCCGCCCGGTTCCTGACGGTTTCGGGCGGCTGAGTATAGAAATTCTATACTTTCGCGCCCTCCGGCGGGCCGCGAAAGCCGGTCTCCGGATTCGGTTTTCCCGATTGTCTCCTCCCCGTTATGCGGCTGAACAGGGAGATAGCCTCCCTGTTATCTCGTTCAACCGTTACGTGAGCAATTCGTCAGAAGCGACTGATATTCAGTGCTTTTATGCCTTCAGCCGGCGCGCGGCGAGGCCCGCGTTGCCCTGTTAGCAGGGGATAACAGGGAGAATTCCGGCTTTGGCGAAGTTACAAGCGGCGCCCGGCGCGAGGGCAGGAGTATAGATTTTCTATCCTTCAGCCGACCTGAAACCACCCGCCGACGCCGGCTGCGCGATGCTCTGGGATCGCCGATTCGATCGGCCATTTGCCCGGATTGTCGGCGACGAAGGCGACATGGGCGGTGCGGCCGGGCTGGATGAGGATGGTGTCGCGCCAATAGGGCTCCCAGCCGTCGTCCATCGAGTGAAGAAGCCGCGCGGCATGGCCGCCGAGGCGCATCGCCTGCACGACCGCGGTCTTGTTGGCGATGGCGAACACCGAAGGGGCGCCGCGCGGAATGGCGAAGGCGGGCTTCGCCGACCAGTCGACGAAGGTCGCCCCGTTCAGCGCGAAGGGCGCGCCGCCGCCGCCGGTCACGACGAAATCGTAGCGGCGCGACGCCTCGAGCGCGATCTCGGCCGGCAGGAGCGGATTGGCCGGCAGGCGCGCCGCCGTGGAGCGCTCGGCAACCGGTTCACCCTCCGTCGCGATGGTCACGAACGGCTGATCGGGCGCCCCCGCGTCGCCCTTCAGGACCAGGCGGACGGTCGCATTCGCTTCGCGAGGCATATCGATCATGAGTTCGAACCGCGCGCCTGGACCCATGGGAAACTGGTTGCGCAAGGGCTCGAACGGCTCGCTCGGCTGCCCGTCGACCGCGACGATGAAGGTCCTGGCGCCGTCGATGCCGACAGTCGTGAGACGCGCCGTCGCAGCGTTGCCGAGCCGCATACGGATGCGCGCGCCGGGCCTTGCTGTCAGTTTCAAAGGCGCCGCCTCGCCATTGGCGAAGACGAGGCCGCCCCTGCGGCCGGGCCCGCGCGACAGCTGAGGATCGGCGAAGTCGTCCTTGATCTGCCCGTGGTCGTCAAGGCTCCAGTCCGACAGAACGACCGCGACGTCCTGATCGACGTCGGGCTTGTCGGCCTCCTCGACGATGATGGGCCCGAAGAGGCCGCGCCCCTGCTGGCTGGCGTCGGTTGCGCCGGCATGGGGCAGATAGAGATTGAAGCCGGAGTCGGGCGGCGTGAACCGGATGTCGGCGCTCGCCCCCGGCGCGAGCTGCGGCTGGGTCAGGCCGCCGTAGCCGGCGCTGGCGTTCGCCGCGCGAAGTCCGGGAAAGCTCAGCGCGGTCGGTTCGGCGAGCCTGTTGACGAGCCGGAGCTTCAGGTCCTCGCCCTTCTTGAGGCGAAGAAGCGGGCCCGGTGTCGCGCCGGCGTATGAGAGCATCGAGGCCGGTTCGGCCGGCGCGGGGCGAAGCGTGAGCCGCGAAGGGCCGGCCTCGAACGGGAGAAAGCCGTCCGCCGCCGCGGCAGGCGTATCCGCACGGGCGCTGAGGCCCCAGGCCGCCGCGGCCAGGCCGCCGCCGAGAAACGCGCGGCGCGTCGGCGTAACGATCGGCCTGGCGGCGGGAACGCAGCCGGTGCGGTGCAGCATGTTTGTCCTGGCGTTGAAGGCTCAGCGCGTCGGCGCGCTCCAAGTCGCCCGGCCTTCTAGCCGAGCGCGCGGACCGCGCAACCGCTCTTTTGTCGGCCGAGTGGGCCCGCGGGATCCGTCAGCCCGGCCGCGCCGCCCAAATCGCGCTTTTTTCTGTGGCGCGGGACAGGCAAGCTGGTGTAGAGCGCGGCCGAAGCAGACGGCGCCCAAGTCAAAAAGTCGCCGGACGCGGGCGTGGCGGAATTGGTAGACGCGCCGGATTTAGGTTCCGGTGACGCAAGTTGTGGGGGTTCGAGTCCCTCCGCCCGCACCAGTTCCAAAGGCCCGACTAAAGTGGGCGCGCTGGCCCCGCGCGGAGACGATGTGCGGTCGGCGCCGGTCGAAAATGACGTTTTGGCGACGCAGGAAAAATGAGCTAAGGGGAACCTTGGCTAAGGCATAAGGCGGATAGGACAATGCAGGTGACTGAGACGCTGAGCCAGGGGCTCAAGCGTGAATACGATATTTCTCTGCCGGCGAGCGACCTTGCGGCGAAGCTGAACGGCCAGCTGGCCGAGCTCAAGCAGAAGGTCCGCATCAACGGCTTCCGTCCGGGAAAGGTGCCGGTCGAGCATCTGCGCAAAGTCTACGGCAAGTCCGTGATGGCCGACGTCATGCAGGAGGCGATCGCCAGCGCCAACAAGAAGATCGTCGACGACAACGGTCTGCGCCTCGCCCGCGAACCGAAGATCGAGCTCCCGACCGATCAGTCGGCGATCGATGCGGCGCTCGAGGCCCGCGGCGACCTCAATTTCAAGGTCGCGCTGGAAGTGCTGCCCGTTTTCGAATTGGGCGATTTCTCCCAGATCGCGCTCGAACGTCAGGTCGCCGACGTCGAGGACCCCGACGTCGAGGCCGCGCTCGACCGGCTCGCGGAAGAGCGCCGAACCTACAGCCCGAAGCCCGAGGGCGCGAAGGCCGAGATCCACGACCGCGTCACGGTCGATTTCGTCGGCGCGATCAAGGGCGTTCCGTTCGAGGGCGGCGAGGCCACGGACATCGAGGTCGTGCTCGGCTCTAACACCTTCATCCCTGGCTTCGAGGAGCAGCTTTTCGGCGTCGCGGCGGGTGAGAAGCGCGCCATCCAGGCGACCTTTCCGGAGAGCTACGCGGTCCGCGCGCTCGCGGGACAAACGGGCGATTTCGACGTGACGGTGAAGGCGGTCGCCGCGCGCGAGGCGCTCGCGATCGACGACGAGTTCGCCAAGGGCCTGGGCTTCGAGAGTCTCGAGGCGCTCAAGACCATGATCCGCGAACGGATCGCCGCCGACCACGCCCGCGCGTCGCGCGACAAGATCAAGCGACAGTTGCTCGACAAGCTCGATGCGGTCTATTCTTTCGAGCTGCCGGAGGGACTGGTCAATCAGGAATTCGATTCGATCTGGGCGCAGGTGACGCGCGAGCAGCAGGCGTCAGGCCGCAGTTTCGCCGACGAGAACACGACGGAAGAGGCCGCCCGGGACGACTATCGCAAGATCGCCGAGCGCCGCGTGCGGCTCGGCCTCCTCCTGGCCGAAGTCGGGACGAGAGCCGACGTCAAGGTGTCCGACGAGGAGATGACCCAGGCGCTCGTCGCGCGTGCGCGCGCCTACCCGGGTCAGGAGAAGCAGGTCTGGGACTTCTACCGCAACAACCAGCAGGCTCTCGCGGAGCTGCGCGCCCCGATCTACGAAGAAAAGGTGGTCGATCACATCATCGGCCTCGCCAAGGTCGAGGAGCGCAAGACGACCAAGGAAGAGCTCCTGAAGCCGATCGACGACGAGTTGCCGGCTCCTGCGCGGGCGGCTGAAGCGCCTCCAGCCTGATCGCCGCGCTTCGGACAAGGACATCCGAGGGCGTCTTTGCGGACGAAGCGCGCCCCTTTTCGGGAGCGCTGCGAACGCCTATCTAGGTAAACGGCGCCCGCCAGAAATCTCCGGGGGAACAGTAGCAGATGCGCGATCCGATCGACTATTACACCAACAACCTCGTGCCGATCGTCATCGAGCAGTCGGCGCGCGGGGAACGATCGTTCGACATCTTCTCGCGACTCCTGCGCGAACGGATCATTTTCATGATCGGTCCAGTCGAGGACATCTCGGCCTCGCTGGTCGTTGCGCAGCTCCTCTTCCTCGAGGCGGACAATCCGAAGAAGGAAATCGCGCTCTATATCAATTCGCCGGGCGGCGTGGTCACTGCGGGCCTCTCGATCTACGATACGATGCAGTTCATCCGACCCAAGGTGACGACGATGTGCATCGGACAGGCCGCCTCGATGGGCTCGCTCCTGCTCGCGGCGGGCGAGAAGGGATCGCGGTTCGCGCTTCCCAATTCCCGCATCATGGTCCATCAGCCGTCCGGCGGGTTCCAGGGCCAGGCCTCGGACATCCAGCGCCATGCCGAGGACATCCTCAAAGTGAAGCGCCGCCTCAACGAGATCTACGTCAATCACACCGGGCAATCCTACGAAGCCATTGAAAGGACGCTGGATCGCGACCATTTCATGTCGGCGGAGGAAGCCAAGGCCTTCGGCATCGTGGACGAGGTGACGACCAAGCGCGCCGCCGAGCTGGCGGAAGAGGCGAAAGCGCCGGCTTGAGACCGCCCCGAAGGGCGGCAGGCGCAAGGGCGGAAAGCTCAGAGGCGATCAATTTTCCGGGGCGGACTTGATTTCCCCGGGAATTTGATGGTTGCTTGTCGAACGCTGCCGGCGGCAAGAGCCGGCGGGAGGCGAACAGATTGACGCGGCGGACGGCGAAGTCGGTCGAAGGCTACGTTTCGTTAGGGTGATTTGTTTAGGCTGCAAGGTCGGTTCGGCGACTCGCTTCGATCGCAAGCGGCCTCATTGGAGACAGGACGATGGCCAAGGCGGACGGCGACGCCAAAAATACGCTCTATTGCTCCTTCTGCGGCAAGAGCCAGCATGAGGTGCGCAAGCTCATCGCCGGACCGACTGTTTTCATCTGCGATGAATGCGTCGAGCTGTGCATGGACATCATCCGCGAGGAGAGCAAGACCGCGCTCGTCAAGAGCAAGGACGGAATCCCGACGCCGCGCGAAATCTGCAAGGTCCTCGACGACTACGTGATCGGTCAACCCCAGGCGAAGCGCGTCCTGTCGGTCGCCGTCCATAATCACTACAAGCGGCTCAATCACGCGACCAAGCACGGCGACGTCGAGCTGGCGAAGTCGAACATCCTCCTGATCGGCCCGACCGGTTCGGGGAAGACGCTGCTCGCCCAGACGCTGGCGCGCATCCTCGACGTGCCGTTCACGATGGCCGATGCGACGACGCTGACCGAAGCGGGCTATGTCGGCGAGGACGTCGAGAACATCATCCTCAAGCTTCTGCAGGCCTCCGACTACAATGTCGAGCGGGCGCAGCGCGGCATCGTCTATATCGACGAGATCGACAAGATCAGCCGCAAGTCGGACAATCCCTCGATCACCCGCGACGTATCGGGCGAGGGGGTGCAGCAGGCGCTGCTCAAGATCATGGAAGGCACGATCGCGAGCGTTCCTCCGCAAGGCGGCCGCAAGCATCCGCAGCAAGAATTCCTGCAGGTCGACACGACCAACATTCTGTTCATCTGCGGCGGCGCGTTCTCGGGCCTCGAGCGAATCATCTCGGCGCGCGGCAAGGGGACGTCGATCGGCTTCGGAGCGAAGGTGCAGTCGCCCGACGACCGCCGCACGGGCGAGGTATTCCGCGAGGTCGAACCTGAGGATCTGCTGAAATTCGGCCTTATCCCCGAATTCGTCGGCCGCCTGCCGGTCATCGCGACCCTCGAAGATCTCGACGAAGACGCGCTCAAGAAGATCCTGACCGAGCCGAAAAATGCGCTGGTCAAGCAATATCAGCGCCTGTTCGAAATGGAGAGCACTGACCTCACCTTCCAGGACGAGGCCCTCAACGTCGTCGCCAAGAAAGCGATCGAGCGACGCACCGGCGCGCGCGGCCTGCGCTCGATCATGGAGGGCATCCTGCTCGACACGATGTTCGAACTGCCGGGTCTCGACGGCGTCGAGCAGGTCGTGATCGGCCCCGAGGTCGTCGAAGGCAAGGCGCGGCCGCTCTACATCTACGCGGAGCGGGCCGAGCGGGCGGGCTGACAGCGCCTCTCGCCGGGCCGCTTGAAACCGTCGCATCCAAAGCCCATCTTCGCAAAAGACGTGCGATTCCCGTGCGCGGCATGAACCTTGCGGCGGGAATCCTTGTAGTCCTGTTCGGGCTTCTTGACGGGCGGGGTGCATAGACGACAAGCACAGCTGCTGATTATCAGGGCCGGGCTCGTCGGGCGGGCGTCGTCACAGCAAACGTGAAAGTTGGCCTTCGGGCCGGCTTTCGAGAGGACAGCCATGACCAGCCAACGCAAATCCATCGCCCCCGGAACGCTCGACGTTTACCCCGTCCTGCCGTTGCGCGACATCGTCGTCTTCCCGCACATGATCGTTCCGCTGTTCGTGGGACGCGAGAAGTCGATCCGCGCGCTGGAAGAAGTGATGAAGTCGGACAAGCCGATCCTGCTGGCGACGCAAAAGAACGCGGCGGACGACGATCCGGCGCCCGACGCCATCTTCTCCGCCGGCACGCTGGCCAGCGTCCTGCAGTTGCTGAAGCTGCCCGACGGCACCGTCAAAGTGCTGGTCGAGGGCGCCGCGCGCGCCCAGGTGACCCATTACATCCCCGGCGAGAGCTATTTCCAGGCCGAGGCCCAGGCGATCGCCGATGAGCCGATCGACAAGATCGAGGCCGAAGCGCTGTCGCGGTCGGTCATCTCCGAGTTCGAGAGCTATGTGAAGCTCAACAAGAAGATCTCGCCCGAGGTCGTGAGCGCGGTCAATCAGATCGACGACTACGGCAAGCTCGCCGACACCATCGCCTCGCATCTGGCCATCAAGCTCGCCGACAAGCAGGCGATCCTGGAGATGCGCTCGATCGCGAAGCGGTTCGAGAAGTGCCTTGCGCTGATGGAGAGCGAGATCTCGGTGCTGCAGGTCGAGAAGCGCATCCGCACGCGCGTCAAGCGCCAGATGGAGAAGACGCAGCGCGAATACTATCTCAACGAGCAGATGAAGGCGATCCAGAAGGAGCTTGGCGACGAAGAGGGCAAGGACGAGATGTCCGAGCTCGAAGACCGCATCAAGTCGACCAAGCTCACCAAGGAAGCGCGTGAGAAGGCGCTCGGCGAGGTCAAGAAACTCAGGCAGATGGCGCCGATGTCGGCCGAGGCGACGGTCGTGCGCAACTATCTCGACTGGCTGCTGTCGATCCCGTGGCAGCGGCGCTCGAAGATCAAGAAGGATCTTCCGGCGGCGCAGGCGGTTCTCGACGGCGACCATTTCGGCCTCGACAAGGTCAAGGAGCGCATCGTCGAATATCTCGCGGTCCAGCAGCGCGCCAACAAGCTGACGGGCCCGATCCTCTGCCTCGTCGGTCCGCCCGGCGTTGGCAAGACCTCGCTCGGCAAGTCGATCGCCAAGGCGACCGGCCGCGAGTTCGTGCGCATGTCGCTTGGCGGCGTTCGCGACGAGGCCGAGATCCGCGGCCATCGGCGCACCTACATCGGCTCGATGCCCGGCAAGGTCATCCAGTCGATGCGAAAGGCCAAGACGTCGAATCCGCTCTTCCTCCTCGATGAGATCGACAAGATGGGCATGGATTTCCGGGGCGATCCGTCCTCGGCCCTGCTCGAAGTGCTCGATCCGGAGCAGAACGCGACCTTCAACGACCATTACCTCGAGGTCGACTACGATCTCTCGGGGGTGATGTTCGTGACGACCGCCAACACGCTCAACATTCCACCGCCGTTGATGGACCGGATGGAGATCATCCGCATCGCCGGCTACACGGAAGACGAGAAGCTGGAGATCGCCAAGCGCCACCTCTTGCCGAACTCGATGGGCAAGCACGGCCTCGACGCCAACGAGTTCGCGGTCGAGGACAGCGGGGTCATGGAGCTCATTCGCCGCTATACGCGAGAGGCGGGCGTTCGCAATCTGGAGCGTGAGCTCTCCAACCTCGCCCGCAAGGCGGTGAAGGAGATTCTGACCAGCAAGCAGAAGAAGAAGATCGTGGTGACCGCCGACAACGTCGCCGAATTCCTTGGGCCGCCGAAGTTCCGCTTCGGCGAGATCGAGGCCGACGATGCAGTCGGGCTCGTCACCGGGCTCGCCTGGACCGAGGTCGGCGGCGAATTGCTGACGATCGAAGGCGTCATGATGCCCGGCAAGGGCCGCATGACGGTGACTGGCAACCTGAAGGACGTGATGAAGGAATCGATTTCCGCTGCGGCGTCCTACGTGCGCTCGCGCGCGGTCGATTTCGGCATCGAGCCGCCCTTGTTCGACAAGCGCGACATCCACGTCCACGTCCCGGAAGGCGCGACGCCGAAGGACGGGCCGTCAGCGGGCGTCGGGATGGCGACGGTCATCGTGTCGATGCTGACGGGCATCCCGGTGCGCCGCGACATCGCCATGACCGGCGAGATCACGCTGCGCGGGCGTGTTCTGCCGATCGGCGGTCTGAAGGAGAAACTGCTCGCGGCGCTGCGCGGGGGCATCAAGAAGGTTCTGATCCCGGAAGAGAACGTCAAGGATCTGGCGGACATTCCGAACTCGGTGAAGAACGGCCTCGAGATCGTTCCCGTCTCGCGCATGGAGGAGGTGCTCTCGCACGCCCTCGTGCGCCAGCCGGTCCCGATCGTCTGGGAGGAGGAAGCTGCGCCGGTCACGCCCGCGAAGCCTCCTCACGATGAGGACGGTCAGGGCCTCGTCGCTCACTAATCTGTTGAGCGGGAGCGGAAGACCTCCGTCTGCCAATGAGCGCGGTCAAAATGCTGCAAACCCGTCGGGTTTGCAGCATTTTTTTCGCTCAAATGGCATTTCGTGCTGCGAGGGGCATCTTTTTTTGTGGTCTGTGCCCGCAAACCCTTGCGTTTCCTAGGCCGAACGTGAGCAATGAGGCGAACTCAGCCGCCGATTCGCGCGGGAAGGGGCGCTCCGGCGCCGCCCACGGGGAGGGGGGATTTGAGAGCGCGACGGCCCGCAATGCCTCGCGACAGAGCCGGCGCCGGACGAAGGGGCCAGGTTCCAACGGAGAGACCAGAATGAACAAGCTTGAGCTCGTCGACCACATCGCGACGGAAGCCGATTTGACCAAGGTAAAAGCAGCCGACGCTCTCGAGGCGGTGCTAAAGGGCATCGAGAAGACCCTGAAGAAGGGCGAAGAGGTTCGTCTTGTGGGCTTTGGAACCTTTTCCGTGCGGGAACGCGCCGCCGGAAAAGGACGCAATCCTGCGACCGGCAAGGAAATCAAGATCGCAGCATCGAAGAATGCGCGATTCAAGCCCGGCGCGGCGCTGAAGGCCACCCTCAACAAGAAATCCGCCAAGAAGTAATTGGACCGCAAGGGGCGGCAAGAGCAGGGCGGCCGTCCGGCCGCCCTGCTGCTTTGAGGGGAACCTCTTGCGCGCGTCGATGCTCGGGGTGCGCGCTTGGCGAGGCGCGATCCAGTCTGGTAGTCTCGCAGCCGAACAAAGACGCGTCCCGCGCAAGAAGGGCGGTTAGCTCAGTTGGCAGAGCATCTCGTTTACACCGAGAGGGTCGGCGGTTCGAGCCCGTCACCGCCCACCAGTTGCCCCCGCTTCTGGCGGCCCGCGCTCGCCGTGATGTCGCTCCTGTTTGGAGCGTTCGCCTTGTCCCCGGCGCAGGCGGAGGCCGGCTCCATGACGTTTCGCGTCGAGTCGCTCGAGACTGGCGGCTGCGGTGCGCGTTGTCCGCACGTGATCGTCGCCGATGGCGTCATCGAGGCCGAAACGCCCCAGGCATTCGTCGATTTCCTCAAATCGGGTAGTTCGGACGCGAAACTGCGGCGCATCGTGTTCTTCAACTCACGGGGCGGCAACGTCGTCGCCTCTATGGTGTTCGGCCATCTTCTGCGCGAGCTGCGGGTGGCCGGCATTGTCGGCCGGTTCGATTCGGGAAGCGCCGTTCCGTATACGGGCGAATGCCTGTCCGCCTGTGTCTACGCGATGATGGGCGCGGTGCGCCGGATTGCGCCTCCTGGGAGCGAAGTCGCGCTACACCGGATGTCGATCATCGAGAGCGAAAACGGCGGCTGGGGCGGCGCGTCGCATGTGACGCGCAGTTTCGCCGATGCCCCCATGGTCGCTGTCCTGCAGCGGTACGCGCGGCGCATGGGCGTCAATCCGGCGCTCGTGAGGACGGCGGAGTCTCTGCCCCCGGACTCCGTGCATTTCCTGACCCTCGGAGAAATGCGGCGCTGGTCGTTCGCCACCGGCCAGTTCTAGCCTGACGACGCTGTTTTGCCGGGGCGCGGGCGCCGCCTGCGCCTTGACTTGGCCGCCCGCCTGGCTTATCGCGCTCACCTCCTCGCGGGGGAGTAGCTCAGTTGGTTAGAGCGCCGGCCTGTCACGCCGGAGGTCGCGGGTTCAAGTCCCGTCTCTCTCGCCAGTCTCCCCATCGAGACAAGCTCGCAGGTTCCGGAGACGGCTCGCCGCGGGGAACCCAGGTTAGGGTCGCACATGCGACCTTCTGCTGAGTTTGCTTTCGAATTCCGCCTTTCGCCTTGCATGCTTCGCTGCGCTGCGATAGGCCTTCGACCACTGGGAGGGGCATAGGGCGTCGCAGTGGCGCCGCGCTCCTTTGCGCCCGTCCGAACGAGTCCCGAGAGGAAGGCCGATGCCGAGCCTCATATCCGATTATCTTCCGCTGGTCGTGTTCGTCATCCTTGCGACCCTGATCTCTGGGGGCTGCCTCGTCGCGCCGTTCCTGGTCGCCTTCAAGGCGCCCGACGCGGAGAAATTGTCCCCCTATGAATGCGGTTTTGCCCCTTTCGACGACGCGCGCATGCGTTTCGACGCCCGCTTCTATCTCGTGTCGCTACTGTTCATCATCTTCGACCTCGAGGTCGCGTTCCTGTTTCCGTGGGCGATCGTTTTTCATGACCTCGGCGCCCTCGGCTTCTGGTCGATGATGTCCTTCCTCGCTGTTCTGACCGTCGGTTTCGTCTACGAATGGAACAAGGGAGCGTTGGAATGGGATTGACCGCCAATCCGGTCGTCGCGCCCGCGGCCAGGGGTCTGGTCGACGCGAACGGCAGGCCGATCGGCGCCGACGATCCGACCTTCGGCGCGATCAGCGACGAACTTGCAGACAAGGGGTTTCTCGTCACGACCGCCGACGACCTCATCCAGTGGGCGCGCACCGGCTCGCTGATGTGGATGACGTTCGGCCTAGCCTGCTGCGCCGTCGAGATGATGCAGCTGTCGATGCCGCGTTACGACGTCGAGCGATTCGGCTTCGCGCCCCGCGGAAGCCCGCGTCAGTCGGACGTGATGATCGTCGCCGGCACCCTCACCAACAAAATGGCGCCCGCCCTGCGCAAGGTCTACGACCAGATGCCGGAGCCGCGCTACGTCATCTCGATGGGCTCCTGCGCCAACGGCGGCGGCTACTACCATTACTCCTATTCGGTCGTGCGCGGCTGCGACCGGATCGTTCCGGTCGACATCTACGTGCCCGGCTGTCCGCCGACGGCAGAGGCTCTCCTCTATGGCGTTCTGATGCTGCAAAAGAAAATCCGCCGGACCGGAACGATCGAACGTTAGAGCGGCGGGAGGGACGGTCGGATGGACGAACTCTTGCAAACCATCGGCGAAAAGGTCGAAGCGGCGATGCCCGGGGCGGTCAGGGGCTCGAGCTTTGCGTTCGGCGAGCTGACGCTGACCGTCGACGCGAGCCGAATACTCGATGCGCTCACGTTCCTTCGCGACGATCCGGCAGCGCAGTTCGCCTCGATCATCGACATTTCGGGGGCGGACTATCCCGAGCGCGAGAAGCGGTTCGAAGTCGTCTACCACCTCTTGTCGCCGAGACTGAATCGCCGCATCCGGGTCAAGCTCTCGACCGACGAGGAGACGCCGGTCGCGAGCGCGACGTCGGTCTATCCGGGCGCCGACTGGTACGAGCGCGAGATCTACGACTTCTTCGGCGTTCTGTTCGTCGGTCATCCGGACCTGAGGCGCATTCTTACCGACTATGGCTTCGACGGCCATCCGTTGCGCAAGGACTTTCCGATGACCGGCTTCGTCGAAGTTCGCTACGACGACCAGGAGAAGCGCGTGCGATACGAACCGGTTCGTCTCGCGCAGGAATTCCGCGAGTTCGATTTCCTTAGCCCGTGGGAAGGGCCTCCACTGCCGGGCGATGAGAAGGCGAAATCGTGAACTGCGAAAAGAAGACGATGCATTGTGACGGATTGCCAGTCTCGGCATTGCCAGAGGCTCGTTCATCGCGAAAGTTCGTGTAGGGCCTCCACATGACCGACCAGAACCTTCGCAACTTCTCGATCAACTTCGGGCCTCAGCATCCTGCGGCGCACGGCGTGCTGCGCCTCGTGCTCGAACTCGACGGCGAGGTGGTCGAGCGTGTCGATCCGCATATCGGGCTCCTGCATCGGGGCACCGAGAAGCTGATGGAGGCGCGAACATATCTGCAGAACGTGCCCTATCTCGACCGGCTCGATTACGTCGCCCCGATGAATCAGGAGCACGCCTACGCGCTCGCGGTCGAGCGTCTGCTCGGCGTATCAATTCCGCGCCGTGCGCAGCTCATTCGGGTGCTCTATTCCGAAATTGGCCGCCTGCTGTCACATCTCCTCAATGTCACGACGCAGGCGATGGACGTCGGCGCGCTGACGCCCCCTCTATGGGGGTTCGAGGAGCGCGAGAAGCTGATGGTGTTCTATGAGCGGGCGAGCGGCTCGCGCATGCATGCGGCCTACTTCCGCCCGGGCGGCGTCCATGAGGACCTTCCACCGAAGCTGATCGACGACATTTACGCCTTTTGCGATCCGTTCCTCAATGTCTGCGACGATCTCGAAACGCTCTTGACAGGCAACCGCATCTTCAAGCAGCGCAACGTCGACATTGGCGTCGTCAAGCTCGCCGACGCCTGGGCCTGGGGCTTCTCCGGCGTGATGGTGCGCGGATCCGGCGCAGCCTGGGACCTGCGCAAGTCGCAGCCTTACGAATGCTACGAGGAAATGGATTTCGATATACCCGTCGGCAAGAACGGCGATTGCTACGACCGGTACCTCATCCGCATGGAGGAGATGCGCCAGTCAGCCAAGATCATGAAGCAGTGCTGCGACAAGTTGAATTCAGCCAGCGGCGCGGGCCCGGTCACGACCGACGACGGCAAGATCGCGCCGCCGAAGCGCGGCGACATGAAGAGGTCGATGGAGGCGCTGATCCATCATTTCAAGCTCTACACCGAGGGCTACAAAGTGCCGGCGGGCGAAGTCTATGCGCCGGTCGAGGCGCCGAAGGGCGAGTTCGGCGTCTATCTCGTGTCCGACGGCTCCAACAAGCCTTATCGGGTGAAGCTGCGCGCGCCGGGTTTCGCCCACCTTCAGGCGATGGATTTCATGTGCCGCAAGCACATGTTGGCGGACGTCAGCGCGATTCTGGGCTCGCTCGACATCGTGTTCGGGGAGGTCGATCGTTGAGCGCCATCGAATCGCTGAAGAGCCGCGCCGGTCTCCTCGCGTCCGGCTCGCTGTCGTTCATCGTCGCTATCGGCGGAATGCGGCTCGCCGGTGGCGAACCGCTTGTCCAGCCGCAGACGGACGTCGGGATCCTCGTCGGCGTCGCCATGGTCGCTTTGTTCTTTGTCATCAACGACACGGCCGGAGGCGTCCGCCGATGACGCGCCGCCGCTCATTTTTCGAAGCCGGGATTTCCTGACGTATGTCCGTTCGTCGTCTTGCCGATGTGCAGCCAGAGAGCTTCGACTTCACGCCCGAGAACGTGGCGTGGGCGGCGAAGGAGATCGCCAAATATCCACCGGGGCGGCAGGCCTCCGCGGTGCTCGCGCTTCTGTGGCGGGCACAGGCGCAAAGCGGCTACTGGCTGCCAAAACCCGCGATTGAGAAGGTCGCCCAGATGCTCGACATGCCGAACATCCGGGTGCTCGAAGTCGCGACGTTCTACAGTATGTTCAACCTCGCCCCGGTCGGCCGCTACTACATCCAGCTCTGCGGCACGACGCCGTGCATGCTGAGGGGGGCGGAAGACATCAAGGCGGTGCTGCGAAAGCGCATCGGCGAGCCCGGTCGCGTCACCCCCGACGGCAAGTTCTCGTGGAGCGAGGTCGAATGCCTCGGCGCCTGCTGCAACGCGCCGATGGTCCAGATCAACGACGACTACTACGAGGATCTGACGCCGGAGAGTTTCGCGAACCTGCTCGACGATCTCACCGCTGGCCGTCCGGTCCGGAAAGGGTCGCAGACCGGCCGCGTGTCCTCGGAGCCGGTCGGCGGCCTGACGGCGCTGACGACGCTCTACGGCGTCGACGGACGGAGCGGGAAGGATAGTGCAGCGTCGAAGGCGCCGGCCAACGATCACTCGGCTCGCCTCGGTCGTCTCGACGAAGGCGCGGCGCATGCGCAAGCCGTCGCGGAAGAGGCTCACATCAGCGAGGCGCTCGCCAAGCTGCCTGCCGACGCCACCTCCGAGGAGAAGGCCAACGCGGTCGGCGCCCGTCCGCTCGCCCTCCAGGCGCCGCGCGGCGCCGCTGACGATCTTCAGCGCATCAAAGGCGTCGGTCCGGTCAACGAGAAGCATCTTCACGACCTCGGCGTCTTTCACTTCGACCAGATCGCCGGCTGGACGCGGGCGGAAATCCGCTGGGTCGGCACGTACCTTGCCTTTCCGGGACGCATCGATCGGGAGCAATGGGTCGCGCAGGCAGGCAATCTGGCGCACGGCGGAACGGGGCCGAAGGACAGCGGCGCGCACGAACTGCACGACTTGAAGACGGGACACTAGGGCGATGCTGGACGACAAGGATCGCATCTTCACCAATCTCTACGGCTTCGGAGACTGGACCCTCAAGGGCGCACGGGCGCGTGGCAATTGGGACAACACCAAAGCGATCGTCGACAAGGGACGCGACTGGGTCGTCGCGGAGATGAAAGCCTCGGGCTTGCGCGGTCGCGGCGGCGCGGGATTTCCGACCGGCCTCAAATGGTCGTTCATGCCCAAGACAGTCGATCCGAAGCGGCCGCACTATCTCGTCGTCAACGCCGACGAATCCGAGCCGGGCACCTGCAAGGACCGCGAGATCCTGCGCAACGATCCGCACACGCTGGTCGAGGGCGCGTTCATCGCCTCGTTCGCCATGGGGGCGAATGCGGCCTACGTGTATCTCCGCGGCGAATACATTTTCGAGCGCGAGCGGTTCCAGGCGGCCGTCGACGAGGCCTATGAAGCCAGGCTCATCGGCAAGGACAACATTCACGGCTTTCCGTTCGATCTCTATGTCCATCACGGCGCGGGCGCCTATATCTGCGGCGAAGAGACGGCGATGCTCGAGTCGCTCGAGGGCAAGAAGGGCATGCCGCGGATGAAGCCGCCGTTTCCCGCTGGCATGGGTCTCTACGGCTCTCCGACGACGGTCAACAACGTCGAGTCGATCGCGGCGGCGCCGACCATCCTGCGCCGCGGGGCCTCGTGGTTTACGGGCTTTGGCGCACCCAACAACTCGGGCACCAAGCTTTTCTGCATCTCCGGCCACGTAAACACGCCCTGCAACGTCGAAGAGGCGATGTCGATCCCGTTCCGCGAGCTGATCGAGACGCACGCCGGCGGCGTTCGAGGCGGCTGGGACAATCTGCTCGCCGTTATTCCCGGCGGCTCGTCGGTGCGCCTCGTGCCAGCCGCGCAGATCATCGACTGCCCGATGGATTTCGATTCCCTCGGCAAGCTGAGATCGGGCCTTGGCACCGCCGCGGTGATCGTAATGGACAAGTCCACCGACATCGTGCGGGCGATCGCGAGGCTCTCCTATTTCTACAAGCACGAGAGCTGCGGCCAGTGCACGCCATGCCGCGAAGGCACGGGCTGGATGTGGCGCGTGATGACGCGCATGGCCGAGGGCCGGGCGCAGAAGCGCGAAATCGACATGCTGCTCGACGTGACCAAGCAGGTCGAGGGCCACACGATCTGCGCGCTCGGCGACGCCGCTGCCTGGCCGATTCAGGGTCTCATCGCACATTTCCGGCCCGAGATCGAGCGGCGCATCGACCAATACTCCGCCAACCCCCACAGCGAGCCTGTGCGGGCGGCGGCCGAGTAGGTGACCAGGATGCGCGGACTCTTGCGATGTCTGGCACTCCTGGCAGCGGGCGGCGCTCTGGCGTTCGCGGCGCCTCAAGACGTCAGCGCCCATGGCGATGGACGGTCCCCGGCTGGCCAGCCCGGAGATCCTCACAAGGCGGCGCGCACTATTGGGATCGTCATGTCGGAAGCTCCCGCCGGCATGCGCTATTCTCCCGACCGCGTCGAGGTTCGTGAGGGCGAACAGGTCCGATTCGTTGTCCGCAACTCGGGAACGCTCAGCCACGAATTCTTTATCGGCGGCGCGGACGAGAACAAGCGGCACGCCGCGATGATGGCCGCCATGCCGGACATGAAGCACGACGATCCGAACGCGAAGACGGTCGCGCCGGGTCAGTCGGTGACCTTGCTCTGGAAATTCTCGCACAAGGGCGAGTTCGAGTTCGCCTGTCTCATCCCCGGTCACTACGAGGCGGGGATGCACGGCGTGGTGATCGTCAAATGACCACCCACATCGCCCAGCTCAATATCGGCCGTCCGCTGCACGCGCTCGACGATCCGCGCATGGCCGGGTTCATGGACAACCTCGATCGCGTCAACGCGCTCGCCGAGCGGAGTCCCGGTTTCGTCTGGCGCCTGAAGGATGAAAGCAACAACGCAACCTCGCTTCGCCCGTTCGACGATCCAGACATGCTCGTCAACATGTCGGTGTGGGAAAACGTCGAGACGCTCGAGCGTTTCGTCTGGGCGACGGTCCACAAGCAGATCTACAACCGCAAGGGCGGCTGGTTCGAGAAGCTGGCCGCGCCGCATTTCGTTATGTGGCCGATAGCGCCCGGCCATGTCCCGGACATTGCCGAGGCGAAGGCGCGGCTCGACCATCTGACGCAGCACGGCGACAGCGACGCCGCATTTGGCTGGAGCCATCTGCCGTACATCAAGCTCTGGATGAGCCGGAAATGCGGATGATCGGAGAAAGGTGGCCGACGCAATGAAGATCGAGAGCGAGAAGCATCGGCTTGACGCGCGTCACGCGGACCTATCGGGGTCACGGTTTGACGACGTCAATCTGTCGGGCTCGGACTTTCACGACGTCAATATGTCGGGCTGCTCGTTTGAGGACCTGAACATGTCCGGCTGGCGCGTTCGCAACGTGAATCTCGCGGGATTGAAGATTGAGAAGGCCAATCTGGCCGGCGCGTCGATCGTCGACGCCAGGCTCGAAGGCGCGACGATCAACGGGGTTGCCGTCATAGACCTGCTCGCCTATTGGCAGACCGGGCGCGGGGCGACAGGCGCATGAGCAAGATCATCATCGATGGCAAGGAACTGGAGGTTCCGGCCGAATACACCCTTCTCCAGGCCTGCGAAGCGGCCGGGGCGGAAGTGCCGCGCTTCTGCTTTCACGAGCGGCTGTCGATCGCCGGGAACTGCCGGATGTGCCTTGTCGAGGTGAAGGGCGGTCCGCCGAAGCCGACCGCGTCCTGCGCGATGGCGGTCAGGGACCTGCGTCCGGGGCCGAACGGCGAGCCGCCGGTCGTCGAGACGAACTCGCCGATGGTCCGCAAGGCGCGTCAGGGGGTTATGGAGTTCCTGCTCATCAACCATCCGCTCGACTGTCCGATCTGCGATCAGGGTGGCGAATGCGACCTGCAAGACCAGGCGATGGCCTATGGCGCCGATTCTTCCCGCTTTCACGAGAACAAGCGGGCGGTCGAAAACAAGTACATAGGCGCGCTGGTCAAAACCTCGATGAACCGCTGCATCCAGTGCACGCGCTGCGTGCGCTTCGTGACGGAGGTCGCCGGTGTTCCCGAACTTGGCGCGATCGGTCGCGGCGAGGACATGGAGATCACCTCCTATCTCGAGAGTGCGATGACGTCGGAGCTCCAGGCCAATGTCATCGACCTCTGCCCGGTTGGCGCGTTGACGTCGAAGCCGGCTGCGTTTCATGCGCGGCCCTGGGAATATGTCAAAACCGAGTCGGTGGACGCGATGGACGCGCTGGGGTCGGCGATCCGCGTCGACTCCCGCGGCCGCGAGGTCGTACGGATCCTCCCCCGTGTCAACGAGGCGATCAACGAAGAGTGGATTTCCGACAAGACGCGTTACGTAGTCGACGGGCTCAAAGCCCAGCGCCTCGATCGCGCTTACGTGCGCGCCGACGGCAAGCTCGCAACCGCAAGCTGGAGCCAGGCCTTTGCGGCGATCGCGGCCAGGGTCAAGGCTGCGCCGCCGAATCGGATCGGAGCGATTGTCGGCGACCTCGCGACCGTCGAGGAGATGTTCGCGCTCAAGGACCTCATCGGGAAGCTCGGCTCGCCCAACATCGATTGCCGCCAGGACGGCTCGAAGCTGAATCCGAAGTTCGGCCGCGCGTCCTATCTTTTCAACTCAACCATCGCGGGCGTCGACCAGGCGGACGCCATAGTCGTCATCGGATCGAACCCGCGCCGCGAAGCCCCGGTGCTCAACGCGCGCATCCGCAAACGCTGGCTGAAAGGCGGCGTGCAGATGGGCCTGATCGGCGAGGAGGCCGATCTGACCTATCACTATAATCATCTCGGCGCGGGGCCGCAGACGCTGGCTGAGATCGCCGAGAAGCCGGCGGCTGGCGCGACGAAGCCGATGTTTGTCATTGGCGCCGCAGCCTTCGCGCGGCCAGACGGGACCGCCGTGCTGGCGAGCCTCGCCAAGGCCGCGCTCGCTGCGGGCGTCGTCAAGGATGGCTGGAACGGTTTCAATGTGCTGCATGGCGCCGCTTCGCGGGTTGGCGGGCTCGATCTCGGCCTCGTGCCGGGCGACGGCGGGCTCGACGCGCCCGCAATGGCGAAGGCTGGGGCGCTCGACGTGCTGTTCAATCTCGGCGCGGATGAACTCGAGGTCCAGCCGGGGGCCTTCGTCGTCTATGTCGGCACGCACGGCGACCGCGGAGCCCATCGCGCCGACGTGATCCTGCCAGGCGCAGCCTATACTGAGAAGACCGGCATCTATGTCAACACCGAGGGCCGGCCGCAGTTCGCCGAGCGGGCAGTGTTCCCCCCGGGCGACGCGCGGGAGGACTGGTCGATCCTGCGCGCGCTCTCGGATCCGCTTGGAGTCCGGCTGTCCTACGACTCGCTGACCCAGCTGCGCGCTGCGCTCGCTGCCGCCCATCCCGATCTCGTCCGCTTCGATGCTGTCGCCGCGGCCGACCCCGCGGCGCTGGTCGGCCTCTCCGCGGTCGTCGGCTCGGTCGACAAGGTGCCCTTCGGCGCGAGCGTTCAGGATTTCTACCTCACCAACCCGATCGCGCGCGCTTCGCGCGTCATGGCCGAATGCTCGGCTCTGGCGCGGGGGCGAAGGCTCGAAGCGGCGGAATAGGTCAAGGATGAGCAGCGCAACTCCCAGCCGTCCACGCTCCCCGCCCTGGCTCGCGATCGCGGGCGTCGGCGCGATCGTCGCTGCGGTCGTTGTCGTCGCGTTGCTGTGGCTCCTCATTGGCGGCGGCTATCTCGCCGCCTTCGGCAGTTGGATGCACACGAGCGACGCGGGATCGGGCCTGCGTTACGTGCTCGAGGGCCTGTTGCTTCTCGTCTGCCTTTTGCTGTCGACCGCGGTGCTCATCTACGTCGAGCGGAAAATCTGGGGCTCGGTGCACCTGCGCCGCGGTCCGAACGTCGTTGGTCCGTGGGGCGTGCTTCAGCCATTCGCGGATTTCTTGAAGTTCATTCTCAAGGAGCCGATCATCCCGGCGAGCGCCAACAAGGGCGTCTTCGTGCTAGCGCCGCTGGTGTCGGTCGTGCCTCGCTTGGCCGCCTGGGCCGTCATACCAGTCGCAGACGGCTGGGTGGTCAGCGACATCAACGTCGGCATTCTCTACCTTTTCGCCGTCTCCTCGCTCGGCGTCTACGGCATCATCATGGCCGGCTGGGCGTCGAATTCGAAGTATCCGCTGCTCTCCGCCCTCCGCTCGGCGGCGCAGATGGTGTCCTACGAGGTGTCGATAGGTTTCGTCATCGTCACCGTTCTCATGTGCGCGGGCTCCTTGAACCTCTCTGACATCGTGCATGCGCAGGACACGCGGTTCGGCTTCCTCGGCTGGTACTGGCTTCCCCTGTTCCCGATGTTCATCATCTTCTTCGTCTCGGCGCTCGCCGAGACGAACCGGCCGCCGTTCGACCTGACCGAAGCCGAATCCGAGCTCGTGGCCGGCTACGCGGTCGAATATTCCGCGTCGATGTTCCTGCTTCAATTCCTCACCGAGCTGGTTGCGGTGTCTGACGATGTCCGCGATGACGGCGGTGCTCTTCCTCGGCGGCTGGCTGTCGCCCCTGCCGTTCCCGCCGTTCACCTGGGTTCCCGGCGTGATCTGGTTCCTGATCAAGGCCTGGTCGGTGGTGTTCTGCTTTTCGATGGTGAAGGCCTTCGTGCCGCGCTATCGCTACGACCAGCTGATGCGGCTCGGCTGGAAAGTATTTCTGCCGATTTCGCTGTTCATGGTAGTGCTCGTGGCCGCGGTGCTGGAGTTCACCGGCCTCGGCGCGGCCGGTTCCGGTTGAAGGAGAGACGGCACATGGCTCTCAGACTGGCGCAGTCCGCCCGCTCGCTGTTCCTGACCGAGTTCATCGCGGCGTTCGCCCTGTCCATCCGCTACATGTTCAAGCCGAAGGCGACGCTCAATTATCCGAACGAAAAGTCGCCACTCTCGCCCCGCTTTCGCGGCGAGCACGCGCTGAGGCGCTATCCGAACGGCGAAGAGCGCTGCATCGCCTGCAAGCTCTGCGAGGCGATCTGCCCGGCCCAGGCGATCACCATCGAAGCGGGGCCGCGCCGAAACGACGGGACAAGACGGACCACCCGCTATGACATCGACATGACGAAGTGCATCTACTGCGGCATGTGTCAGGAAGCCTGCCCGGTCGACGCCATCGTCGAGGGGCCGAATTTCGAATTTGCGACCGAGACGCGCGAGGAGCTGTTCTACGACAAGGACCGGCTGCTCGGGAACGGCGCGCGCTGGGAGCGGGAGCTGGCGCGCAACATCGCGATGGACGCACCGTATCGGTAGGCCCTCCTCGCGCGGGCGGGCGAAGGGATTGGCCTCGGTATTGGGGCGACAGGATTTTCAAGAGGCTGACGATGCACGCCGAGGCGGTATTCTTCTGGATTTTCTCGACGATCCTCGTGGGATCGGCGCTCGGCGTCATCGTGGCCAGGAACCCGGTCCACTCCGTGCTGTTCCTTATTCTGGCCTTCGTCAACGCGGCCGGGCTCTTTCTGCTCCTCGGCGCCGAGTTTCTCGCGATGATTCTCGTCGTCGTCTATGTCGGCGCGGTCGCGGTGCTGTTCCTGTTCATCGTGATGCTGCTCGACGTCGACTTCGCCCGCATGAAACAGGGTTTCGTCGACTATCTGCCTCAGGGGTTCCTGATCGCCTTCTGCGTCGGCGCGCAGCTGGTCTATGTCGTTTCGGGCTGGGCCGTTTCGCCGAACGTCGCCGATCCCGCCACGCCCTCCGGCACGCTCTCGAACACCGCCGCGCTCGGCGAGGTGCTCTACACCCGCTACTTCTACTTCTTTCAGGCGGCGGGAATGATCCTGCTCACCGCGATGATCGGCGCGATCGTCCTCACGTTGCAGCACAAGACTGGCGTCAAGCGCCAGGACGTTGGCGCTCAGGTCGCCCGCAGCCCCGAGACCGCGGTCGAAGTGCGTAAGGTCCCCTCGCGAGCCGGCGTCTGAAGGATAACCTGGATGGATCTCTCCGCTTACCTGACGCTCTCGGCCATCGTGTTCACGATCGGAATCGCCGGCATCATTCTCAACCACAAGAACATCATCATCATCCTGATGTCGGTCGAACTGATTCTGCTCTCGGTCAACATCAATCTCATCGCCTTCTCGACCTTCAGGGGCGACCTGACCGGCCAGGCGTTCGCGCTGTTCATACTGACGGTCGCCGCCGCGGAGGCGGCGATCGGCCTCGCAATCCTGGTGGCCTACTATCGCAATCGCGGGTCGATCGCGGTCGAAGACATCAACGCGCTGAAGGGCTGAGACGAACCTCATGTACGATCTGATCGTCTTTCTGCCGCTCTTCGGTTTCCTGATCGCCGGAATTTTCGGCCGGCAGATCGGCGCGCGCGGCGCCGAATATGTCACGACCGGTTTTCTCGGCGTCTGTTTCCTTCTCGCCTGGTTCGCGTTCTTTCAGGTCGCAGGCGGAGCGGACGCACATGTGCCGATCGCAAACTGGTTCACCTCGGGCAAGCTCTCCGTCGCCTGGGCGCTGCGAATCGACACGCTGACCGCGGTGATGCTCGTCGTCGTGACGACCGTGTCGTTTCTCGTGCATGTCTATTCGATCGGCTACATGGAGGAGGACCCGTCGCGGCCGCGGTTCTTCGCCTATCTCTCGCTGTTCACCTTCGCCATGCTGATGCTGGTGACGTCGGACAATCTCGTCCAGCTCTTCTTCGGCTGGGAGGGCGTCGGCCTGATGTCCTACCTGCTGATCGGCTTCTGGTATGAGCGCCCCTCGGCCAACGCCGCCGCCATCAAGGCCTTCGTGGTCAATCGCGTCGGCGACTTCGGCTTTGCGCTAGGCATCTTTCTCACCTTCCAGCTGACCGGTTCGGTGACCTTCGACCAGGTGTTCGCCGCCGCGCCGGGCCTCGCCGGCAAGACCGTGCATTTCATCGGTTTCGACTGGGACGCCGCGACGCTCGCGTGCCTGCTCCTCTTCATGGGCGCGATGGGCAAGTCGGCCCAGTTTCTGCTCCATACCTGGCTTCCTGACGCCATGGAGGGCCCGACGCCGGTCTCGGCGCTCATCCATGCCGCGACCATGGTGACGGCGGGCGTCTTCATGGTGGCGCGCCTCTCGCCGCTGTTCGAAATGTCGTCGACGGCGCTAAGCGTCGTTCTCATCGTCGGCGCCACGACCGCCTTCTTTGCCGCCACCGTCGGCCTCGTTCAGAACGACATCAAGCGTGTCATCGCCTATTCGACCTGCTCGCAGCTCGGCTACATGTTCGTCGGCCTTGGCGTCGGCGGCTACGGCCTCGGCATGTTCCATCTCTTCACCCACGCCTTCTTCAAGGCGCTCCTGTTCCTCGGCGCGGGCTCCGTCATCCATGCGATGCATCATGAACAGGACATGCGCCGGATGGGCGGCTTGAGGACCGAGATCCCCTTCACCTTCTGGATGATGACGATCGGCACGCTGGCCCTGACCGGCGTCGGCATCCCCTTCACCTCGATCGGCTTCGCCGGCTACGTGTCGAAGGACCCCATCATCGAGGCCGCCTTCGCGTCACACCGTTATGGCGCAAACTATGCGTTCTGGTGCGTGGTGATCGCGGCCGCCTTCACCTCGTTCTATTCCTGGCGCCTCGTGTTCATGACTTTCTTCGGCCATCGCGGCGACTGGGAGGGTTCTCTGCCTGCGGAGGCCCACAATGACCATGCGCATACGACCATGGGCATGACGACCACGGCGATCACGAGGCGCACCCGGCGCACGAATCGCCGCCGGTGATGCTGGTCCCGCTCGCGGGGCTGGCGCTTGGCGCGGCTTTCGCTGGCGTCGCCTTTCGGCATTGGTTCATTGGCGGCGGCTTCGAGGACTTCTGGCGCAATGCGCTGTTCATCGGCCCGGCGAATCACATTCTCGAGGAGATGGAGCACGTTCCGGCGCTGGTCTCGCTGTCGCCGACGCTGATGATGCTCGGCGGGCTGCTGGTCGCCTACTACATGTATCATTGTCGACCGGACGGCGCCGAAGCGGCTCGCCGACCTCTTCCCGCCGCTCTACCGCTTCCTGCTCAACAAGTGGTACTTCGACGAGCTCTACGACGCGATCTTCGTACGGCCGGCCTTCGCGATCGGCCGGCTCTTCTGGAAGGGCGGCGACGGCGCCATCATCGACGGCCTGGGCCCGGACGGGATCTCGGCCCGGGTCCTCGACGTGACGCGCGGCGCGGTCAGGCTGCAGTCGGGCTACGTCTACCAATATGCGTTCGCGATGCTGCTCGGCGTGGCGGCGCTCGCGACCTGGTTTCTGTTCGGAGGGGCCCGCTGATGTCCGGTTCCTGGATCCTCTCGGGCCTCCTGCTGCTGCCGCTGATCGGCGCGCTATTCATCCTCCTTCTGCCGGGCGAGACGGAGGCGACGAAGCGCAACGCACGCTGGATCGCTCTGTTCGCGACCCTCATCACGTTCATTTTGAGCCTCGTCGCCTGGGGACGCTTCAATCCTGCCGAGCCGGGCTTCCAGCTCCTCGAAGAGCGTGACTGGTTCTCGCACGTCATTCTCTACAAGCTCGGCGTCGACGGCATCTCGATGCCCTTCGTCCTCCTGACAACCTTCCTCATGCCGATCTGCATCGTGGCCTCCTGGACTTCGATTCAGAGTCGGGTGAAGTCCTACATGATCTGCTTCCTGGTGCTCGAGACGCTGATGATCGGCGTCTTCGTGGCGCTCGATCTGGTTCTCTTCTACCTCTTCTTCGAAGGCGGCCTGATCCCGATGTTCCTCATCATCGGCGTCTGGGGCCACAAGAACCGGGTCTACGCCGCGTTCAAGTTCTTCCTCTACACCCTGACCGGCTCGCTCCTGATGCTGCTCGCGATCATGGCGATGTACTGGACGGCAGGCACCACCGACATCACAGTCCTCTTGAAAACGGCGTTTGCGCCCAAGATGCAGACATGGCTCTGGCTTGCCTTCTTCGCCTCTTTCGCGGTCAAGATGCCGATGTGGCCGGTGCATACCTGGCTGCCCGACGCTCACGTCGAAGCGCCGACCGCCGGCTCGGTCATCCTGGCGGCCATCCTGCTCAAGATGGGCGGCTACGGCTTCATCCGGTTCTCGCTGCCGATGTTCCCCGACGCTTCCGTTTATTTCACCCCGCTCGTCTACGCGCTCTCGGTGATCGCGATCATCTACACCTCGCTCGTCGCGCTGGCCCAGGAGAACATGAAGAAGCTGATCGCCTATTCGTCGGTCGCCCATATGGGCTTCGTGACAATGGGCATATTCGCCGCCAACACCCAGGGCGTTCAGGGCGCCGTCTATCAGATGGTGAGCCACGGTCTGGTTTCGGGCGCCCTCTTTCTTTGCGTCGGCGTCGTCTATGACCGAACGCACAGCCTCACGATCGCCGACTACGGCGGCCTGGTGCAGCGCATGCCGCTCTATGCCGTCGCCTTCATGCTGTTCACGCTCGCCAATGTGGGCCTGCCGGGCACCTCGGGCTTCGTCGGCGAGTTTCTGACACTGATCGGGACGTTCCAGGCCAACAATCTGGTCGCGTTCTTCGCGAGCTTCGGCGTCATCCTCTCGGCGGCCTACGCCCTCTATCTCTACCGCCGCGTCATTTTCGGCGTGATCGAGAAAGCAAACCTGCGGACCATCGTCGATCTCGCGCCGCGCGAGATCGCCACGCTGTTGCCGCTCGGGCTCCTCGTCGTCTACTACGGAGTGCACCCGCAGCCGATCATCGACGCGAGCGCGGCCTCGATCGACTCGCTGCTCAGGGGCTTCGAGCATGCCGTCGCCGCAACCAAGACCGCGGGCCTGTGATGAAGCGCGCGCGCCTCACGAAATTCGAGAACGAGTGATCCATGCACGAGACGGCGCTTTCTCTCCCGGTGTTCCTGCCCGAAGCGGTCCTGGCCGTCGGCACGCTGGCTCTCGTGCTCTATGGAGCGCTGCGCGGCGAGCGGGCCTACAACCTGGTCACCGAGATTTCGGTGGCGCTGCTCGGGATCGTGTTCATTCTTCTCGTCGCCAAGAACCGACCGATGGGCGTCACCTTCTACGGCTCGTTCGCCGACGATGCGTTCACGCGCTTCATGAGCGCGCTTGCGCTGATCGGCTCGCTCGTGACGCTGCTTCTGTCGCTCGAATTCATGCGCTCGGAGCGGATCGCCGGGTTCGAATTTCCGGTCCTCATCCTCTTGTCGACGCTCGGCATGCTGATGCTGATCTCGGCCAACGACTTCATCGCGCTCTATCTCGGCCTCGAGCTGATGAGCCTTGCGCTCTATGTCATCGCCGCCTACCGCCGCAACGATCTGCGCGCCACCGAGGCGGGCCTGAAATATTTCGTGCTCGGGGCGCTGTCGTCCGGCATGCTGCTCTACGGGGCCTCACTGATCTACGGCTACTCCGGATCCGTCGCCTTCAGCGATGTCGCCGCGGCGGTGCACGACCACAGCAAGATCGGCGTGCTGTTCGGCCTCGTGTTCGTGCTGGCGGGACTTGCGTTCAAGATCTCGGCCGTGCCGTTCCATATGTGGACGCCCGACGTGTACGAAGGCGCGCCCACGCCGGTGACGACCTTCTTCGCCTCCGCCCCGAAGATCGCCGCAATGGCGATCCTGGTGCGTGTCGCGTTCACCGCCTTTCCCGGAATCACCAGCGACTGGCGCCAGATCCTGACCTTCGTCTCGATCGCCTCGATGGCGCTCGGAGCCTTCGCCGCGATCGGCCAAACCAACATCAAGCGCCTGATGGCCTATTCGTCGATCGGCCACATGGGCTTCGCGTTGGTCGGCCTGGCGGCCGGCACGGTTGAGGGTGCGCAGAGCGTCATCCTCTACATGTCGATCTATGTCGTGATGACGCTCGGAACTTTCGCCGCCATTCTCTCGATGCGCCGCGGCGGCAAGGCGGTCGAGACGATTAGCGATCTCGCGGGGCTCGCGCGGACCGACTCGACGATGGCCTTCTTTCTCGCGACGATGATGTTTTCGCTCGCCGGAATTCCGCCTCTGGCCGGCTTTTTCGCCAAGTTCTACGTGTTTGCGGCCGCCATCAAGGCCGATCTCTATGGCTTGGCCGTCATCGGCGTGCTCGCGAGCGCGGTCGGCGCGTATTACTATCTGCGTATCGTCAAGCTGATGTATTTCGACGAGCCGGCAAAGGCGTTCGATCGCCCGGGAGTCGTCGCGCGCAGCGTGCTGGCGATCTCGGCGATCTTGATCATTGTGTTCGTGTTCGCGCCGTCGCCGCTCACCAACGCTGCGATGGCCGCGGCGCAATCCCTGTTTTGAACGCGGGCGGAAGGCCCTTCAGCGCGCCCTCTCCCTGGCGCGTCGCTCATTTCGACAGCCTCGACTCGACCAGCGAGGAGGCGCGCCGCCGGGCGCTCAGCGGCGATCCGGGGCGTCTTTGGGTCGTCGCTGAAGAACAGAGCGCCGGACGGGGCCGGCGTGGGCGGAGGTGGGTCTCGCCCAGGGGTAATCTCTATGCCAGCGCCTTGCTGATCGACCCATGTCCGGCGTCGATCGCGGCTGAGCTTGGCTTTGTCGCCGGCGTCGCGCTCGCTCGCGCGGTTGAAGACGTCGGCGCGGTCGGCGTCAGGCTTAAATGGCCGAACGATCTCGTCCTCGATGGCGCGAAATGCGCCGGGCTTCTGGTCGAGGGCGTCTCGCTCGCGCCGAAGCGACTCGCCTGTGTCGTCGGGATCGGCGTCAATTGCCACAGCGCGCCGGAGAGCGCCGGCTATCCGACCGCCAAAGTGACGGATGCGCTGGGCCGCTTGGTGGACAGGCGGGCGCTGTTCGAGCGCCTTGCGACCCGGTTCGACCAGGCCCTGGCGCAATGGGAGGAAGGAGCGGGATTCGAGGCTATCCGATCGGTCTGGCTCGACCATGCGGGGGCGATCGGCGAGAGAATCCGCATCGACAACGCCGGCGGCCGGCGTGAGGGGATCTTCGAAGGGCTTGACGGTGACGGCCGTTTGCTGTTTCGCGGGGAGGGCGGGATCGAGGCGGTCGAGACCGCGGACCTCTGGATATTGCCTGCATCGGATGACTCGCCCGCGGCGGGCGCATCCGTTTCGCGCGCGCGGGAAGGCCGAAGCTGAATGACGGACAACAGCGAATTCGTGTTCGCGGCGCTCGGCGGCCTCGGCGAAATCGGTATGAACTGCGCGCTCTACGGCTACGGTCCGGCGAAGGCGCGCAAATGGCTGATGGTCGATCTCGGCGTCGCCTTTGCCGGCGACGACCTGCCCGGCGTCGATCTCATCATGCCCGACGTCGGCTTCATCGAGAAGGTGAAGAAGGACCTTGTCGGCATCGTCATCACCCACGCGCACGAAGACCATATCGGCGCGCTGGCCGAGCTTTGGCCGACGCTCGGCGTCACGGTCTACATGTCGCCCTTCGCCGCAGGCCTTGCCGAGGCGCGCCGGCTCGGCGAGCCCGGCGCGCCCAAGATCCCGATCCGGATCGTGCGGCTCGGCGAGCGCTTCATGATCGCCCCATTCGACGTCGAGTTCGTCGCGGTCGCCCATTCGATCCCGGAAAGCTCGGCGCTGGCCATCCGGACCCCGGTCGGCCTCGTCGTCCACAGCGGCGACTGGAAGATCGATCTGACGCCGGTGGTCGGAAGCCCGACCGACGAGGCGCGCCTCAAGGCGCTCGGCGACGAGGGCGTGCTGGGGCTCGTCTGCAATTCGACCAACGTGCTGCGCGAGGGCGAGAGCCCCTCGGAGCGCGATGTCGCCGCAACGCTCGCCGCTCTCGTCGCCAAGGCGAGGGGCAGGGTGGTCGTCACGACATTCGCCTCGAATGTCGCCCGCCTGAAGTCCGCAGCCGAGGCCGGGTTTGCGGCCGGGCGTCAGGTCTGCATTCTCGGGCGCGCGATGGAGCGCGTCGTCGCGGTCGCGCGCGAGTGCGGCATGCTCGACGGCGTTCCGCAATTCCTCGGCATGGACGCGTTCGAGCGCCTGCCGCGCGACAAGATCCTGGCGCTCGCCACCGGCAGCCAGGGCGAACCGCGGGCGGCGCTCGCGCGCATGTCGGAGGACGAGCATCCGACCGCGGAGCTGAGTCCGGGCGACACCGTCATCTTCTCCTCGCGCACCATTCCCGGCAACGAGAAGGCGGTCGGCAAGCTCGTCAACGCCTTCGTGTCGGCCGGCGTCGAAGTCATCACCGACCGCAATGCGCTGGTGCACGTCTCAGGCCATCCGCGCCGGGCGGAGCTTGCCAAAATGTACGCCTGGCTCAGGCCGCGGATCGCCGTGCCGGCGCACGGCGAGCCGCTGCATCTGAGCGAGCACGTCGCCTTCGCCAAGGCGCAGGGCGTGCCGCAGGTCCTGCGCGCCTTCAATGGCGATCTCGTGCGCTTTGCGCCGGGCGAAGCGGCCAGCGATCGGCGCGATCGGCCGCGGACGACGGCTGAAGGACGGCGAGATCCTGCTGCCGGTGGACCAGGATTGCGTCGCGCAACGACGTCGGCTCGCCTTCGCCGGCGTCGTCTCGATCGCCGTCGCGCTGACGCCGAAAGGCGAGATGGCGGGCGATCCGGACGTGATGATCGCCGGACTGCCGGAGCGCACGCGCGACGGCGCGGCGCTGGACGGGATCATCGACGCGTCGATCTTCGAGACCTTTGAAGGCCTCGCGGCCGGCAAGCGCCGCGACCCGGATTTCCTGTCGAGCGCAATCGAGCGCGGCGTGCGCAACGCCGTCAACGGCGTCTGGGGCAAGAAGCCGCAGGTGCATGTGCTGATCGTCGAAGTTTGAGCGGCCGCCCGCCGTTGGGCCGCTTCAGGAGCAAGCATGATCGGAAGACTGAACCACGTCGCCATCGCCGTTCCCGACCTCGAGAAGGCGGCCAGGACCTACCGCGAGACGCTCGGCGCGCGCGTCTCGGCGCCAGCCGATGAGCCGGATCACGGCGTGACCGTCGTGTTCGTCGAACTGCCCGAACACCAAGATCGAGCTCCTGCATCCGCTTGGGCCGAACTCGCCGATCGCCAAGTTCCTTGAGCGCAATCCGGACGGGGGCATGCATCACCTCTGCTACGAGGTCGAGGACATCATCGCGGCGCGCGACAGGCTGAAGGCCGCGGGCGCGCGGGTGCTCGGCGACGGCGAGCCGAAGATCGGCGCGCACGGCAAGCCGGTGCTCTTCCTGCATCCGAAGGACTTCGTCGGCACGCTGGTCGAGATCGAGCAGGTCTGACGCATGCAGCTGCCCGCCGGTCCGGGCGGCATGAGCCGCCTCGGCGCGGATGGCCTGCTGCTCACCACCGCCCTCCTGTGGGGCGTCACGTTCGTCGCGCAGAAATACGCCGCGGCGACGATGCCGGCGCTCGCCTTCGTCGCCGCTCGCTTCGCCGTTTCGGCCGTCGCGCTCGCGCCCTTCGCGCTGTGGGAGTTCCGCCGCAAGCCCCATGCGCCCGGCCGCGACGAATGGCGGCTCGCGCTTGCCATCGGCCTCACGCTCTTCCTCGGCACGAGTCTGCAACAGGCGGGCATCGAGACGACGAGCGCCACCAACGCCGGCTTCCTCACGGCCTGCTATGTCGTGCTGACGCCCTTCGTCGTGTGGGCGCTGTCGGGCGCACGGCCGCGCGCGATTGTCCTCGCGGCGGCCTCCGTGTCACTCATCGGCGCCTGGCTGCTCGCCTCCGGCGCCGCTCTCGCCGCGCCCAATATCGGCGACGCGCTGGTCCTCGCCGCCGACTTCGCCTGGGCGACCGGCATCGCGCTGACTCCCGTTTTCCTCGCCCGCTCCGGCCGGCCGCTCCTGCTCGCCTTCGTGCAATATGCGGTCTGCGCCGGTCTCGCCGCGCTTCTGCTCTTTGATGTTCGAGACGGTGCCAGCCGGGCGCGCTCGCCGCGACTGCGTCGACGATCCTCTTCTCCGGGCATCATTTCCGGCGCGCTCGCCTACACGATCCAGATTTTCGCACAGGCGCACACGCCCGCCCGCAGAGGCGGCGCTGATCCTCTCGCTCGAAAGCGTCTTCGCCGCGCTCGCCGGCGCGGTGATGCTCGGCGAACGCCTGACGGCCGTCGGGGCGCTGGGCTGCCTCCTCATCCTTGGCGGCGCGGTCCTGGTCGAGATCGGGCCATTGATGGGGCGAAGGACCGCAAGAGCCCGATGAAAGTGGAAAAGCTCTCGCCCGCCGAGGCGCGGCGGATCGCCCTTGCGGCCCAGGGCTTCGGCGGGCACGCGCCCGGAAAAGGTCACTGCCGCGCGATGGCTGAGGACCATCGACCGGCTCTCCCTTCACCAGATCGACAGTGTCAACGTTTTGGTCCGCGCCCACTATCTGCCGGCCTTCTCGCGGCTTGGACCCTATGACCGATCGCTGATCGACACGGCCGCGTGGGGAGGTCGGAAGCAGCGGCGACTCTTCGAATACTGGGCGCATGAGGCGTCGCTCCTGCCCCTGGCGCTGCATCCCCTGCTGCGCTGGCGGATGGCGCGCGCGGACCGGGGCGAGGCCGGCTGGAAGGGTCTGCGGGTCTTCGCGCGCGAGCGGAGGGCCGAGGCGGAAGCTCTGCTGGAACGTATCCGCGCCGAAGGCCCCAGCGCCGCCTCCGATCTCGAGGAGAAGCGCGGCCGATCGGGCTGGTGGGAATGGAGCGACGCCAAGCAGGCGCTCGAATGGTTATTCTGGGCGGGCCATATCACGACGGCGACCCGGCGCGGCAGTTTCGAGCGTGTCTATGACCTTACGGAGCGCGTCATTCCGGCCGAGATCCGCGCCTTGCCGACTCCGAACGAGAACGAGGCGCAGCGCGCGCTGATAGAGCGCGCCGCGCGCGCGCTCGGCGTCGCCACGGAGGCGGAGCTGCGCGACTACTTCCGTCTCAGCCCGGACGACGCACGACCGGCGATCGAGTCCCTGGTCGAGGCGGCCGCGCTCGCGCCGGTCGAGGTTCCCGGCTGGGCTCGGCTCGCCTATCTGCACCGCGACGCCCGCCGGCCGCGCCGCATCGATGCGCGGTCACTTCTGGCGCCCTTCGATCCGCTCGTCTGGGAGCGCTCGCGCACGCTGCGGCTGTTCGACTTCCACTACAGGATCGAGATCTACACGCCGGCGGAGAAGCGGCGGCACGGCTACTACGTCCTGCCTTTCCTGCTTGGCGACCGGCTCGCGGCCCGCCTCGACCTGAAGGCCGACCGTCAGGCCGGGCGGCTTCTTGTCCATGCCGTCCATCTCGAGCCGCACGCTCGCCACGACGCTATGGACGCGATCGAACAGGAGCTTGCTGCGATGGCGCGTTGGCTGGGTCTCGCCGAAGTGGTCATGCCGTCGAAACCGGTCCGGCGCTCGACCGGATGACGAAGCGCTGACATTCGCTCGCGCGCCCGCTATAAGCCCGCAATCCGAAGCCCAAAGCCGTCGTGGCCGGGCTTGGCCCGGCCATCCGCGTCCCGACTTTCCTTCGCTGGCCTGCTAAGCGCAATCGCGTGGATGACCCGGATCAAGCGCGGCCATGGCGGGTTTGGGCCTTACGGGAATTCACGATTCGAAAAAGGCTCCCATGTCCGGCTCCACTCTCACCAGCGCCGCTCTCGATGAGCGCCGGCGGCGGATTCTGTTCCGCGCCTGGCGTCGGGGCCTGCGTGAAATGGACCTCGTGATGGGCCAGTTCGCCGACGCCAATCTGCCCGCGATGAGCGAGGCCGAGCTCGACGAATTCGAAGCGCCTGCTCGAAATCCCCGACCCGCAGATCCTCGCCTGGATCACCGGCTCCGAGGCGGTTCCTCCCCACCACGACACGTCCCTTTTCGCCCGTCTCTGCAGCGCGCCGCGCGAGGCGCTCGCGCGGGCCGAAGGCGCCCGATGAATTTCGTCGACCCCATCGTCCGGCGCCTCGGCCAGGGCGGCGCCGTTACGCTCGCCCGCGCGCCGGAAGGCTACGATTCGTTCGTCGTCGCCGATCTCACGCGCGCCCTCGCGGCGGCGGGCGAATCGCGCGCGGTCACGCTCGTCTTCGTCGCCCGCGACAGCGTGCGGGCGCAGGCCTTCATCGATGCGCTCGGCTTCGCCGCGCCCGAGATCGAGGCGCTCTACCTGCCGTCATGGGACTGCCAGCCCTACGACCGGGTGTCGCCGAACGCGGCGGTTTCGGCCGAGCGCATGACGGCGCTCGCCCGGCTGGCGCGCAGCCGCGGCGCGGTCGAGCGGCCGCGCATTCTGGTCGGCTCCGTCAGCGCGCTGACGCAGCGCGTTCCGCCGCTGAGCTACGTTGCTTCCGCCGCCTTTTCGGCCGCGCCGGGCAACAGCGTGCGCATGGACGATATGGCGCTCTGGCTCGAAGTCGAACGGCTACGGCCGCGCGAGCACGGTGCGCGACGTCGGCGATTATGCGACGCGCGGCGGCATTCTCGATCTCTATCCGCCCGGGGCCGCGGCGCCGATCCGGCTCGATTTTTTCGGCGATACGCTGGAATCGATCCGCGCCTTCGACCCCGAGACGCAGCGCAGCGTCGGACAGCTGCGCTCGCTCGACCTCGTGCCGATGAGCGAGGCGCGGCTCACGACCAACTCGATCCGCCGCTTCCGTCAGGCCTATGCGCTTGAATTCGGCGCCCCGACCCCCGCCGACGATCTTTACGCCGCTGTCAGCGAGGGACGCCGCGCCATCGGCCTCGAACACTGGCTGCCGCTCCTCTACGACAAGCTCGACACGCTGTTCGACTATGTCGGCGACGCGCCCTTCGTGCTCGACGCGCGGGCCGAGGAGGCGGCGGGCCAGCGGATCGCGCAGATCGCCGACGCCTACGCCGCCCGCCGCGCGGCCTATGCGCAGGACCCGGCAAGGTCCGACTACAAGCCGTTGCCTTACGCGCGCCTCTACCTGGCCGAAGACGAGTGGAAGGAGCGCCTGGCCGCCGCGCCGCTCGCGCGCCTCTCGCCCTTCGAGGCGAATCCGGGCGCAGCCAATATCGTCGATTGCGGCGGGCGCGTCGGGCGCAATTTCGCCCCCGAGCGGCAGAACGAGAACGCCAATGTGTTCGACGCCGCGGTCGCCCATATCAGGTCGCTGCGCGAACGGGGCCTAAGCCCGATCGTCGCTGGCTGGAGCGACGGCTCGCGCGAGCGGCTGAGCCATGTGCTGGCCGAGCACGGGCTCAAATCGCTCGAGCTCGTCTCGTCCTACCATCAGGCCAGGACTGCCCGTCCCGGCGCGCTGCCGCTCGCGGTGATCGCGCTCGAACAGGGGTTCGAGGCGCCGGACTTCGCCATCGTCGGCGAGCAGGACATTCTCGGCGACCGGCTGATCCGCCAGTCGAAGCGCAGGCGCCGCGCCCAGGACGTGCTGGCGGAAGCGAGCGCGCTGACCGCCGGCGATCTCGTCGTCCACATCGACCACGGCGTCGGACGCTTCGTCGGCTTGCAAGACCATCGAGGCGGCCGGCGCGCCGCACGATTGCCTCGAGATTCACTATGCCGGCGGCGACCGGCTGTTCCTGCCGGTCGAGAACCTCGAGCTCCTGTCGCGCTACGGGTCGGAGACGGGCGAGCTCGACAGGCTCGGCGGCGCCGGCTGGCAGTCGCGCAAGGCGCGCCTGAAGAAGCGCGTGCGCGAAATGGCGGGCGAGCTCATCCGCGTCGCCGCCCAGCGCATGACCCGGCCCGCTCCGCGCCTCACCGCGCCGGAAGGGCTCTACGACGAATTCTGCGCCCGCTTTCCTTACGATGAAACGCAGGACCAGGCCAACGCCATTCAGGCGACGCTCGACGACCTCGCCGCAGGCCGGCCAATGGACCGGCTCGTCTGCGGCGACGTCGGCTTCGGCAAGACGGAGGTGGCGCTGCGCGCCGCCTTCGCCGCGGCGATCAACGGCAAGCAGACCGCGATCGTCGTGCCGACGACGCTGCTGGCGCGCCAGCACACGAAAAACTTCCGCGACCGTTTCGCGGGGTTGCCGGTGCGCATCGGGCAATTGTCGCGCATGGTCGGCGCGGCCGAGAGCCGCGAGACGAAGAAGGCGCTCGCCGAAGGCGGCGTCGATATCGTTATCGGCACCCACGCGGTGCTCGGCAAGGCCGTCGAGTTCAAGGACCTCGGCCTCGTCGTCGTCGACGAGGAGCAGCATTTCGGCGTCGCCCACAAGGAGCGGCTGAAGGAGCTGCGCGCCGAAGTCCACATCCTGACGCTCTCAGCGACGCCCATTCCGCGCACGCTGCAGCTCGCGATGACGGGCGTGCGCGACCTCTCGATCATCGCGACGCCCCCCGTCGACCGGCTCGCGGTGCGCACCTTCGTTTCGCCCTTCGACGCGCTGATCGTGCGCGAGGCGCTCTTGCGCGAGCGCTATCGCGGCGGACAGTCGTTCTATGTCTGCCCGCGCATCGAGGACCTCGACGAGGCCGCGGCGTTCCTTCGCAAGAACGCGCCCGAGTGCAAATTCGTCGTGGCGCACGGGCAGATGGCGGCGCGCGAGCTCGAGGACAAGATCGGCGCCTTCTACGACGGCAAGTACGACATCCTGCTTTCGACCGCGATCGTCGAGTCCGGCCTCGACATTCCGCGCGCCAACACGCTGATCGTGCATCGCGCCGACATCTTCGGCCTCGGCCAGCTCTATCAGCTTCGCGGCCGCGTCGGCCGGGCGAAGCTGCGCGCCTACGCGATCTTCACCACGCCGCCGAAGGCCAAGATCACGCCGCAGGCGGAGAAGCGGCTCATGGTGCTGCAGTCGCTCGACACGCTCGGCGCCGGCTTCCAGCTCGCGAGCCACGACCTCGACATGCGCGGCGCCGGCAACCTGCTCGGCGAAGAGCAGTCCGGCCACATCAAGGAGGTCGGCTACGAACTCTACCAGCAGATGGTGCGCGAGGCGGTCGAGCGCATCAAGTCGGGCGAGGACGCGCCGGCCGAGGACCTGTGGTCGCCGACGATCCAGCTCGGCGCGCCGGTGACGATTCCCGAAAGCTACATCCCCGACCTGCCGACGCGGCTCGCCCTCTACCGCCGCCTCTCGGCGCTCGAGGACGAGGCCGAGATCGACGCCATGGGGGCCGAGATCGTCGACCGCTTCGGCCCGCCGCCGCCGGAAGTCGGCCTGCTGATGAAGCTCGTCGTCATCAAGGCGCTCTGCCGCAAGGCGAATGTCGAAAAGCTCGACGCCGGCCCGAGGGGCGTGACGCTCGCCTTCCGCAACAATTCCTTCGCCAACCCGACCGCGCTGGTGAAGTGGGTCGCCTCGCAAGGCTCGCTCGCCCGCGTCCGCCCCGACATGCGCATCGTCGTCGCCGACGATTTCGAGAAGCTCGCCGACCGGCTCGACGGGACGCTGAAGATCATGCGCGAGATCGCGAAGATCGCGGGGAAGAACGGGTAGGGACGATCGCGAGCGTGGCTCCGTCATTGCGAGGAGCGAAGCGACGAAGCAATCCATGCCGCCGCCGCGCCCTGCGTCGATGGATTGCTTCAATTGGCTCGCGATGACGGCGAGCGCAGAAGCGAACCGATAGGCACAGGTCCCCCAGTCGCTTCCTTTCCGGCGCTTCGCCCACAATAGGCTCGTGCGTGTCGTCCACGGAACCCGCAGCTTCTGGAACGCCGCCATAAAAGTCTGGACTTCCGGACTGCCGGGCGGTTCAGACATCAGTTTTCACCCTGGCCAGAACCCCCCGTCCAGCACCTGCTCCACCGTCCACGGACACGCCGTTCGGGAACGTCGCCCCCGCCAGCCCCGTCTCCGCGACCGCCTCCAGCGCCGCGTCGCGATAAGCCGCGGCAAGCGCCTGGGGCAGGAGCGGCCTCAGGCTCGGATTGTCGTCCAAATGGTCGGCGATGCGGTTGCGCTGGACGCGGGTGCTGGCCTCCCAACTCGGGCCGCGCTTGTCCGGTTGATAGCGCCACTTGAGAAGGTGAAGCAGGAGGACGCTCAAGCGGCTGATGAGCTCGCGCTTCTCCGTCCTGCCCATGCTGTCGATTTCCTCGGCGATATGCTCGATGTCCGCCTGCGCGAGCTTCCCCGCCCGCAGCAGTTCGGCCTGCTGGCGGCTCCAGGCGAAGAAATCGTGGTCGTAGAGCGGGCTTTTCGCAGGCATGCGGAGGAAAATAGGGGCTCGTGACCGAAGTGTCCATGTTTCAGCGCCTCGCGGTGCGCCTTTGAGCTCGGCGACCGGCTCGCCGGCACGCCGACAATCATGCGGGAAATTGCGAAGATCGCGGGAAAAGGGGGTAGGGGCGGCGCCCTCGTGCGTATCAGCGGACTTATCACGTCGCTCGATCTGACCGCTGACCTTTCGCCGACGGCTCGCGGGTCGGAGACGTATTCTTGTGCGACATCTATCGAATGGCTTTGTTGAGCAATTCCTTACCGGTAAGAATCAGTGAGCCGATTCTCACCCGGAAGGACCGCGAAACGTGAGTGATCTTTTTGCCGATAGCGAGGCAGCCGAGCCGGAGATAGGCAAGTCCGCTCGGGCGCCGCGAGCTGGCCGCCCCATCCACATCTCCGGCTACCATCGCGAGGTCCGCGACTTCTACGCAACTCCGGACTGGGTCACTGAGGCGCTTCTTCGTCACGTTCAGTTTCGGGGGCGAGTGTGGGAACCGTGTTGCGGCGGCGGCGCAATTACGACCGTGATGCAACGGCGCGGCTACGACGTGACCTCCACCGATATTGCCGACTACGGCTTTGGCGTGTCTGGAGTGGACTTCCTATCCTGCACGACTGTGCCCGAGGGCTGCCGGGCTATTGTCACGAATTCGCCCTATGGCGACGCCGGCTCGCTCACAGGCCAAGAGAAGTCCTCCATCGCGATGCTTCACTTTGTGCGTCACGCGCTGCACTTGACCGAGAGCGTGCAAGGGCAGTTGGCGCTGTTGGTGCGGTTCCAGTGGGTTGCCGGAAAGCGGGCAGCCGCCCTGATGTCGGCCGGTCCGTTTGCCGCAGTCGTCGCCCTGACCCGGCGAATTCATTGGTTCAACAAGGGGGCAGAGACCAATATATCGCAACACCACCATGCGTGGGTGGTATTCGACCACGCGCACCCCGTCGGCCAACCTCCGGTTCTGTTGTTCGCTGACGACCGGTCCACGCAGTCCCTTCAGGCAAGGTATACGCGAACCCTGACTGAGGACCTGCCGTCTACGAGTTCGCTACGCCCCCGCCATGATCTTCTCGCGCGCGGCGCTGGCGAGGAACGCCGAGCGGCTAAGTCCGCGCTCCTTCGCGGCGGCGTCAATCGCGTCGAGCAGGGCCGCGTCGAGGCTGACGTTGGCGCGCACCGTCGGCCGGCGTCGAGCAGGAGCGGGACCATTACCGCACTTTCGCCCTCGCCGATTTCCCCGGACGCCACGATTTCGGACAGGCTCGAGGGCTGTCGCGCGGCGAAACCGCCTTCGCGCTTGCGGGCGAGAACATCGCGCAGGGCGTCAGCCGCGTCGGCAATAGCCGCCTCCGGAGTCTTGCCGCCGCCGACGCAGCCGGGAACGTCGGGAATGCGAACGCCCCAGACTTCGCCGCCGCCGTCGAGTACGCCTACGTAGTAGGTCATCGCCGCGCTCCTTTTGTCATAACCATCCCGCCACGCTCTTCAGGGCTTGGCGGATCGGCGACGAGTCCGGCGGACCGCGGGCGGCCGCCGGGTTTCTTCGGAGAGCGGCTCAGGCTTCAAGCGTGCGAGTTGCGACAGGTCCGTGACGACAGACTTCAAGGACTCCTGGTCCAGACGCGTCGACGACAGCGCAAATCCGAGATAAGCCCAGTTCATGATGCGAGCCCGCGTTTCGGCGACCTTGGAAGGAATGCCGGCGTCTTCCAGCAGCTTTCGCAAATAGCGTATGCGCTCCGCGTCCACGGCTTCGACGGCTGCTTTCGCTTGCGGATCGATTGTCGCCCACGCGCGTACGGCGCGCTCCATGCGCGAGCCGGCGGAAAACGCACGTGTGAGAAGCGTTTCCAGGTGATCGTCCGCAGCCCCTTCGATCTCCGTGATGATGTTTTCGAGAGCGATCTCGCGCCAGCGGCTTAAGATCGCGGCGTGGTATGACGATACATGCGCGAAGTGCCAATAGAAGCTGCCGCGCGAAACTCGGAGGCGACCCGCCAGCGTATCCGCCTTGAGCGCGGCGAATCCGAATCTCGCCAAGGCTTTGAGGCCCGCGTTCACCCATTCCGTCGGTCCCAGTCGGTTGCTGCGCATTTTCCATACACTGCTGTATTGACGTTTGACGATCGGGGTGATACCCGTTTCCATACAGGACTGTTTGGAGAGGCGCAATGCGCAACCTCGTCGTCCAGTTGGCCGGAATCCTGGGGCTCGCCGTGTCGATCGCTCACGGGGTCCTCGGTGAGACGAAAGTCTTCTCGCGCGCCCGCATCGAACCGGAGCATTTTCGACGGCTCATCCGGCTCGTCTGGCAATGTGGCGTGGTCGCGTGGATGAGCCTCGCGGTTCTCCTCATTGCCGCGCCAAGTCTGGGTTCCAGCGCAGCCCGCGATTGGATTATCGCGATGAGCATTGTCACGTTTGGATCCGGCGCGCTCGCGAACGCCTGGGCGACCCGGGGACGTCATTTCGGCTGGATCGCGCTCACTCTTGTGGCCGGTCTCGCAGGCCTCGGGCTATGAGCCGCCGGCCGCGTCCCCAAACGCCCGCCCAGGATCAGACTCATCCCGCGCAGCCCGTCGCCCCCTACTCGAAGGAGCCGCCCATGTCCGCCAAGCCCGCCGCCCTCTCGCTCTCCGACGTGCTCGGCCTCGGCCGCCTCGCCGCGGATGCGGCGGAGGGCGTGACCGGGCTTGTCGAGCAGATGCACAATTCCATCCTCGACACGCCGGGATTGGCCCCGATCGCGCAACCCGTGACCGGCGGGGTCACGCGGCTTGTCTATCGCGGCGTCCGCGGCGCGTTCCGGCTCACGGCCAAGGGCATTGGCGGCGCAACGGCGCTGCTCGGCGCGGGCGCCGACGACGCGCCGGCGTCGCGCGGGCGGGCGGTGGCGCTCGCCGCGCTCAACGGCGTCGTCGGCGACCACCTGGCCGCGACCGGCAATCCGCTGGCGCTGACGATGCGCTTTCGCCGCGACGGCAGGCCCTTGAAGCTCGACAGAGACTCGCTCGCCGCCGCCTTTCCCGAGGCGACGGGCAAGCTCGCCGTGCTGGCGCACGGGCTGTGCGTGAGCGACCTGCAATGGACGCGGCAGAACCACGACCACGGCGCGGCGCTCGCCCGCGACCTCGGCTACACGCCGGTCTATCTCTCCTACAATTCGGGCCTCCACATCTCGACGAACGGGCGCGCCTTCGCCGAGGCGCTCGAGGCGCTCGTCGCCGCATGGCCCGTGAGAATCGAGGATTTCGTCGTCATCGGCCACAGCATGGGCGGCCTCGTCGCGCGCAGCGCCTGCCGATACGGCGAAGAGGCGGGGCATGCGTGGCGCGGCAAGCTCAAGACGCTCGTCTTTCTCGGCACGCCCCACCACGGCGCGCCGCTCGAGCGGATCGGCAATTGGGTCGACGTCATGCTCGGCAAGGCGCCCTATGTCGCCGCCTTCGGCCGGCTCGGCAAGATCCGCAGCGCCGGCGTCACCGACCTGCGCTATGGGAATCTCGTGGACGAGGATTGGCAAGGCCGCGACCGCTTCGCCCGCGAGCCCGACTCGCGCCGCTCGGTTCCCCTCCCCAAGGGCGTCGCCTGCTACGCCATCGCCGCCACCACCGCGAAGGCGATCGGCGGCCTCAAGGACCGCCTCGTGGGCGACGGCCTCGTGCCCGTCGCGAGCGCGCTCGGCCATCACAAGGACCCCGCGAAGGTGCTGAAGTTCCCCGCCGGCCGGCAATGGGTCGCCGGCGAAACCGGGCACCTCGACCTGCTGAGCCGGCGCGACGTCTATGAGCGGATCGCGGGTTGGCTGACGCAGCCGTAAAGCCTTCGCGATTTCAGTCAGGCGTCATCGCGAGGAGCGGAGCGACGCGGCGATCCAGCGTCGCGGGCGCCGGCCTTCGCCGCCTGGATCGCTTCGCTTGCGCTCGCGATGACGGCTTGGACCACCCACACGGCGCAATCAATGCCCCGCAGCCTTCTCGTCGGTCGCCATCGCAAAGGCTCGCATCGCGTCCCGCCCACAAAAAAACGCCGCCCTCTCGGCGGCGTCTTAAGTCCGGTACGGGCGCTGCCCGTCAGGCGGCGCCAAACAGCGCGCCCGGCTTCGTACGGCGAGCGCCCGCGAAGCCGAGGCCGGCGAAGCCGATCAGCATCATGGCCCAAGTGGCGGGCTCGGGGACGCAGATTGTCTGGGCGGTGATGATGTTATCGTCCAGTGTGACCGCGCCGTTCAGCGCAATCGCCCGGCCGTACTCGATGGTTGCGCCCGTGTCCACCGTAACGCTTGCGACGGCGAGGATGGTTCCCTCGAACGCCGTGTACGTGCCCAGAGTAGCGGAGCTACCGACATCCCAGTAGACGTCGCAGCCGCAGTCTGTCGCGATGACGGCCGAACCGTCGGCGCTCCCGGTGGTCAGCGTGCTTCCGATCTGGAAGATGAACGGACCGGGGCCCTCGAGCGTGAGCGTCCCTGTTAAGTCAGCGGACGATGAAAAGAAATAGACCCCCGAAGTCAGCGTGAGCCCGCCGAGCTCGATACCCGTTAAATCCTGCGTTGGCGTCAGCCCCGCGATATAGCCATACGCGGTCGCAGCATCGGTTTGAGCCTGCAGGGCGACGGCGTCAGCCGAGTGCGTCGCACCGTTGACTATCCCTGGAGGGAAGCCTGTGATGGCCGTGCCCGGAGAGACCCCGAGATCCCCATTGATCACGGAATTGCCGGTATTGGTCACCGTGCTGGCGCCCAGGACGGCGAACGGCGACGCCGCACCCAGATTTATCGCGCCCGCCTCCGCGGGTCCCAGGCCGCACAGGCTCAACGCCGCGGCCAAACCGAACCAAGCTCTCGTCATAGCAACCTCCCCTGCAAAAATTCTTGTATCGCAGATATTGCAGTAAAAAACGTCCGCGCACGCAGAAGGAGGACACGATCACTCGCGCGCCGACTTTTGCAGAAGGGCGCAGTCGCCAGTCAATCCCGCAGCGCGCGCCGAAATCGTAACTTGGAACACTGTGTACGATTTCGAACACTTTGTAAACAACTATTATTTATGACCTTCATCTTTGTGTGATATCACTCGACGACTTGAGGTGATTGTGATTTTTGTGTCAAACGCTCCTTACTGTTTGCGCAACTGTTGGGTTGTATTGTCGATCGGAGTATTCGCAATTAGTCGCGCTTGAGCACAGCGCCGATCGCCGCCGCCTCCGCTCGAGCGTCATCTGGTCAATTGGGGAATTCCGGGACCGGCCAATGACGATCGGAGCCGCCCTCAGCCGCGCCCTTCGACCTTCTCGTCCGTCACGACGACAAACCGCTTCAGATTGGCGACGCCGAAGGCGGTCGACATGGCGACGTCGGCGGCGTCGCGGCCGCGGCCCATGACGATGCGGCCGATGCGGGGATGGTTGTGGCGCGCGTCCATCGTCCACCAGCGGCCGTCGAGAAAGACCTCCGCCCAGGCGCTGAAGTCCCCCGGGTTGACATCGGGCGGAACGCCGATGTCGCCGAGATAGCCGGTGCAGTAGCGGGCGGGAATGTTCATGCAGCGGCAGAGCGCGATGGCGAGATGGGCGAAATCACGGCAGACGCCAACACCTTCGCGCATGGAATTGCTGGCGCAGCGGGTCGGGCTCGCGTCCATGTAGTTGAACCGGATTTTCGCGTGCACGAAATCCGAGATCGCCTGCATGCAGCGCGTTCCGCCCGCGCTTCTTCCGAACTGCGACCAGGCGAAATCGGAGAGCTTGTCGCTGTCGCAATATCGGCTTGGACCCAGGAACAGCAGTGTTTCGTCGGGCAGGCCGGCGATCGGCGTCGTGCCCACATCGGGCGGCGTCTCGTCCGGCCGGCCCGAGTCCTCGATGACGAAGCGATCGGAGAATGTGACAAGCCCCGCCGGAACCTCGACCCGCGTGACCCGATTGCCGAAATGGTCGAGATAGTCGCGCATCGGCAGCGGCGGATCGGATTCGATCCTGTCCGGCGTCATGAGGTCCGCGTCCCGGGAAGGGTGGATGCGGAGCTGCAGGATCATCGGCGTCGGCGCCGGACATTCAAATCCGATGTCGAAGCCCGCTTCGATCAGCATGGGGCGCTCCTCGAAGAGTCATGATCCCGACTATGGCTCGCCCTCGGCTTGGGGGGCGTAGGTAGGACCGGTGGGCGTCTTTCGTACTGGGTCCCGGCGCAGCCGACCTGGAGCAGTCGCGCCACCTCAAAGTGAGTATTTTCCGAACCTATCGCAACTTTGCTGCGTCTACCACGTTCTAAATTGAATTGGAGGTTTAAATGAAGAACTCTTTGCTGGGCGGCCTGGCGATCGCGGCCACGCTAATGATCCAGTCCGCACCCGCCTCGGCGCAGGGTCCTTACGGCGCAGGCCATCCACGCGTGGGTCATGGCTACGCTGGTCATGGCCCGGCGCGATCTCAATATCAGTATCGCGGCTATGCCCGGGGCCAGGGGCCGGGATATGGAGTCGGGGCCGGCGTCGCAGCCGTGGCGGCCGGCGCCCTTATCGGCGGCGCCATCGCTTCTCAGAACCAGGGCTACTACCCCGCTGCGCCCTATCAGGTCTATTCGGACCCGGGATACGGGGGGTATAACGACGCAGGTCCCGTTGTGTATAACGAAGGCGATCCCGTAGCTTACTGCGAACAAACCTACAGATCATACGATCCCACAAGTGGGACCTATCTCGGGTATGACGGGTTTCGGCATCCTTGCCCATAGCTCGAGTAGGTATTTTCCGAGCCTATGACGGCGTCGATTTCCGGACCATAGTCGGCGTAGTGAGGCAGGTGGAGAAGCTTCTGTCGCGCCTCGCACTGATTACCCTAAGGAGGTACGGCCATGGACACGAATACATTATTGATCATCCTCGTTGTGATATTCTTGTGCGGCGGGTTCGGCTTCTATGGCCGTGGACGTTGGTTCTGAACCGAGACGGCGCTCGACTGCAGCGAAGAGATTTCATGGGCGCCCTCGGCGTTGTTGATTGTCGCTGAGCAGCGCCTGTGGGGCGTAGTGATGCGGGCGAGCGCGTCATGCCTCTCTTTCTGCCCCCCAAACCGTCGCGGTCAGTGACCAAAGGAACGTCATGTCTCTCGGAACCATTCTGCTGATTATCCTTGTCATCGCGTTGCTTGGCGGCTTTAGCGGGCTCGGAGGCGGCCCCTTCTACGGGACCGGATATTATGGCGGCGGAGGGCTTGGTCTGGTGATCATTGTCCTGTTGATCCTTGTCTTGCTCGGCCGGCTTTGAAGAGCGCCGACCAAAACCCGCCGGGGAGGCAAGGGAGGACGGTCATGAGGAGACTCTTCGGCTGTCATCGCGGGCCTGGTCGTCTCCCTCGCAGGCGCGGATGGGCAATGCCGGCGCCGCCGAGTGTTGGCGATTTTCAAGTTGCACCTGTAATCTTGCGGAGGCAGACATGAACGAAACCGCAAAAGACGCTGCGCAGAGCGCAGCCGACGACAAAGCCTATGCTCGTCTCGAGAAGGACTTGACGGCCGTGAAAAACGATATCGCGCATCTCTCCCAACAGATTTCCGAAGCGGTCAACGCGCTCGGCGCGGTCGCGCAGGGCCAGGCCCGGCGCGGGCTGAGAAATGCGCGCGCCAACGTTGATTCCGTAATGGCGGACGCTTCCGATCGCGCCAGCACGGTCGCGGCCGCCGCTCAGGACGCCGCCTCTTCCGTTGGCGACACGCTCGCGGACGCGATCCAGGAGCGACCCGTCGCAACTCTCGCTTTCGCGTTGGGGATCGGCTTTCTGATCGGCGTGACCTGGCGCCGGTAGTCTGGCGCAGAACGACATGTTCGAGCGAATCCTCGATCGCTGGAAGAAAGATGCGAGCGGGGCTCTGCTGCTCGGCGTGATCGCCGCGGCATCGATCGTCACAGCGACGGTCGCCGTAAGCTTTCTGTGCGCCGCGGGCTTCGTCGTCGCGTTGGATCGGTATGGCCTCGTCGGCGCCTGTCTCGCGGGGGCTGGCGTGTTCCTCGTGGCCACGATGGCGCTGCTCGGGACTTACGCAATCCATGTCGCCCGCCGCCGGCGGAATGCGCAGGCGCGCGCAGCTTTGGAGCCGCCGGCTCCATCGCCGCTCGCCGATCCGCGGCTCATCCTGGCCGGGCTTCAGATTGTCCAGGCGATTGGCTTCAAGCGCCTCCTCCCGATCGCTGCGATCGCCGGAGCCGCTTTTGTCCTTGCCTCCAGGCCGCGCTCCGAGGGAAGGCGCCGCGGAGCCAGAGCCCGCAGGTCCGAGCCGCCGCCTACACTCTGAGGCGACAGGGGCAGCGTAGGCGAAGTCCGCGCCGCAAGTCGGCGTCCCGCAAGGGATGAAGATGAGCGGACGCCGGCGCCGGCGTCGGAAACCTCACGGCTTCGCCTCATCGACGCCAAAAGCCAGAGGCTCCGGGTCCGGCAGCCGCCGCACGGTGACGGTGACGACCATGCCCTCTTCGTCCTCGACCTTGCCCCAATAGGACCCGTGCAGCGGAATGGCCTGCCGGGCGTCGCGCGCCACCGCCACGCGAATGAGGTCCCGGTTGCCGACAATGCCGTTGGTCGGGTCGAATTCGACCCAGCCCGAACCCGGGAGGAAGACCTGGCACCACGCATGGGTCGAGCCGCCGCCGCGATGGCTCTCTTCCGAGTCGCGGCTCGGCACATAGAGATAGCCGGAGACGAAGCGGGCGGCGAAGCCGAGCGTGCGCGCCGCCTCCATCATCAGCGTCGCGAAATCCCGGCAGGAGCCGCGCCGCGACGCCAGGGTCTGCGAGGGGGTCTGCGTTCCCCTTTCCGTGCGCCGCTCGTAGCCGAGGCCCTCCTTGATCGCATTGGTCAGGGTCATGAGGAGCGTGGCCGTCTCGGTCGGGCGCCCCGGGTTGACGAACTGCCGGACCCAGCGGTCGAGTTCGCCGGAGGGGTCGGGATAATGCCGCTCGATCGCGCGGGCGAGATCGGGCATTTCTTCCGCGTCGTAGGAGAACGGGTAATAGCGGGCCCGCTCCTCGAGCTGGAATTCCGGCTCGTCGGAGGCGATGTGCTCGAGCGTGATGGAGTTCACGACCTCGAGGCGCCGCGTCTCGCCGGAAAACTCGGCGATCGCGACGCAATTGTCGAAGACGTCGTGGATCCAGCGCAGCCGGTGCGGGCGCGGCTCGATCGCGAGATTGGCTTTGAGAAGCCGCTGGTCGTTGCTGTCGCGCGGGCGCAGCATCATCCGGTGCTCGCCAAGCCGCACGGGCGAGGCATAGGAATAGGTCGTGACATGCTTGACGGTCAGGATGGTCATGGGCGCTCGATTGATTCCAACCTTTAGCATAGCGGCGCAACGTCGCCCGCGGCAGCGGCCAATCGACGCCATGCGGAGCTTTGGAGAAGCGCGGCGCCTCACTTCCGCTCGCCTCCTCGGGTAGGGTTTGCAGGTCGTGACGAGGGCGCCCAAGGGAGAGGCTAGCGCATGAAGGACCCGGTGAAGAAACTCCGGCGCGAGCAGCGCGCGGAAGTCGAACGCGAGCTCGACGAGACGATCGAAGAGTCCTTTCCCGCAAGCGACCCGCCGGCAAACACGCCGACATCGGCGGGCGGCCCCGATCATCGGAAGGCGCCGCAGAACCGGAGGCCGGCCAAGCGGCGCGAGTGACGGGATCCCCGCGGTCGGCAGTTCTCGCAGGGCTCGACGCGGGATATGTTTGCTGAAAGCAGATGCCTAAAACACTTTATATACATGTTAATTATTGCCGGGAGGGCCCTGTAGACGCGGTCGATGACCGCGTCGGCCGCGCTTGAGCGAAGCGCGGCTACAGAGGGACAGTTCTTGGCGCCTAAGCGCCTGAAATGATGGAATTGCGGACAAAACTGCGCTACGCCGTCGAGCGGATGACGAACCCGCGAGCCGCGGTTTCGCGGCTCGTCCGGATCGACAAGCCTGAGGCCGGTCACGGCCGCCCCGCGCGGTCCGCGCCGCATCTCCGCCAGCATCGCCTCGACGTCGTCGGGCGCGCCCGTGACCAGCGCCTCGACCGTCCCGTCGGCGCGGTTGCGCACCCAGCCGGAGACGCCGAGCCTCAGCGCCGCGCGGCGCGCGAAGTCGCGATAGCCGACGCCCTGGACGAAGCCCTCGACGACAACCCGGCGGACGAGCGTGTCTTTCGGTCATGCGGGTTTGGATATCCCTTCTCCCGTTGCGAGAGAAGGTGGCGGCCGTCACGCCGCCGGCTGAGGGGTTGCGCTGTCGCGCGCGCCGCGTCTATACCCTGCCGTCCGTCGCTTACGCCGATTGGTTTCGGCGAGTGAGCTCTGGAGCCGATATGATTCACGTCACCTTTCCCGACGGCGCGAAGCGCGCCTATGAGCCCGGCGTCTCCGGCCTCGACATCGCCAAATCCATCTCGCCCTCTCTCGCCAAGCGCACGGTCGCGATGGTGCGCGACGGCGAACTCGTCGATCTCGCCGATCCGATCGCCGAGGATGTCGAGCCTCGAATTCATCTCGCGCGACGACCCGCGCGCGCTCGAGCTCATCCGCCACGACGCGGCGCATGTGATGGCCGAGGCGGTGCAGTCGCTCTGGCCGGACGCGCAGGTGACGATCGGCCCGGTGATCGAGAACGGCTTCTACTACGACTTCTACCGCTCCGAGCCGTTCACGCCCGAGGACTTCCCGGCGATCGAGAAGCGCATGCGCGAGATCATCGCGCGCGACAGGCCGTTCTCGAAGACCGTCGTCTCGCGCGAGGAGGCGAAGAGCCTCTTCGAGAAGAAGGGCGAAGCCTTCAAGGTCGAGCTGATCGACGCCATCCCGCCCGATCAGGAGGTCAAGCTCTACAGCCAGGGCGAGTGGACCGACCTCTGCCGCGGCCCGCACATGACCTCGACCGGCAAGATCGGCGACGCGTTCAAGCTGATGAAGGTCGCCGGCGCCTATTGGCGCGGCGATTCGACCAAGCCGATGCTGTCGCGCATCTACGCGACCGCCTTCGCCAGGAAGGAGGAGCTCGACGCCTATCTCAAGCAGCTCGAGGAGGCCGAGCGGCGCGACCATCGCAAGCTCGCGCGCGAGATGGACCTGTTCCACTTCCAGGAGGAGGGGCCGGGCTCGATCTTCTGGCATCCGAAGGGCTGGACCCTGTTCCAGACGCTGGTCGCCTACATGCGCCGGCGCCTCGCCGACGACTATCAGGAGGTCAACGCGCCGCAGGTGCTCGACAAGCAGCTCTGGGAGATCTCCGGCCACTGGGGCTGGTATCGCGAGAGCATGTTCATGGCCCGCCCGGCCGGCGAGGACGCCGAGAACGGAGGACGAGCGCATCTATGCGATCAAGCCGATGAACTGCCCGGGCCATGTGCAGATCTTCAAGAACGGCCTGCGCAGCTATCGCGAACTGCCGCTGCGCCTCGCCGAGTTCGGCGCGGTCAACCGCTACGAGCCGTCGGGCGCGCTGCACGGCCTCATGCGCGTGCGCGCCTTCACCCAGGACGACGCGCACATCTTCTGCACCGAGGAGCAGCTGGCGGAGGAGTGCCACAAGATCAACGAGCTGATCCTCTCGGTCTACAGCCATTTCGGCTTCGACAAGATCGTGGTCAAGCTCTCGACCCGGCCGGACAAGCGCGTCGGCACGGACGCGATGTGGGATCACGCCGAAGCGGTGATGAGCCGGGTGCTCGACGAGATCAAGGCGCGCCACGGCAATGTCGTGACGACGAGCCTCAATCCCGGCGAGGGCGCCTTCTACGGGCCGAAGTTCGAATATGTGCTGCGCGACGCCATCGGCCGCGACTGGCAATGCGGCACGACCCAGGTCGACTTCAACCTGCCCGAGCGCTTCGGCGCCTTCTACATCGCCGCCAACAGCGAGAAGACGACGCCGGTCATGGTCCATCGCGCGATCTGCGGCTCGATGGAGCGCTTCATCGGCATTCTGCTCGAGCATCACGCGGGCCATCTGCCGCTGTGGCTCGCGCCGGTTCAGATCGTCGTCTGCACGATCACCAGCGACGCCGACGATTTCGCCCTCGAATTCGCGGCCAGGGCGAAGAAGCGGGGCTTGAGGGTCGAGACCGACCTGCGCAACGAGAAGATCAACTACAAGGTGCGCGAGCACTCGCTGGCGAAGGTTCCGGTGCTGCTGGCCGTCGGCCGCAAGGAGGCGGGCGAGAACACGGTGTCGATGCGCCGCCTCGGCTCGAACGCGCAAGTCACGATGGGCGCGGACGAGGCGATCGAGGCGCTCGTCCGCGAGGCGCTGCCGCCGGATCTGCGGGAGGGGCAAGGCGCGTAAGGCAACGAGGCTCGCCCGCCGCCCGTGTGGCGCCTCGATTGCATGGATGAGATGGAGCCGCGCGTGGGGCCCGCGCTCGCGCTTCCGTTTCGCCCGCAAAAGCTCCATCATGGGCGTCGTTTCGAGGAGCGACGATGAATCTGCCGACAAAGCAGGCCAAGGCCCGTCACGCGCTGCGCTTCCGGTTTCGGGGGCGCGAGGTCGCGCTCGACCGGTTCTCGCCGCGCGCGACCGTTCTCGACTGGCTGCGCGAAGAGCAGGGGGCGACCGGCACGAAGGAAGGCTGCGCCGAGGGCGATTGCGGCGCCTGCACGGTCGTGCTCGCGCGTCTGCGCCGCGGCAAGCTCACCTACGAGGCGGTCAACGCCTGCATCCTGCTGCTTGGCCAGCTCGACGGCGCCGAACTCATCACGGTCGAGGACCTCGCCGAGGGCGACCGCCTGCATCCGGTGCAGCAGGCGATGGTCGACCATCACGGCTCGCAATGCGGCTTCTGCACGCCGGGCATCGTGATGAGCCTGTTCGCCGCCTATCATTCCGGCGCGCCCGCGACCGCCGCGAGCCTCTGCGACCAGCTCGCCGGCAATCTCTGCCGCTGCACCGGCTATCGCCCGATCCTGGCCGCAGGGCTCGCGACCTGCGACGGAGCCCCGACCGACCGCTTCGCAGCGACGGCGGCCGAGCGCGCCGGGGCGCTCGCCGGGCTCGCCGACGATGCGGACCTCTTCGTCGGCGACGAGAGCCGCTTCTTCGCCGCGCCCGCGAGCCTCGACTCGCTCGCCGCGCTCTATCAGCGTTTTCCCGACGCGACGCTTGTCGCCGGCGCGACCGACGTCGGCCTCTGGATCACCAAGCAGCTGCGTGACCTCAAGCGCGTCATCGGGCTCGGACGGGTCGGCGGGCTCGACGCGATCGAGGACAGTCCCAATCGTACGCTCGCGCTCGGCGCGGGCGTGACGCTCGCCGAAGCGACGCCGCTCGCTCGGCGCCATCCATCCCGACCTCGGCGAGCTCATGCGCCGCTTCGGCTCGACCCAGGTGCGGGTCAGCGGCACGGTCGGCGGCAACATCGCCAACGGCTCGCCGATCGGCGATCTCGCGCCGGCGCTGATCGCGCTCGGCGGCCAGGTCGTTCTGCGCAAGGGCGCCGCGACGCGCAAGCTGCCGCTCGAGGACTTCTTCATCGCCTACGGCAAGCAGGACCGCGGTCCCGGAGAATTCGTGCTCGCGCTCGAAGCGCCGCGCCTCTCGGACGGCCAGCACTATCGCGCCTTCAAGGTCTCGAAGCGCTTCGACGAGGACATTTCCGCCGTCATGATGGCGGTTCGCCTCGACGTCGAGGGCCGGCGCATCGCCGGCGCGCGCATCGCCTTCGGCGGCATGGCGGCGACGCCGAAGCGCGCCGCCAACGCCGAAAAAGCGCTGATCGGCGTCGAGCCTCGACGACCGGGCCGCCTGGCAGGCGGCGCGCGCCGCGCTGTCGTCGGACTTCACGCCGTTGACCGACCAGCGCGCCAGCGCCGCCTATCGCATGACCGTCGCCGCCAATCTCGTCGAAAAGGCGCTGATCGAAATTGCCGGCGCGAGCGCGCCGACCCGGATCGGAGCGCTCCATGCCGCCGAATGATGTTGCGGACCTGGTCGCGCCGACTGCCGTCGTCCACAAGCCGCTGCCGCACGATTCCGCCCGCCTGCACGTGCGGGGTTCGGCGACCTACGTCGACGACATCCGCGAGCCGGACGGAACGCTGCATGTCGCGATCGGCATGGCCGACAAGGCCTGCGGCAAGCTCAGGAGCCTTGATCTCAGCGCCGTGCGCGCGGCTCCCGGAGTCGTCGCGGTTCTGACGGCGGCCGACATTCCCGGCAAGAACGACATCGCGCCCGTCTTCGCCGACGAGCCCCTCTTCGCCGACGACGAGGTCATGTTCCACGGGCAGCCGCTGTTCGCCGTCGTCGCCGGCAACCGCGACGAGGCGCGACGGGCGGCGCGGCTCGCAAAGATCGACATCGAGGAGCGACCGCCGTCCGTCACCGTCGCCGACGCGCTCAAAACGGGGCAGCGCGTGCAGGACGACTACGCCTTCGCGCGCGGCGACGCCGGCGCCGCCATCGGCGCGGCCGCCCATCGGCTCGGAGGGCCAGTTCTCGATCGGCGGCCAGGAGCATTTCTATCTCGAGGGCCAGGCCTCGTTCGCCATTCCCGGCGAGGGCGACGAGATGACGGTGCACGCCTCGAGCCAGGACCCGACCGAGACGCAGCATATCGTCGCGCGCGTTCTCGGCGTTCCGGACGCGTTCGTGACGGTCGAGACGCGGCGGATGGGCGGCGGCTTCGGCGGCAAGGAGAGCCAGGCCTGCACCTGGGCGGCGATGGCCGCGCTCGCCGCGCGCGTCACCGGACATCCCTGCAAGGTTCGGCTCGACCGCGACGACGACTTCATGCTGACCGGCAAGCGCCACGATTTCCGCGCCGACTGGCGGGTCGGCTACGACGACCGCGGCGTCGTCTGCCGGCTACGACGTCATGCTCAACGCGCGCTGCGGCTGCTCGGCCGATCTCTCGCCCGGCGTCGTCGATCGCGCGATGTTTCACGCCGGCAACGGCTACTGGCTGCCCCATGCGTCGATCGCCTCCCGGCGCCTGAAGACCAACACCGTCTCCAACACCGCGTTTCGCGGCTTCGGCGGTCCGCAGGGGATGATCGCGATCGAGCGGGTGATGGACGCCATCGCCCGCGAGCGCGGCCTCGATCCGCTCGACGTCCGCAAGGCCAATCTTCTTCGGCCCGGCCTCGAGCAGACGCCCTATGGGCAAACGGTCGAGGATTACGAGACCCAGGCGGCCATCATCGAGGAGCTCGAGGCGTCGAGCGACTACCGCGCGCGCCGCCGGCGCATCGCCGCCTTCAATGCGACGAGCCCGATCATCAAGCGGGGCATCGCGCTGACGCCGGTGATGTTCGGCATTTCGTTCACGCTGATTCCGCTGAATCAGGCCGGCGCGCTGGTGCATGTCTATTCCGACGGCTCGATCCATCTCAATCACGGCGGCACGGAGATGGGGCAGGGGCTCTTCACCAAGGTCGCCCAGATCGTCGCGGAAGAATTCGGCGTGCCGCTGCATTTCGTCCGCATCACGGCGACCAACACCGCGAAGGTTCCCAACGCTTCGCCGACCGCCGCCTCCTCGGGGACCGATCTCAACGGCATGGCGGCGAAGATCGCCGCGGGCGCGATCAGGCAGCGGATGGCCGCATTCGTGGCCGGCCACTGGGGCGTCGCGCCCGAGGCGGTCGAGTTCCGCGACGGCTACGCCTTCGCTGGCAACCATTCGATGAAATTCGACGCGCTCGCCAAGGCCTGCCGCCTCGCCCGCGTGCAGCTCTCGCACGCCGGCTATTACAGGACGCCGGAAATCCATTGGGACCGCGCCCAGGCGAAGGGCAAGCCGTTCTTCTATTTCGCCTACGGCGCGGCCTGTTCGGAAGTCGCGATCGACACGCTGACCGGCGAGATGCGGGTGCTTCGGGCCGACCTCCTGCACGACGTCGGCGCCTCGATCAACCCGGCGCTCGACATCGGCCAGGTCGAGGGCGCTTTCATTCAGGGCATGGGCTGGCTGACGACCGAGGAGCTCGTCTACGACGCCAAGGGGCGGCTGACGACGCATGCGCCGGCGACCTACAAGATCCCCGTCGCCTCCGACGTGCCCGCGATCTTCAACACGCGCCTCCACATGCGGCCGAACCCGACGCCGAGCATCTATCGTTCGAAGGCGGTCGGCGAACCGCCGCTGATGCTCGGCATTTCGGTCTATTCGGCGATCCTCGACGCCGTCCACGCGACGAATCCGAAGGGCCAGCCGAAGCTTGAGGCGCCCTGCACGCCGGAGTCGATCCTCAACGCAATTCACTCGCTGGACGGGGCGGCGTAAAAGGGGCCCATGCTGGCCTTCCGCCGCCTCATCGATGCAATCGAAGCCGAGGGCTCGGCGGCGCTGGTGACCTTGGCGCGCGTCGAGGGCTCGAGCCCGCGCGAAGCGGGCGCGCGCATGGTGGTGCGGCCGTCCGGCGGCTTTCATGGAACGATCGGCGGCGGCGCGCTGGAGTGGGTCGCTCTCGAAGCGGCGCAAACGGCGCTGAAACAGGGACGCGGGCCGGCGTCGCGCCGCTCGCTGGCGCTCGGGCCCGGAGCTCGCGCAATGCTGCGGCGGGAGAGTCGACTGGCGGATCGAAACCTTCGATCGTCGTGACCTCGACGACCTCTGCGCGATCGCGACCGCCGAGGGCGAGGGACCGATCACGCTGAGGGCGCATGTCGGGGGCGACGGCCGGGTCGAGCGCAGGCTCGAAGCCGAGCGGCGGGGGGACGACCTGACGGCGAGCCTGCCGACCGATGACGGCTGGATCGAGCCGCTGGGGGAGAGCGCCCGCGCAGTCTATCTGTTCGGGGCCGGCCACGTCGGTCGCTCGCTCGCGCTCGCTCTCGCGCCGCTGCCGTTCGTCGTGCGTTGGATCGATTCGCGGCGCGAGGCCTTTCCGGCTCACGTCCCGGCCAATGTGGCGCTCATTCACGCGCAGGAGCCGGCGGCCGAACTCGCCAATGCACCCGACGGCGCGCTGATCGTCGTCATGACCCATTCGCATGGCCTCGACCTTGAGATCGTCGCCGAGGCGCTTCGGTCGGAGCGCTTCGGCTTTGTCGGGCTCATCGGCTCGGCGACCAAACGGGCGCGCTTCCTGAGCCAGATGCGCGCGGCCGGACTGTCCAATGCGCTTCTCTCGAAACTTGTTTGCCCGATTGGAATGCCCGGCATCGAAGGAAAGGAGCCCGCGGTGATCGCCGCCTCGACCGCGGCGCAACTGCTGACCGCGAGCGAAAAGCTGCATGCGCAAGACCTCGCGCAGCGCGGTCTCTGACGGAGGAATCGCGTCTTCGCGACCGGTGGGCTAAGAGTTCCGGAGGCCCGGTCGCGCGACAGGCGGACGGGCCGATCGTCAGGTCGAGGATTATCGTGGCGAAAACCGTCTCCTCCAATCTCTTCGATCTTATCGAAGCGCGGGCCGGGAGGATGGACCAGCTCGCGCTCGAGACGTCCGACGCAACGAGCCTGACCTATGGCGCGTTGTTCGAGCGCGCGGGCCGCGCCGCCAACGCCCTTGTCGCGCTCGGCGTCGAGCCTGGCGACCGGGTCGCCGCGCAGGTCGACAAGTCGACCGACACGATCGTCCTCGCACTTGCGTGCCTACGCGCCGGCGCTGCGCTGCTGCCGCTGAACACCGCCTATACGCTGGCCGAGCTCGAATATTTCCTGGGCGACGCGCAGCCGGCGCTGACGGTATGCCGGCCCGACTCCCTCGACGCCGTCGAGCGCGCTCGCCCACAAGCTAGGCCTGCCTGCGGTGGAGAGCCTCGGCGCGGCGCGCGACGGAACATTCGCAGAGCGGATCGCCGCCTCGCCCGCCGGGTTCGAGACGGTCCCGCGCGCGGCCGAGGATCTTGCGGCGATCCTCTACACGTCCGGCACGACCGGCCGCTCGAAAGGCGCGATGCTGACGCATGAGAATCTGTCCTCGAATGCGCTGACTCTCGTGGATTGCTGGCGCTTCACCTCGGCCGACAGGCTCATCCATGCGCTTCCCGTCTTCCACACGCATGGCCTCTTCGTGGCGGTCAATGTCGCGCTGATCTCCGGGGCGACGATGATCTTTCAGAATCGCTTTGATCCGGACGCGGTCCTTAAGGCGATGCCGGCCGCGACGTCGCTGATGGGCGTGCCGACCTTCTACACCCGCCTTCTCGACCACCCGGGGCTGACGCGGGAGGTCTGTCGGGGCATGCGCCTCTTTGTCTCGGGATCGGCGCCGCTGCTGCACGAAACCCACACGGCCTGGCGGGATCGGACAGGCTTTTCCATTCTCGAACGCTATGGGATGACCGAAACGAACATGATCACGTCAAACCCTTACGACGGCGAGCGCCGGGCTGGGACGGTCGGTTTTGCGCTCCCGGGCGTCCACGTTCGGATCAGCGAAGCCGAGACAGGCGCGCCCGTCCCCGCCGGCGAGATCGGGGTCATTGAGGTCAAAGGACCCAATGTCTTTCGCGGCTACTGGCGGATGCCGGAAAAAACAGCGCAGGAGTTTCGTCCCGACGGCTTCTTCATCACAGGCGATCTGGGCCGGGTCGACGCGGACGGCTACATCCACATCGTCGGCCGCGCCAAGGATCTCGTGATTTCCGGCGGCTTCAACGTCTATCCGAAGGAAGTCGAAAACGAGATCGACGCCATCGACGGCGTCTTCGAAAGCGCCGTGATCGGCGTTCCCCACGCCGACTTCGGCGAGGGCGTGATGGCGGTCGTCGTCCCGCGCCCCGGCGCGCTCCTGACCGAGGCGACGATTCTTTCCGCGCTGAACGGTCGCCTCGCGAAGTTCAAAGCGCCGAAGCGCGTGGTCGTGGTCGACTCGCTGCCGCGCAACGCGATGGGCAAGGTCCAGAAGGCGGCCCTGCGCGAAACCTACAAGGACATTTTCCGCTAGAGGAGGCCTCGCCGGTCATTGCGAGCGACCCCCGGGTCGAAAAGCCGAGGGGGAAGCAATACAGCGGCCGGCGAGCATGCCGCGTTTCGACGGGGATCATCATCGCGGAGCGCGACAGGGCGTCGAAAGACGCCCTCGACGGGATAGAAAATCTATACTCCTGGCTTCGCGCCGGCGCCCGCCTGCAACTTCGCCAAAACCGGAATTCTCCCTGTTATCCCCTGCTAACAGGGGAATGCGGGCCACGCCGCGCTCTGGTTTGAGGAACGAAAGCGCTGAATATCAGCCACTTGCGATGAATTTCTCATGTAACGGTTGAACGAGATAACAGGGAGGCCATCTCCACGCGGCTTGGCCTGGCGAATGGCGGTCGAAAGGCTTCCACGGATTCTGTCAAACCCCTCGCGTGGCAATGCCCTGCGTCGGCAAGCCCGCCAAGCGTTACGTGAGCAATTGATCCGAAGAGACTGAAAGTCTTGACTTTCATGCACAAGATTCGAGTGCGGGGAGGTCTACGTCCCCTGTTAGCAGGGGATAACAGGATAACAGGGACACTTCCGGTTTTGACGAAATTGCAGGCGACGCCCGGCGCGAAGCCAATCGTCAAGATTTTCTGGTGCAGGACGCGTTGTGACGGCGGCGCCGAAGCCGTCATCGCGCCTGGTCGTCCCAGGGCCGGCCCGTCAGGCCGGCTTCTCCTATTGAGACGGGAGGGGCCAGAGCGGTCGGCCTCTCTTGGGTCAGCGACGCCGGCTCAGCCGAGACGGCCGGCGGCGTGAGCCAGGATCGTGTACACCTTGCCCGTGTTCGACAAGAGATAAGCCCGCCACTGCGAGCCGTCCCGATCGTTCTGGCTGATCTTCGCCAGCAAACGCTCGAATTCCTGCGTGTAGCGCGTCGCGGTCTCGCGGAATTCCGGGTCGGTTCGATAGCGGCGGCGGATTTCGTCGAAAGCCTGCTGTCCTGCTTCCGTGTAGAGACGGCGGGACACCGCCGCTGCGTCCCCGCGACGCCAGCGATCCCACATTTCGACGGCTGCGGCGTTGTCGATGAGACCTCCGATGCCCTGAGTGAGCGCCTCGAGCGTTTGCGTCCCGCTCGGCGTGGCCTTGGCGTCGGGCTCGTCGCGGGAAGCGGCCGCAAGCAGGTTTGACAGCCAGCCGGCCTGACCCCGGTCAGTCGCGGAGGCCGGGGAGGATCGCGGGGATGACGCGTTCGAAGGCGGGTTCGCCGAATGCGGCGGCGTCCAGACGTGCCCGTGCGCGGGGGCGGGCGCAGGCTCCGGCGCAATGATCTGCGGCTCGACGTCTGGGGTCGCAATCGCCTCGGCGACCGGCGCACGTCCAACCTCGCCTGGCGACGAGGCTTCGATCTTGCGGGGAGCCGTCCGGGGCTGCAGGCTGCTCGTAGCCCGCGGTCGCCGCACGGCCGATATGCCAGGAGCAGCGATAGCGACCGGCTCGGAGACGTCGTAGGCGGCCCCCGAATCGGACACGAGTTCGGCCAGCTCTTTCAACGCGCGGATCTGGTCTGAAACAACTTGGCGCATGGCCTCGGCGGTTTCGCTCGTCTCCTGCGGCAGCTCCAGGACGCCACGGCGCAACTCCGCCCGGGTCGCCTCGAGTTCGCGCTGGACCTGGCCCGCCATGTCTTTGACCTCCGCGACCGACTGCCGGAACCGGTCGGCGGCGTGATCGAGAGCGCCGGTCAATTGCGCGTTCGTCTGGTCAATGGCGGCCTGAAGCGTTTGAGCGGTGCGGTCGCGCTCCTTGGCGGCCGTGTCGCGAATGGTTTCGAACTGCCCGGCGACAGCCGCCGACGCGCCTGTCGTCGCGGAGGCCAGCGCGGCGCTGATCTCCTGCGCGCGGGCCTGCGCCCTGCTGAAACTTTCCTCGACGTTCGCAGCAAAGCGCGTGAGCACCGCGTTGTACGCCTCGCTGCGGCCGGAAAGGTCGCTGATCAGGGCATGGAGACTGTTCTGCCGATGCTCGAGAGAAAGATCGAGCGAATGCTGCTGCGCGGCGAGATCCTGCGCCGCGGCGGAGAGCGTGTCCGCATGCTGGGCAAGCTGCGCTGCAAGGGCGCTCGCATCGGCTTGCGTCGTGGACGTCAGTCGACCCAGCGTCGCCACCTGGGAGGAAATCCCGCCGAGCGCGCGCTGGAATTCGTCGACCCGTGTCGCCAGTCCGCCCTGAACGGCCGTCAGTCTTTCGCCGGCCGATGCGACCGCGTGATCGATCGCCGCGCCGGTCTGCCCGAGACTGTCGATCACCTGCGTCAATTCGGTGCGCAGCCGGTCGCCGGTTCCGGCGAGGGCGCCGACGGAGACGTCGGCGCTGCGGGCGACGACGTCCCGCAGGGACGCGCCGGAGATCTCGACCTGTTCGGTCACGCGCCTCAGCAGGGCGTCGACCGCGTCCGTCGAACGCTGCGCCGCTTCCTCGGCCACGTTGCGCATGGCGTCGCTGGAATTGGCGACCTCGGCGCGCAGCTGGCCGGAGAGCGCGGTCAACATGCGGACAGGATCGGCGGCGCTGCCGTTGACGGCGGCGATCAGCTCGTCGGTGCGGCGGGTCGAGAAGCGCGGTGAGGCCGGCCATCTGCTGGTCGATGGTTTCGACCGCGCGCGCTCCCGCTCCGGCGATCTGGTTGGACACAACTTCGCCCCGCTCGCCGAGCGCAGTCACAAGGCTAAAGCCGTTCCCGTCGATCAGTGAGCGCAGATCGTCGACCCGGGAGGCGATCGAAGCCGCGAGATCGCCCCCTCGCGCCGCGACGGCCGCAAGCAACTCGTCCGTGCGGTCGCTCATCAGCGTCGTGAGGCTGGTCATCTGCTGGTCGATGGTTTCGACTGCGCGGGTACCCGCCCCGGTGATCTGGTTGGAAACGATCTTCGCCCCGCTCGCCGAGCGCGGTCACGAGATTGAAGCCGTTCCCGTTGATCAGCGAGCGCAGATCGTCGACGCGGTTGGCGATCGAGGCCGCGAGGTCGACCCCGCGCGCCGCGACCGCGCGGACCAGCTCGTCCGTACGATGGGTCAAGTGCGCCGTGAGGCCCGCGAGCTGTTGGTCGATGGTTTCGACCGCGCGCGTTCCCGCTCCGGCGATCTGATTGGACATGGCTTCGCCCCGCTCGCCGAGCGCAGTCACAAGGCTAAAGCCGTTCCCGTCGATCAGCGAACGCAGATCCTCGACTTGGGTGGCGATCGAAGCCGTCGAGGTCGCCCCCTCGCGCCGCGAGGACGGAATCCGCTTCCGCCGCGGTCCTCGAGAGCGCCTCGCTCATTGCCGAAATGCGTGCGACAAGCCTCTCGTCGATCATGCCGACATTGCGGTTGGCGGCGTCCACGAGATCGGACAGCCGGCCGTCAACAATGCGCGCGCTCTGGTCGGCCGCGTCAGCCAGGGCCGAGAGACGCGAATCGAAGTCGTGGGCGCTCTGCCTCGCGGATTCCGACAACACGGCCTGGTGCTGGTCGAAAGCGGCGCGGATCGTCTCCCGATGGTGGTCGAACGCCGCCCCGAGAGCGGCCCGATGCGTCTCGAGCATCGTCGTGACCCTTTGCGCGTGGTCGCCCACCCGGTCTTCGAGTTCCGACCGGCTCGAATCGAACCGATGACTGAGGTCCTGCATCGGCGCCACGACCTGATCCTTGAACTGCTCGACGCTGACGCCGAGGGATCGGGTCACGTCCTCGACGCGGCCCGTCAAGGTCGCGTTGATGTCCTGGGCGAGCGCGGACAACATTTGTGTCAGCTCGCCGGCCCGCTTCTGCAGCGTCTCGCCGATTTCCGCCGACTTGGCGTCCATGCCCTGAGTGAGCTCCCGACCGCCTTCGCCGAGAGCGCGAGCGGTTTCGAGCGTATTTCTCGCCAGCGTCTCCGTCAGCGCGCGGCCGCGCTGGGCGAGGCCATCCTCGATGCGCGCGAGCAGGGCCTCGAGCGAAGTTGAAACCTGGTTGAGCTTGGCTTCCGCGCGCTCGTCCATGGCCTGCAGGCGGGAGTCGAACAGCGACGCGGTCTCTTCGTTTCGACGACCCAGTCTCTCGTCCACGGCTGCGCCGCGGCTGGCCAGCGTCTCCTCGATCGCCGCAAGTTTGGCGGCGAGATCGGCCGAAAGCGACTGGGAACGGTCGCCGATTTGCCGAACGAGCTCGCGGCCGCTGCCGTCGATTGCGCCCTCAAATCGAGAAAGCCCGTCTCCGATCGAGGCTTCGATTCGTCGCGAATGCGAAGCCAGCGCAAGATCCACCGCGTTGTGGTGCGAGGTCGTGGCGGCTTCGAACTGTCCCAGACGATGGGCGGATTTCTCAGCCAACTGATCGAGGTGATCCGAGAAATGCTTGTCGAAGTCTTCGCGACGCGCCTGCATCAGCCCGTCGATGGCGTCCAGATGGCCGGCAATGCGCGAATTGAGCTCGTTGGAATGTGTAGCGATCCGGTCGACGACGCTGTGGCCGTTTTCTCCGACCAGATTGTCCAGGGCTTCCAGATATTCGCGCATGCGCCCCGACTGTTGCGACAGGGACTCGACCAACCGGCCGCCGCGCTCCCCGACAATGGAGTCGAAGCTGCCGACCTGCTCGCGCAAGGCGTCGTGAATGCCGCTCGCGCTGGCGGCGATCGTGGCGGCCGCTTCGCTGGCGAGCGATGCGAACCTGGCGTTGATCTGCTCCGCATCCCCGTTGAGCCTCGCGAGGGACTGCGACGTCACGGCCTCGATCCCGGACTGGGTCGCTGCGCTTTGGCCGGAGATTGCGCCGACGACACGGCGGGTCGTGTCTTCAATCAGGCTTTCGATCGCCGCATTCTGATAATCGAGAGCGCCGCGCAATTGCGCCTCACGGGAATCGAAGTGTTCGCTCCAGCGGGCGGTCGCGGCGTCCAGGATCGCCGATGTCTCCTCGGCGCGGTCGCGCAACAGGGCGGTGAGACGCACGCTCGAGCCATCCAGTCTGTGCTCCAGGGTTTGCCCGCGCTCGACGACCGTCTCATGCAAGCGGTCCGAGACGTCATTGAGGCGCGTGACAAGGCTGTCGCCCTGAGCGAGAACGATCTCGCCCAGCCGCGCGCCGCTGGCGTCAAGCCGATCGATCAGCGACACCGAACGCTCGTTCAGCTCGCGGGCCACGGCGTCGTTGGTCTGGCTGAGCCGATCAGCGACGGCGTCCGCCTCGGCGCGAAGCGCTTCGACGGTCTGTGCGCCCCGCGAACTGATGCGCTCGATGACGTCGTCGGCGTGGACGTCAAGGGCGCCGCGCATCGTGAGCGAGGCGTCGGCCAGACGTCCGGCGACCGAGTTGCCTTGAGACTGGATCGTGTCCGCGGCCTCGGCCAATCGGTCGGCGAGGGCGTCTCCATGCGTGCGGAGCGCCCGGACCGCATCCGTGGTGCTCGAGTTGATGCGAGCGACAACGTCTTCCGCATGCGCGCCGACGGCGCCGCTGGCCTCCACGGCCGAGGCCGCCAGACGGACGGCGACCGAATCGCCTTGCGCGCGGATCGCCTCGAGGGCCTGCTCGCTGCTCGAGTTGATGCGGCCAACGATATCGTCAGCATGCGCGCCGAAAGCGCCTGACAGCGCGAGAGACGAGTTCGACAAGCCGGCCCGCAACGGAGTTCTGGTGCTCCTTGATCGCGTCCACGGCCCGCGCGCTGCTCGTTGCGATGCGGCCGACGGCGTCGTCGGCGTGGGAGCGGATGGCGGTGGACACCAACGCCGAGGCCTGCCCGAGCTGCGCCGCGACATCGTCCCCGTGTCCCTTGATCGCATCGACGGCGTCGGCGCTGCTGGCGGTGATGCGGCCAACGACGTCGTCAGCGAGGGCGCCGACGGCGGTGGTCATCATCGCGGAAGCCCGGGCGAGTTGCGACGCGACGTCGTCTCCGCGCCCCTTGATCGCGTCGACCGCGCTGGCGCTGCTGGCGGTGATTCGGCCGACGACGTCATTGGCGTGGGCGCCGACCGCGCTGGTCATTGTCGGCGGAGGCCAGGGCGAGTTGCGCCGCGACGCCGTCTCCGTGTCCCTTGATCGCGTCGACCGCGTCTGCGCTGCTGGCGGTAATTCGGCCGACGACGTCGTCGGCGTGGGCGCCGACCGCGGTGGTCATTGTGGCGGAAGCCAGGGCGAGTTGCGCCGCGACGCCGTCTCCGTGTCCCTTGATCGCATCGACCGCGTCGGCGCTGCTGGCGGTGATGCGGCCGACGACGTCGTCGGCGTGGGCGCCGACGGCGGTGGTCATCATTGCGGAGGCGAGCGCGAGTTGCGCCGCGACGCCGTCTCCGTGTTCCTTGATCGCATCGACGGCGCTGGCGCTGCTGGAGGTGATGCGGCCAACAACGTCGTCGGTATGGACGCTGATCGCGTTGCGCGCCTCGTCTGCGGCCTCGGCCAAGCGAATAGCGACGCCGCCGGTATGGATCCGCATCGTGTCGACAACCTCAGCGCTGCTGTCGCGGATGCGTCCGACGACATCGTCGGCGTGCGCGCCGATGGCGTTGGACACGGCAAGAGAGGCCTCGGCCAGCCGGTCCGCAGCCGAATCGCTGTGTCCTTTGATCGCCTCCACGACCCGCGCGCTGTTCTCGCTGATGCGGCTGACCACGTCGTCGGCGTGGACGCTGACGACGCTGCGAGCCGAATCCGCGGCTTCGGCGAGTCGCGTGGCGACCCGTTCGCCATGCGACCCGATGGCGTCGACGACAGAGTTCTGCGAACTCATTCAGGCGCGCGATCAGCCCGTCGTTCCGCGCATCCAGGTCGGAAAGCAGCGCGTCCGCCGCAACCCTCACGCGGTCATCGAGATTTCCAACCCTGTCCAGAATGTCGTCGGCCGTTTTCCGGCTGGTGTCGCCGAGGCGGGCGGCGAGGCTGTCGCCGACCTCCGAGATCGAAGCTGCGAGTTGCGTCCCTTCCGCGAGGATGCGCTCGACCGTGGCCGAGCCCGTTCGGTCCAGCGCGATGGAGATCTCCTCGGACGACGCGCCGAGGGAGCCGGCGAGGCGCTGGCCGGCCTCGCTCGAGCCGCTGGCTCAGACGAAGGCCGGCGGAGTCGAGGTCCTGGACGATGTTTCCGTGCGCGTCGGTGATCGCGTCGCGGACCCGGGCGCCGCCGACCACGATCGCCTCTCGTTGATCGGCCATTTCCGCAATGAGCGACCGGATCCTGCGCTCGCTGTCGGAATAGGACCGCTCGAGGGTCGAGACTTCGGACTTCACCCGCGTCTCAAGTTCGGCGGCTCTCGCCAGTGCGCGTTCGACCCCATCCCCCATGGACGTAAGTTCGCGCCGGATCGCCTGCGAAAGCGTCGCGAGATGGTCGCCGGCCGACGTTTCGGGCTCTGCCAGGCGCACCGCAACTTGCGAGATCGCGCGCGCCGACTGGCGCAACTCGCGCAGCCGGCGCGAAAGAGCCGCAAATCCGAACATGAAGAAGATCGGGCCGAGAGTCGCCAGCGCCAGCAGCGGCGTCTCGGGCCGCCACAGCGCTTCCTTGAATCCGGTGGAAACCGAGGGCCACAAATTCTGGTAGCCGTAGAGTCCGCACATCGCAGCCCAAAGCACCGATCCGACAATGGCGAGAAGGAACGGGGTACGATTGGCCGGACGCGCATTCATCGCCTGGAGGATGGCGCCGACCGTCTCGCGGTCGTCGTTGGCCGGCGGCGCCGCGGAAAGCGCCGGTTTTGGCTCCGCCTCGTTGGCGGGCGCTGGAGGAGCCGAACCCGGGCGAAGCAGCGGCGCGGACTCCGCCGAAGGCGCGGCAGGCTTGAGCACCGGCGTCGTCGTCATCGGTTTTGGCGCGGAGATCGACGGCGCGGGGAACGCGTTGTCAGCGCCGAGAATGTCGTCGTCCGTGAGGTTCAACGCGCTCTCGATCGCCGACATCGCCGCGGAGACCGGATCCGTCGCCGAATTCTGCTTTGCCATCGTGTCCGCCTCGCTTCATCGGCGTCGATCGCTTGACGATCGACCAACGCGCCAACACTTTCCCCGGCGTGGCCTCGCCCGGGGAAACGCACCCATTAACCACGTTGCAGTCTACCGCCGCGGCTCAAATATGAAAACCACGCGGGCGCGCTGATCCTTCAAACGTCGTTAACGCTTCATTTACCATGTTTTCTCAAAGTCTTCCCTGGACCATAGGCTGCAGAGCGCACGCCATCTAAGTGTCATAGCCGCGCCGGGGGCCGATTGGCGAGGACGCGATGCCGGAGGGTCAGGGGTCCGCGGGCGAAACCGCCTCGAACGGAACACAATTGAGCAGTCGCCGCTCCGACCCGGCGCTGGACCTTGTCCATCTGTCACGCCAGTGTCAAGGCGATCCCGAATTGGAGAACGAGCTCCTGGGGCTGTTCCGCCTGCAGTTGCGGGGTCTTTCTGCGCAGCTCGCCACTCTCGCGACGTCGACTCCGGAGTTGAAGGCCAAGATCGCCCACAAGCTTCGCGGCTCGGCGCTGGCGGTGGGCGCCGGTCGCGTCGCCCGTGCGGCGAAGGCGATCGAGGAGAGGGCGCTGGCCGCGCGGTATCCGGGGCGCGCCGACGGACCCCAACTGGAAGCCGTGTCGCAGGCGATCGCCGCGCTCGAGGCGGCGGTCGCCGAGGTCGTCAGCGAGATCGCACGCATCCGCGGCTGAACGTCGACGCGGCTTGGAGCGCCCCGGCAGGCGGGATTCCGCTCGGCGGCGGCGAACCGCCGCACGCCCGCTTCCGACGCCTTTCGGCGCGAATGCTTGCTCTATGCGCGGTTGCTCTATGAAGGCGCCGCAAGGCTGGGGCGGCGCGCCTGGCCAATCTGATCTCGGGATTTGTTCGCTTCGATGACAAAGGTCACATTTATCGACGCCGCGGGGCAGTCGCGCACCGTCGAGGCGCAGGTCGGCTCGACGGTGATGGAAACGGCGCTGCGCAATTCGATTCCGGGAATCGAGGCCGAGTGCGGCGGCGCCTGCGCCTGCGCGACCTGCCACGTCTATGTCGCGCCGGAATGGACCGAGGCCGTCGGCAAGCCCTCGCAGATGGAAGAGGACATGCTCGACTTCGCCTTCGAGGTGCGGCCGAATTCGAGGCTCTCCTGCCAGATCAAGGTCAGCGAGGAGCTGGACGGCCTCGTCGTGACGACGCCCGCCAAGCAGGGCTGAGGCGATGAGCGAAGTCATCTCCACCGACGTCGCGATCGTCGGCGCCGGGCCGATCGGCCTGTTTTCGGTGTTCGAGCTCGGTCTCCTCGACATCAAGTGCCATCTGATCGACATCCTGCCGAAGGCCGGCGGCCAATGCGCCGAACTCTATCCGGAGAAGCCGATCTACGACATTCCCGGCTATCCGATCATCACCGGCCAGGAGCTGGTCGACAATCTGATGAAGCAGATCCATCCGTTCGGCCCGAAGTTTCATCTGAACGAGATGGTCGACCGGCTGGAGGTTCTCGGCACGGCCGAGCGTCCGCTGTTCCGCGTCGGCACCGACGACGAAACGACGATCGAGGCCAAGGCCGTGTTCATCGCCGCGGGCGGCGGGTCGTTCCAGCCGAAGAAGCCGCCGCTCGCCGGGCTCGACGCCTACGAGAACACGAAGCGTCTTCTATTCCGTCCGCAAGATGGAGCACTTCCGCGGCCGCCGGGTCGTCATCGTCGGCGGCGGCGACTCGGCGCTCGACTGGGTGCTCAATCTGCACCCGGTCGCGAGCCGCATCACCCTCATCCACCGCCGCGACGCCTTCCGCGCCGCGCCGCATTCGGTCAACGCCATGCGGGCGCTGGTCGAGGCCGGCAAGATGGATTTCGTGCTCGGGCAGGTGACCGCGGTCAAGGGGGCGGACGGGCAGCTCTCGGCGCTGACCGTCCGCAGGGAGAACGGCGAGGTCTACGACCACGCCTGCGACGACATGATGCCGTTCTTCGGCCTGACGATGAAGCTCGGGCCGATCGCCGACTGGGGCCTCAACCTGCACGAGAACCTGATCCCGACCGACACGGAGAAGTTCGAGACCAGCACGCCCGGCATCTTCGCCGTCGGCGACATCAACACCTATCCCGGCAAGCTGAAGCTGATCCTCTCGCGGCTTCCACGAAGCGGCGCTCGCCGCCCAGCGCGCGCACCACTACGTCTATCCCGGACAAGAAGCTGACCTTCCAGTACACGACGTCGTCGACCAGCCTGCAGCGCAAGCTCGGGGTCAGCTGAAGGCGATTCTCCCTGTTACTCCCTGCTAACAGGGAGAAAGGCGCCCGTTCCGACCCGTTTCCGCGAGCGAAAGTTATCTCTTTCCAAGGGCTTCCGGGCAAAAGTTCATGCGCTGCGTGAGCAAAGAACAGGGAGAGCGATCTCCCTGATCCGCGAGATAGCAGGAGACGAGGGCGGAAGGACCGCGGCAAGCGCCGCCGTCTCATGTAAGACGTCAAGATATCCATCTAATCCATTGACAAAGAACGATGAAATGCCGTTTGCTCCGTAGGGTGCAGAGAACGGTCATAGATTCAGATTTGCTTGATTGACGCCGCAGCAGGCGCCGCGCAGACAAAGCTCATGTAAAACGTTAAGATAGCCATCTAATCGATTGACAATAAACGATAAAGCGTCATTTATGTTTCGGTGACGCGATCGCGATCGCCCTTCTTTCAGGCCGCTCCCCGTCCTGGCGTCTCCAACCCTCTCCATTGAGGTATTGGCGCACCTGTCACCGAAATCATGCCGGGCGGCGAAGGCAAAGACTTGCCACGCATCCGTGATCGCGCGAATAGTTCCCAACGGTCGCGACCGCGCTGGGAGTTGCGGCCGAGGAGGATGACATGTCAGAGAACTGGGCAGTCGACGTTCTGAAGTACAATTCGAAGGCCGATCCGAAAGCGATCGAGGGGATCGTTCGGCACTGCGGCATCGCCCTGAGGAGCAAGGACGCTTCGCTGGTCGCCTTTACCGACCCGGAAGAGGTGAAGCGTGTGCGCGAGAGCTTCCTGCGGAAGAAACTCGGCCTGACGACCCCGGATTTCTGAACTCGATAAGGCTATCGAGGCGGTCGGCAAAAGGATGCATGCCGACCATACGAAGAACAGGGTCACGGTCTACTATCTTCTCGCCGAACATTTCGGAAAGCTCGCCGCCTTTACCTGAGCGCGCCCAACCGGCTGAGCCGGCGCCACTCAAACGCCGGATTGCGAACTGGCCAAGGCGACTGCGCCAAACCAGGCGCGGTCGCCGCAGCGGGGTTTGGCCCCCGGATGAGGGCTCGCGCCTTGTCGCGTTGGCGTCCTACTGCGCCGTCAGACCCGGCGTCGCCTGCTCGCGAACGACCGGCGGGGGGCTCCACTTGCCGACCAGCGCCTCCGTCCGGGGCGCATAGAGCCGCATCGTGAGGTTGAACGGCCCCTTCGGCGCGGGCAGCCAGTTCGCCTCCTTGTCCGCGCCGGGGCTGGCGTTCTGGAAATAAAGGTCGAGGGAGCCGTCCGGATTGGTCTTGAACGGCATCCAGCTCGAGACCGCGAACCGGTTCAGGCTGTTCGCCACCTGGTAGCCCTGGGCGTCATAGAGCGTCACCGACCAGAAGGCGTCCACCGGCGGCGTCGCTCCTTTTTCGAAATGGAGGACATAGTCGCTGCCGCCGTCCAGCGGCTTGCCTGTCTCGTCGGCGAGGTTCAGCGGATAGATCGCGTCCTCCGGCAGGTTCGCGCCGAGTCCGAACTGGGCGATGATCGCGCGCTTCAGGTAATAATTGCCGTAGACGCCCATCGTGTCGGTGTTCATCGACCAGCCGTTCACGACGCGCGCGAGGCTCGCCACCTTCCACGCCATCAGCTTCAGGGCGTCCTCGGGCGCGGTCTCCAGTCCGGCCTTGATCGCCGGATCGACCTTGTCGATATCGAAGCTCTTGCCGGGCTCGATCCCGATCCGCTGCATCAGGGCGATGATCGGCTGGTCGGTGACGTGCGGCGGCTGCACCTTCAGGATTTCGGCGGCGGCGGCGAAGAACTTCGCGGCCGGCATGGAATCGACCGTGATTTTCGGCGGCGTCTTCATGTCGACGCCGGGATCGACCGTTCCGACGACCGGCTGGGCGGCCTTGCCCCAGTTCGACAGCGGCGTGATCCTGTATCCGGCCTGGATTGCGTTGACCGCGGAATAGTCGGCCGGTCCGTCGGTCTTGGTGCGGCCGATGATCCAGACATAGGGCGTCGGCGCGTCGATGCGGACGACCCCCGCCGGCAGCGAGCCGGTCCACCCCGGCGGCGTCACGGCGAAATCGCCGGCTTTTGTTCCGGTCGTGCGCCAGCCCGGGGAGGCGAAAACGTCGGTCCACATGTCGAGCATCGGCAAGAGGTAATAGCGCCCGTGCGTATCGGGCGCCGACACGATCACCGGCTCTTTTGTCAGGTCCAGCCAGGCGCTGGAATAGAGCGTGTCGAAGTTCGGCCGGACCACCACTTTCATGTCCGCCGTGGGATAGGCAGGGATGTTGGCGAACGTATTTGCCGGCGCGGAGATGCCTTCGGGCCTGGCGACGTTGGTGAGCTGCCTCCGGGTCAGGTCCATCGTGACCAGGGGGTAGAAATAGAGATAGGCCTGCACGCCGATCGCATGCGCCTCCTGTTCGGTGAGCTTGTCTTGAGCGCGTGCGCCGCCCGGCGCCGCCACACTCGCCGCAATGAGGGCCGCAGCCGCAAGGGCTCCGGAAACGACGCGTTGCATGAAACCTCCTGTTGCAGCCTTCCGGCGAATTCGATCGGAAGAGGTTTCTGTTATCGCAGCTTCATGTCAATTGCTGCAGAGCGGCCTTGTCACCCCCGCGAAAGCGGGGGTCCAGAAATCCGCGGCTGGCGTCTGCCGCCCGAAGCGCTTTCACGCGGCAAACGACGGCGGCTTCGATCTGGATGCCCGCTTTCGCGGGCATGACAAAAACGGCTGTCACTCCCGCGATCGCCGGGATCCAGAAATCCGCCGCGCGCGTCTGCCGCCCGAGGCGCTTTCACGCAGCGACCGACGGCGGCTTCGAGCCGCCGGACGGGCTCGGCGCGCGTCTCCGGCCTCAAGGCGCCATGGCTCTGCTCGGCAGGCTGCTGCCGGAATTCTGACAATCGGTTGGCGTAAGGCGGCTTCTTGGCGCCCTATCGGAGCGGGGAGAAAATCGTGACGACGATTGACGCAAAGTGCCGCTGCGGCGCCATTGCCCTGAAGATCATCGGGAAACCCGTTGTCCAGCTCTACTGTCATTGCGACGACTGCCAGGCCGCGCATGGCGCGGCCTACGTCCTGTCCGCGATCTATCCGGCGTCCGCAGTCACAGTCGAGCGTGGAAAGCCGACCCCTATGGTGGTGAAGGCGACCCAGCGGATGCGTTGCGAGGATTGCGGCACGTATCTATTTTCCGAGCTTCCGCGCGTGGGCATGCGAAGCGTCAGCGCGTATTGGCTCCCCAAGGGAGAGTTCAATCCGCAATTCCATGTCCAATGCCAGCACGCCGTTCTTCCCGTGGTCGATGATTTGCCTCACTATAAAGGATTTCCGGCCTCGTTTGGCGGCGCTGAAGAATTTGTCGACTGGTAGAACATATATCTTCAGGAATCACCGTAGCGCGACCCGCAATAACGATTTTTTTTCCGGACCACTCCAATGCCCTTGCCTCTGACCTTGCGCATTGAGGCATTGGCGGGCCTGTCACCGTAATTCACCGTAATTCGAAATCGAATCCCGCGCGCCGTCTCATCTGTCCTGAACTCAGACAGGGTATTGTTCGCTGGGCCGCGGGGCCGTATCATTCCCCCGGCGGATTTCTTGCGGGGTACGCGAATGCTTAGCATTGAGAATCAGGCATCGCTCGAGGCTGCGCTTCTGGGTGATGTCAACCTTTTCGTAGGTGCCGGGTTTTCTGTGCTAGCAAAAGACAAGACGGGAGCATTCTTGCCCGTCGGCGACAAACTAGTTGACGAGCTATGTCAGGCTTTTGGCGAGGATAAATTACGCGGCCAGCAGTTACCAGCTTGTGTCGCAGATTATAAAATCAAAACATAAAGGCCGCTTTAACGAATTTCTGGTACAACGCTTTTCGGTCAATTCGTTCGACTCGCGATATGTAAACATATCTAATTTATCAATTTCTCGGATATTTACCACTAACATCGACGATCTATTTCAGAAGATATTTGAAAGTCATCGTTACAAATATTAATGATTGGGATTGTCGGTGGCCTCATCGAAGCGTTTTTGGATTTGCCTGCTTATCCCCCGAGTATGGATTTAGCTTTCCGCCAAACTTCGCGTCGTCTATTTTTGCGTGCACGGTATCTTCGGTACCGAGCTTAAAAGGCAGGGCGCTCATCTCTATGGCGCGCAGTACGTGAACGAACATCGGTCCGTCGTCCGGCCACGCGCCGAAGGAGCACATCAACATCACTTTCACGAACGTTACGCAAATCCTCGACAACCTCGCGTGTAACCATCACGCGCGGATATCGAACTGTTGTGCTCTCTAGATCGTAGGCGCGCACAAGCGCCTTTCCGAGAACAATCTTGTCGTCGTGATACAGTTTGCCTTTCACTAATGCGCCGCGAATAAAGAAGCCCTGCAACAATAAGTCAACGGCGAGTTGATTGACGGAATGAAGAATGGCTCCCAGTCCGGCAATATTCGGAGCCGCGGACAGTGCGACGGCATCCGATATGCTTTGAGCGCGGAAATCGGTCTGTGAGAGGGCGTGTGCATTCGTTGGTGGTGGATTGTGGATTTTTCTCGAGCAGATCACGCAACGCTTTAAGCGGTGTCGTCCCATGCTCAAGCCGCGAGACTAGCTCTCGGAAGCCGAGAATATCTACATAGGCGCAATATCGCTCTTCATATTGCGGGTAGTCTGGGTCCATCGGCGCGCACCTTTCGGATCACATAATCATTTTATCTCTACCACTTTTCCGACCGATTCCGGTGACAGCTACTCAATCCCCATTTGCCTCTGTCTCAAGCTCTCCACAGGCACAATCCGGTCCGGAAGATACGGATGCTTGCGGACTATGCCGCGGAAACGCCGGTGGGCGGTGATGCTGGGATATTGCTCCTGAACCCATGATACGTCGTACGTCGGCTCATCGCTTTGCGATATGGTCAACCATATGGGCTGCCTCCTCGGCGACGGCGGGTATCGTGCCCGATTTCCGCGTCGATGCGAAATCGAGGCCGGCGAAATAGAGGCCGGGAACGGCGCCTATTCCATCCTCGTGCAAGGGCTGACCGGCAGCGTCGAGCGCGCCGGGCAGCCCGAACCCATCCGAAATCGCCAGTAAAGCCGGTGCACCATATGATCGAGGAGAGGTCGCTCGCGGCCATGTCGATCGAGCGGATCGGCGGGTTCGGCACGCACGGCGCAACCGTTTCGGCTGGATCATCCTCGGCCGGCGGCGCATCGAGGCCAGCGCGCTCGATGTACTCGTCGATCACCCCCTTCAAGTCCGCCGAGGCGTCGTCTGCGAAGCGCATGTGATCGCCGACCTCGTCGCCGAAGGCGAGGCTGCCGTTCGCAACGCCTCTGAAACGGCCGAGCAGCACGACCCCTTGCGCGCTCAGCGATTGCAGGCTGATCGTGTGGGTCGCCCCGAGCAGCGGGCGCGGCGGCAGCCTGCCGTCTTCCAGGATGAGCTCCCGGCGCGGGACGTCGGCAAAGCCGGAAATCGTGAGCCAGTTGAACAAGTCGCCGCCGCGATAGCGGCGCACCAGGCGGCCAGTGCGGCTCGTCGCCAGAAACACCCGACGTCCGGCATGCACCAGATCCTCAGCAATCTGGCCGCCCGACTGGCCACTCCCGACCACCAGCACCGCGCCGTCAGCGAGCTCGGCCGCGTTGCGATAGGCGGAGGAATCGACCTGGCGAACTGCCGTCGGCAAGTCGGACGACCAGGGCGGTCGGACCTGGCGGTTCTGATTGCCGGTTGCGATCACGATCGTGCGGGCCAGAAGCGTCTGGCGATCAGTCGTGACCCGGTAGGCTCCGTCCTCTCGATTCAGCTGCTCAACCGCCACTCCGGTGCGCACCGGCAAGCGGCGCCGGTCAACATAGCCTTCCAGATAGTCGACGAATTCCTGGTGCGTTATCGCGCCCCAGGGGTCCGGCCCGTCGTAGGAATCGCCGGGCAGCATGGTGCGGATGTTCGTCGAGTTCAGCCGGAAGGAGTCCCAGCGCTGCGTTCGCCACGTCTCGCCGATGCGGCTTCGTTCAAGCACGCAATGCGTGAGCCCTTGCGTTTTCAGGAAATAGCTCACCCCGAGTCCGGCAGAGCCGGCGCCGATTACAACGCAATCAAGGATTTCCCCCACGGTCTTCCCTCGCCAAAGACACGCATTGGATCAAGAACGCGCTCCCGGGGGAAGCAATCCAACTGAACGTCAGCGGCTAAGCGATTGGATTGCTTCGTCGCTCGCGATGACGGCGGCGGCGTCGCTATGCTCCTCGCAATGACGGCGGCGGCGCTCCCTGCGCTCACGCAAGACTTGCCTGTTCCTCCGCAAATATCAACTCGATATGGCGGGGGATCGCTGGCAATTCCTGATCGTAGACATATTCGATCACATCATCCTCGCGTTGATGGATTACGAATCCACAACTCGGATAGAGATCCCGACAAACCATATTGTCTTTCGTTGAACAGGCTTTTGCCATGAGACGGCGACCTGAGGAGTCAGTCTGGATTTTGAGGATAGCGGATAGAACAGCCTTTTCGATTTCCAGGCCAAGAATACGGCAGCTCATGACGAACTGTTCTATTCTCGAGTCCAGGATCATGATCACGCCGACAAGGCCATAGTCGGTAAATTTGTCCGTCACGCCGAACACAAACATTCTTCCGCCCTGGCGGAAAAAGTTCGTCACATCGCTGTTTGTCCATCGACGTCCCGTCGTATTAAACTGATTGGTCTTATTGAGAAGTTCAAACGATCGTCGAAAGTTCGGATCCTTGTCGCTATCCAGAACTGCGAGCTTGACCTGAGAATTCAAGCCCATGAGGAAGTCTTCCCGCGACAGGACGACGCGCTCCTTTTCACGATTGATCTGCTTTCGGATCATCGTCTCGCGCCTTGACGATTCATGAGATACGAATGCGACCTGGGTTTCCGAAGCCCGCAGAAGAATGCATCGGGTCATGAAGGGGTTGTCCCCGATCACTCTGATGTCGGGAAACGCCGTCTTCACCGCCTCGCGCTCAACCGGATTGTCGTCGACAAAGACAACGCTCTTTGCAGTCAAACTGGTTTCCTGCAGAATCTCGGCTATGTTTATAGCCTTGGGCTGCCAGTTGATTTTGCGAATGACGAAATCATCCAATGTCAGCCAGTTGTATGGGTTCGCTCGCTCCCACAGCGATCGAACAACCTCCTCGTCATTCTTCGAGCATATCGCAACGAGGATGCCTCGGGCGCGCAGGTGATGGATCATTTCAGGAAGACCTTCAGGCCATCCGTGGGGGTACGGCCAGTCCATGCCGTCACGATAATGCTCGGCGATCTGCCCGCGCCATAATGTATTATCCAGGTCGAAAACAACCAGCTTGACCTGGTCGATTTGCCGCGTGATACGGACGATGACCTCTATTTGTCTACAGATAGCCCTGAAATATTCCATCATCAAGCTGGGTCGAAAATCATTGACGGATAGCCGATCAGACGAGATATAGAACGGCGGGGCAGGAGTTTCGGTCCAATTCGGAAAAAATGTTGTATTGTGGGAAAAAATATGAAACCAATCGTCAACAATACCGTCTTTTCCAAGACTGCCAGATATGGCGTCGACATCGAGAAGGAAGACATTATTTTCTTTGGCGACTCGCTCTGATATATGGTCGTTTAATCGCCTGATCATGTAAGCTATATCTGACGGCGTGTCGCGCTCTTTCAGAGACGAGGCGATCCCAGTCTGCGGGATGATAAAATTTGTGACCGCAACAAGGATATTATGCTCTCGATTATACCGCAGACCGACGTCAAGCATCATGTCGAGAAGATTGATGGCGCGGTCCAGAATCTCCTCCTGCAAGGCTCCCTTTGCGACTTCGTTGAACCTGATCACTTGATCGGTCAGAAGCGTTCTCAGGGGTATTTGTAACAATTGAATCGAATATTCGCTCATGGGAGACGGCGGGAGAACGGGCAAGTCAGAAGCGTTATTAAATAATATAAAATCATAATCGACCCCTGGCATCAATTGCCCGAATCTCTTCGTGAGTTCAGTCGTTACGCAAGATCCAACAAACAAGATCTTTGCCAAGGGGGTGGGCGTAACCTGCAATCTGCGCGGAAACAGAAAATCGATTTTATTGTCATATTGCGATTTGTTTAAAGCTTTATACTCTTGGGAATTGAGCATATCCTTTACGATATTCGCCAACAGTTTTTTTGAATCCGCCGCCGAAGCGAGCAAATCGACCTTGTATCGATGTCCCCCCGGATCCGGCTGCCTCTGGAGAATGGCGTTGTACAGCGCCTCAATGACAGAATTCTGCGTCAAGCTGCCGTGAGTTCATGGTGGATGCGCCCGCGGGCATTCGTGACTCCGTGAATTCTCTCTGAACCCGAGATTGCAACGCACCTATTCACATAAGCGTCCCGCATACTAAAGTCTCGGCGTCTTCTTTGCAACTGTTGCGCCAATCACCATTCCATTGCTCTCCGCGCTTTGCTCCACGACCCCGGCGGCCGCGAACCGCAAGCGGCCAATCTCGCCGCCCTCACCCCGCCCCCTCTCCCGCAAGCGGGGCGAGGGGGTGGTAATGGCCAGCCGGCGCCCAGCCGGCGCTACGTTTTTTGCACGGCCGCCCAGGAGACCTCGCCCTGAGGAGCGGCGCGAAGCGACGCGTCTCGAAGGGCGGCCAGCGAGCGTCCTTCGAGGCCCTTTGCTCGCGCAAAGGGCGCCTCAGGACGAAGGGGTTGGGCCTCATCGCCGCCCGGCCTAAACGGCGTGCCCGACGACCGCGCCGACAACGACCCAGAGCACGATCCCGCAGACGATCGCCGCGAGCGCGTACGGGCCCGTCCGGTCCGGCGGGGGCCTCATCAGGATCGGCAGGCCGAGCCAGAAGAGATAGACCCCGTAGAGGAGCGCCAGGAGGCGAAGGAACCCGAGGCCGGGGATGAGCGCGAAGACGCCCGCGAGCCACGCCGGCGTCATCGAATAGACCGCGAGCTTCATGGCGTTCTGCTGGTTCTTCTGCCCCGAGAAGGTCGGCGCCAGGCCGTCGATGATGATCGCCATGGCGTAGACGATCACGAAGGCGGCGAGCCAGTGCAGGACGGCGCCGAAGAGCGTCCCAAAGAACCCGTGATGGACATGGTGGAAGCCGAACCGGGGGCCCCGCCAGCCGAACAGGATCCGCCGCAGGAATTCGCAGACCGGCGGGATTGCGGCGAGGATCGCGACGTAATTGAGGAACAGATAGGCCGTGTCGCCGGACTCGGGCTCGATCGCCCGCCATTCGGCCGCCGGCGCCAGCACGATCCCCTTTGCGCGTTGAACGATATCCAAAGTCGTCCCCGTCGCGGCCCGGACCATCCCGACGTCCGTTCCGGCCGCCGCTCTTGAGTATAGGCTGGCGGCGCCGCGCGCGCCAGCGCGGCCGATCCATTTCCGCAGCAATTCCCAAGCGGCCCTCGTCCTGAGGAGCCGCGCAGAGCGCGGCGTCTCGAAGGACGCTCCAGGGGGCGCCAGCGAGGATGCGAACTTGACTATCCTTCGAGACGCGATGCTGCGCATCGCTCCTCAGGATGAGGCCGTGGAGTTGGCGCTACCTTAGGAGTCGCCTTCCGTGAAACAATCCTCGGCGGCCGCCGTATAGGCGTCGAGGCTTGAATCGCCGCGATCGGATGGTAGGACTTATCCCCATGCTTCAGCTGCAAGCGCTCTGGAAAGCGCCCTGGAACGAGCGCAACGGCCGCTTCTCGCCCATGAAGGCGGCCGTTTTCGCCGGGCTCTTCGTCCCCGCCGCTTGGATCGCCTATCTTGCGGCGACGGGGGCGCTCGAGCCCAAGGTCGTCACCGAGATGATCCATCGCACCGGCTTATGGGCGATCCGGTTCCTGACCCTGTCGCTCCTGGTGACGCCGCTGATGCGCGGCGCGCGCTACCCGAAGCTCGTCGCCATCCGCCGCATGGTCGGCGTCGCGGCCTTCGCCTACGCGAGTGCGCATCTCTCCCTTTACATCGTCGACCAGCACTTTGCGCTGCTGCATGTCGCCTCGGAGATTGCGCTCCGCTTCTATCTGACGATCGGCTTTGTCACCTGGCTCGGCCTCGCGGCGCTGGCGGCGACCTCGACCGACGCGATGATCCGGCGCCTTGGGCCCCGCTGGCGGCAGCTCCATTCGATCGTCTACGGCCTCGCCGCGCTGGCGCTGCTGCATTTCATGATCCAGGCGAAGGCCGACGTTTCCGAGCCGGTGATGATGACCGGCTTCTTCGTGATCCTGATGCTGTTCCGCGTGCTCCTGAAGCGCGGCGTTCCGGCCTGGGGCGCAGCGCTCGCCGCCGCAATCGTCGCGCCGCCCCTGACCGCGCTGATCGAGGCCTCGTGGTATGCGCTGGTGCGCCACATCCCCTTCTGGGAGGTTTTGAGCGCGAACGTCGATCCGGACATGGCCTTCCGCCCATCGGCCTATGTGGCGGCGGCCGGCGCGGCGTTCCTGGTCGTCACCGTCTTGCGCCGGGCGCCCGCGACGCGCCGCTCGAACATTCTGTCGCCGCGGCCTGCGGCTTCGGCCAGCCGCTGACCCGACGGCCGTCTGGCCGCGGCGGGGAAATTATGTCATCCCGGTCGGGTAGGGTTGCGTTGCGATCGAAGTCGCCTCCGGGGGGCCGGGCCGCATGCCGCGCGTCAGAGCCGTTGTCACTATCTCGGCTGCAAGCCTGGTCGCGGCTGCTTCCGCCTGGGCGGCCGACCTGCCGACGAATAAGGCCGCGCCGGTCGACTCTGTGAAAGTCTGCGACGTCGGCGGCGTCACCGGCTGGGTCATGCCGGGCTCGGACACCTGCGTGAAGCTCAGCGGCTATATCGAGGCCATGTTCGGCGCCGGCAACCTGTCGCAGCAATGGACCTGGGTCGGCAACCAGACGACCCACGACGGCACGCTCGCCGGCACGAAGCTCGGGCTCGCGCCGGGGACGCCGACCTGGGCGCGCGATGCGATCGGCTGGACGACCCGAACCGCTTTCGGTTTCGACTTCGCGTCCAATACCGCCTACGGACCGCTGCTTGGCCATGTCGACTGGGAATTCAATTCCGGCAATGGCTTCGATTCGCAGCTCGATAACTATGTCAACCTCGCCTATGTGAATTGGGCCGGAATCACGGCCGGCCGGGCGACCTCGTTCTTCAGCTACGTCAACGGCGGCCCGAACTGGGCGAACATCTTCTCGCCCGACCGTCTGGCCTATAACCAGCCCGATTTGATGGCCTATACCGCCTCTTTCGACGGCGGCCTCTCCGCCACCTTGTCGGTCGAAAGCACATTCCCGCTGCCCGACGGCCCCGGAACGAACTGGCAGAGCAACGGATTCAACTATCTAAACTCCGGCGACCTGACTTACGCCGGCGAACGCTGGCCCGACGGGGTGGCGCAGATCCACGCCAAGGAAAGCTGGGGCGAGGCGCAGATCGCCGCGGCGGTTCACGACGTGAATGTCGAAGGCGCAAACGGCTTCGACGTGTCGCCGACGGCGAGGGAGCATACGGTCGGCTGGGCGGTGCTCGCGGGCGGCAAGATCCTGACGCCCGCGCTCGGCGACGGCGACGACATCCAGATGCAGGCCGTCTACAGCCGCAGCGCGATCTGGTATTCGGGCATTCCTGAAGAGATGGTCAACGAGAACGGCCAGACCAACGGCAACGGCCAGCAGCAGTTTCTCGCCGACGCCTATTTCAACGGCAGAAGCTGGGGCGTTCCATCGGCCGGATCGATCGTCGCTTATCTCGAGCACCACATCTCGCCGCAGTTTTCGGTCACGCCCGAGGCCTCGGTCGCGAGCCTCAAATGGAGCCATACCGGCGGGCTCATCTCGTCCAGCATGACGAGCTGGATCGCCGGCGCGGATCTTGGCTGGGCGCCGGTCACGAACCTCAGCTTCGACCTCGAGCTCATGTTTCAATCGACGGATCAGGCCAAGCCGACGGCCTATGCCGGGATCAACCCGTGGGTCGCGAATACGAGCGGTTTCGCAGGGCGGCTCAGGATCCAGCGCAACTTTTGACCGGGGAGGGCTGACCCGCGCGAACGGAGCGCGACGGCTTCATCAATTGAACAGAAGCGCAATCCCGAGTCCCCACATGATCAGGGCGATCAGCGAATTGAGAACCCGCCAGGCGACGGGATTCATGAACAGCGGCGCGAGCAGGCGCGCGCCGTAGCCGAGGCCGAGGAACCAGGCGAAGCTCGCCGCCACGGCGCCGGAGGCGAACGCCCAGCGCCCGTCGCCTGGCCGCTGGCTGGCGAGCGATCCCAGCAGGATGACCGTGTCGAGATAGACGTGCGGGTTGAGAAAGGTGAACGCGAGGCAGGCGGCCATTGCGGCGCCGAGCGACGCCCCGACGCTCGGGTCGACCTTCATCGTTTGGGGTCGCAGCGCGCGCCGCGCCGCCATCGCCCCATAAAGGAGCAGGAAGAGCGCGCCGCCATAGCGCGCCGCGGTCAAGAGGCTCGGCGCCGACCGGATGAGCGCTCCGAAGCCGGCCACGCCCGCCGCGATCAAGAGCGCATCCGCCCCGGCGCAGACGACAACGATCGGCGCCACATGCTCGCGCCGGATCCCCTGGCGCAGGACAAACGCGTTCTGGGCGCCGATGGCGACGATCAGGGCCGCGCCGGCCAGGAATCCGGCGATGAAGTCAGCGGTCAAGGCTTGAATGACGCCTTGGCATCCTCACTCCCGCTTGTCGCCCTTGCTGAACAGAAACGGGGCGACCTCCGAGACGCCGGGGGGCTTTGCGACCGCGAAGGGGGCGGGGCGGCAGACGGCGAGCGCCGAGAGGCCCACGCGGGCGGTGAGCAAGCCGTTGAGCACGCCCTCGCCGAGGCGGGCGGAGATTTTCGAGGCGATGCCGTGGCCGACGAGCTGCTGCAGCAGGCTGTCGCCGACCGCCATGCCGCCGGTGATGGCGATATGAGCGCCGATCGAGCGGGCGAGCTTGATGAGGCCGAGTAGCCCCGGCCGGCCGCCGTAGATCTCGGCGATCCGGCGCACCAGCCTGACGATCTGGGCGGCGACGAAGATCACGTCGAGGACGGCGCGCGGGCTGATCGCGGTGACCAGCGAGACGCGCTTGGCGGCGGCGGCGATCTCGCCCTGCGCCTTGTCGTCGAGCGGCCGGAGCAGCGCGCGCTCCGCAACGTCGATGAGGTCGCGCCCGTCGATGATGGCGCGGGCGGCGTCCTCGGTCTCGGCGCGCGCGCGGGCCGTCTCCGGTCGGTCGCGGTAGAGCGCGACGAGCTGGCCGACGAGTTTCCGCGCCCGGTCGCGGTCGTCGGCGGCGCGGGCCTCGGCGAAGCCCACATGCATCTCGGCGATCCGCGTCTGGCGCGACACGGCGATGATCTCGCGCGTGATGAGGCCGACGAGGCCGACGAGGAGAAGGACGCCGAAGGCGAGGCCGATGATTCCGAGCAATTCGGCCTTGGCGAACAGGCCCTCGATCAGATTCGTCGTCCAGAGGCCGAAGGCGAGCGAGGCAAGGCCGGCGACGCCCGACCAGAGCAGGCTCCCGAGACTGAAGCGCCAGCGCGAGAGAAGCCCGGACTTCTGCGCCGCCTCGACCTCGAGCTCCGCTTCATCGATGGGCGCCGTCGAGGTCATGGGCGGGATCGGCTCGTGCTGCGACTGGATGATGGCGGCGGGGGCAGGGGGCTTGCGGGCGTCGTCGACTGCGACGCGCGCGTCGTCGAGCCGGAAGGCGCGGGGCCGTGGCGGGCGCTGGTTCATGCGAGGCGATCCCCGAGAAGGAACTGCAGCGCGCGGTCGAGCCGGATCTGCGGCGCTGGCTCGCCCCGCGCGGTCAGCGGCGGACGGAAGCGCACGAAACGCCAGTCGTTGTCGGCCTCCGGCAGGGCGATGGCGTCGCCGGCGAAGATCGACATCGGGTCGGCAGGCAACTCGCCGGGAAAGACGGCGGCCTCGACCACGCCGTCGAACACATGGCCGCCGATCTTCTCGCCCTTTTCCGGCACGCCGATGATCGCCTCGAGCGTGTCGCCGTCATGCCGGATCTGCGCCTCGCGGGTGGCGCGGATCGCCGATAACGCGATCACGTCGATGATGGCGCCCACGCCCTCGGCGCGCTCGATGGCCTTGGCGGTCAGCGCGCGCAGGATCGCCTCCAGCCGGTCGTGGCTCGTGTGGTGCAGGTGGTCGGCCTTGGTGGCGGCGAACAGGATGCGGTCGATGCGCGGGCGAAAGATCGAGGCGAAGCGCGAGGACCGCCCGGCGCGAAAGGCGCGCAGGACGTCGGAGAGGGCGTTTTCGAGATCGCGCAGCGCCGCCGGCCCCGAATTCAGCGCCGTCAGGGCGTCGACCAGCACGATCTGCCGGTCGAGCCGGGCGAAATGATCGCGGAAGAACGGCTTCACCACATGCGATTTATAAGCTTCGTAACGCCGCTCCATCATTGCGGCGAGCGACCCGGAGGCGATCACGTCGCCTTCGCCCAGCGGAATTGGCGCGAAGGTCAGCGCCGGCGAGCCTTCGAGATCGCCCGGCATCAGGAAGCGGCCCGGCGGCAAAGTCGAGAGCGCATAGACGTCGTCGCGCGCCTTCTTCAAATAGGCGGTGAAGCGTTCGGAGATGTCGCGCGCCGCATCTTCATTGGCTTCGGCGTGGGCGTCGAGGCCTTTCAGCGCGGCGCGCCAGTCAGCGGACAACGGCGCGCGGGCCGGCGTTTCGCTGGCGCTCAGCGTCTCGCGCGTCCATTCGGCGTAGCTCTTGTCGAGGAGCGGCAGGTCGAGCAGCCATTCGCCCGGATAGTCGACGAGGTCGATCATCAGGCTCGATTCTTCGAGCTCCAGCCCGCGGCGCTCTCGAATTCGATCGTGAGCCGCAGCTGCGAAATGCGCCGGGTCGACTGCGGCCAGCGGCGGTCCGGGCCGCTGAGGCTGGCGAGATGCTCCTCGTAGGCGAAACGCGGCACGGCGTCGTCGGGCTGCGGCTCGAGCCTCGCGCGCGCGATGCGTCCCTCGGCGGACGCGGCGAGCACCGGCAGCCGCGCTCCCGCGATCAGATTGTTGACAAGCGCGGTCAGGAACACGGTCTTGCCGGATCGCGACAGGCCCGTCACGCCGAGGCGCAGCCGGCCGCCGGAAAAGTAATCGCCGAGCGAGCGGGCGACGAGCCCGGCCTCGAAGACGAGATCGGTGAAAATCGACAAGGGGTGGTCCCGGGGAAATCAACCCGCCTATTTAGGAGGGGCGGGCCGGTTTGGACAGAGGGGTCAATCCGTGTCGGCCCCGAGTTCCGACGGCGTGAGGTAAAGAGCCAGGAGCCCGGATTCTGGGCTCGACATCGTCCCAGCGCCGGACGCGGAAATCGAGCGCAGCCACGGCGCAGGTCGGATATTTCGACGCCAAGCGGCGCAGCTCCGAATGCGCGCCGGATCCCGCGAGCGTCGCGGCGAGCTCGCCGAGGCCGGGATTATGCCCGACAAAGGCGACGCGGACGCGGGAGTTGGGGAGCGCCCGCGTTCGGGCGAACAGCATGTCCAGCGTCGCGTCGTAGAGTCCAGGCTCTTCCTGCAGCTCCACTTCGCGCGGCCATTGGGCGGCGAAAATCTCGGCTGTCTCCTTCGCGCGCCGGGCGCCCGAATGGATGAGGACGTCGGGCAGGATGTCCCTTTCCCCGAGAACGCTCGCGACCCGGCGCGCATCGTCGCGTCCGCGGCCGGTCAGGGCGCGATCGTAATCGTCCCGCCCGACGGCGGGCTCGGCCTTGGCGTGACGAACGAGAAACAGGCGGCGCATGCCCGAAGATTGCTCGAGGCCCGGAAGATTCGCAAGCGCGGCCGGCGACAACGAGGCCTCCCGTTTTCGGCGGCGGCGCGACATAGAGACGCTGCCGCAAGCGACCGGCTGCACGCTGCGGCTCGCGGCTTCGCTTACCGCTCGCGCCGGCTCAGGAAAGCGAGCTTCTCGAAGAGGTGCACGTCCTGCTCGTTCTTGAGCAGCGCGCCGTGCAGGGGAGGGATCAGCTTCTTCGCCTCGCGCTCGCGCAAGGTCTCGGGTGAAACGTCCTCGTTGAGGAGGAGCTTCAGCCAGTCGAGCAGCTCCGACGTCGTTGGCTTCTTCTTCAAGCCCGGCGTCTCGCGCAAGGTGAAGAAGGAGCGCATGGCTTCCTCGACGAGCCTCGGCTTGACGCCCGGAAAATGCAACTCGACGATCGCGCGCATCGTCTCCGTGTCGGGAAAGCGGATGTAGTGGAAAAAGCAGCGGCGCAAGAACGCGTCGGGCAATTCCTTCTCGTTGTTCGAGGTGATGAGGACGATCGGCCGGAGCTTCGCCCGCACCGTCTCGCCGGTCTCATAGACGTGGAACTCCATCTGGTCGAGTTCGAGGAGGAGGTCGTTCGGGAATTCGATATCCGCCTTGTCGATCTCGTCGATGAGGAGCACCGGCCGAACGGGCGAGGCGAAGGCCTCCCACAGCTTGCCCTGCCGGATGTAGTTGGCGATGTCAGAGACGCGAGGGTCGCCCAGCTGCGAGTCTCTCAGCCGCGAGACGGCGTCGTATTCATAGAGGCCCTGCTGCGCGCGCGTGGTCGATTTGACGTGCCAGGCGATGAAGGGCGCGCCGATCGCGCCGGCGATCTCCTGCGCCAGCAGCGTCTTGCCGGTGCCCGGCTCCCCCTTGACCAGGAGCGGGCGCTCGAGCGCGATCGCAGCGTTGACCGCAGTCTTCAGTTCGTCGCCCGCCACATAGGTCTTCGTACCCTCAAAACGCATATGTGGAGAACTCCCGAAAGGAACAGAAAAGGCTGCCACTCAAGCCATCGCCGCCTTCACGGTCTCGATGAGCTGCTTGAGAGTAAAGGGTTTCGGCAGGAAGACAAATTCCTGCCCATCGGGCAAGGTGCGGGCGAAGGCGTCGTCGGCGTAGCCTGAGACGAAGACGACTTTCGCCATGAAGCCGCGGCGGCGCAGCTCCGTCAGCATGGTGGGCCCGTCCATTTCGGGCATGATGACGTCGGAAACGATGAGATCGATCGACCCGCCGGCCCCTTCGGCCACGCGCAGCGCATCGACTCCGGATTCAGCCTCGAGCACCGTATAGCCGCGCGAAGACAGCGCGCGCGCGGCAAAGGCCCTGACCGCCTCCTCGTCCTCGACCAGGAGAATGGCTCCGCGGCCGGTGAGATCGGCCGCGGGCTTCGGCGCTTCTTTTTTGACCGGCTCGTCGGCCTCGCCGCCGACGAGGCGGGGGAGAAGGACGCGGAAGGTCGCGCCGGCGCCGGGCTCGCTGTCGCAGAAGATGTATCCGCCCGTCTGCTTGACGATGCCGTAGACCATCGAGAGGCCGAGGCCGGTGCCCTTCCCGACCTCTTTGGTGGTGAAGAAGGGCTCGAAAATCTTCGCCCGCACGTCGGCCGGAATGCCGTGTCCCGTGTCCTCGACTTCGACGAGCACGTAGTCAGCGGGCGCAATCGCCATGTCCTTCAGTCCGCCGCATTCGGAGGCCGGGAAATTGCGCGTGCGCAGCGTGATCCTGCCGCCATCCTTCATCGCGTCACGGGCGTTGACGACGAGATTGACGATGACCTGCTCGAACTGGTTGAGATCGGCCTTCACCAGCCAGAGATCGCGTCCATGTACGACATCGAGCTGGACCGTCTCGCCAACAAGGCGGCGAAGCAGCATCTGGAGCTCGGAGAGGACGTCGTTGAGCTGCAGCGTCTGCGGCCGAAGCGTTTGCCGGCGCGAGAACGCCAGGAGCTGCCGCACCAGTCCGGCCGCGCGGTTGGCGTTCTGCTTGATCTGCATGATGTCCTGGAAGGACGGATCTGTTGGGCGATGGTTGGCGAGCAGAAGGTCGGAATAGCCGATAATGGCGGTTAGCACATTATTGAAGTCGTGCGCGACGCCACCTGCAAGCTGGCCAATCGCTTGCATCTTCTGCCCTTGTGCGAGGTTCTCCTGCAGCGTGCGCTGTTCGGTGGTGTCGAGCGCAAAAATGATCGCGTTCGCGCCCTCGTCGCCGACGGGGTCGGCGGCCGAGACGAAGAGGCGGGCCGAGCGGGCGGGGCCCTCGCCCTCGAGCGACAGATCAATCGGCGCAATGTCGCTGCGCCCCTGCGCGGCGGCGTCGATCGCGGCGCGGAGCGCAGCGCGGTCGCGCTCCGCAACGATACTGAAGATCGAAGGCCGTCCCGCCGCCGGACCCGTCTTCAGCGCGCCGGGCGCGAGCCGCGCGAAGGCGGCGTTCGGACGCAGGAGGCCGCCAGCAGCGTCGACGGAGGCGATCGCCACCGGGGTTGAATTGAAAATGCGCGCAAAGCGCACTTCCGCGGCGCGCAAGTCCTCCTCCCCTTTGATCTCGCCGGGCGCGCGGTTGATGACCAGCGATCGAGAGGGGCCCGGCGAGCCGTCGCTGGAAAAGGCGACCTTATGGAAGATGCGAGCGGGCACGACGCGTCCCCGGCGGGGCTTCAGGTCGACGTCGAACTGCTGCGTCGTCACTTCGCCCGGGGCTCCGGACACCATCGAGAGCATTGCGCCGCCGTCGCCTGCGATGATGTCGCCGACCTTGAGCTGTCCCGGGGCGAACTGGGCGAGATCGCAATCAAGCCAGGCGGCGAGCGTCGCGTTCATGTGCACGATCGCGCCGTCGGGCTCGGCGGAGAAGAAGCCTGCAGGCGCGTGATCCAAATAGTCGATGGCGTGCTGAAGGTCCTGGAAAAAGGTCTCGTGGCGGCTGTGCTCGCGCGTTTCGTCCGAGACGGTCCAGACCGTCAGGCGATCCCTGGCGACGCCATCGAGTGGGCGCACGCGAATGCGATACCACGCGACATCCCCCTCGCCATTCGGCGGCGGGGCGAGGCGCAGCTCTTCGGCCGCGCGGCCCCCGGATTTGGCGGATTGCGACAGGCGGTAGACCGATTCCGATACGTCCGGGGAGCCCGTGAACAGACGCTCGACCGGTCTCAGCTCGCTCGGACCCCGCGCGCCCGACATCGCGCGATAGGCCTCGTTAGCGTAGACGATCCGGCCGTCCCGGTCGGCGACGAGGAGCCCGTCAGGGCTTGAGTCGGCGATCGCCTTGGTCGTGTCGGAGCGAGCCGCCCTGCTCGAAAATTGCAAAAGGCCGAAGGCGAAGAGCAGCAGTCCGAGAGCGCCGAACGCAGCGAGCGCGACCATCTGCCAAGACAAAATCATCACGCCCAACGGATGGGGCGCAAGCCAAAGCGCCGCGATCGCGCCGGTGAGGCAGAGCGCCAGACAAGCCAGAACGAACGGGTTCACGGTCCGCTCGATTCGGTCCACCGGAGGCGCCGGCGTCGATTTCATCGGAGGATCAGTCCCCAGGACAGGTTGCTTCGACAGGTAGGTTTGCGAGCGCGCCGAGTCGATCGCAACCATCCTCTGCTAGCATGCAGTCTCATCGAAGTCTCGGCGGCGAGCCGTCCAATCAAGGCCAAAACGGGGCGACAGCCATAGTTTTCAACGGGATCGCGTTTTGTTATGAGTGTCCTTCCGGCTTGTATCGAGTCGGGTAGGCTAAGGCGCCAACTCTGTAAGGTCTGAAGGCTTTGCGAGGCCGACGTTTCATAGTATGCGCCCTGGCGCGACGGGTGGGGCCGTCGAAGCGTTGGAGCGCGGAGGTTTGGTTCGCGCGGCCGGCGCGGCGCGATCGTTGGATGTGGCATGCAGTGGTTAAGTGACCTTCCATTCGCCGACAACCGGGTGGTTCAGATCGGCTTCCTGGCGGCTTGCGGCATCGCCGCGCTGGTGGTTCTGGCGATCCTGTACCGGTTCGTGTTCGCGCACCGGCTTCGGGTCCCCGGCGGACGGACGAGACAGCCAAGACTGGGTCTCGTGGACGCCTTCAGCCTCGACGGGCAGAGGCAGCTTGTGCTGGTCCGGCGCGACAACGTTGAGCATCTAATCATGATCGGCGGCCCGAACGACGTTCTGGTCGAATCCCAGATCAATCGCGCGCTCGCCGCAACTCGAGAGACCAATCTGGCCCCGGCTGCCCAGGCTCCGCCCGCTCCAGCGGCCCAGGCTCCGCTCGCCCTGGCGCGCCGGGCGGAGCCGGCCGCGAAGGCCCCAGCTCCTCAGCCTGCGCAGGCTGCTCCGGCTGCGCAGGTTGTCGCGGCTGAAGTCCGGCCGATTCGGCCTCGGGCCGTTTCACCCGCCCCGGCGCCGTCAGCGCCGGAGTCTTCGCCGCCTCCGATCGTGACTGCGGCCGAGTCTGTCCATGAGCCGGCGTTCGCGCCGGTCCCGGCGAAAGCTCTCGAGCCCGCTGGCGCCGCCCAGGGCAGGCCTCAGCCGCGTCCGCTTCCCGCCCGACCGGCGATGCCGTCCCCGATCACGCCCGGCGGCGCGCCAGTCGGCCGGGCGAGCGTGACCCGCCTTCCGGAGAAACAGGCTGCGTCGGCGCCTGCGGCCGACGCCGCCGTGGGGCCCAATCCGGGCCTAGGCGAACCAGCGGTTCCGCTCCAGGGGCGCCCGCCGCGCTCCGCTCCGGCGGTCGTCGCGCCGGCGCACATTCCGCCGGCGCCGTCCGCACCGGCCGCGCAGGCGACGCCAGCGCACATTCCGCCGGCAGCGAGCGTCAAAGCCGCCGGAACGGAAGCGCCGATGTTTGTGAAGGCTGAACTCAAGATCGGCCATCCTCCGCCGCCAGCCGCCGAGCCGCCGCCGCCTTCGGACCGCCGTCCGGCCGCACCCGTCGCCAACGGGTCATCGGCCGACAAGCCAGCGCCAAAGACGGAGGACCCATTTGGCGGCCTCGAGTCGCTGGAAGCGGAAATGGCGCGCCTGCTTGGACGCGAGAGCCCGTGATCGTTAGCGATTGAGCCGAGGCGCCCCTAGGTTGCGGCGGGGCGCCAGGTGGCGAGTCCGCGCTTACTCGTCGCGGTAGATTTTTTCCCGCCGCTCGTGCCGCTCCTGCGCCTCGACCGAAAGCGTGGCGATCGGGCGCGCGTCGAGCCGGCGCAGCGAAATCGGATCGCCAGTCTCCACGCAATAGCCGTAGCTGCCGTCGTCGATGCGCGCGAGCGCAGCCTCGATCTTCGAGATGAGCTTGCGCTGCCGGTCTCTTGCGCGCAGCTCGATCGCGCGGTCGGTCTCGGAGGACGCGCGGTCCGCGATGTCAGGATGGTTTTCGCTCTCCAGCTGGAGGACAGCAAGCGTATCGCGACTCTCGGCCAGAATCGCCTCCCTCCAGGCGATCAGCTTTCGCCGGAAATACTCGCGCTGGCGCTCATTCATGAACGGTTCGGCGTCCGACGGCTTGTAGCTTTCAGAGGCGACATCGTTCATAAGTGATTCCTGTCCCTGGATGGAATTTCGCGGCCTTATAGCGATCCCTCGACGAAGGAACAACGACTAATGTCAGAGCGTCGCGGCGCCCGAGGGGCGGGCTAGCGCCGCGCCGCTTTCGGCCGCCGCATTTTGACGAAGACGACTTGCCAGACGAAATTCTGCGCGTCACTTTGCAGGCCGGCTTTTGGTCTCACGGGCGCCCATCGCAACGGAGGATTCATCCCATGTACAAGCGAATCATTCTCGCGGTCGACCTCGCCGAGACATCCGCCGCGCCAAAAGGCCTCGAGCAAGCGCTTGAACTGGCGAAAGCCGGCGGCGGGGCGCTAAGGCTCGTCAATGTTCAGCCCGTAGTGCCGGCGACCTTCATGGAATACGTGCCCGCCGATTTCGACGCGGAGCAGACCAAGCGCGCGCAGGAAGCCCTCGCCGCGCTGATTGCGTCCATCGATCTGCCGACCGACCGGAAGAGCGCTGCTGCGCGCGCGGGCGGGATCTATCACGAACTCCTGCAGGAAGCGGCGGACTGGAACGCCGATCTCATCGTCGTCGGCTCGCATCGGCCGGTGATGAGCGACTATCTGCTCGGCTCGAACGCCAAGACGATCGTGCGCCACGCGCAATGCTCGGTGCTGGTCGTCAGGGAGTGACGACCTTCAGGCCGCGAGCGCCCGCATGGCGGCTTCGACGCCGTCCGGCGTGAGGGGAAACATCCGGCGCTGAAAGATGTCGGCGATCATCGTCGTCGACTGCGAATAGCTCCAGTGGTTCTCGGGCGTCGGGTTGATCCAGACCGTACGGGGCCACGCCTGCAGGGCGCGTTCCAGCCAGGCCTTGCCCGGCTCGGGGTTGAGGTGTTCAACCGAACCGCCCGGAGATACGATTTCGTACGGGCTCATCGACGCGTCGCCGACGAAGACGACGCGGTAGTCGCGGCCATAGGAATTGATGAGGTCGCGAGTCGCCACGCGCTCCTCGGCGCGGCGCCGGTTATTCTTCCAGACGCTCTCGTAAAGGCAATTATGGAAGTAGAAGTGCTCGAGGCGTTTGAACTGGCTCTGGGCCGCCGAAAAGAGCTGCTCGGCCGCCTCGACATGCCAGTCCATCGAGCCGCCGACGTCGAGAAACAGGAGGACCTTGACTGCGTTGCGGCGCTCGGGCCGAAGCTTCACGTCGATATAGCCCTTGTCGGCGGTTGAGCGAATCGTGCCGTCGAGGTCCAACTCCTCGGCAGCGCCCTCGCGAGCAAAGCGCCTGAGGCGCCTCAGGGCGAGCTTGATGTTTCGCGGGCCGAGCTCCGCGTCGCCATCCAGATCCTTGAACTCCCGTTTGTCCCAGACTTTGACGGCGCTGCCCCGTCGGCCCTTGTCCTGGCCGATGCGCACCCCTTCGGGATGGTCTCCATAGGCGCCGAACGGGGACGTTCCGCCGGTCCCGATCCATTTCGAACCGCCTTGATGGCGCCCGTTCTGTTCCGCGAGCCGCTGGCGCAACGTCTCCATCAACTTGTCGAAGCCCAGCTTCTCGATTTCCGCCCGCTCTTCGGGGCTCAGATACTTTTCGGCCAGCCGGCGCAGCCATTCCTCCGGCAGCTCCTTGGCCTCGACCGCGGCCGAAACCGTGAGCACCCCTTTGAAAGTGTGCGCGAAGACGACATCGAACCGGTCGAGGTTGCGCTCGTCCTTGACCAGCACCGCGCGCGAAAGCCGATAAAACTCGTCGACCGATTTGTCGGCGAGATCGCCTTCCAGCGCCCGCATAAGATCAAGGTACTCGCGCGGAGTGACCGGCACGTGCGCCTGGCGCAGATTGGCGAAGAAAGTCAGAAACATCGGCCGCGATTCTAGCGCGGACGCCCGCCGCCGTGCAATGCTCGCGCCGCCCGGAACGAGGGGGCTTCATGGCTGCTGTCGTCGATCGTCACACATTCACCTTGCCGCGGGCGGTTGCCCCCGACGTCGAGGTGTTCGCGATCGGCGATATTCATGGCCGGACGGATCTCCTGCGCGCGCTTCTCGACGAAGCCGCCCTGGAGCCGCGTCGGCGGGAGAGACGCGCGCTGGTCTTTCTTGGCGACCTCATCGACCGGGGCCCTGACAGCCTCGGCGCAGTCGACCTCGCGATGAGCGCCGCCCAAATGCTCGGCGCTCAAGAGTTCGATCGCATTGATGGGCAACCATGAGGCGATGATGCGGCTCGCGCTCGACACTGACTCGCCATGGGACGTCGCGCTCGACGCGCTGGCGTACTGGCTTCGCAACGGCGGCGCAGCGGTCGTCCGGCAGTTCGCGGATTTTGAGGTCGCTCCCCCTGGCGCTGAGGAGCTCCTCACCATCATCCGGGTCGCCGCCCCGCAGCGCCTGCGCGACTGGCTTGCGAGCATGCGCTCGCACTGGCGGTCGCAGGATGTCCTCTTCGTCCACGCGGGGGTCAATCCGCATGTCGATCTCGAGGCGTTCCTCGCGACGCCGTGGGACAAGCCGCTTGCCGAACTCGACGAGGAACGGCACTGGGCCTGGGTGCGGTGGCCGTTTCTCGAGTTTGCGCCGGGTCCCCGGGGGTACAGCGGCTTCTTCGTCGTGCACGGCCATACGCCCAACGACGCCCGGCGGAACCCCTCGCACGCCGACCAGATCGCCCATTTCCGCCTCAACCTCGACGCCGGTTCGGGCTTGACGGGCGTCGTCAAGATGGCTGTCATCCGAAGCGGCGAGGCGAAGGTCCTGACCGCGCTCGGACCGACCAACCGAATGCTGGACGGGTGAGCGGGCCGGCCTTAGGCCGCGCGCGATCTGTCCGGTCGCTCCGGTCGTATGATCGGAGCTCGGGCCGATCGTGGCGGTTGACACTTTCCGCCGGCGCTATCCATGAGAGACCTTTGGCGATCGGGCGCGGGGCGGCATGCGGACATGGATCAAGGACCCTCTGGCGATTCTGGCCGATGGGGCGGAGCGCGGGCTGGTCATCGAGGGAACGCGGGTCGCAGGGCTTGTCGGCCGGGGCAAGAGCCCGGAGCGGGTCGACGCGGTGTTCGACGCTTCCCGACACGTTGTGCTGCCCGGCCTGATCAACACCCACCACCACTTCTACCAGACGCTGACCCGGGCCCACCCCTCGGCCATCAACAAGGCGCTGTTTCCCTGGCTCGTCTCGCTCTATCCGATCTGGTCGCGGCTGAAGCCGAATGATTTGCGCCTCGCAACGCGGCTCGCCCTGACGGAACTGCTCATGTCCGGCTGCACGACGGCGGCGGACCATCACTACCTCTATCCGGCCGGACTCGAGAACGCGGTCGACATCGAGGTTGAGGAGGCGCTCAGCCTTGGCATGCGCATGACGGTTTCGCGCGGCTCGATGAACCTCTCGGTCAAGGACGGCGGCTTGCCGCCCGACAGCGTGGTGCAGGACGAGGAGACGATCCTCGCCGACAGCGAACGGGTCCTGAAGCTGTTCCACGACCCAAGGCCGGGCGCGAGGATTCGCGTGGCGCTCGCGCCCTGTTCGCCGTTCTCGATCTCGAAGACGCTCATGAGCGAAAGCGCACGCCTGGCCGCGCGCTACGACTGCCGACTTCACACCCACCTCTGCGAGACGGACGACGAGGAGCGCTTTTGCCTCGAAACCTATGGCCTGAGGCCGGTTGATCTTCTGGAGGAGACGGGCTGGTTGTCGAGTTGCGTCTGGCTGGCGCACGGCATTCATTTCAACGAGGGGGAGATCGCGCGGCTTGGAAAGGCGGGCGTCGGCGTCTGCCACTGCGCCGCGTCGAACATGGTGCTGGCGTCGGGCATTTGCCGGACCTGCGAACTCGAGGCTGCGGGCTCGCCGGTCGGGCTCGGCGTCGATGGCTCGGCCTCGAACGATTCGTCGAACATGATGGAGGCGGCGCGCCATGCGCTGATGATCGGGCGTCTGCGCTACGGCGCGGACAAGGTCACCCATTTCGACGTCTTGCGCTGGGCGACCGAAGGTTCGGCGCGCTGCCTCGGGCGCTCCGACATTGGCAAGATCGAGGCGGGGCGGGAAGCGGACCTCGCGCTCTTCACCCTCGACGAAGCACGCTTCTCCGGGGCGCACGATCCCATCGCCGCGCTTGTGCTCTGCGGCGCGCATCGGGCCGACCGGGTGATGATCGCTGGCGACTGGCGCGTCGTCGACGGCGAGCCCGTCGGGCTCGATCTTCGCGCGCTGATCGCCGAGCACAAAGCCGCGGCGCGCGATTTCGCGTGATCGAGCCTGCTGAATTTCATCGGTCGCCAAGCCGGCCGTTCTGCGGCACGATGGGCCGGGCGCCGCCGGCCTGCGGCCTTTCGAACTCGGGAGACGGATGGCGATGCAAGCGGTTCCAGGGCGCGCAGAGAAACCCGTTCCGCCATGACGGCGCTCGTGGTCCTCTTCATCGCCTCGATCTGGGCCGGCGCGCAGAACGCGCTGGCCGGCGGCGGGTCGTTCATCACCTTGCCTTCGCTGATGCTGACGGGCATGGACGCGCGCGCGGCGAACATCACCTCGACCGTTGCGCTGTTTCCGGCGCAGCTGGTGATGGGGTTCACCGGACGGTCGGACGCGATGAGCCCCCCCGGCCTCTCGATGAGGACGCTCTTCGTCATCAGCCTGGTCGGCGGGGCGGTCGGCGCGCTGATCCTCCTCTGGACACCGCCGACCGTCTTCGCCCGCCTCGTCCCATGGCTCGTGCTGTTCGCGACCGCGCTCTTCGCCTGGGGCAGCTTCTTTCGCAAACCCCCGCAGCCGGGCGAAGCCCATCTGCCGCCATGGGGCGCCGCGATCATGCAGGTCTTCATCGCCGTCTACGGCGGCTATTTCGGCGGCGGCATCGGCCTCCTGATGATGGCGTCGCTGACGATGGCGGGTTTGGCCATTCGCACCGCAGGCGCAAGCAAGAACATTCTCACCGGCGTCATGAACGCCTCCGCCGTCGCAATCTTCGCGCTCTCCAGCGACGTCCACTGGATCCAGGCTATTGTCACCGCCATCGGCGCCTCGTTCGGCGGCTGGGTTGGGGCGTTGATGCTTAAAACCGTCAACGAGCAGCTCCTGAAACTCGGGGTGATCGTCATCGGCGTGCTGCTGACAATCGGGCTATTCTGGAAGGCCGCGTAAGAGGGCCGAGACCGCATGGTTGGCTGAGAGGTCGCGCCAGGTACGGCCGTCCCGATTATGTCGCCTCCGGCTGCGGCGTGGGCGCCGAGGCGACGCTTTACCTGCTCGAGCGCGGCGTCCGCCTGACCGGCGCCGACGGATGGAGCTGGGACGCGCCTTTCGTCCATACAGCCAGGCGCTACGCAGAAACGCATGACGCCTCGATCATCTGGGAGGGCCACAAGGCCGGGCGCCATATCGGCTACTGCCATATCGAAAAGCTGCACAATCTCGAGGCGCTGCCTTCGACGGGCTTTATGATCGCGTGCTTTCCGGTGAAGATCGAGCGGGCCTCGGCCGGCTGGACGCGGGCGGTCGCCATCATCGAAGAGTGATTGGCGGAGGGCGCGATCGGTCTTGAGATTGTCGCGATTGCGAGCAAGAGCTGGACCTTGAGAGATTTGAAGGCCCCCACGCATATGAAAGCCTTTCCGCCGCCTCGCCCCGTCGCCGTCTACAATCCGGTCCTGCGCACCGTTCACTGGCTGATGGCGCTCCTGATTGTCGCCGCGCTCGGGCTCGGTGCCTGGGCGATCAACCTGCCGCGAGGCGACCTTCGCACCGGAGTGCTGTTCGTTCACAAGTCCTTCGGGATCACGCTGCTGGCGCTCGTGGTCCTGCGCGTCGTCGTTCGGCTCATCGTCGGCGCTCCTGCTTACACGGCGCCGCTGGGCAAGCTCGTGCAGACCGCCGCGGGGGCGGGGCATCTCGCCCTCTACGCCCTGATGATCGCGATGCCTGTCAGCGGCTACCTGAAATCCGCGGCCGGCGGGAAAGACGTGTCGGTCTTTGGCCTTTTTTCGATTCCGGCCATCATTCCGCAGGAGAAGGGCCTCGCCGAGGCGGCGGGCGTGGCCCATTACGTATTCGCATGGGCGCTCGGCGCGGTTCTCATCGTCCATGTTGCGGCGGTCGTCTGGCACGCTCGGGTCAAGCGCGACGAGGTGCTGACGCGGATGTGGCCGCGCTTCCACCCGAGACCGGCCAGGCTCTGAGAGGAGCCCCCGCGCTCGCAAAACGCCGCCACGCGTGCTATATGTCATTCCTGTTCCGCTGAGCGCAGGAGTTCGTCATGGCGCAAGGTCTGACCGCCCGCATTGTCGGACTTGCCGGCAGCGATCCTTTGTTTGCGCGCATCCGCCAGGAGGCGGAAGAGTTGATGCGGCGGGAGCCCGAGCTCGCCACGTTCCTGATGACGACGATCCTCAACCACGACACGTTGGAGAGCGCCGTCGCCTACCGCGTCGCCGCGCGGCTCGACAACGCTGATGTTTCCGGAGGGCTCATCCGCCAGACCTTCGCCGAGGCGATCGCCCGCGACCCCTCGATCGGCGAGGCCTTTCGCGCCGACATCATGGCCGTCGCCGACCGCGATCCGGCCTGCCTGCGGATGATGGAGCCGCTGCTCTATTTCAAGGGCTTTCAGGCTCTCCAGGCCTATCGCCTGTCGCATTGGCTCTTGAAGGCCGGCCGGCGGGATTTTGCGCTGAGCCTGCAAAGCCTCGTTTCGGCGGCGCTCGGCGTCGACATCAACCCGAACGCGCGCATCGGCAAGGGCGTGTTTCTCGATCACGCGACTGGACTTGTGGTCGGCGAAACGACGGTGATCGAGGACAATGTCTCGATCCTGCAGGGCGTGACGCTGGGCGGCACGGGCAAGGAGACCGGCGACCGCCATCCCAAGATCCGGCATGGCGTCCTGATCGGCGCCGGAGCCAAGATTCTCGGCAATATCGAAATCGGCTATTGCGCGCGCGTCGCCGCCGGCTCGGTGGTCCTTGCGCCCGTGCCGCACAACAAGACGGTGGCCGGCGTCCCGGCGCGCATTGTCGGCGAGGCCGGCTGCGCGGAGCCCGCGCGCGACATGAACCAGATCCTGGCCGAAAAAGCGTCCTAAGCCCGAGAGCCCCCGGGGTCGCAGCGCGGGGCGCCTTGCAGGACGCGGGCGCTTCGTGCCAAAGCCTGCCTCTCGTGGGACAATCGAGCGAGGACCAAGGCCCCGTGGACAAAGCCGAGATCGTCAAGCTGCGCGAATTTCTGCGTCGATCCTTCGGCGCGCCGACGCTTCAGGTCGCGCCCAACTCGAAGTCGGCCGAGGCGGCCGACGTCTCGCTCGGCGAGCGCAAGATCGGGGCGATCACGGTTGACGACGAAGACGGCGACCGTTCGTTTTCTTTTGCGATGAGCGTTCCGGTCGGGCGGCCGGTGCTGCAGGATTATTTTCGCCGGCTGTTCGAGAACGACAAGCTGACCGTCATTTCGCGCCTCAAGAAAACGGATTCGGTCGAACTCAACAACGGCCCCGACTTCCTGGGCGTGGTTTCCGCCGATGACCCCAACGGTTCGAGCTTCACGCTGCAAATGGCGATTCTCGACATCGATCTCGACGACGAATGAGGCTTCGGGGGCGAAAGCGGGCAATGACGGCGCGTTGACCGGCCCTCCTGGAGGCTTATCGCCATGCCGCTCTATTCGCTCGCAGGACGCAGCCCGGCTCTGCCGCCGGCCGACCGCTGCTGGATTGCGCCCAACGCGTGCCTCATAGGCGACGTCAGGCTCGGCCCCGACGCCGCCGTCTGGTTCGGGGCGGTTCTGCGCGGCGACAACGAACCGATCGTCGTCGGCGCGCGCACGAACGTTCAGGAACTCTGCACGCTGCACACCGACATGGGCTTTCCGCTAAGGATCGGCGAGGACTGCACCGTCGGCCACAACGCCATCCTGCATGGCTGCACGATCGCGGACGGGACGCTCATCGGCATGGGGGCGGTCGTGCTCAATGGCGCCAGGATCGGGCGCGGATGCCTGGTGGGCGCGCGCGCGCTGGTGACGGAGGGAAAGACCTTTCCCGATCACACCCTGATCGTCGGCTCGCCGGCCAAGGCGGTCCGGACGCTTGACGCTGAAGAGATCGACGGCCTCATCGCCTCCGCCAAGCACTATGTCGAGAAGTCGCGCCAATATCTCGGCGGGTTGAAGCGAATCGACGCCGAGACGGCGCCTCCCAAGGTGATCGCAACAACCGCTGGCGCCAAGTCCCCGTCCTCATCCTGAGGAGCGACGCGCAGCATCGCGTCTCGAAGGATGGTCCAGCTCGCGGCCTCCCTGGCGCTCGCTGTCCCTTCGCATCGCTCAGGGCAGTCTCTTCGAGACGCCGCGCATTGCGCGGCCCCCCGGACAAGGGCGCTTTGAGAGCTACGGCGATGCAGGCTGCTCAGGTTCGCGGGCTGTCGCGCCAGCCAAAGAGATGCCCGCGCCACGAGCGCGTCTTGGGGACTGACGAGCCGCTCTCCGCCGGCGGGGTTCCGCCGGCCGCGGGCGGTTTCGCGCCGTTCGGCGCGCTGGCCGAGATCAGTCGCGCCGGGCCTGCGCCGATGAGGCCGACCCAGTACGGCGCGGCCTCGACGGCGACGGCGCCGAGGATCCGCGAATGCGTCGAGCCGTGATGCCGAAGCGGCAGCAGAATCGTCTCGATCTGGAGCGAATCGAGTCCCGGCGGCCTCGCCTCCGCGCGCAGCACCGTCGGCTCGGCGTCGTTCGCCACGCGCTGAAGAACGGCCTTGATCGTCTGGCGGTCGCCCTCGCGCCAGAGCTCGAGAAACGAAAGCCCCCGAAGCTCTGTCCCGAACAGGGCGTTGGCTCTCGAACCCGCGATGCGGAAGGGGAACCCGCTCTGCGGGTCGAAATCGAGCACGAACGTGTCGGCGAGGACGCCTCGGATGGCGCCAGGCTCGATGTCGTTGCGCTCGGGCGCGCTGCGCCCGGCTCTGAGCGCGTCCCAATAGGCGTAGAGCTCCCTGGAGATCGCGAGTCGCATAGTCTTGACCCCCTGCGGCCGGGCGGCGCCTGTCTCACAAAGGAACGCGCCGGGCCGTCGCGCCCGACCGCACGTGAATGGAGCAGGGACCATGCCGTCCCGGCGCGGGACGTCAAGTCGAGTTTTAGCTCTGATTTGATTGAGTTTTTCCGCCGCAGTTTCCGCACCGCAATGGATTGGGCGCCGGACTGTTCGTTCCCACTTTGACCCGCCCCGCCGCCGCCAAGCGACAGCTTCGCCCTGTTTGCCGATCGCGTGTACAGGAGTGGCAGACCGCGCCCCTGCCGACTCTCGGCGCGATGTCGCGACCGATCGGGGCGCGAATCCCGGCTCCAGGCGTAGGTTGGTCCTTCGCCGCGCGACCCAGGGGCAACGGCTGCAATGCGCCAAGCGCGGACGGAGGCGGAACGCGAAGGTTGCGCCAAGACCTGTCGTTCCTCAGCGCCAACAGCGAAATCTACTACTCATGATAGTCGATTCGCGAGCCCTGCAACACGTTCACTGAACTTAAGAGCGGCAGTTGACCAACTGCCGTTTAGGCTGAATCAATTCGCTGCGGCAGAACGATCTCACGGAAGGACTGTAACCGAGATTTGTCGAGGGCGCGCCTCGAGCGCGGCTCCCTATTTTGTCCGTGCCGATTGTCGTGTGGCCAAACGACACGCTTTCGCGGACGGAGGACCTCAGGCCGGGTCAGCTCAAAACGCGTACCGGAGCGTGGCTGAGCCGGCGACGGCGTTGGCGGCGGGGGCGAGCGCCCCGTCTAGCTTGAAGAGGGCGGAGAGGTTTGGGCCGACGGCGAAGTCGGCTTCTGCCGTCAAGAGCGCGGCGTTCTTTGGCAGGGCCGCGCCGGCGACCGCGAACGCGGCGCCCGGAACCGCTGCGAAAGCCGCGCTTATCGTCGGGCCGCCCGTCCAGTCGTGCGCATAAGCCACCCGCGCGCGCAGGTTGACCGCCATGGCCCCCTGCAGGTAAACGCGCGTGTCGAACCGCACTCCAAGTTCGCCGCTAGCGTACCCCTGGCTCAGGTTGGAGTAGGCGAGCCCGAAGCCCGAGAACGTCAGGTCGTCCTCGGCATAGCTCGGGCTGTCGACGCTCTGCGCCTGCAGCGCAACGTAGGGCGAGAGCGTGACGGACTGGGCCCCGAGCGGAAAGCCGATCGCGTCCCCAAGCTCCGCGCGTCCGGCGAAATCCTGCGCGATATCGTTGGCCGCGATCGGTCCCAGGAAGGGGCCGGCGCGGTTCGTCGACAGCCACTCCTCGGCGAACGCCCCGGCCGCCGCGAAATAGAGCGGCCCGCGCCGCGCCGCGCCGTAGACGGCCGCCTGGAACGCGTTGCCCGAACCGCCGCCGAGCCCGTCGGCGAGCCCCCAGCCGAGGTTGGAGCCGGCGAGCGCCGCGCCGATTACCGCGCCGGGGGCGACGGCGTAGTCCACGCCGGCCGCGAAGCCTGCGCTGTTGGCGAGCGCATTGTGGCTGCCGACGCCGGCGTCGCCGCTCGCCGCCGCGAAGCCGCCAAATCCCGCTGCCCAGACGTTCCAGCCTCGGGGCAGCCCGAGCGCTGAGGCGCCCCCGCGCGCGCCGCTTTGGGCCGAGCCGTCCCCATAGACGAACGGGTCGAGCGCGAGCGTCAGGAACTGGTTGGCGAGGCCGACCGAGGCTGTCGCCACGCCGGTCGCCGCTTCGCCGCTGAGTGCATTGACCGCGTTCGATAGCGCCGCGCCCGTCTGGGCGTAGACCATCTGGTAGTTCGGCCGCATTGCAACGCCGGCGTTGAACGCGCCGTTCAGGGCCGCGGCGACGCTCCGCTGGTTGTCGGTGAAGAACGGCGCGCCCGGCCCTCCGAGCGCGGCGGTCAAGTTGAGCGCGACACCATAAGGCGCATAGGCGAGGCTCGCGGCGAAGTTTGGCGGAAGGTTCTCGGTTTCAAGGCCGCCGAAGGTCCCGCTGAGGCTGCCGGCGGCGAGGATCGCATAGCGCTGCGGCTGGTAGAGGCCGGAGGCGAACGCGGCCTCGACCGTGCCGCCGAGCGCGGCCGCGCCGGAGACAACGGCGGCGTTCGACGCGGTGGGCGAAAGCCCGACCTGATAGAGGGAGCCCGGCTGAAGGACGAGATTGCCGACGATCGCCATCGATGCGCCTGGGCCGCCCGAGACGCCGGGGGCGAGCACGCCGCCGCTCGCGATCGTCACCGCAACCGGATCGACGGTTCCGGTCCCGGTGAGCGCGCCGTCCGCATTGACCGTCACTCCCGAGGTCCCCGTCAGTGCGCCGTCGACGACGAGCGTCCCGCCCGCGACCATGGTGGGCCCGGTAAAGGACGACGAGCCCGTAAGCGTCTCGGTCCCGGCCAAGAGCGTCAATCCGCCCGAGCCGACCATTGCGCCCGCGAACGTTCCGCTCGCATTGGTGAGGACGAGTGTGCTGCTCCCGAGATAAACGAGTCCGGTCGCATCGCCCGACAGCGACTGGATCGTCGCAAGCGGCGGTGTGGATTGTCCGAGGAAAGTCCCGCCAATCCCGGAGATGTCGAACATGCCTCCCTGAGTGACGTCGACGCCGCTCGAGGCCGCGATGCTCCCAGGCCCCGCGAGCGCGAGGTAGCCGCCCGCGATGGTCGTCGCGCCCGTATAGGTGTTGGCGCCGCTTAGCGTCGCCGACCCGCCGGCGGTGATCGTGACGCCGCCGGACCCGCTGACGACGCCCGCCAGGCCGAGCGGAACGGAGCCCGCGCCGATCGCCAGCGGGCCGGCGGGCGTTGTCGCAATCGCGACGTCGGTGACGAAATTGGGCGTGTAGACGACCTGCTGGTCCGTCAGATCGAACATCACCGAGTTCTGGAGGAAAAACTGAAGACCGAAATTGCTCCCCGTTCCGGTTTCCGCGTGATAGGCGTACGGGGACATTGGGACGACAGTGTTTGAAATTTGCAGAGCGTTTTGGGCGGGTCCAGAATACGTGAACGTCGTATTGTTCTGAACGGCGCCTGACGTTTCAACGTGAGGCGATGGCGCGCCGGTGTCGAACAGGGTCGGGGTTTGTCCGGATACAGTCCCCGAAGTGCTGGTGAAACTGTAGTTGACCGAGATATCGCGCTGCTTTCCGGAAGGATTGCTGGAGTTCCAGAACGGGTATTGATAGGCGGAGTATTGGAATGCGTTGCGCGCCTGAAACTGCGCGACCAGGGCGGGGGTGAGCCCCAAAATGACGCAGGGGCTGCAGGACGCGATGTTTTGCGTTCCCTGGGGGCCGTTGACGTTGGCCGCAGGCGGAATCCCCGGTCCCACGATTTGGGTGATTGTGCTCAAGGACGCGCCGTTCGCCGCGACAATGTATCCCCCGCTCGTCCCGGGGATGACGGCCTGACCGAGCACGCTGCTGGATTGCGCGCCCTGCTGGGGAGTGGCGGTGCTGTTCTTCGTCTGCGGTATGACCCAGTAGCCAGCGCCGAAATCGCCGTACAGGTCAGCTTGTTGCGTACCGGTGGGCGACGGGAGGTAGAGCGGCGTCGGCGTCGCGGGGACTGGCTGGCCGTCGAGTTTGGTGACCGCCGCGACAACGAACGCCGATGCGGCCCCGCCTTGAGCTTGCGCCGATATTTGGACGCCGCTCGTTGACGTCAAAGTCGGGTAGAAGGTGACCGAAGGCACACCGACCAGGTTTGCCTCGTAGGAGGTTCCGTCTTCGTAGCTGTCCGTTATTTTCGACGGCAGTTTCACCGGAAAGATGGCGTTCGGCTCCTGAACCGAGGGTATCGAGCCAAAGACTTGGGAATTGTATTGCGCCACGAACGGCGCCGACCCCGTGTCGAACGTGTAGAGAAGAGGGCTCTGATTGGCGATGCCGATTGCAGCGACGAGCTTAAGGTTGTCGCCCTGCTCGAGATAGTAGCTCAGCGGAAGATCCAGAGACTGCGGTCGAGCCGGGGACGCCGACAGCGCCGCCGCGCAGACCGTCAGAGCGGCCGATTCTGAGAATACCCGCCTCGTCCTCCTTCGAGGCACGATCCCTATCGCCCTCATTTTCCGCCCGCCCCGGTTGGCCCGAGCCGAATGCGCTCAATTCTTTTGGAGCGCCTAATCGACGAAGGATTATGCGTTACCGATGTTCACCGCGTCAACGACGAAGAGGACCGATAAGTCGGCGACTGGGTAGCCTCTGAATTGAAACGGAACGACAACCGCCCTTCTTAGAACAGGTCTTTCCGCATGCCCTTCCACAGCGGCGATCTCCTTCTCGGCGCGGGTATCGTCGGGGTCTCGGCGGCGCTTCACTTGCAGGCGCAAGGACAAGCGTTCGCTGTTTCGCCCTCGCCCTCCCGCCGGCGGTCGCCATTCCGACTTCGCGCGATTTCGCTTTGCACCTGGAATGACCCGTTTCTCCCGGACTCCGATCGTGCCCAAGGTGGCGCCGTAGGGGCGTTATCCGCCCAATTGAGGCCGCGATCCGCCACGGGTGCTTTTAGTCGAACCCGGTCCTCCAGCGGCGGCCGCCTGCGTTGGGGAGTCAATCGGCGCCGTTCGGACTTGCGGCCGGCCAAATTTTCCTTCAAGCGCAAGGCCGATCGAAAGGCCTTAAGCCGCATGGATGCAAGGGAACCGCGGAATCGTCCGCCGCGCCACGAGCCGATGTTCGACGCGCCGCGCGTCGTTGTCGCTCTCGCCCTCCTGTTCATCGCGATCTTCGCCGCCTATTCATGGGCGCGGCCGGAGATTCAGGATCTCGTCATCCGTGATTTCGCCTTCGTTCCGGGCCGGCTGACGGTCTCGTACTGGCCGGCGCGCGCGATCGACCTGCTCGTTCGGGCGAATGCCGACCCGCAGGCGCTCGAGCAGGCGCGCGCCATGCGGGACCTGCACGCCTTGAGCGGCGGCGCGCAAACTGTGGACGCTTCTGACCTATGCCTTCCTTCATGGCTCGTGGACCCATGTCGTTCTCAACACGATCTGGCTCATCGCCTTCGGGCCGCCGGTTGCGCGCCGCTTCGGCGCGCCGCGGTTCCTCGCCTTCATGGCCCTGACCGCGATCGTCAGCGCGCTGGCGCATTGGGCGAGCGCGCCGATGGATTTCGCGCCGCTTATCGGCGCCTCGGGCTCGGTGTCCGGATTGATGGGCGCCGTGACCCGGTTCATGTTTCAGCCTGGGGCGCCTCTCGGACCGCAGGCCTTCGGCAGGCGGGGCGATATCGAAGCGGTTCCGGCCGCTACCCTCAGGGACATCCTCGTCGAGTCCCGCACCCGCATTTTCCTCGGGCATCTGGCTCGCGACGAATTTCGTCTTCGGGGCCTTTGCGCAAAAGCTCGGTCTCTCCGACATGCCGGTGGCCTGGGTCGCCCATGTCGGCGGCTTCGCCGCGGGCCTCCTCCTGTTCGGGCTGTTCGACCCGCCGCCGCGCCTGGCGGGAGCGCCCGGCGATTAGCAGTTCCGGTTCTGTGGAAACGAGGGCGGAGGGCCCGGTTGACGGCCGGCCCGCGCAGGGGGCGGGCCGCAGGGATGGCGGCGGCGGGGCCCGCCCCCATCTCGTAATATCAGTTGGTCCGGCCGGCGGCGCGGCGGCCGGCTCCCGCCATGGTGTCTCAAGGATAGCGCCGCCGTCCTGTTATTCGGCGTAATGTTGCTCAAGCAGCACATGAGGATATCCGCGCAAACCATTAGAGATAATGGTATTTTCGCCGTCATTCGGTTCTCGATTCAAGCCGATTCGCCCGCCATTTCGCGGGACGCTTCCGGCTGCCTTCGGGAGAGTATAGAAATTCTTTTCTCGCGCCCGGACCGCGCGCCCGGTTTTTCGCTCGCGCCCGCCTTCTGTTCCTGGGCTGAACAGGGAGAATAATCTCCCTGTTCCGTCTTCACCTTTCACATGAGCAATTTCGCTCAAGTCATTGAAAGGCCGTTGATTACGCAATCGCCCAGGTGCTGGGTCTAAGCGATTCTCCCTGTTACCAGGGAGTAACAGGGAGAATCTGGCCGTTTCCGCGAACCCGTGATTGGCAGGAAATCGGCAAGATTTTCTGCCCCGTCCATCGCGTCCGGCCCTGCCCAGGGGCTTCAACCCGACTGCATCGCGCCCGAGGTGTCGACCGGCCGCTTTGGCGCATCCGTGGCGCTCGGCAGGCGGGCGAGCATCGCGATCAGCGCCCGGTCGGCGAGGACCGCGACGCGTTCGCGCGGCTTGAGCCAGGCGCAGGCGTCTTCGATCGTCTCGGCGTCGTTGAGCTTGGCGGCGCCGACCGCGACGTCGACGTCGACGTCGCCGAGCCGGTGGCGGGGCTTCTCCGGCAGGAAGGCCTCGTGAACGGCGCGCAGCGCCGGGTCGCCGTGGATGGCGAGCAGCGCGTCCTCGTGATCGTGGCCGACCCGGGCGAGCTCGGCGGCGAGTGCGTTGGCGCGTACGATCGACCTGCCGGCGGCGAGGTCTCCTCCGGCGTTCGCAACAGGCCGAGCCGTTTCATGCCGAGGCCCAGCCACAATTGCCCGCTCGCCCAGGAGAGCGGGATCGAGAGAATGAGGCCAGCGATGGTCGGCGACATCCAGATCACCAGCGAGGGCGAGATGAGCGCGGCGGCGAAGAGGGTGATGACCCCGAGAAGGGCGTGCGAGCGATGGCGCCGCGCAATGCTGCTGAAGGGGATCGATCCGTCGTCGCGCCGTTGCGGGTTCCAGCCGGTGTCCCGCCCCGAGACGATCTCCAAAACGGAGCCCGACTGGATCAGCATCATGATGGGCGCGAGCGCGGCCGAGATGACGATCTCGAGGCATGTCGACGCGATGAGCCCCAACGCGCCGCCCGAGCCTCTGCGGGTCGGCCCGTCGAACAGCGCCACGATCAGGCCGAGGAATTTCGGCGCAAGCAGGATCGCGATCGTCAGCTCGAACAATTGCAGCGCGCGTTCGTAGTCGAATCGCGGCCAGGCCGGGAACAGCGAGAAGTCAGCGGTGAAATATTCCGGCCGGATGTAATGCGATTGCAACACCAGCACGATGCCGACCAAGAGTTGCGCCATCCATACGGGCGAGGCGAGATAGCCCATCATGCCGGTCGCAAAATGTTGCCGGGTCGCGGCGACGAACCCCTTGGCGCCGATGATGCGCATGTGCTGGAGATTGCCCTGGCACCACCGCCGGTCGCGCGTGGCGAGGTCGATCAGCGAGGGCGGGCTTTCTTCGTAGGATCCGCCGAGGGTCGGCAGCATATAGACCGCGTATCCGGCGCGGCGGATGAGCGCCGCCTCGACAAAGTCGTGGCTCAAGATGTGGCCGCCGAGCGGGGGCTTGCCCGGGAGGTCGGGCAGTCCGCAATGATCGGCGAAGGCCCGGGTGCGGATGATGGCGTTATGGCCCCAGTAATTGCCGTCGCGTCCCATCCAGGCGGTGAGACCTGCTGCGATGACCGGGCCGGCGATGCGGGCCGCAAATTGCTGCAGGCGCGCGAACATCGTGTTGCGGTTCACGATGAGCGGGAGGCTCTGAATGATGCCGGCGTCGGGGTCCGCCTCCATGGCCGCCGCCAGCCGGACGACCGTTTCCCCCGACATGACGCTGTCGGCGTCGAGCACGAGCATTTGCGGATAATGTCCGCCCCAGTGGGTGACGAAGTCGGCGATGTTGCCGGCCTTGCGGCTGGAGTTCTTGCGCCGCCGGCGGTAGAAGACGCGCGCCTTCGGCAAGCGCTCGCGCATCGCTACGAAAGCGCGCTCCTCGGCGATCCAGACGTTGGCGTCGGTCGTGTCGGAAAGTAAGAAGAAATCGAAAGCCGCGCCGAGGCCCGTGCCTTCGACGTCCTCCAGAATGGCCTGCATCGCGCCGAAGACGCGCGAGGGCGCCTCGTTGTAGATCGGCATGACGACAGCGGTCTTTTCCGTCAGCGAAGCCGGCAGGGGTCCCGGCTTTCGCGAATGGGTCAGGAGCCAGATGAAGCCGACCACGCTGGCCGTGAACGAAAGCGCGAGCCAGGAAAAGGTGATGACGAAGAGGACGACCATGACCCATTCGAGCAAAGTGGTCGTTCCGACGCCGACGACCCTGTACATCTGATAAGCGCCGTAGGCGGTGAGGGCGACCGCGCCGCCGTACACGGCAAGGCGCGCAAGAACGGGCGTTGCGGCGAGGCGCGGATTCACCCAGGCGCGCCGGTCGCGGCGGGAGAAACGCCGGAAGGACTGCGCCGGCATGGCCAGCGGCGCGAACTCGGGCATCGACGACCCGAGGGACGAGCCGTTCTCGCTCAGCGGCGTCTCGGCCGGCGCGAACGTCAAGCTGTCCATCGATAGAGCCATGTCTCGCTGGTCGGCTGATTGTCGAGATTGAGCGTCAGTCTCAATTCAGAATAGGATTCCGATCCGGGATCAAGATCGAAAATGACGCGGACCGAACGCCTGTCTTTGTAAGGATAGAGCCGGACCGAAACGATCTTGCCCGGATTGGCGTGAATGTCCGCCGTCGCGCTGGCGGCTTTCTGCGGATCCGCGAACACGTCGCCCGTCATTTCCACGGCGAAGCGCTGGTGGCCGCCCATCTTCCCTGCGCGACTCGACGTGCAAATCGCAAGCGGAGGCCGGGACGGCGGCGTCCAACACCAGAACTGGCGGTAGGCCAGCGACCGGCTGGCGCCGGCTGCGATCCCGGCTTTCGGACGCCACTGCGCAACAATGTTGGCGTTGTTTTCGGACGCAGCGGGAATCTCGAGCAGCCGTACGTCGCCGTCGCCCCAGTCGCCAATCGGTTCGATCCAAAGCGTCGGACGCAATTCCCAGCGGCCCTCATCGTCGTAGAACGCATCGAAGGCCCGGGAGCGTTGCAAAAGTCCGAAGCCGCGCGGATTGATGTCCGCGAACGCCGAAATCTGAAGCGTTTCGCGATTCGTGACCGGCCGCCACAGCCATTCGCCATTCCCGGAAAGGATCTGGAGGCCGGTCACTTCGTAAACGGCTGCGCGCCAGTCGTCGACGCGGCGGTGGTCGAGGCCGCTGAAGAGATAGTCCGCCGCCATCGCGCCGATGCCGAACTTGTCCGTTGCAACGCGCGCGATCAACGTCATTTCAGTGTCGATGATCGTCGTCTCGAGCGGACGGATGGTGAACCGGAACGCGCCGGTCATGCTTGCCGAGTTGAGCAACGCATGCATCGTCAGCGTATTCGTCGCCGGGGTGGGCTTCTCGACCCAGAATTCCCGAAACAGCGGGAATTCCTCACCGGGCTCATCGCCGGTCCGGATGGCCAGGCCGCGGGCGGTGACGCCGAAATTCTGGCCCTTGGCGAGCGAGCGGTAGAAACTTGCGCCTTGGAAGATCGCTGCGTCCTGGAAGCCCTGGTCCGACGCCCTGAGGATGCGCAAACCGGAAAATCCAAGGTCGCCCATTGCCGCCGGCGGCTGCAGCTTGCCGAAATCGAAATCGGCCGCTTCGTAGATGACCCTTTGCGATAGGCCGTTCTCGACGATGCTGATCGCGATGGGCGTGGTGTAGATGAAGCCGCGATGCAGCGGTTCAAGGGTGAATCCGACTTTGTCGTCGGCCCAGATCGCGCTTTCCGGGACCCGGCGAATCGAGGCGTATTGCTCGAAATTGAGGCCCGAAAAGAGGCTGGGCAGCGGCGCGTCGGGAGCCTTGAACGGCGCAGCGGCGAGTTCGGCCGCCGCCTTCAGCACCGTATTGGCGGTAAACGGGACGGGCTGTCCGAGCGGCTCGGCCTCAGCCCCGCCGACGCCGGATCGCGCGCCCGCCGCCGCAAGCGCCCCGCTGAGGGCCAGACCCAGGAATTCGCGACGTTGCGGACCCGTCATCGTTCTCTTCGTTCGCTGGTCGAGGGTCGCTCGCGCGGGGCGATCGGGCCGACGACTTCGTCTTGCACCAAATGACAAATCAGTCTGATAAATCAGCGCCCTGCGGGCCGAAGAACCACATCGCCGCGCCGCCCCTCAATTTCGCTGTTGTATAGGCTTTTTTGCGGCGCAGCGAGACGCAATTTGCCTCATGTCGAAAAAGGAATTTCGCTCGCCGGCGCCCGCGGATAGAACCGGGCGCGGGCAATAACGCGCAAGGCCGCGATTCGGGCCCGGTTTGAATCGCTTTTTCGCTCGACGCCCTCGAAGAAGAGCATGAATCATGAGCATCGACGGCCGCCGTTGCCTTTTCATTGTTCTCGCCGCCGGCGAGGGGGTGCGGATGCGCTCAGCCCGGCCGAAAGTGCTGCATGAAATCGCCGGTCGGTCGATGCTCGCGCATGTCCTCGCAGCCGTTGGCGAAGCCGGAGCGGGCGATGTCGCGGTCGTCGTCGGTCCCGATCGGGATGACGTCGCGGCTGAGGCGATGCGCGCCGCTCCCAGCGCGCGGGTCTTCGTTCAGCGAGAGCGGCTCGGGACGGCGCATGCGGTGTTAGCGGCCCGCGAGGCGATCGAGCGCGGATATGACGATATTCTCGTCACTTATGCGGACATTCCTCTCCTTCGGGGCGAGACGCTGGCGGCCATGCGAGCGAGCCTCGCCCGGGGCGCCGCGCTCGTCGCGCTCGGCTTCGCGCCGGCGGATCCGACCGGATACGGCCGCCTGATCGAGCGTGGCGGGCGGCTCGTCGCCATCCGAGAGGACAAGGACGCCAAAGTGGAAGAGAAGAAGGCGCGCCTCTGTAACGCCGGGCCGCTCGCGTTCGGCGGCGCCGAAGCGCTCGCCTGGCTCGAGGGGGTCGCCCCCGACAACGCGCAGAGCGAATATTACCTCACCGACCTCGTCGAAATCGCGAACGCGCGCGGGCTCATGGCGCGGACGCTCGAGGCTCACGAGACCGAGGTCATGGGGGTCAACGACCGCGCGCAGCTCTCCGTCGCGGAAGCGGCGATGCAGGCGCGGCTGCGTCGCCGCGCCATGCTCGAGGGCGCGACCCTCGTCGCGCCGGAAACCGTCTTCCTGTCGTTCGACACGACAATCGGCCGTGACGTCCTCATCGAGCCTCATGTCGTGATCGGCCCCGGCGTTGCGATCGCGGACGGCGCCGTCATCCACGCCTTCTCGCATCTCGAGGGAGCGCGGGTTGCGACCGGCGCCTCGGTCGGGCCGTTCGCGCGGCTGAGACCCGGCGCCGAAATCGCCGAGAAGGCGAAGATCGGCAATTTCGTCGAGGTCAAGCAGGCGACGATCGAAGCGGGCGCCAAGGTCAATCACTTAAGCTACATTGGAGACGCCCGCGTCGGCGCCAACGCCAATATCGGCGCCGGCACGATAACCTGCAATTACGACGGCTTCTCCAAGTCCAGGACCGACATCGGCGCCGGCGCCTTCATCGGCTCCAACTCCGCCCTCGTCGCCCCGGTGACTATCGGCGACGGCGCCTATGTCGGCTCGGGTTCGGTCGTCACCAAAAATGTGGAGCCTGACGCGCTCGCAGTCGCGCGCGGCCGGCAGGAGGCGAGACCCGGCTGGGCGAAGGCCTTCCGGGCGCGACACAACAAGGGGTGAGCGCCGCAGCGTTGGCGACGAAGCCAACGGCCGTTTGTCGCCACTTTAGCGGCAGCGCCTCGGCATTTCATTGGGTTAGGACCCCGTTTAGCGTCGACTCTGAAAAAACGCGCGAGCGAGGGGTGTCCCTGCGAGAGGAATCGTCCGGTCGAGTCCGCCAGGAGCTTTAATACACATTTACTATGTTGTATATCCCTACCTGCTGAGGGCCGATAGGGACACTTACGCCGGGTCGAGCAGGGCGAACAGGCTGACGAGGGCGACTACAATGGTTCCGAGCGCGACTTCGGTCAGGCTGGTCGCGCGCAGCACGGCGAGCGTCCTTGCGCCCGGCGCAAGGCGCGGCGCGACGACAAAGCGGTTCGTCAGCGCGAGCCCGATCATGATCGCGACCAGGACGAGCTTGGCGTCGAGAAGATAACGATAAGGCGTCGTCGGCGGGAAAGGCGCGTGGCCGGAGGTCAGCGCAATATTGATAATCCCGGTCGCCACGAGCGCGGCGACGACGAACTGGCCCCAGAAGGAAAACCGCATCATCGCCGTCACGGCCCCGCTTCGGACACCGTTCTCGTCATAGGCGCTGAGGCACATCACGAAGGGAACGAGCCCACCAAGCCAGGCGCCCGCCGTCAGGAGATGCGCCGCGTGGTTGGCGCGATGCAGGAAGCCCTCCGCGCCCGCCTGCATGGCGGCGTGGCCAACGAGGGCGAGACTCCCGAGAACCAGCGCCGACAGGAAGGTGATCGTCGCCCACGACCCGCGGGGCGCGAATGCCGCGACGAGGACGAACGCCGCTGCGAGAGCGAGGCGCAAGATCCAGACGTTGCCGAAGGACGTGTCGGTCAAAACCGCGGTGACCGTGTCAGGATCGGTCGCGGCGCTCCAGTCGTCCGCCATCGACGCGGCCTCCAGCGAAAGCCAGACGATCGCCGAGACGAGCGCAACAAGGCTGGCTCCGATCGTCAGCCGCCGGATCGTGGGCGACAGCGCACGCCGCAGATTGTCGGGCGTGTAGAGCCAGAGATAGGCGCTGGCGCCAAAAGCCAGCATCGCCGACATGAAATGAGCGAAGCGGCAGAGGGCGAGCGCCGTCATGCGCTGCCCGCCGCGGTCTGCGCGCCCTCGCAAGGCTCGGCGACGACCGCAAGAGCGTGCGAAAGGTTCGCCGTCACATCTTCATTCCGCCCATGTCGCCGCCCTTCGCGGCGCCTGGGCCGGAAGCGCCGACGGCCAGGATCGGGAAGGTCACCTCGATGGGACCCGCGTGTTCGAAAGTGAGCGTCGCCTTGATGGTCTCGCCCTTGTTCAAGGGGTGGGTCAGGTGGGTGAACATCACGTGGTAGCCGCCCGGAGCGAAGCCGACTGAGGAATGCGCGGGAATGGGGAGGCCGTCCTTCAGCTCCTCCATCTTCATTACGCCAGCCTCGGACTTCATCTGGTGGATCTCGACGGTGGCGAAATCGGCCGTGCCGCCGGTCAGCCGGTCCGGCTGCGCGCCGGCGTTGCGGATGACGAAATAGGCGCCGCCGACATCGGCGCCCTTGGGCGTGGCGCGAGCCCAGGGCTTCTGGATCGTGATGTCGCCGGCCTTGATCTCCTGGGCAAGCGCGGGCGCGCCGCAGGCCGCGACCGCGAGGGCGAGAGTGAAAGCTTGAAGTCGAGTCATTGCATATCCTGCCTCTCATCGAATGCTGCATGGAGCCGTCATGGTTTGACGGTGAACTGGAAGTCGCCTTGCGTATGGTGGCTGTCGACCGACACCGCGTGCCAATGCACGGTATAGGCGCCAGGCGGCAGCGCTTTGGCGACGGGAACGATCAACACCTCCTGATGGCCGGGTTCGACCCTTGCCGCCCCGAGCGGCGCGGTCGCGCCGCCGGCGGCCGTCAGGGTGACGCCGGAGAACTTGGGCTCGACGCCCTCGCTGAACTCGAGCCGGATCTCGCTCGGGGAGGCGACCGTTCCGCCGACTGGCGGCGTCGCCTTCTGCAGTTGCGCGTGGGCGAAGGCGGAGGTCGCAGCGAATGCGAAGGCGAGCGATACGGCGATCTTGAAGAGTGTGATTTGCATGGGTCAGATTCCTGGGGCTATGCCGAGGCCGTTCGGGAAGATCGGCCTGCCGAGCGTGTTGGGGAAGATGTCGTCGAAATAGAAGTGCAATTCGCCAACGACGCCGACGCCGTGGCCGCTGGCGGAGTTGAGCGGAATGACCGCTTCCAGCGCGAACTGCCAGGCGTTCGCGCTGTAGATCACGCCGGGCTGAAAGGCCGCGGTCGTCACTTGTCCGGCCGCTGCGCCGTTGTAGATCGGCGTCTGGAAGGCGAATTCGGCGATCGGGATCAGATGCTTGACGAATTCGTTGTTGATCTCGGCGACGTGCGAGTTGAAGTAGGGCAGGCTGTACTGGAGGGTGAAGCCCCAGTTGAACGTCGTGACGTTCGGGTCGCCGTTTGTCCAGTTCTGCCCGGGCGAACTCGTGCCGAACTCCGCCGTGATCGCGAACGGGCGCAGGTAATTGAGGCTCTTCGGCAGGGCGCCGAAGCCCAGGCCGGCGTCCAGCACGGGCGAGTAGGTGTTGAGCGCTCCGGAACTGGCCTGGGTTCTGGTTCCTGTGCCCGCCCAGCTGATGTCGAAGCCGACCGAGAACATGAACTCGGCGTCGGGGATGCAGAGCGCTTTGTACTTGAGCTCTGTGTCGAGCGCCGCCCAGCCGTAGCCGCCCGGATGCTGCCACGTTCCGCCGTCGCTGATCGTCAGGCCGAGGTTCGGCGTGATGGTCTTCGTCCAGCTGAAGGTCGCGTCGAGCTCCTGCGAGCTGCCGGTATAAGGATTGGTCGGAGTCCAGGAGATGGTCGGAAGCGCCAGTTCGTCGCCGACGCCTGGATCGTCGATCGAAAGCGTGGCGGGAAAGATCCGGTCGCCACAGACGGCGTGCGGATAAGCGGGCGTGAGCCACAGGGCGACGGCGGCGCCGAGGACGCCGCCCGAGGCCGGGCGCATGATGCGGAATGACATGATTCGCGAACCTTCGGGTCTGAGGAAAACCGGCCCAAACGCTCGACGCGAGCGCGGCGCAGTTGGGGTCTCAGACGGCGAGGGGCGGGGCTCGGGCGCGGTTTCGTTGCGCGGGGCAGGCGGGAACTGCGCCTTGTTGGAGCGTCGCCCCGAGAATGCGGCAGGCGGCGTCAATCCGCAAGGGCAGAGCGGGGAGTTCCGGGGCGATCAGCGTTGCAGCCTGGACGGCAAACCGGCAGAGCGGACATTGATCGTCGCAGTGGCTCGTGGGCGCGCGCGGCGCGTCCTTATCGTCGACCTGCACGCAGAGCGCCGCTGCGTCGCCGAACGTCGCCTTGAGTTCGGCGGCGATCGCAGCCGCGTCGGACGATGAAAAGGCCGGCGCGGCAAGTGCCTGGTGATACGAAACCGCGACGAGTTGGATGAGAAGCGAGAGCGCGACGATGAACGCTGTTAGCGACGAACGAAACGGCGCTACGCCGAGCTTCGGCCGCCTGGACTGTCGCTTCCTTTTCCGGCCAGCGTTGTTCACGCCGATTCCCCGCGCGTCCCGATTGGAAGCGACTGATACTCGATAACGCATTGGAGCACACGACGCAATTAGGGGTGCGTTTGCGACTTCACCCCAGGATTAGGTCACCGTGCAGAATTCGCGCGAAGTATCTCTCTTACCTGACCTGAACTTCCAGCTCGTCGTAACGCATGACCTTGTAGAATACGACAGAGCCGATCCAGGCCACGAGGAAGACGCCAATGATGACGTAACCCAGTATGCCGAAGTTATCGTTGATGTCGCCGATCGTCCCCCAGAAGCCGCCGCCGTCGGTCAGCCCCAGTTCGTCACCGATAAGATTGAGCGTTTCGAGCCCGCCGACAATGAGGGCGACGACCACGGAAACCGCCGTGATCGTGATGTTGTAGTAGAGCTTGCGAATGGGCTTCATGAACGCCCAGCCATAAGCGCCCAGCATCAGCACGCCGTCGGTGGTGTCGACCAGCGACATGCCCGCCGTGAACAATGCCGGGAAAACCAGAATCGTCGCGAAGGATGCGCCGCTCGCCGCTTGCGTGGCCGAGATGCCGAACAAGGCGATTTCGGTTGCGGTGTCGAAGCTGAGGCCAAATAGCAGTCCAACGGCAAACATATGCCAGCTCCTGGTCACGAGCTTGAACAGCGGACGAAAAATTCTCGACAGGAATCCGCGACTGTTGAGCAGCAGGTCAAAGTCGTTCTCCACAAACGGCGCGCCCCCCTTGACCGCCTGGAACGTCCGGCAGACCGAGACGAGCACCATGATGTTGACGATGGCGATGGCGAACAGGAACAGCGCCGAGGCGCTGGTGCCGATGATACTGCCCACCGCCTTCAACGAGTTCAATCGCCCGGTCATCGCTGATGCGGCGAAGGCCACGGCGACCGACAGCGCGGCGACGACGGCCGAATGGCCGAGCGAAAACCAGAGCCCGACGCCGACCGGACGCTGACCCTGCTGCATCAGCTTGCGCGTGACGTTGTCGATCGCGGCGATATGGTCGGCGTCCACGGCGTGCCGCAGTCCGAACGAGTACGCGAGCAATGCGACGCCCAACAGGACCGGCGTTTCATGCGCGACGGCGAGCGCCCACACCCAGACAAGGACGTTGGCGGCGATCAGGAACGCATAGACGCCGATCAGCCGGCCTCGCAGACTTGCGTCGCCTTCAGACAAATACGGGAGAGATAGCCAAGCATAGAACCCTCGTATGCAGATGACGGGAAAGATCAGTGCGATCGGGGCTGCCTGAAGGGCGCTTCGACCTTCCCGGTTTCCCAGTGGTCGCAAATTGGCGGGCAGGCTCACCGCTTACAGTTGCGGGGGCAGCCGTGGTCTTGAGCGTCGCCGCTCTCACCACGTTCCCTTTTGATCCCCGGAGGGAACCATCAAGGCATAGGTATCGAATTTCCAGGGCGGCGACAACCGCACTGCCGCCGACCTCAGTCTCGTCTTCTCGGATTTCGATAGCGCCTACGAGGCCGGGCCGGAGAGCGCCTTGTCGAGCGCGTCGAGCAGGGCTCTCGCTCTCGCCCGGCGCTGAGGTTAGCCTTCGGCGCTGCGATGCATGTTTTCCTCGCCGCGCTTGACCTGTCGCAATTGCCGCCCGCCGCGGCGGCGCCATGAAGATGTAAAAGGAAAGACCGCCCATGCGCAGGATCGACACGAGCGAGCGCCCGATGCCGGAGATCAATCCGGCGAAGGTTTGCTTCGTTATCGAGAAGTCGCGCGAACTCCAGAGCGAGGACGTTGGCGCCGAAACCGACGCCTCGAGCGCCGCCGACGATGACGAGCGCGCCGTGATGGCGGGCGCCAATGCGTCGATCCGCCGCGAACTCGTCGAGTTCATCAAGGAGCTCGACGTCGACGAAGCCGCCGCGCTGGTTGCGATGACATGGATCGGACGAGGCGACTTCGACGCCGAGGATTGGCAGGGCGCGGTCGATGCGGCGAGCGAGCGGCGCGAGGGGCCGACGTGGAAATATCTCCTCGGGATTCCCCTGCTGCCGGACTATCTGGAAGACGCGCTCTCCGCCTTCGGACGCTCCTGCGAGGGCTTCGGCTCGGGTGAAAGGGATCGTTAGGCGCGCTGTCGCGTCGGAAGCGGATAGAAAATCTATACTCACGGCTTGGCGCCGGGCGCCGCTGCCAATTTCGCCAAAACATGAATTCTCCCTGTTATCCCCTGCTAACAGGGGAACGCGGGCCTCATCGCACTTAGGTTTGAGGCGTGAAAGAATTGAATATCAGGTGGTTACGATGAGTTGCTCATGTAATGGTTGAGCGAGATAACAGGGAGCAGATCTCCCTGTCATGCCATATAACAGGCAGAAGAAAATCGGGAAAGCCGAAGCCGGAGATCAGCTCTAGCGGCCCGCTCCAGGGCGCGAAAGTATAGAATTTCTATACTCCGCCGCCCCAAACCGTCCGGAAGCGGCCGGAATGGCGCTATCTTGGCCCGCCTTTGAAGGATGAAAATCGTTATTTGACAACAGATTACGAGACGTTGCTCATGTGTTGCATGAGCAACAATAACGCCTCCAGATTGCGCCGCTCGCTCGCGAGACCGCTTTGGCTCAATCGAATCGCGCCTTACGGCTGCCGCCTTGCCGCCTGCGCAAGCGCCGCGTCGATGGCGGGCGCGAACATGGTCCTGACTGCGAAGACCGAGCCCTGCACGGTGTAGTGCCCATAGTCGAAGGACAGGATGTCTTCGGGCAAGCTCGGCCCAACGAGACGCCGGCAGCCTTCATGACCGCAGAGCGCGGAGGCCTGCGAAACATAGGCGGCGCCCTCGCCCCAGTCCCGCCGCTTGAGCTCGCGATCGACGTCGAGCGAGCCGGCGTCGAGGCCGACCGTGGAATATTCCGGCGCCCATCCGCGCTCAAGCACGTCTCGCCCGACGAGTACGCGCATCCAGGGCGACCAGAGCGGCACCTGGCCCGCGACCACGATCGAGCGCACGCCCTCATCGTGGAGCCGGCGAAGGCTTTTCGACAATTCGTCGGCATAGCCCGGATAGATGAAAGTCCGCTGGCGCAGATATTGGTCGAAATAGGCGCCGACGACGAGGACGTCCGGCTTGATCGCCCGGATCCGCTCGAAAACGAAGTCGTTGATCGCCTGGCACCGCGGCGTCGCCGATTCGCCCGCGCCGATCTCGACCCGCTCGATGAGCGGCGTGCAATAGGTCGCGGTCAACGCGACGAGATTGGCCCGACCGCGCGCGAGCGCGGCCAGTCCCTCGAAGAGATGCGCCGCGTGCGAATCGCCGACGACCATGATCGTCGGCTTCGCGCGATCGGCGATGGCGAGACAGCCGCGGTCGGCGAAATAGCGCGCGGTCCGGTCGCGCTGCTCGGCGATCGGATATTCCCGCTGTTCGCGGTCGTAGAGGCAGGAGGCCAGCGGCGATCGGACGCCGCCCGTGTAGGTGAAGATCCGCGCGACCAGCGGCGGGAACCGGCCCGGAAAGCCGTCCGCCGCATAGATCTGGCGTCCGGCGAGCCCCGTGAGCGCGAGGGCCGCGACCAGGCCGATCGCGACCGCGTTGCGACGCTTGCGGAACGGCCGATCGAGCGGGCGTTCGACGAGCCGGTAGGTGAGCGTGGCGAGCGCGACGGCCGCCGCGCCGAGCGCGAGCATCACCGGCGTCGTCGGGAGGATGCCCGGCGCCCCGCGCGCGAAGGCGAACAGCGGCCAGTGCCAAAGATAGAGCGGATAGGAAATGAGCCCGAAGAAGGCGGCGACCGGATGGCGCAGGGCGGCGGTCGCCCAGGTCGAGCCGGGGTGGGCGATAACGAGCGCGCAGCCGGCCGTGGGGACGATCGCGCGCCAGCCGGGAAAGGCCTGCGTCTCGCTGAGGAAGACATAGGCGCAGAGGATGAGCGCCACTCCGAGCGCTGCGCCGATATCGGCAGTTGCGCGCGACGGATAGGGAAGCGCCGAACCGAGATAGACCTCCCGGTAGGCGAGGGCGGCGCCGAGCGCGAGTTCCCAGCCGCGCGTCCAGGGCAGATAGAACGCGGCGACCGGTTCGACAGGCGTGAGGATCAGGCAATAAGCGAGCGAGGCGATGAGAATCGCGACGATGACGGCGCCGATCGAGGCTTTCCCGAATCGGAAAATCGCAAGCATGAGGACGGCCCAGACGAGATAAAACTGCTCCTCGATGCTGAGCGACCAGAGATGGAGCAGCGGCTTCGAGACGGCGCCGGGCGCAAAATAACCCTCCGTCGCCTGACGCATAAGCCAGAGGTTCACCGTGAAGTAGGAGTTGCCCATGACGTGGGCGCCGATTTCGCGGAACTCGGCCGGATCGATCGAGCGCCAGCCGAAGGCCACGACGAACCCGATGACGACGAGGAGCGCCGGCAGGATTCGCTTTGCGCGTCGCGCATAGAAACGGGAGAGCGAGAATTCGCCCGAGGCGCATTCGGTGAGGACAATGCGGGAGATCAGGAAGCCGGAAATCACGAAAAATACGTCCACGCCGGCAAAGCCGCCGGGCAGCCAGCTTCGGTCCATGTGGAAGACGACAATGCCGAGCACTGCGAGCGCGCGCAGACCCTGGATGTCCGCTCTGAACTTCAGAGACCTTTCGGGAGCGGAGACTTTCCCGCCGGCGTTCCTGAGCGTCTGGTCCAATCTCGGGCTTCGTCGTTCCTGGGCAGGAGGGCGGTGCGGTGGAAGACCGCGCGCTATGCCATTCAAGGGCAGGCGCCGCAAGTCCGCTGAGCGCGGGCGGCCTGGGTTGCGAGCGTCTTGCGCCGGCGCCATTCTCAGCCCGCAGGCGCCGATCTTGCGAGAAGCTTGTCTTGCGAGAAGCTTGGCGATCTTGCAGGAAGCTTGCCGATCTCGCCAGGAGCGCCCTGGAAGCGTCCTCCAAGCGTCTTCCCACAAGGTCCTGCGCGAAGCGCGCATCGACGAGCGAGGCCTCATGTCCGTGGAGATTCCGCCAGCCCCGTCCCATCGCTCGTTCGGCGCGCGGCTGCGCTCATGGTTCTTCACCGGGCTCGTCGTGTTCGGCCCGGTCGCGGTCACCGCCTATCTGGCCTGGTGGGCGATCGACACGGTCGACCACTGGGTGCAGCCCTGGCTGCCGCAGAGCCTCTCCCCCGACGCCTATCTGCCGTTTCACCTTCCGGGCTTCGGGGTCGTCATCGCGCTCGTCGGTCTCACGCTGCTTGGCTTCCTGACCGCCAACATCATAGGCCGGTCGCTGGTGCGACTGAGCGAGGCGATGCTTGACCGCACGCCGCTCGTCCGCGGCGTCTACAAGGGGCTGAAGCAGGTGTTCGAGACGGTGTTCAGCCAGTCGGGCACGCAATTCCGTAAGGTCGGGCTGGTCGAATTCCCGGTCAAGGGAAGCTGGTCGATCGTCTTCGTCTCCTCGCCCCCCGGCGAAGCTCTCGCGCACGCCCTGCCGGGACAAAAGCCGATGGTTTCCGTGTTCATGCCCTGCACGCCCAATCCGACGACCGGGTTCTTCTTCTACATTCCGGCCGACGATGTCGTCGAACTGCCGATTTCGGCGGATGACGCGGCCAAGCTCATCATGTCGGCCGGCCTCATTCAGCCCGAGGGCCAGGGGACGCTGGCGGCGATGGCGGAGGCCGCCAGACTCGAGAAACTGCATGCCGACTAGCCGCTTTCTTCGGCTGTCATCGGCCGAAAGCTGTGCTAATGAGGCCTTTAAACCGCGAAAGCTCGCCGTTGAGCCGCGCAATGGACCCCATCCGGCTGGCGGGGCTCTGATTTTCAATCTGTAGGACTGTCATGGCGCAATTGCCGAAGTTCGATCTCGAAGACCTCAAACGACGCATGCAGGCGGCGCACGCCGCGCTCAAGCACGAGCTCGGAGGACTGCGCACCGGTCGCGCGAGCGCAAGCCTGCTCGAGCCCGTGCATGTGGAAGCCTATGGTCAGCGCATGCCGCTCAACCAGGTCGCGACAATCAGCGTTCCCGAGCCGCGCGCGCTCTCGGTCTCCGTCTGGGACAAGGCCATGGTCCATGCGGTCGACAAGGCGATCCGCGACTCCAATCTCGGCCTGAGCCCGACCGTCGAAGGGACCATGCTGCGCATCCGCATCCCCGAGCTCAACGAACAGCGTCGCAAGGAGATGGCGAAAATCGCGCACAAATACAGCGAGGACGCGCGCGTGGCGGTGCGCCACGTGCGTCGGGACGGCCTCGACGTTCTCAAGAAACTTCTCAAGGAGCATGCGATCAGCGAGGACGACGAAAAGCACCACGAAGCGGAGGTGCAGAAGGCGACCGACCTGGCGATCAAGGAGATCGACGCGTCGCTCGCGGCGAAGGAAAAGGAAATCATGCAGGTCTAGGCGCAAGCCTTTTGGCTGGGGACCCTCGCATGACGTTTTCTCGCTCAGATTCCGGCGCGCGCTCGCTGCAGACGCCAGCTCACGTCGCCATCATCATGGACGGCAACGGCCGCTGGGCCCAGGCGCGCGGGCTGCCGCGCTTCGAGGGCCACCGGCGCGGGGTCGAGGCGGTCCGTCGCGCGGTGCGGTCCGCCATCGCTCACGAAGTCCGCTATCTCACGGTCTATAGTTTTTCGACCGAGAATTGGCGGCGGCCGCCCGACGAGGTGGCGATGCTGATGGGTCTCCTGAAGAGATTCATTCGCAATGACCTCGCCGATCTCAATCAGAACAACGTGCGCGTGCGGATCATCGGCGATCGCGACAATCTTGCGTCCGACATCGCGCCGCTCCTGGTCGAGGCCGAGCAGCTGACGAAAAACAATGGCGGACTGACGCTGACCGTCGCGTTCAACTACAGCGGCCGCCAGGAGATCGTCGAGGCCGCGCGCCGGCTCGCCGTCGACGTGCGCGCGGGGCGGATCGACCCGAATGCGATCGGCGTGGAAGAATTCGCCGAGCGGCTTGACACTGCGGAGCTGCCTGATCCGGATCTGATCATCCGCACGTCCGGCGAAATGCGATTGTCGAACTTCCTGCTTTGGCAGGCCGCCTACGCCGAACTCGTTTTCCTGCCGATCATGTGGCCCGATTTCGACGAAGCGGCGTTCGCATCGGCGCTGGATCAGTATGCGGCGCGCGAGCGCCGGTTTGGCGCCGTCGCCGAACCCGCCGTCGCGATGTCGGCCTCATGAGGTCAGGCCCGTGGCCATGAACGGCCAGGACGCGAACGCCCGGCCGACGCCCCGCGGCTTCGGCTCACGAATCGGTCCCGATTTGGGGCCTCGCGTCGCCGCAGCGGTGGTGATGGGGCTTGCAGCCGTCACGGCCGCCTGGATCGGCGGCGTCGTCTTCGTCGCGTTCTGGTGGATCGCCTCCGTCGTCGTGCTTTGGGAGTGGCAGCGGATCGTGCGCGCGGACCGGCTCGTCGAGCGCATCGCCGCCGGGACGCTCGGACTTGCGCTGGCCGCGCTGTTCGCCTTGCACCAATCGGTCATCGGGGCGGCCGCCGTTCTTCTGTCTCGCGGCGGGAGCGGTCGGGTGGCTCGCGGGTCGTCCCATCGGATCTGGGCGGCCGCGGGCGTCGTCTACGCCGGCGCTCTGGTGGTCAGCCTCGGCCTCCTCAGGGCGAGCCCGGCTTACGGCCTGGCCGCGATTCTCTGGCTTTTCGCGGTCGTCTGGGGCGCCGATGTCGCCGCCTATTTCGGCGGCCGTCTGATCGGGGGTCCCCGGTTGTGGCCGCGCGTTTCGCCGGGCAAGACGTGGTCCGGAGCGATCGTCGGCGCGCTCGCAGGCGCAGCGTGCGGCCTCCTCCTCGGAGGCTGGACCAGCCGCATCGACCGGCTGTTCTGGCTCGGACTTGCGACGGCGGTCGTGTCCGAACTCGGCGATCTGTTCGAGTCCGCGCTCAAGCGGCGTTTCGGCGTCAAGGATTCGAGCAGCCTCATTCCCGGACACGGCGGGCTGATGGACAGGCTCGACGCCTTCATCGCCGCCTCGGTTTTCGCCGCGCTCGTCGCAGGCGTCAACACGAACGGGTCGTTCATCGCGAGCGGGCTATTCCAATGGTGACCAAGCTTGGACTCGCTCCGGCGGAGCCGCCGCGCTCACGCCGAGCCTTGAGGCCGGACTTGCAGCCGAAGCGGCTCGCGATTCTCGGCGCGACGGGATCGATCGGCCGCTCCTGCGCCCAGGTGATCGCAGTCGCGCCGGGCAGGTTCGCGGTCGTATCGGTGGCCGGGGGACGCGACGGCGCCGCGCTGGCGCGATGCGCGATCGAACTCAACGCGGAATTCGCCGCCGTGGCCGATCCCGCGGGCTATGGCGACCTCAAGGCGGGCCTTGCGGGCACGGGCGTCGAAGCCGCCGCGGGCCCGGAAGCGGTTCGGGAAGCCGCCCTGCGTGAAGCCGACCTGGTTGTTTCGGCGATCGTCGGGGCCGCCGGGCTGGAGCCGACCTTCGCGGCGGTCGCCGCGGGACGGACGGTCGCCCTCGCCAACAAGGAGACCCTGGTTTGCGCCGGCGCGGCGGTGATGCAGACGGCGCGACGCGCCGGAGCGATGCTGCTGCCGATGGACTCCGAGCACAACGCGCTTTTCCAGGCGATGGGAGCGCGGGAGCCGGATACGATCGAAGCGATGACGATTACGGCCTCCGGCGGGCCGTTCCGGGAATGGAGCGCCGAACGCATCGCCAACGCCACGCCCGAGGAGGCGCTCGCTCATCCGAACTGGGTCATGGGGCCGAAGGTGACCATTGATTCAGCGGGCCTGATGAACAAGGGGCTCGAACTGATCGAGGCGCATTTCCTCTTCGGCGTCCCGCCCGACCGGCTCGAAGTCGTCGTCCATCCGCAGTCGATCGTCCATGGGCTTATCGCTTTCGCGGACGGGTCCCTGATCGCCGGCATGGCCTCGCCGGACATGCGAACGCCGATTGCGCACTGCCTCGCCTACCCGGACCGGATGGCCTCGGGGGTTCGGCCGCCGGATCTCGCCGCGCTCGGACGCCTGACCTTCGAACGCGCGGACCTTCAGCGCTTTCCGGCGCTCGGCATCGCGATCGAGGCGCTGCGCTCAGGCGGGGGCGCGCCGACCGCGCTCAACGCCGCCAATGAGATCGCGGTCGCCGCCTTTCTCGCGCGGCGGATCGGATTCGGCGAGATCGCGAGGCTGGTCGGGCGGACGATCTCGGCGATGGACGCGGCCGACGAGCTCGCGGCGCCCGAAGACGTTGCGCAGGCGCTGGCAATTCACCATATCGCGGGCGAGCGGATGAAGCGCCTCTTGGCCTAGGGTCGTCGGTCCTGTAACTTTTCGATAAGGTTTGTCCAGCGGTCCGCCGGCAAACCCGAACCGGCCGGCGCGGAGTCCCTGATGGCGTTGATGACTTCTTTGTCCGACCTGCTCGCCTGGTTCGGATGGTACGTAATCCCGTTCCTCGTGATCCTCAGCGCGATCGTGTTCTTCCATGAACTCGGTCACTATCTGGTTGCGCGGCGATGCGGCGTCAAAATCGACGCGTTCTCGCTCGGCTTCGGGCCCGAACTCGCAGCCCGCGTCGATTCTCACGGCACGCGTTGGCGAATCGCTGCGCTGCCGCTCGGCGGCTACGTGAAATTCCATGGCGATGCGAATGTCGCGAGCGTCGAGGGCCGGGCAGGGTCTGCCGACCCGCTGGTCGACCGGCGCATGACCCTCGCCGGACAGCCGCTGCGCAATCGCGCTGCGATCGTGCTCGCCGGGCCGGTCGCCAATTTTATCCTGGCCTTCATCATTTTCACCGGAATGTTCATGGCCTTCGGTCGGGTCGAACATATGGCGCGCATCGGGCGGGTCGAAGCGAACAGCCCGGCTGCGGCCGCCGGCTTTCAGCCTGGCGATCTGGTGAAATCGATCGACGGACAGCGCATCGACAATTTCGAAGGGTTGCAGGAATCGACCCTCATGAGCACCGGCTTGCCGATGGGTTTCGTCGTCGATCGGGATGGCCGCGACGTCAGCCTGACGGCGACGCCGAGGGTCACCGTGGTCGATCAGGGTGTATTCGGCAAGCGCCGCATGGGACATCTGGGCCTGGCTTCTTCGGCGGATCCGAAGGACGCGAAGATCGAACGATGCGGACTTCTTACCTGCGCGGCCTGGGGCGCTGGACAGGAATGGTTCATCGTCAAGGCGACGTCGGCCTATATCGTTGGCATATTCGCCGGACGGGAATCCACAGATCAGGTTTCGGGATTGATCGGCGCCGCGCAAATGGCGGGCGAGATGGCGAAGATCAGCCTGTGGGAACTGTTCAGCCTTGCGGCGTGGTTTTCGGTTTCAGTCGGATTGATGAATCTGCTGCCCATTCCGCTTCTGGACGGCGGCCATCTTGTCTTCTACGCCTGCGAAGCTGCGCTCGGACGCCCCTTGAGCGAACGGATGCAGGAGATCGGACTGCGCATCGGCATCGCTCTGGTCGCGCTGCTGGTCGTGTTCACCACCTCGCACGACATCCTGCGGCTGGTTTCGAGCGGCAATTAACCAATGGTCGACCATGTTTGCGTGTCCTCCCGGCAACGCCGTCAGGAAATGGTGTAGTCTTGTCGAATAAACGGTTGCAGGAGCGGCGCAAAATTGTAAAACGCCATTAACCGATCCGGCTCCTCGCGCGGGGAGACGGAAAGACGTCGCGCCCGCGGCGTCCTATACGGAGACGCCGCGGCCCGAACCGCGGATGGTTTTATCGATCAGGCTGTAGCGGCGCGGGCGGCGTCTGCCGCGGGGCGCGAAGAGGGACTATGAACCATATGCATTGGATTCGCGGTTTCTTCGGCGCTTTAGCTCTCGCGGTGGTCTTCGGCTTCGCAGCGCTCGGCTCATCGGCGCCGGCGCTCGCGCAACAGATCGTCGTCGAAGGCGCCAGCGGCGTCGATCCCTCGACCATCAAGCCCTACTTCACCGGAACGGACCCGGCGGCCCTTCAGCGTGGCGTCGACGACCTCAAGGCGACCGGGATCTATTCGTCGGTGGCCGCCAAGCTCGTGGACGGCAGGATTGTGGTGACGCTGGGCGGCGGAGCCCAGATCATCAATCGCGTCGTGTTCGAGGGCAATCGCAACATTCAGAAGGACCAGCTCGAAGTCGAGGTTCAGTCGAAGCCGCGCGCCGCCTATAACGAGGCGACGGCCGAGGGCGACATCGGCAGGATCAAGGACGCCTACAAGAAGTACGGCCGGAACGAAGCGATCGTGACGAAGCGGCTGGTGCAGCTCCCGAACGGCCGGGTCGATCTCGTCTTCACGATCGACGAACACGACAAGACCGGCATTCGCGAGATTCGTTTCGTCGGCAACCATGCGGTCTCGAATTACCGTTTGGGAAATCTGATGCAGTCGAGCACCCAGAATTTCCTCTCGTGGTTCAAGAGCACCGACGTCTACGATCCGGATCGGCTTGCGTCCGACGAGGAGGCGATTCGCCGCTATTACATGAAGAACGGCTACGCGGACTTTCGCATCACCAACACCGACGTCGCCTATCAGACCAATCCGCCGGGCTACATTATCACGATCACGATGGATGAAGGGCCGCAGTACCACGTGTCCGGCGTTACGGTTGATTCGCACATCTCGAAGGTCAACGGGGCGGCGCTCACGCCGCTCGTGCCGCTGAGGGCCGGCGACGTTTACGACGCCGGCGGGGTCGACAAGGGCGTCGATGCGATCTCCCGCAACGTCGCAAGCCAGGGCTATGCGTTCTCGGAAGTGCGCCCGCACGGCGATCGCGACACGGCCAACCACACGATCGCGCTGGCGTTCTCGGTGGACGACGGGCCGAAAGTCTATATCGAGCGCATCGACATCGTCGGCAACACGCGAACGCGCGACTACGTCATCCGCCGCGAATTCGATATCGGCGAAGGCGACCCCTACAATCACGCCTTGATCGAGCGCGGCGAACGTCGCCTCAACGGCCTCGGCTATTTCAAGAAGGTCCACATCTCGAACCGTCCCGGGTCCTCGCCCGACCGGGTGATCGTTGTTGTCGATGTCGAAGATCAGCCGACCGGTTCGATCAGCATCAGCGGCGGCTATTCGACGATCCAGGGGATCATGGCCGAACTTGCCTATACCGAGACCAACTTCCTCGGCCGCGGGCAATATGTGCGCATCAGCGTCTCGGACGGCCAGTACAGCTCGGGCTGGAAGGCTTCGTTCACCGAACCCTATTTCCTCGGCCAGCGGCTGGCGGCGGGTTTTGACATCTATCATCAGGTCAATAACAATAACAGATACGCACTGTATCAAAACTGGACGACCGGCGTCACGCTGCGCCTGGGCATTCCGGTCACGGACGACCTGACGTTCCAGCCCAATTACGCGCTCTATGAGTCGAAGATCTCCATCCCCAACACGGCTTCAGAACCCTATGACGACTGTACGGGGCCGAACCAGATCTGGTATCCGGGCGGAACCTTCATCCCGGTCACGCCGACGCCGTACGTCAACTGCTTGACCAACGGCGAAGCGCCGGTCGAAATCAAGCAGGCGGCGGCCCAGGGCAATGTCGTCACCTCGCTGGTCGGCTTTTCGATTCTTTACAACAACCTCGACAACCGCAAGGATCCGACCTCGGGCTACTATGTGAATTACAAGCAGGACTTCGCCGGCGTCGGCGGGCAGTCCGACTTCATCCGCGAGACGGTCGACGCACGCTGGTATCATGCGATCACCGAGGACTTCATCGGCATGATCCATCTGCAGGGCGGCCAGATCAACGGCTTTGGCTCCCAGCAGCTCGACATCATCAACAACTTCACCATGGGTCCGTCTCTCGTTCGCGGCTTCGCCCCGGGCGGCATCGGTCCGCGCGACATCGCCAGCTATTACAACATCCAGAGCGCCTCTCTTGGAGGGACGAGCTACTATGGCGCCTCGGCGGAGGTGGATTTCCCGATCTTCGGCATCCCAAGGGAAATCGGCCTCAAGGGCGCGCTGTTCGTCGACGCCGGCAATCTGCTCGGCTATGCGGGACAGACGAATTTCTCGAATTTCCTCGGCTACAGCTATTGCCCGGCGCAGACCGCACTCCTCATCACGCAGCCGAGCTGCGCGAAGGTGTGGGACCCGAATCTCATTCGGACCTCGGTCGGCGCCAGTCTGATCTGGGCCTCGCCGATGGGGCCGATCCGCTTCGACTTCGCCTTCCCTCTCTCGAAGGGCAAGTACGACCAGACGCAGATCTTCAACTTCTCGGGCGGCGCGACCTTCTAAGCTCGATTGGCCGACTCTCTCGAAAAGCGGGCGCGCCGGAAACAGGCGCGCCCGTCGTCGCATCCGGCGGAACCTGTTCTTGGCCAAGATTCGCTTTTTTTTGCCGGCGGTAGCGCCGGCGCTTGCGGAGGTCGCGACCTGGTGCGGCGCTGCGCTCGCGTCTCAGGACGACGCCGGCCGCGTCATCAGCGACGTGGCGGCGCTCGACCAGGCCGGTCCCGGCGATCTGACCTTCCTGGACAACCCGAAATATCTCGACGTCTTCCGATCGACCCGAGCCTGCGCCGCGCTGGTCGCGCCAAGGCACGTCGAATCGGCCCCGGCCGGCTGCGCGGTCCTGGTGACGCAGGAACCCTATCGCGCGATGGCGATGGTGATGGCGAAACTGTTCCCGGGCGCGGTCAGGCCGGGTTCGGTCTTCAACGAGAGCGGCGTCTCGCCTGCAGCCTTCGTCCACGCGTCCGCACGGCTGGAGGCTGGCGTTATCGTCGAGCCCGGCGCGGTGATCGGCCGCGGCGCCGAGATCGGCGCAGGCGCCATCATCGGCCCCAATGTGGTCATCGGCCCGGAGGTGCGCATCGGCCGGGACGGCGCGGTCGGCGCATCGACCACGATCGTGGCGGCGCTGATCGGAGATCGCGTGATCATTCACCCGGGCGCTCATATCGGGCAGGACGGGTTCGGCTTCGCCCTCGGTCCGCGCGGCCATCTCAAGGTGCCGCAGATCGGCCGGGTCGTCATTCAGGACGACGTCGAGATCGGCGCAGGCGTGACGATCGATCGGGGGGCAAACCGCGACACGGTGATCGGCGAGGGCGCGAAAATCGACAATCTGGTGCAGATCGGGCACAACGTTGTCATCGGCCGCCATGCGGTTCTGGTCTCCCAATCCGGCGTCTCGGGCTCGAGCACGGTCGGCGATTTCGCTGCGCTCGGAGGGCAGGCTGGCATCGCGGGCCATTTGAAAATCGGCGCGGGCGCCCAGGTCGCGGCGGCGGCGGGCGTCATGACCGATATCCCCGCGGGCGAACGCTGGGCCGGGGCGCCGGCGAAGCCGGTCCGCGAGTTCTTTCGTGAGGTCGCCGCCCTCAAGAAGCTCGCCGTCGGCCAAACCGGCGGCGGCGATGGTCCTGCGGGCGCCGGACGAAGGGGAGCGAAATGAACGAGGCCACTGATCGGGTGTTCGAGAGCTACGACATCCAGAAGCTCCTGGCGCTTCTGCCGCATCGCTATCCGTTCCTGCTGGTCGACCGCATTGTCGAGGCGCGAGGGGACGAATACGGCGTCGGCATCAAGAACGTGACGGCCAACGAGCCGCATTTCCAGGGCCATTTCCCCGAACGGCCGGTCATGCCCGGCGTGCTGCTGCTCGAGGCGATGGCCCAGACCGCCGGCGCGCTGTGCGTGGCGGCGCAGGAAGCCGGCGCCAAGCCGAGCGTCGTCTACCTGATGACGATCGACAAGGCGAAGTTCCGCAAGCCGGTCGTGCCGGGCGACCAGGTGCGGCTCCACATGACCCGCACCGCCAAGCGCCGCAACATGTGGTGGTTCCGCGGCGAAGCGAGAGTGGACGGCGCGCTCGTGTGCGAGGCGGAAGTATCCGCGATGCTGGTGCGCGAATGACGCTGCACATCCATCCGAGCGCCGTCGTCGAAGACGGGGCTCGGCTCGGCGCCGATGTCGACGTCGGGCCCTTTTGCCATATCGGGGCCAAGGTCACGCTGGGCGACGGGGTGCGCCTCGTCTCGCATGTCAGTCTCGCCGGCGAGACTGCGGTCGGCGCGCGCACGCGGATCTTCCCGTTCGCCTCGATCGGACATCCGCCGCAGGATCTGAAGTATCGCGGCGAGCCCGTGCGGTTGATCATCGGCGAGGATTGTCTGATCCGCGAAGGCGTGACGATGAATCCGGGGACCGAGGCCGGAGGGTCGGAGACGGTCATCGGCCCGCGATGCGTGTTCCTCGCCAATGCGCATGTCGCTCATGACTGCCGGCTCGGCGAGGGCGTCATCCTGTCCAACAATGTGATGCTCGCGGGCCATTGCCAGGTCGGCGACTTCGCCATCGTTGGCGGCGGCGCGGCGGCGCATCAGTTCGTTCGCATCGGCGCGCATGCTTTCGTCGGCGGCCTCGCCGGCGTCGAGCACGACCTCATCCCCTTCGGCATTGCGCTCGGGCAATCGCGCCTCGCTCGCCGGGCTCGAATGTCGTCGGCCTCAAGCGGCGCGGCTTCTCGCACGAGGCGATCCATGAGCTGCGGCGCGCCTACAGGATGCTCTTTTTCGGCAAGGGCACGCTCAAAGAGCGCGTCGGTGACGTCGCCGACGCCTTCCCCGACCAGGAGGCAGTGCAGCAGATGCGTCGCCTTCCTGCCGCCAGGGCGGCGATCGCGCGATCTGCATTCCGCGCGCGGTCAAAGGACGACGAGGCGTGAACGCAGCGGACGGCGGGCCGGCGGACGCGGCCGCGCCCCGCCGCTTGGCGATCCTCTGCGGCGCCGGCGCCTTTCCGCTCGAGGTCGCGGCGGACGCGCGCCGCGCCGGTCGCGAGCCGTTCCTGATCGGCGTTGTCGGATCGTCCGAGTCCGCGATCGAGGCCTTTCCGCATGTGTGGGTGCGTATGGGCGAGGTCGGCAAGCTGTTCGCCGCGCTGAAAGAGCGCGCGATCGGCGAAATGGTGATCGTCGGCGCGATGACCCGGCCCGAATTCGCGGATCTGCGGCTTGACTGGGGAGCGGTGAAGCGAGCCGCCGAGCTTGCCCAGCTATTTCGCCGCGGCGACAACGGCCTTCTGGTTGGGCTTGCCGCGATCTTCGAGCGCGAAGGCGTTCATATCATCGGTGCACACGAGGTTGCGCCGCGGCTCGTGGCGCCCGCCGGACCGTTCGGCGCGCGCGCCGTGTCGCCGGACGAGGAGACTGACATCGCTTTCGGGAAGGAGCTGCTCGAGGCGCTGTCGCGCTTCGACGCGGGGCAGGCCGCCATCGTCGGCGCCGGCCGGGTGCTGGCCATCGAGGCCGCGGAGGGAACCGACGCAATGCTTGCCCGCGTGGCGGACCTGCGCGCGAGCGGGCGCCTGCGGCGCAGCGGGCCGGCCGGCGTTCTCGTGAAGGCGCCCAAGCGCGGGCAGGATCTGCGCCTGGACATGCCGGCGATCGGTCCGGACACCGTTCGCGGCGCGATCAGGGCGAAATTGGGCGGAATCGCCCTTGCCGCAGGCCGGGTCCTCATTGTCGAGCGCGAGCGCTGCGCCCGCGAGGCCGACGCCGCGGGGCTCTTTGTCGCCGGTTTCCAATCTTGAGCGGCGCGGAATCGGGTCGACCTCGGATCGCGCTCGTCGCAGGCGAACATTCAGGCGATCAACTCGGCTTCAAGCTGATGGGCGCGCTTCGCGCGGCGCTGAACGGTCACGTCGCGTTCGTCGGCGTCGGCGGCGAGGCGATGGCGGCCGAGGGGCTCGAGAGCCTCTTTCCCATCAGCGACATCGCGGTCATGGGGATCCTGCCGGTGCTGGCCCGGTTGCCGAGGCTCATCGCGCGCATCCGCCAGACGGCCCGGGCGATCGTCGCGGCCAGGCCCGATGCGCTCGTCATCATCGACAGCCCCGATTTCACCCACCGGGTCGCGCGCCGCGTGCGAAAGGCGCTGCCGGACCTTCCGATCGTCGATTATCGTGAGCCCGAGCGTCTGGGCCTGGCGGCCGGGCAGGGCGAAGGCGATGCGCGCCTATGTCGATTGCGTTCTCGCGCTCCTGCCTTTCGAGCCTGAGGCCTACGTTCGGCTTGACGGTCCGCCCTGCGTCTATGTCGGCCATCCGCTGATCGAGCGCCTGGACGACCTGCGGCCGAATGCGGACGAAGCGCGCCGCCGCGTCGCGGAGCCGCCAATCGTCGTTGTGCTGCCGGGTTCGCGCCGGTCGGAAATCCGGCGGCTGATGGACGATTTCGGCGGCGCTCTGGACGGTCTGCGTGAATTGGTCGGCCCGTTCACAGTCGTTCTGCCGACCCTGCCGCATATTGAGAACGAAGTCCGCGCAAGAGCCGCGCTATGGCGGCAGACGCCGCGCATCGTGCTCGGGGACGCGCCGAAATTCGAGGCGTTCAGGACCGCCCGGGCGGCGCTGGCGGCGTCGGGCACCGTCACTCTGGAGCTCGCGCTTGCGGGCGTGCCGATGGTCGGCGCCTACAAGGTGTCGCTCGTCGAGGAGCAGCTCAAATACCTCATCAAGGTCCCTTCGATTCTTCTCCCCAACCTGATCCTTGCGAGCTCGCGCGATTCCGGAAAAGCTGCAGCGGGACTGCACGCCGGCCGCGCTCGGCGCGGCGCTCGCGGACGTCTTCCGCGACGGACCCGAGCGCGAAGGCGCAGATCGAAGCGCTGGCGCGGCTCGATCAGTGCATGCGGCTCTCCGACGGCCGCGCGCCAAGCTTCCACGCCGCGCGCGCCGTGCTGAAGACGATGGCGGCGGTCAGATCCCGAATTGGGAATCAATCCTGAACTTGGAATTGTCGGCGCGCCCCGGCCTGCGGGAGGCGCCGGAGCGGTTCGCAAACGGACCTTGCGGAGGACGCGGCCTCGCGGCGTGATCCGCCCGCGCGCCCGCCCGGGTTCAGCGATTGCCGATCGGCTTGTACTCGCGCTGCGTCGCGCCGGTGTAGAGCTGGCGCGGGCGGCCGATCTTCTGGTCCGGATCGTCGATCATTTCCTTCCACTGGGCGATCCAGCCGACCGTGCGCGCGACCGCGAACAGCACGGTGAACATCGCGACCGGGAAGCCCATCGCCTTCAGCGTGATGCCGGAATAGAAGTCGATGTTCGGATAGAGCTTCTTCTCGATGAAATAGTCGTCGTGCAACGCGATCCGCTCGAGCTCCATCGCGACGTCGAGCAGCGGATCGTCCTTGATGCCGAGTTCATTGAGAACCTCATGCGCCGTCCTCTGCATGATCTTCGCGCGCGGATCGTAGTTCTTGTAGACGCGGTGGCCGAAGCCCATCAGGCGGAACGGATCGTTCTTGTCCTTGGCCTTGGCGATATATTTCGGAATGTTCTCGACCCTGCCGATCTCGCCGAGCATCTTGAGCGCCGCCTCGTTGGCGCCGCCATGCGCCGGACCCCAGAGGCAGGCGATGCCGGCGGCGATGCAGGCGAACGGATTGGCGCCCGACGAGCCGGCCAGACGCACGGTCGAGGTCGAGGCGTTCTGCTCGTGGTCGGCGTGCAGGATGAAGATGCGGTCGAGCGCGCGCGACAGCACCGGATTGACCTTGTATTCCTCGCACGGCACCGAGAAGCACATGCGCAGGAAGTTCGCGCGAGTAGTCGAGATCGTTCTTCGGATAGACGAACGGCTGGCCGATCGCATATTTGTAGGCCATGGCCGCCAGCGTCGGCATCTTGGCGATCATGCGGATCGAGGCGACCTCGCGCTGCCAGGGATCGTTGATGTCGATCGAGTCGTGATAGAAGGCCGCGAGCGCGCCGACGCAGGCCACCATCACCGACATCGGATGAGCGTCGCGGCGGAACCCGTTGAAGAACCGGGTCATCTGCTCGTGCACCATGGTGTGGCGGGTGACGCGATAGTCGAAGTCGGCCTTTTGCGAGGCCGTCGGCAGTTCGCCGTACAGCAGCAGATAGCAGGTCTCGAGGAAATCGCCGTGCTCGGCGAGCTGATCGATCGGATAGCCGCGATAGAGGAGCACGCCGGCGTCGCCGTCGATATAGGTGATCTTCGATTCCGTGCTCGCCGTCGAGGTGAAGCCCGGATCGAAGGTGAACATGCCGGTCTGGGCGTAGAGCTTGCCGATGTCCACGACCGACGGACCGATCGTGCCGGTCTTGACCGGCATCTCGACGGTCTTGTCGCCGACCTTGATGGTGGCGGTGGTCTGGGTCATCAAGCGTCTCCCGTCGGCTCAACCGCGAGTTTGCGCTGCAATATCGTTATCGCAGCGCAGCGAAGGGAACAAGTCAAACCAAAGGAGCAGCCGAGCTCCTCAGGTCACTCCGGATTCTCGTAGCTGAACGTCTGCGCGTTCTCGTCATAGGCGAACAGCTCGCCGTAGCGGCCGAGATTGATGATCGCGCGCAGCGTCCGGTCGGCGTAGTCCTCGGACATGTAGTCCTCGAGCTCCTCGCGGAAGCGGGTCGCGGGCGCCCGGTGGCTCGGTCGTTCGTCGAGCACCCGCTTGATATGGGAAGCCAGCGGGATATTCGCCAGCAGCTGCTCGCCGAACACCTTCTTGCGCTGGTCGACGTCCATGTCGACGAAGCGCTGGCCGAGCGGCGTCAGCTTGATGTCGCCCTCCTCGAAATCGGCGAGTTTCAGGAGCTGCAACGTCTCGCCGAGCGGGAACAGATCGTCGATCTCGAGCGTCAGCGAATCCGCCAGATGCGGCAGGTCGGCCTTGCCGTTGTAGGGCGGCGCGGCGATCTCCTCGAGCATGCCGGCCAGCGAGTTGGTCGAAACGTGCGGCAGGGACAGCGCAAGCCCCGGCGACGTCGCGGGCGCAGGGTGTTCGTCGGATCGGGCCGCTGGGTCATCAGCGCGTAGATCTTGTCGACCAGGGCGCGGAAGTCGGGATCGAGCCGGTCGCGCGGATGCGGGATCGTGACCGGGATCTCGGAGGCGATGCGGCCGGGATTGGACGACAGCACGAGGATGCGGTCGCTCATCAGCACCGCCTCCTCGATGTTGTGCGTGACCATCAGGATCGACTTGATCGGGATGCGGCCTTCCTGCCAGAGGTCGAGCAGGTCGGTGCGCAGGGTCTCGGCGGTCAGCACGTCGAGCGCCGAGAACGGCTCGTCCATCAGCAGGATCTTCGGCTGCATGACGAGGGCGCGGGCGAAGCCGACGCGCTGGCGCATGCCGCCCGAAAGCTCCTTGGGATAGGCGGATTCGAAGCCGTCGAGGCCGATCGTGTCGATCGCCTTCAGCGCCCGCTGGCGGGTCTCCTCGAGCGGCACGCCGTTGGCGCGCGGGCCGATCTCGACATTGTCGAGCACGTTGAGCCACGGAAAGAGCGCGAAGCTCTGAAACACCATCGCCACGTCTTCGGCCGGACCGGTCACGGCTTCGCCGGAAATCGTGACCGTTCCCTCGGTCGGGCGGGTCAGGCCCGAGATGATGCGCAGCAGCGTCGACTTGCCGCGAGCCGGACCGGCCGAGCAGCGCGACGATCTCGCCGGTCTTCAGACTCATCGACACGTTGTCGAGCACCGGCTTGCGGCTTTCGCCAGAGCCTGTGGAAAAGACCTGGCTGACGTTGTCGACGTTCAGGAGCGTCGTGACGGCGGTGTCCAGCATCGGGAGATCCTCGTGAAGAAAGGTCGACGGGTTCAGAGCCGCAGGCGCCGCTCGGCGTAGGCGTAGAGCTGGCGCCAGAACAACCGGTTGAACAAGGTGACGAAGATCGACATCATCGCGACGCCGAGCACGATCTTCGGGAAGTCGCCCTTGTCGGTCGCCTCGGCGATATAGGAGCCGACGCCCTGGGCGACGACCGTGTGGTCCTTCCACTTGACGTATTCGGCGACGATCGAGGCGTTCCACGAGCCGCCGGAGGCGGTGATCGCGCCGGTCAGATAATAGGGCGCGACGCCGGGCAGCATGACCTGCGCCCACCAGCGCCAGCCCTGGATGCGGAAATTCGTCGCCGCCTCCGCGCAGGTCGTTGGGGAAGGCCGCGGCGCCGCCGATCGTGTTGAACACGATGTACCATTGCGTGCCGAAGATGATGAGGAAGCTCAGCCAGATGTTCGGGTTGAGATTGAAGGCGAGGATCAGGCTGACCGTCGCGCCGAACAGGAGGTTGACCGGGAAGGCGGCGAGGAACTGGGCGATCGGCTGGACGGCCTCCGCCCAGCGGGGCCTCAAGCCGATCCAGACGCTGATCGGCACCCAGACGATCGTCGCCAAGCAGGATCAGCAGGAAGACGCGAATGAGCGTGTAGAGCGTCAGGACGAAAACGTGCGCGACCTCGTCCCAGCTGACCTCCGTCGCGATATAGGTGACCGTGAGCCACGCCGCCCAGACCGCGACGGCGAGAACGACGAGGATCCAGAGCGACGTCGAGAAGGCGCGAGGGCTGTCGCTCGTCAGCCGAGCGTCTCGCCGGCGAGGATGCGCGGGAGGCGGATGGGCAGCAGGCTGATGCTGCGCAGCGCCGCGAAGACCGGCTGGGACGGCAGGCGGATCCAATGGGTGCGCTGCAGCAGGTTCAGCACCCACGAGCGTCGACACCTCCTGGCTCTGCGGACAGTTCGACCCGGAACTTGTCGGCCCAGGCGACGATCGGCCGGAACAGCAGCTGATCGTAAAGCAGGATGACGATCGCCATCGTCAGGATCGCCGCGCCGATCGCCGACCAGTTGCCCTCGTCGTTCGCCTTGGCGATGTAGGAGCCGACGCCGGGCAGGGTGATCGTCGTGTCGCCGACCGTGATCGCCTCCGAGGCGACGACGAAGAACCAGCCGCCCGACATCGACATCATCGTGTTCCAGATCAGGCCCGGCATCGCGAACGGCGCCTCGAGCTGCCAGAACTTCTGCCAGCCGGTGAGGCGAAAGCCGCGCGCCACCTCGTCGAGATCGCGCGGCACGGTGCGCAGCGACTGGTAGAAGGAAAAGGCCATGTTCCAGGCCTGGCTGGTGAAGATCGCGAAGATCGCCGCCAGCTCCGCGCCGAGCGTGTTGCCGGGAAAGAGGCCGAGAAAGAACGTCACGGTGAAGGACAGGAAGCCCAGGATCGGCACCGACTGCAGCATGTCGAGCACCGGGATCAGCACCATCTCCGCAGCGGCGGCTCTTGGCCGCGAGCGTCGCATAGGTGAAGGTGAAGACGAGCGAGAAGGAGAGCGCCGCGAACATGCGCAGCGCGGTGCGCAGCGCGTAATAGGGCAGGTTCCAGTAGTCGAGCGAAATGACCGGTTCGTTCGGCGCGGGCAGCGGCGCCGAAATGCCGTGATAGCTCTGCGCGACCGCCGTCAGCACCGCCATGATCGCCGCGAACGCGATCAGGTCCCATTGGTTGGGCAGGACCCGTCGTCCGGCGGATGCGATGCTGTTCAACATGGGCGAGGTCCGAAGGCGGGAACGAATGACGGGCGGCGATGCCGGCGCGCGGCATAGGACATATTTCTCGACGCCGAGGCAATCGAAATTGAGCCGCCGCCCGAATAAATCGCGGCCGAGCCTTGGGCGGGCGACATGACGCGATGACGACAGGAGCCGAGGCGCGCGGCTCTGCAAGAACCCGCAAGTCTGATCACGATTTGCGCGCGCCGCCGGACTGGCGAGTAGCGGCGTGGTTGCAGGATATGAGCCGCAAGCCGCCGCGGGCGCGCCGATGGCGCAGCGCGGGCCGCGCGCTTGCGTTTCCCTTCTGCTCCCTTATATGCGCGCCATTCCACAGGCGGATTTTTGCGGCTCCTGCTTCAAGGTTCCGCTCCGGTGGCGAAGCTCGCTTCGCCGTTCATCGATCCGCCGAGGCTCAACCGGACAAGGACGACACCATGGCACTGCCTGATTTCACCATGCGCCAGCTGCTCGAGTCGGGCGCGCATTTCGGCCACCAGTCGCATCGCTGGAACCCGAAGATGGCGCCCTACATCTACGGCACGCGCAACTCGATCCACATCATCGACCTCGCCCAGACGGTGCCGCTGCTGCACCAGGCGCTGAAGACCGTCTCCGACACCGTCGCCAAGGGCGGGCGGGTGCTGTTCGTCGGCACCAAGCGTCAGGCGGCCGACGAGATCGCCGCCGCCGCCAAGCGCTCGGCGCAGTATTTCGTCAACGCCCGCTGGCTCGGCGGCATGCTGACCAACTGGAAGACGATCTCCGCCTCGATCTCGCGGCTGCGCAAGCTCGACGAGATGCTGAGCGAGGGCGCCAAGGGCCTGACCAAGAAAGAGCGCCTGATGCTGTCGCGCGAGCGCGACAAGCTCGAGACGGCGCTCGGCGGCATCAAGGACATGGGCGGCGTTCCCGACCTCGTGTTCGTGATCGACACCAACAAGGAAGCGCTCGCGATCAAGGAGGCGAACCGCCTCAAGATCCCGGTGATCGCGATCCTCGACACCAACTGCGATCCCGACGGCATCGCCTATCCGATTCCCGGCCAACGACGACGCCGGCCGCGCCATCCAGCTCTATTGCGACCTCGTCGCGCGCGCCGCGATCGACGGCATCGCGCGCAGCCAGGGCGCGCGGGCGTCGACGTCGGCGAGGCCGAGGCGCCGCTCGCCGAGCCGCTGCCGGAGGCGCCGAGCTCCCGGAGCGCCGAGCCCGAGGCCGAGTCGACGACCGAGCATTTCGAACTCCTGGCCGCGCCGCGCGGCGCGCCGGACGATCTGGCCAAGATCACCGGCGTCGGTCCGCAGATCGTCAAGAAGCTCAACGAGCACGGCGTGTTCCACTACTGGCAGCTCGCCGCGATGACGGCCGAGGAAGCCGCCAAGCTCGACGCCGATCTCAAGTTCAACGGCCGCATCGCCCGCGACAAGTGGAGCGAGCAGGCGCGCGCGCTGATGGCCGCCGAATAGGCGGTCAAGTCGGCTGAAGGCGCGTCGGGCCCGGTCGCGAGGCGGACCGGGCCGCAGCGCGCATGTTAAGGCTGTCGTCGCGTCGCCGCACGGGACGCGGCGACGAGAGCATGAGGGACATCGATGGCTGCGATCACCGCTGGGCTGGTCAAGGATCTGCGCGAGAAGACCGGCGCGGGCATGATGGATTGCAAGAACGCGCTGACCGAGACGAACGGCGACATCGAAGCCGCCGTCGACTGGCTGCGCAAGAAGGGCCTCGCCAAGGCGGCCAAGAAGAGCGGCCGCGTCGCCGCCGACGGTCTTGTCGGCGTCGCGGTCGAGGACAATGTCGGCGTCGTGGTCGAGGTCAATTCCGAGACCGACTTCGTCGCCCGCAACGACGACTTTCAGGCGCTGGTGCGCGGCGTCGCTCGCGGTCGCGCTCGACAAGGCGCCGCATGTCGACGCCGAGACGGTGCTCGGCGCCCATTACATGGGCGGCGGCACGGTCGGCGAGGCGATCGCCAACGCGATCGCGACCATCGGCGAGAACATGACCTTGCGCCGCGTCGCAGGGCCTGCGGGTCTCCGAGGGCGCGATCGGCCATTACGTGCACAGCCAGGTCGCCGACGGGCCTCGGGCGGATCGGCGTCATCGTCGGGCTCGAGTCGAAGGGCGACCGCGACGCGCTGACCGCGCTCGGCCGGCAGGTCGCGATGCATGTCGCCGCCGCGAGCCCGATCGCGCTCAATGCCGACGGGCGTCGATCCGGCGACGGTCGCGCGCGAGCGCTCGGTGCTCGCCGAGAAGAACGCCGGCAAGCCCGCCAACGTGATCGAGAAGATCGTCGAGTTGGGCCTCAAGACCTTCTACAAGGAGGTCTGCCTGCTCGATCAGGCTTACGTCCACGATCCCGCCAAGAGCGTCGCGCAGGCGGTCAAGGAGGCCGAGAAGACGGTCGGCGCGCCGATCGCGATCACCGGCTTCGTCCGCTACGCGCTCGGCGAGGGCGTCGAAAAACCGGCGGAAGAGGCCTGAGCGCCTTCGGAATTGAAAGCGGCCTTGAGGGCCGCTTTTTTTGTGCCCTGACGGCCGGGGCCGATTGCGTCCGGCGCGGCGGCGTGGCGCTATCGGGCCCGAGCGCCTGCGAACGGAGCCGCGAGCCATGACCGCGACTGAGAAACCCCTGTTCAGCCGCGTCGTGGTCAAGCTCTCGGGCGAGGCGCTGATGGGGCCGGACCCGTTCGGCCTCAACGCGCCGACGGTCGCGCGCATGGCGGCCGACCTCAAGGCCGCGGCCGATCTCGGCGTGCAGGTCGCGGTCGTCGTCGGCGGCGGCAATTTCTTCCGCGGGCTGCAGGGCGCCGACAAGGGCATCGAGCGGGCGCGCGCCGATTCGATCGGCATGCTGGCGACGGTCATGAACGCGCTCGCGATGGAGGGCGCGCTCGAGCAGATCGGCCAGCCGGCGCGGGTGCTCTCGGCCGTCGCGATGCCCTCGCTCTGCCAGCCCTATTCGCGCCAGGCGGCGCTCGCCCATCTCGTCAAGCGCCGCGTCATCATGCTGGCGGGCGGCACCGGCAACCCGTTCTTCACCACCGACACCGGCGCGGCGCTGCGCGCCTGCGAGCTCTCCTGCGACGCGGTGATGAAGGCGACCCAGGTCGACGGCATCTACAGCGCCGACCCGAAGAAGGACCCGAACGCGACCCGCTACGACCGGCTGAGCCACGACGAGGCGATCGCCCGCAACCTGCAGATCATGGACACCGCCGCCTTCGCGCTCTGCCGCGACAACGGCATCCCGATCGTCGTCTTCTCGGTCAACGAGCCGGGCGCGATTCCCGCGCGCGCTGACTGGGCAAGGGCGGGCGACCTACGTGATGCCCTAAAGCGCGCGAATGGACGGCCGCCCGTCACGGGGGGCGCCAGGTTCGACGCGCCGTCCCAGCCGCCGTGCAAACACGATAGGCTTTTGAGGTTTTTCAGGGACTTGGGCGCTGCTTTCCGATACTTTGCAACTGCCAAGCTCTCGCCGGCCGATCCCCCGCCGACCCCACCGACCTCGTCCTGAGGCGCCGCGGAGCGGCCTCGAAGGACGCTCCAGTTTGCGCCGGCGGTTCGGCAGCCAAGAGTCAAAAGCACGCTTTTGAACCGCTCTTCGAAAGCGCCGCCTTCGCCGAGAATGTAGGCCTCTTTCTTCGCTCTCGACCAACCCTTGATCCGCCGTTCCGCCGCAATCGCGTCGACGATCCAAGACGTTTCTGTACAGCGCTTCTGGAATCGTCCTTCGAGGCTCTTGCTCCGCAAGAGCGCCTCAGGACGAGGTCTGTGGGGTGGCCAGGTCCGCCTGAGGAGCGGTTGCGAACTACAACGGGACACATCTTTGCGCCTTTGCGGCGCGCGCGCCGTCCCCGCTCCCGCTGAAGACCCTCACGCGCCAAACGCCCGCGCCGCCAGGGCGATCATCGTCAGGAACGCGCCAAGCGAAACGAGCTCGGCGAAATCACGCAGCGTCTCAACAGCAACCCTTTGCATCATGGCCTCCTCGATCACGGTAGGATCATGGTATGTTCTTTTTATGTTCCTGTCAATGGGGCGTCACGTTGCGTCTGCGGCTGGAGAAGTCCGGGCCTTTGAGCGCCAACGTCGGGCGCGCCGCCCCGTCCTCCGAATCGCGGGCGCGCATTGCCAAACCGTCGCGCCCGTGCTCAGTCCGGACGAAACGGCGAGGATGAGATGGTTCCTCATGATAGACTTCCGTAAACGCGCCCAAGTCCCTGCATCCGTTGCGCTTTTGCTCGCCCTTGCGGTGCCCGCTTCGGCCCAGTCGACCAACGTTTTGCCCGATCTCGCGACCAGCATGTCGACATTCGATCCGTATCGGGTCGCGGGTCTGCCGGATGCGGCGAAGGCCGCCGTCGCGCAGGCGAAAGCCAGGATGAAAAGCGGCGAGGCCGTCGGCTTCGTCTTGGCGGCGTCGCCGGACATGAAGGTCTGGACCCTCAACAGCGCGCCGAAGACGATGGCGAGCTATATCCCGTCGGACAGCGGGAGACAGGCGCTGGAGATCTGCGAATTCGAGGCGGGGCGCCCCTGCGCGATCCTCTCCGTCAACGGCTATGAGGCCCGGCGGAATGCCGACGGCTCGGCGTCGCAGCCGAACATGCTGTTCAGCCGTCCGAGCGATTTCGACCCGGCCGTCCTGCCGTTCGCGGCGGAATTGGCGCGCGCTGAGGCTGCCGAGTATCTCAAGGCGCAAGCGCCGCGCGCTTTCGCCCTGACGACGACCGGTCTCTGGCTCTGGCGCGGCGGCGCGGATATCGTGCAGGCGATCGACAAGACGATGGCCGATTGCGCGGCCGCGTTCAAACCCGCGCCCTGCCTTCTCTATGCGGTCAACGACCGGGTGGCGTTCGTGGCGAGGTAAGAGGACCTGAGAGAAGTACGGCCCGCAAAATCATTGTCATGTAGATGATTTCTTATCCGTGGGCCTGTCCGAGACGCCTCCGACGTGGGAGGAGTTTCCGGCGATTATGGACGCCGGAGCTCCGAGACGGGGTCCGCAACGGGGTCGTCCATCACCAACTGGTTGATCGCACAGATAAACGACGGCGACATGATGCCGGAATGGTTAGCCAGCGCGGCATCTACGGCCCGAATGTTCCAGAAGGGGTCCCCGCCCTGGGTGATGACGGCGATCCCTGCGGTCTGGAAACCATGGATGAAACGAAGGGCGGGCCGTCCACCCTGCGTGGCGTCGCCTGTTGACAGCTTGGCCGCATCCCATCCCAGACCATATTGGTTCTGTGCTCTTGCCCGCTTCAGCCAGCCCGTTGACGACGGGCACGAGCATGGCGAGGCGCGGATCGCCAGCGCGTACGGAATTGGCCGTTCCTTCCCGGTGAGTCCCGCCGCCGGACCCGTGCAGTAGCGCGAGTCCTTTTGAGCGAACTGGGCGCGCTCCGGATCGCTCTCGTCCTCGAATGTCGTCAACTCGTGGGTCGTGCCGAAAGGGCGCCGGGACGAAAGCGAATTCACCAGGTCGCCCGACATGTTTCTGGGAGGGTCGAGGTTACCGATCGTGATCGTCTGCTCTCTGTCTCTGTTCTGGAAGGGAAAGTTGCGCAGCGTCCCCGACAACCCGTTGAAAGCAAGATGGAGAGGCTTGTGCCAGAGGTCGACGCTGCCATCGTCGTCGCAAATATTAAACGCCGCCGCGCTGATCGGCCTAGACAGCCTCATGGTTCGTGCCGTCTTCGATGCTTTAGCCTTCTCGGCGGCCTTCTCCGTGCCGAGGGCGCTCAGCGCAGCACGCGTCATCCGCTTCGCCGACCTCTCTAAGAAATCGGCCAGGGGTCGTAGATCGCCTTTGAACGCCGGAAAGAGATCGTGCGTCGCGTGGTCGTAGTCGTCGCCATTGAGCAGTATGTTAGAGGCTCTGTCGACCTGCGCGAGGACCAGATCGCGGTGAGATTGGGCGTCTTGCGGCTTGAACTTCCACTCGCAGTCCTGCGGCCGGATGCCGCCCGGCGGCCAGTCGAGCGCCGCGGTCACGGCGACGAGAACCGGCGGTTGATCGAGTGGGAAGAACACATGACCAGTTTCGAGGTCGTTGCCGGGGAACTCCTCGTCGCTGCGAATGGTTGCTATCCTCTGCCAGGCCGCGCGCTGAAACTCAGTCCATTTCGCCGCTTCCGTGGCCGGACTTAGAAGAACGATCAGATTTCCCACTGGCGGTTTCAGCTTTGCTTTGAAGCTATGACGTTCGATCTGCTTGACGATCTCGTCGTGGAACGCGGTCATCAGCATGTTCCCTCCGAGCGAGTGGCCAAACACGATCATTTTGTCGCCGTCGGACACATGGTCGATTGCACTCAGCGCGGAACGTAGGGAAGGCGCGATCTGTTCGCTCACCGGCTTGCGATCGAACAAAGTCGGCAAGGCAGCCAACTGGCCCCATTGCTCCCCAAGCCACCCGAACAACCGCGTCAGCTTCTGCTCGTCAACGCGCGCGCCACGCCAGCCCATAAAAACGCCGACAACCCTGCGGTCGCAATCGCGTCCTTCGACCTTACACCGGACGGCGAGATGGCGGGCCACACGCGCAGCGTAGACCCGCAGGTTGGCGACCATCCCGTCGCCGATATCGGCGTTGTCCCTCCAACCGTGAACCATCACGATGACATAGTTTTTTCCTTTGTTGCGCGTCAGCAAACTGTTCAGCGCTTCGAGCTGGCCCTGTTGGCCATGGCTCAACTTCGCCATTTCTTCCGGCGTGTAGTCTCGACCGTTTTCCCCCGCGAGCGGGTAGGGATCGCCGTTCTCCTTGAGCTCCACGAAAGAGAGATCGTAGGCCACTTGCCTGTCGGCTTTCGTCCCGTAGGGAAGATTCAACGGCACCACATGATGCTGTATCGAACAGCGAAATCGCTTTTCCCAGACACCGGGATCAGCTTCGAACGCGTGCGGTGGGCGGTAGGCTCGAAGTCCACGCCCCCTGGGCGCGCGAGTTCGTTGGCAACCGCCCTGCGATCGCGCGCGCCCCAGAGGATGGCGAGCCGCTCATCGTTGAGTACCTGTCTTTGCGCGAGCACAGTATTTAAACCTTGTGGTTTCTCGGGCTTGGTCGTGTTGTCAAGCGACCAGTTTTTGCACAGGTCCGTCTCGCTATCGATGTTTCTGAACGCAGCGTCGCGCGGGGTGTCGAACGCGTAGTTGCCGACGATAATGAGGAAGAGGAGAACTGCCGCCCCCCAGCGAATGATGCCATATCGCCCGAGCGTGAACAGATAAAGATCGGAGATGGCGCGCCTCCAGAGCGGTGGCGGTGGGTTCGCGCGGAGAGGGCGCCCGGACATGATATTCTCCGCAAAGCGGCACATTAGAGCCTTGCGCCGTGTGGAGTGGGTGTCAATGTCGGAAAGGCGCGCGAGAAGGCGTAAGTCATCCCGGCCCAGATCTGGAAGAGCGACAGGTCGACGGTGGTGAGATCGGCGCCGACGACATGCGCCGGGCCGCACGGGTTGTCTTTCACCACGCGCGGTCGAAACAGCCGAGATATTTCGGGACGCGAGGGGCGAGAAAGGCGGCGGCGCGCGCCTTGGCTTCGCTCTTCTGGTCCTCGTAATAGAGGTCGGTCGAGACCGGATGTTGGGTGTCGTGGGCCTCAGCGACGAAATCGGTATCGTGAGCTGCAGGCCGTGGGCGAAGAGCCGCGAGGGCTCATCCTTCGGCGCGAGGCCGAGCATTGGTCCGAGATAGGCGCATGAGCGGTCCTTCCCGTCTAAAACAGGCGGACTGGGGCTGGCATTTCGGCTAGTGTGGCGGCTCCAAGGGGGGCGCGATGAGCGAGACCCGCAAACTAGCCGCGATCCTGGTGGCCGACGTTGTTGGGTACAGCCGGCTTGCCGGCGCCGACGAGGACAGAACCCTCGCGCGCCTTCGCGGTCTCCGCAGCGACCTGATCGATCCCGCCATCGCTGCGCATCACGGTCGAACCGTCAAGCGCACCGGCGACGGCTCGATCATCGAGTTCCGCAGCGTCGTGGACGCGGTTCGCTGCGCGATCGAAGTGCAGCAAGGCCTTGTCGAGCGCAACGCGGGCGTGCCGCCGGACCGCCGCATCGAATTCCGCGTTGGCATCCATCTGGGCGACGTCGTCGAGGAGTCCGACGGCGATCTCATGGGCGATGGCGTCAATATCGCGGCGCGTCTAGAGAGCATCGCCAACCCGGGGGCGATCTGTCTTTCCGAGGACGCCTATCGCCAGGTGAAAGGGCGGCTCGACCTTGCGGTCCGCGATCTCGGCCCGACCCAGCTCAAGAACATCGCCGAGCCGATCCGCGTCTATTCGCTGCAAGTCGGCGAGCCCGCTCAAGCGAAGCTGGCGCCGCCCGCGCCCGAAAAGTCCGGCCCGCCGCGCCTTTCCATCGTCGTGCTGCCGTTCGCCAACATGGGCGGCGATCCGGAGCAGGAGTATTTCGTCGACGGCGTCACCGAGAGCCTGACGACCGATCTTTCCGGCATTTCCGGCGCTTTCGTCATCGCCCGCAACACCGCCTTCACCTACAAAGGCAAGGCCGCCGACGTAAAGCAGATCGGGCGCGACCTCAACGTCCGCTATGTACTCGAAGGCAGCGTGCAGCGGGGCGGCAGTCGCATGCGCGTCAACGTGCAGTTGATCGACGCCGAGACCGGGAGCCATCTCTGGGGCGAACGCTTCGACAAGCCGGTCGCCGATCTCTTCGACATGCAGGACGAGATCGTTTCTCGCCTCGCCAACCAGCTGGGGAAGGAACTCGCCCGCGCCGAGGCGCGCCGGGCTGAGTTTGCGCCTAACCCTGATTCAATGGATCACTATTTTCTGGGCCTTGCGCTTCGAAACAAAGGCCAAACCTCCGAGCTTTTCGAACAGGCGCGTCCTTACTACGACCGCGCCCTCGATCTCGATCCGGACAATGTCGAGGCGCTGGTTGCTCGCGCATCGCTCGATCTGATGTACGCGGCGAATTATTTGTCCGATGACCGCGCAGAGCGGTTACGCGCTGCCGAGGCCGATTTGGGCAAGGCCCTAAAATTGAGACCGAACAGCGCGAACGCCCATTGTGCATTAGGGGTGTTGCGCATGTACAGCAATCGCGCTGTCCAGGGCATCGCCGAGTGCGAGCGCGCGCTGGCGATCGATCGCAACTTCGCTTTTGCCCATGCGTGGATCGGTCTGGCGAAGCTTTTTGCGGGCCGCAGCGAGGAGACCGAAGCGCATATTGTCGAGGCATTGCGCCTCAGCCCGCGCGACACTTCAGCATCGGGCTGGACGCATTTTGCCGGAGCCGCCAAGCTGGCTTCCGGCCGCGACGAGGAAGCCGTCGCCTGGCTGAACCGGTCGATAGAGCTCGGTCCGAATTGGCCGACGCCCCATCTTTGGCTCGCCGCCGCGCTTGCGCGGCTTGGCCGTCTCGAAGAGGCGCGCGAATTGGCGCGCGCCGGGCTTGAACTCAACCCGAGCTTCACCATCGCGCGGCTCCGATCCTCAGTGTTCAGCGACAACGCCGCCTATCTCGCGGGCCGCGAGCGCGTGTATGAGGGCATGCGGATGGCGGGGCTGCCGGAACAATGACCGCCTCCCCAGCCTCGCCGAGATCCTCGTCGTCGACGCTCTTTCGCTACTCGCGCCTGATGGGGCAGGACGAGGCGGAAACAGGGCGGCGAGTGCGCGAATGTCCTGACATGGCGAGTTCCTCGTGAACTGTTGCCGCCCTCGCGAACGGCCGCTATCCCTTCCACTTGCGCCCTTCGTGGTCGCCGTTCGCTAGGTCCGACATAGGCGCATGAGCGGTCCTTCCCCGTCCAAAACAGGCAGACTGGGGCCGGCATTTCCGCTAGTGTGCCGATTCCAAGGGGGACGCGATGAGCGAGACCCGCAAACTAGCCGCGATCCTAGTGGCCGACGTCGTCGGGTACAGCCGGCTTGCCGGCGCCGACGAAGACAGAACCCTCGCGCGCCTTCGCGGTCTCCGCAGCGACCTGATCGATCCCGCCGTCGCTGCGCATCACGGTCGGATGGTCAAGCGCACCGGCGACGGCTCGATCATCGAGTTCCGCAGCGCGGTCGATGCGGTGCGCTGCGCGATCGAGGTGCAAAACGGCCTCATCGAGCGTAACGCCGGCGTGCCGGAGGACCGGCGGATCGAATTCCGCGTCGGGATTCATGTGGGCGACGTCGTCGAGGAGAGCGACGGCGACCTGATGGGCGACGCGGTCAATATCGCCGCGCGGCTGGAGAGCATCTGCGAAGCCGGGCGCAATTTGTCTTTCGGAGGATGCCTATCGGCAGGTGAGCGGCAGGCTCGAGATGGAGGTCGCCGATCTCGGTCCGACCCAACTCAAGAACATCGACAGGCAGATTCGCGTTTATTCGCTGCAGGTGGGGGTCCCTGCAAAGCCGAAGCCCGCGAAAGCGGCGGAACTCGTGACGCCTGCAGCGCCTACGCCGCAGAAAAGGCGTTTCGGGCTCGCGCCGCTCGCCGCCGCGCTCGCGGCGCTGCTCATTGTCATCGCGGGCGGCGCGTGGTGGCTCCTCGCTGCGAACCGACCTGCAGGCGTCGCCGCACCCGCCGAGGCCGCGCGGCTCTCGATGGTCGTGCTGCCGTTCGCCAATCTCTCGGGCGATCCGGGGCAGGACTATCTCGTCGACGCCCTGACCGACGAACTGACCACCAGTCTCGCGCGCCTCCCCGGCACCTTCGTCATCGCGCGCAATACGGCCACGACCTTCAAGGGCAAGCCGGTCGACGTCAAGGCGATCGGCAAGGATCTGGGCGTCCGCTATGTTCTCGAAGGCTCGGTGCAGCCGAGCGGCGATCGGATGAGGGTCAACGCCCAGCTCATCGACGCCGGCAGCGGCGCCCACCTCTGGGCCGAACAATTCGATACGCCCCGCGCCGACCTGTTGCAGACGCAGGACGCGATCGTCACGCATCTGACGCGCGCACTCGATTTTCAGCTCTCCCAGGCCGAGGGCGCCCGCCTCAAACGGACCCCCGCGGCCAATCCCAACGCCGAGGACCTGGCTCTCCAATGCGCCGCGGGCGCGTGGAGGGCCGGATGGATCGGCAAGGAGGCGGATGCGGCCTACGCGCTCTGCGAACAGGCGCTCGCCATCGATCCCAACAATTCCCGCGCCCTGAGGATACTGGGGCTCAAGTTCCTTAACCTGGCGCAGAGTGGCGCCTCCAGCGACTCCAAAGGCGACCTCGAGCGGGCCGACGAATTGGAGTCCAAGGCGCTCGCCCTCGATCCAGATTTCGACCTGGTCTCACGTCTATAAGGGCGGCATCCTTGCGTTCCAGGCGCGCTACCAGGAAGCGGTCGCCGAGCACGAGCGCGCGCTCGCCCTCGACCCGTCCAACGTCTACGCCGCCGCCAGCCTGGGCTTCGACTACATAAACGTCGGGGAATTCGACAAAAGCCTTCAATATTTCGACACGGCCATTCGGGCGAGCCCGTTCGATCCGGGGCTCGCCTATTGGTACGGCGGCAAGGCGGTCGCCAATTTCGGGCTGAAGCGTTATGATCAGGCGATTGAACTGGCTCGCCAGGCGATCGCGATCAAATCGGATTACGCCCAGTTTATCCATGCGACCCTTGTGGCGGCGCTCGCCTTGAGCGGTCATGACGCCGAAGCGCGCGAGGCGCTGCAGCGCTACCTCGCGTTGCCCTCCACCGGGCCGCTCAAGACGATCGCGGCATGGAAGGCCTACTTCTCCGCACAGGGCGGCGGTCCGGCCCGCATCGAGACGAACGAGCGGACGTACGAGGGCCTGCGCAAGGCGGGGATGCCGGAGGCGTGAAAGCGGACGCGATTCGGGTGAAGGCGGCCTCGACGCGCGGCCGCTCTTCCGCTTCAGGCGGTGAGGCGGGAACCATGCGCCAGATTTTGACCGCTAGGCCTTTGTTCGGACCGTCTTCCCCGCTGCCTGATCGAGCTCCGGGTAATGCCGGAAGATCCCTGACTCGTCGAACGGGATTCGCCGGTCCGAGGCGAGGTAGCGCGCGATATTGGGGCGGGCGGCGACCGAAGCCGCGAGCGAAGCCAGCGCCGGGTAGCGCTTGCCGGCGCCGGCGAAGGCGCGCGGGAAGGCGTAAGCCATCCCCGCCCAGATCTGGAAGAGCGACAGGTCGACGGTGGTGAGATCCGCGCCGACGGCATGGGCCGGGCCGGACGGGTTGTCGTTCAGGACGCGCTCGAAATAGCCGAGATATTTCGGGACGCGATGGGCGAGAAAGGCGGACGGCGCGCGCCTTGGCCTCGCTCTTCTGGTCCTCGTAATAGAGGTCGGTCGAGATCGGATGATGGGTGTCGTGGGCCTCCGCGACGAAGTCGGTGATCGTCAGCTGCAGGCCGTGGACGAAGAGGCGCGAGGGCTCGTCCTTCGGCGCGAGGGCGAGCTTCGGTCCGAGATAGGCGAGAATGTTGGCCACATGCGACACGATGACCTCGCCGTCGCGAAGGAAGGGCGGGGCGAAGGGCGTCAGCGGCGCGGCGCCGCCGTTCAGCATCGCCATTAGCGCCTTGACGCCGCGGCCGGCGCCCTGCTCGCGGGCGACATCGACATAAGGCGCGCCGGCCTCTTCGAGCGCCAGCCGCACGAATTCGCCGCGCCCCTGGATGCTCGGCCAGTAGAAGAGTTCATAGGGCATGCGACCTCGCTCGTCGACGATTGTTGGGCGCTCCTGCGCCGTGCTGCGTTTTACATTCAAGCCGCACTATCTGGCAGGTGCTGTAGCTAGGCGAATTCCCTGCGCGAGCTTGTCAAAGTCGGCGTCGGTCGCCAGCTGGCCGTTGTAACTCCAAGTTTGAAACTCGTGCAGCTTCGGGAAACCGTCCCAGCCATCCGGGGAGAGAACGATCGGCACGATCTTCTTAACCAATCGTCCGTGCTGGTCGATGGCCTGTTGGACCTCTGCCTGGACAAATGGCGAGGTTGCGGCGGCGCGGCTGACAAGCACGATGAAGCAGTCGCTGGACGCCGCCTCCGCAAGCAGCTTCTCTTGGTGCGGGTCTCCTGGAAGCAGCAGTGAGCGATCGCGAGTTACACTAATAGCCCGTTTCTTCAGTTCGGTTTCGATGATGAAGGCAGAGTTTTCATCCGAATGTGAATAGCTAAAAAATACCATTTTACTATTGAATACTTTGTACTGAAATTTATCGAGGAGCTCACTATCCTTGTCGGTGAGCATTGGAATATTTGAGACACGATTCGCAATTGCAATAGCGGATGTAGACTTCTTCTCTGGGTTGAAATGCAGATCGAGGATGACGTCGGTCGCGTCGTTGTGTGGAAAATGCACCCAGCTATCACGCCCTTTGCCGGCGACCATATATCTATACTTCGACCAATGTGAATCCACCTGGGAGCAATTCAAAATCTTATATGCAATACAGTAGATAGGTAACCGAGTTTTGTTTGGCCTTCTCGTGACCAACCAAAGAGTACCGCCGTCGGCCACCCTGCTTACGAGTTGTGATCTTGTGGAACCATAGAACCGAACCGGTCCATAGCGATCAATAGTGTCCTTAACCTCTTCGGGCGGAGAGTGATAAGTGTCCCAATTGACCCGGGCGATTGCGCTTTTTGGCACTACTTTTCTCCTATCGCGGCTCTCCGGATTGCGTCCGTTTTGTACGCAATCGCGTCGTTCCTCAGGGCCGCATGCGGTCGGCGGCCTTGACGAAGCGGCGGGCATGATCGAGCAGCTCGCCGTCGGTCGGATGGTCCGCGCTCTCGACCCCCTCGACATGGGTCCGGATCGCCGGATGCTTCTCGGCGAGGAATTTGGCGAACGCGTCCTTTTCGCCTGACGGGCCGACGATCAGGATCGCGCCCGCGTCGGCGATCGCCCTGGCGACGTCCTCGAAGAAGACGCGGTCCTCCGGGATGCGGTGGCCCGTGCGCTTCTCCCCGTGATGAATGTCCCTCACCGCATGGTCTGGGCGGACCACCGTCCTGTCCGAATCCTCGACATTGAAGTGGATGATGCGCGCCTGTTTGTGGTCGATCCAGACGACAGCGTGAAAATGACCAGGCATGACAGCTCCTTATTAGATCTTCTTAATGTAACGCATGAAGTCTATGCGAACGGCGTCGCGACCTGTTGTCTGGCGGAACAGGGAGAATGATCTCCCTGTTCCCGTCTCCTTGTCCCGCTCATGCAACACATCAAGATCCTCGCCAGAACAGTTTGAAATCACGGGTTTTATGACCAACAAGAGCGATCCATGGGAGCAGGACCCCTGAGGAGTCTTCCCTGTTAGCAGGGAGAAACAGGGAGCCGAATTTCCCGAGCTCCGGCAGCCGTTCCCGCTTTTTCCCGAGCGCCGCACGAAGCAAACCTACCGCGCGCGATTGCCCTGCGCTATGAGGCGCTCCATGCGCAAGAATGGCAAGGCGGACGGCGTCGCGGCGGCCGCGACCGACAGGGTCGCCGTCTACGACATCGGCGAGGACGAGGCCGGCATGCGGCTCGACCGCTGGTTTCACCGCCGGTTTCCCGATCTGCCGCAGTCGCATCTAATGAAGATCGTCCGCAAGGGCGAGGTCAGGGTCTCGGGCAGGCGGGCCGAGGTCTCGACCCGGCTCGAGCTCGGCGAGAGCGTGCGGGTTCCGCCGCTGAAGCTTCCCGCCCCGGCGCCTGCGGTCAAGCGCGCGAGCCCGGAGGACGCCGAGGCGATCCGCGCGATGACCCTGTTCGAGGACCGCGACGTCATCGTCCTCAACAAGCCCTACGGCCTCGCCGTCCAGGGCGGCTCGGGGACGAAGCGCCATATCGACGGCATGCTCGAGGCGCTCGCCGACCGGCATGGCGAACGGCCGGTGCTCGTGCATCGGCTCGACCGCGACACGTCGGGCGTGCTCCTGATCGCCAAATCCCGCAAAATGGCGGCCGAGCTCGGGGCGACCTTCCGCTCGCGCGGCGCGAAGAAGATCTACTGGGCGCTGGTCGAGGGCGTGCCGAAGCCGGCGCAGGGCCGCATCTCGATGTTTCTCGCCAAGGGCGAGGGGATGGGCGACGAGCGCGGAGAGCGCAAGGCGGGCAGGGCGGACTCTGGGCGAAGTGACTCGAGCGGATGCGGGTGGCGAAGCACGGCGACCCCGACGCGCAGCATTCGCTGACCCTCTACGCCGTCGTCGACAAGGTGACGCCGCGCCTGGCCTGGCTCTCGATGCGCCCGGTCACCGGCCGCACCCATCAGCTGAGGGCGCATTGCGAGGCGATCGGCCATCCGATCATCGGCGACCCGAAATACAACCGGAGGCCCGTGAACGACCCGGCGCGGCACGACCCCCTGCGCGCCGTCCCGCCGGGGATCGAGCCGAAGCTGCATCTCATGGCGCGGCGCCTCATCCTGCCGCATCCGCGCGGCGGGATCATCGACGTGACCGCGCCGCTGCCGGAGCACATGAAGACAGAGCTTCGCCATGTTCGGCTTCGAGCCCCCCGCGCACGACCCGATCGAGGACGCGCCCGATGCGTGAGCGCATCGACCCGATGCGCGCGGCGCAGGCCAACATGCGCCAGCCGACGATCAAGCGGTTCTACAAGGAGGCTCAGGTCCGCGAGGCGGAGGGGGGCGGCTTTGCGCTGACCCTCGACGGGCGGCCCGCCCGCACGCCGGGCAAGAACCGCCTCGCCGCCGCGAGCCGCGCGCTCATGGGCCTAGTCGCTGAGGAATGGGCGCGGCAGGGCGAGACGGTCGATCCGGCCGACATGCCGGTCACGAGGCTCCTCAACTCGGCGATCGACGGGGTCGCGCGAACGATGGAGGAGACGCGGGCCGAGATCGCCCGCTACGCCGGCTCCGACTTGCTCTGCTACCGGGCGGAAGGGCCCGAGACGCTGGCCGAGCGTCAGCGCCTGGCCTTCGATCCGGTTCTCGCCTGGGCGGCGGAAACGCTCGGCGCGCGGTTCAACCTGGCGGCCGGCGTCGTCCATGTCGCGCAGCCGCCGGAGGCGATTGCCGCGGTCAGCGCCGCGCTCGACGCCATCGACGATCCGGCGACGCTGGCCGCGCTCAGCGTCATGACGAGCCTGACCGGCTCGGCGCTGCTGGCGCTCGCGGTTCAGCGCGGCGCTCTCGGCGCCGAAGAGGCGTGGGCGGCCGCCCATGTCGACGAGGACTTCCAGAACGAGCTATGGGGCGTCGACGCGGAGGCCGCGGCGCGGCGCGCGGCGCGCTGGCGGGACATGGAGGCGGCGGCGAGGGTGCTGGCGGCGGCGCGGTTTGTAGCCGCGCTCGCTGAGCGCGGCGGCGCGGTCAGCGACCGCGCCTACAGTGGCCCGTCATTCAAACGTCGCACTCTCCGCCCGTTCCGGCCGGCGTCGCGCCATGCTAAGCCCGGCGGTACAAATGCCCACTGCCGTCATGGCCGGGCTTGTCCCGGCCATGCACGCCGTTGAGCCGCTGATGCGATCCAAGGAGAGGCCACGAGGGCGCCGCTTCTCTTTCTTTCTCCAGCGGAAGCTCGATCGCGTGGATGGCCGGGACAAGCCCGGCCATGACGAGAGGGGCGCATAAGCAACGGCGCCCTCCGACGCCGGGAGCCCTCCCATGAAGCACATCCTCGCCCGCCTCGACGCCCGCCGCGAACGCGCCCGCCTCGGCGGCGGCGAGCAGCGCATCTCGGCCCAGCACGCCAAGGGCAAGCTCACCGCGCGCGAGCGCATCGAACTCCTGCTCGACCACGATTCGTTCGAGGAGTTCGACATGTTCGTCCAGCATCGCTGCGACGATTTCGGCATGGAGGCGACCAAGATTCCGGGCGACGGCGTGGTGACCGGCTGGGGCACCGTCAACGGCCGCACGGTCTATGTCTTCGCCAAGGATTTCACCGTGTTCGGCGGCTCGCTCAGCGAGACGCATGCGCAGAAGATCACCAAGATCCAGGACATGGCGGTCAAGAACCGCGCGCCGATCGTCGGCCTCTTCGACGCCGGCGGGGCGCGCATCCAGGAGGGCGTCGCGGCGCTCGGCGGCTATGGCGAGGTCTTCCAGCGCAACGTGCTCGTCGTCCGGCGTCATCCCGCAGATTTCGCTGATCATGGGGCCGTGCGCCGGCGGCGACGTCTATTCGCCGGCGATGACCGACTTCATCTTCATGGTGCGCGACACGAGCTACATGTTCGTCACCGGCCCGGACGTGGTGAAGACCGTCACCAACGAGACGGTGACGGCCGAGGAGCTCGGCGGCGCGCAGGTCCACACCACCCGCTCCTCGATCGCCGACCGCGCCTACGACAACGACGTCGAGGCGCTGCTGCAGATGCGCCGGCTGATCGACTTCCTGCCGGCCTCCAACCTCGAGCGCCCGCCGAAGCTGCCGAGCTTCGACGATCCCGACCGGATCGACATGTCGCTCGACACGCTGATCCCCGACAATCCGAACAAGCCCTACGACATCAAGGAGCTGATCCTCAAGATCGCCGACGAGGGCGATTTCTTCGAGATCCAGGAGGCGCACGCCAAGAACATCGTCACCGGCTTCGCCCGCATCGAGGGCACGACGGTCGGCATCGTCGCCAACCAGCCGCTGGCGCTGGCCGGCGTGCTCGACAGCGACGCGTCGCGCAAGGGGGCGCGCTTCGTGCGCTTCTGCGACTGCTTCAACATCCCGATCGTCACCTTCGTCGACGTGCCGGGCTTCCTGCCGGGCACGGCGCAGGAATATGGCGGGCTCATCAAGCACGGCGCGAAGCTGCTCTTCGCCTATGCCGAGGCGACGGTGCCGAAGGTCACCGTCATCACCCGCAAGGCCTTCGGCGGCGCCTATGACGTCATGGCCTCGAAGCACCTGCGCGGCGACATCAATCTCGCCTGGCCGACGGCGCAGATCGCGGTGATGGGCGCCAAGGGCGCGGTCGAGATCATCTTCCGCTCCGACATCAACGATCCGGTCAAGATCGCCGAGCGCACGAAGGAATACGAGGACGCGTTCCTGTCGCCCTTCGTCGCCGCCGAGCGCGGCTATATCGACGAGGTGATCATGCCGCACTCGACCCGGCGGCGCCTGTCGCGCGTGCTGGCGATGCTGCGCAACAAGAAGCTCGAGAACCCCTGGAAGAAGCACGACAACATTCCGCTGTGAGGGGCGGGGGCCGGCATATTGCTCAGTCCCTTCGAACGGCTAAACTTGCGACGCCGGGCGGGGACCGATCGCGCTCTTTCTGTGGACAACTCAGCGTCATCGACCCACCAGAATTGTGAGCCCGTTTAATTCGGCAAAAAATCGAAATTAAACGAATCAGTTCGGGCAGGTTCTAGGCTTGGCCGAGAATTCCGTTCTAGCAAGTGTGCGCGGCTCAGTAAGTTGTATTGCGTTTGCGGTCGCAACAAAAAGCCAATAAGAGGTTTAGCGTCAGAGGCATATAAGAATGTCATTTTGCAATGCGTCCGCTGCTTGGCCGCCAACTCAGTCCGCAAGCAACAACGGCGAGCGACTCGGCCGAGCTCAAGCGCAACGCAATATGGTTGTTCTATTGTCGGTGCTGCCTTTGATTGCTGGATGTGTCACCATAAGCAGCGGCCCCGACAGGATTTTTGACGCCAGTGCAGACATTCCTGCGCTCCGGGCTTATGCCGCCTATGTTCCTGCCCAAAATGACGTTACAAGTCGAAACACCTTTATTGCGGCGAGAATGTATGCTATCGATATCGAATATAGCGAGTATTTCGAGAAGCTTCTAAAAGAAAAGCAGCTCGGAACGAGCGTATTGGACGCTACTCTGCTCGGTCTTACAGCGGCCACCACTATTGTTCATGGTGAAGCCGCAAAGACCGCAATAAGCGCCGTGTCCACTGGTTTCGCTGGCGCCAGGTCGGATATAGATCAGGACATCTACATGGCGCAGACGCTACAAATACTCATGAACGCAATGGAAGCGCAGCGTCTCCAAATTCGCAATCGGATTGATGGCAACATGAAGCTTCCAGCTGCAAATTATAGTGCATGGCGCGCGCTGACAGACTTGGATGATTACTATCGTGCCGGCACTCTTGCGGGCGCGCTCCAGTCCCTCACCGCGACGACGGGCCAGAATGCGCAGAACCAAAAGGACCTGCAGAACGCCACGACGCCGAATGGGGCGGCCGCCACCACGCAAGGGCCGGACAGCACGGCGCCCACCGCCCTTGGCGGTCCGGCTCGGGTGTTGCCGTCTCAGTAACAGGGACCCGCGCGCCGCCGCCCGCGCTTTGCCGAAACAGAACTGAAACGCCGCCTACCCCATCTCCACGACCTGCCCGTCGCGGATCGTCACGCGGCGGTCCATGCGGGCGGCGAGCTCGAGGTTGTGGGTGGCGATGAGGGCTGCGAGGCCGGTCGCCTTGACGAGCGCGGCCAGCGTCCCGAAGACATGGTCGGCGGTCTTGGGGTCGAGATTGCCGGTCGGCTCGTCGGCGAGCAGGATGCGCGGGCCGTTGGCGACGGCGCGCGCGATGGCGACGCGCTGCTGCTCGCCGCCGGAGAGCTCGGCCGGGCGATGGCTCTCGCGCGGCCCAAGGCCCAGATAGCCCAGGAGCTCGCGGGCGCGGCTCGCGGCTTCCGCGCGCGGGAGGCCGGCGATCATCTGCGGCAGGACGAGATTCTCCGAGCGCCGAGAATTCCGGCAGGAGGTGATGGAACTGATAGACGAAGCCGATCAGGTTCCGCCTCAGCCCCGTGCGCTCCTCGTCCGTCATTGTCGAGGTCGCCTTGCCGGAAATCATGACCTCGCCGGCGCTCGGCCGCTCGAGCAGGCCCGCGAGATGGAGGAGCGTCGACTTGCCCGCGCCCGAGGGCGCGATCAGCGCCACCGACTGGCCGGGATAGAGCGCAAGGCTTGCGCCGTTCAGGACCTCGACCGTCGTTTCGCCGCGCCCGTAGCGCCGTTCGACCGCATCGAGCGCAAGCGCCGAAAATCGCCCGGCGTCATTCATACCGGAGCGCCTCCACCGGATCGAGCTTCGCCGCGCGCCAGGACGGGTAGATCGTCGCCGCGATCGAGAGAAAGAGCGCGAGCCCAACCACCGCGAGCACGTCCCTCGGCTCGACCCGTGAGGGCAGCTGCGACAGAAAATAGAATTCGGCCGGAAAGAGATTCGCGCCGGTGAGCCATGCAAGGCCGCGGCGGATCGGTTCGACGTTGTAGGCGACGAGGAGGCCGAGCACGAGGCCGACGGCGGTCCCGACCACGCCGATCGTCGCGCCGGTGATGAGGAAAATGCGCATGACCGCGCCGCGCGTCGCGCCCATCGTGCGCAGAACCGCGACCGCGCGCGCCTTGTCCTGCACCAGCATGATGAGGCCCGAGATGATGTTGAGCGCCGCAACCAGCATGATGAGCGCGAGGATCGCGAACATCACGTTGCTCTCGACCGCGAGCACGTCGAAGAAGCTGCGGTTGAGCTGGCGCCAGTCGGTGTCGATCATCGGGCGCTGCTGCGCCGGCTCGATGGCGCGGCGCATGGCGTCCATGTCGTCCGGATCGGCGACATAGACCTCGATCACGTTGGCCTGGCCGTCATAATTGAAGAATGTCTGGGCCTCGGCGAGCGGCATGAAGATGAAAGAGTTGTCCAGGGTCGACATGCCGATCTGGAAAATCGCGGCGACCGCATAGGCCTTCATCCGCGGCGTGACGCCGAACGGCGTCTCGGCCCCGTGCGGCGACATGATCGTCAGCTTGTCGCCGACGCGCAGGCTCAGATGCTCGGCGAGCTTTGAGCCGACCGCGACGCCCTCGCCCTGGTCGAAACCGGCGAGCGAGCCCTGGGTGATGTGGCCGGCGACCCCCGGCAGGCGCTCGAAGTCCTGCCCGCGGATGCCGCGCACCAGAGCGCCGGACGAACCATATTGCGAGCTCGCGAAGGCCTGTCCCTCGACCAGCGGCAGCGCCAGCGTCACCCCCGGAACCTTGCCGACGCGCTCCGTCACCGCCTCGTAATCCGTCAGGGGCGTTTCGACCCCTTGCAGGAACATGTGGCCGTTGAGGCCGATCATCTTCTCCATGAGGTCGTGGCGGAAGCCGTTCATCACCGACATGACGACGATGAGCGCCGCGACCCCGAGCACGATGCCGAGGAAGGAGAAGCCGGCGATGACCGAGATCGACTTCTGCGCGTTGCGGGCGCGCAAGTACCGGAACGCGACCATCCATTCGAAGGGCGCGAACGGCCGCGTCGCCCGGGCAGGCGGGGCGGCGGCGGCCTCGACGGTCGCGGTCATGCGCGCTCGCCCTCACCCCGCCGTCTCCCGCAGAGCCCGTCGAGAGACGGGCGTCTTTCGACGCCCTTTGCGGGAGAGGGGGCGCGGCGGCGCCTTTGTCCCTTCTCCCGCTCGCGGGAGAAGGTGGCGCGCAGCGCCGGATGAGGGAAGCCGCACCATCACGCCTTTCCGCCGAGCCTGGCGATCGCCGCCTCGAGGCTCACGAGCTCGCGCTCGCCGCCGCGACGCGTCTTCACCTCGACCTTGCCCTCGGCGAGGCTCTTCGGGCCGACGATGATCTGATGCGGCGCGCCAACGAGGTCCATCGTCGCGAATTTCGCGCCGGGCCGCTCGTCGCGGTCATCGAGCAGCACGTCGAGGCCCGCCTTTTCAAAGGCCCCATAGAGGCGCTTGCATGCGCCGTCGCAGGCCGCGTCGCCAACCTTCAGATTGACGATCCCGATCCGGAACGGCGCGACCGCCTCCGGCCAGATCGGCCCGGCCTCGTCGTGGTTCGCCTCGATCAGCGCGGCTGCGAGCCGGCTCGGGCCGATGCCGTAAGAGCCCATATGGACGCTGTGCTCCTTGCCGTCCGGCCCGTTGACCACGGCTTTCATCGGCAGGGAGTATTTGGTTCCGAAGTAGAAAATATGGCCGACCTCGATTCCGCGCGCCGAAATGCGCGACGCCTCGGGCAGCTTTTCGAAGGCGGCGGCGTCGTGCTTCTCCGACGTCGCGGCGTAGAGCGACGTCCACCTGTCGAACACGCCCTGCATCACCGCCGCGTCGTCGAAGTCGATATCCTCGGGCGGCGTGTCGAAGGCGAGATAGTCGCGGTGGCAGAACACCTCGCTCTCGCCAGTCGAGGCCAGAATAATAAACTCGTGGCTGAGGTCGCCGCCGATCGGGCCGGTGTCGGCCAGCATCGGAATTGCGGTGAGGCCGAGGCGCTTGAAGGTGCGGAGATAAGCGGTGAACATCCGGTTGTAGGAGTGGCGCGCCCCGGCCTGGTCGAGGTCGAACGAATAAGCGTCCTTCATCAGGAACTCGCGCGAGCGCATGACGCCGAAGCGGGGCCTCACCTCGTCGCGGAACTTCCACTGGATGTGATAGAGGTTGAGCGGCAGATCCTTGTAGGAGCGCACCGAGCCGCGGAAGATCTCGGTGATCATCTCCTCGTTGGTCGGACCGTAGAGCATGTCGCGATCGTGCCGGTCGCGGATGCGCAGCATTTCCTTGCCATAGTCGTCGTAGCGCCCGGACTCGCGCCAGAGCTCCGCCGGCTGGATCGTCGGCATCACGACCTCGATGGCGCCGGCGCGGTTCTGCTCCTCGCGCACGATGGCGCAGATCTTGTGAAGGACGCGCACCCCCAGCGGCAGCCAGGCGTAGATGCCGGCCGCCTCCTGGCGGATCATGCCGGCGCGCAGCATCAGACGATGCGAAACGATCTCCGCCTCTTTGGGCGTTTCCTTGAGGATCGGCAGGAAATAGCGGGAGAGGCGCATCGGCTTCCTTGGGACTCGATTCGAGGGGCGGTCCGGGCGCCCCTATTGGCGCGTGCGGCTGAGCTTGACAAGTTTCCACCAGTGGCGCGCCCAAGCCGATTGATCAAAGGGACCGTTTCGACGGAAGGCCTTGACAAGCCTGCTTCGGCTTAATATTACACCTTTCAGTTAATTTACCGTATGGTGAAATATTGCGCGCCGATCCCCTCAGTTTGACGTTCGCCGCTCTCGCGCATCCTGCGCGCCGCGCGATCCTTGCTCGCCTAAGCCTTGGACAGACGTCCGTTCAGGAGCTGGCTAAGCCGCTCAAACTGAGCGGACCGGCAATGACGAAGCATCTGAAGAGCCTGGAGCGCGGCGGGCTCATCAGTCGGACGCGCGAAGCCCAGTGGCGGCCCTGCAAGCTCGAAGCCGCGCCGATCGAGAACGTGACCAACTGGATCGATGAGCTCAAGGCCTCGACCGAACGCAGTCTGGATCGCTTGGACGCCTATCTGCAAACCCTTCAATCACGTGACGCCCCGCCCGGAACGTAAGGAGAATAGTATGCTCGAAACCGAAGCCTTCTCGATCTCGCGTGACCTGAAAGCGCCGCGCCCGCTGGTCTATGAGGTCCAGACCGACGCCAAACACCTGGCCAACTGGCTGAGCCCGGAAGGGTTCAAGACCATCCACGCGGCCATGGATTTCCGCGTCGGCGGCACATACCACTACGGCCTTGAAGGGCCCGGCGGCATGCAAATGTGGGGCCTGCAAAGATTTCGCGAGATCGTGCCGAACGAAAAGATCGTGCTGATTCAGTCCTTCTCCGACAAGGACGGCGGCCTTAAGCGCCACCCGATGTCCCCGGATTGGCCAATGGAAATGCTGGCGACGACGACCTTCGAAGACATCGGTCCGGGGATGACACGCATCACGATCTCCTGGCGGCCGTACAATTCCGACGAGGCGGGAATCCGGACGTTTGACGCCGGGCGCGCAAGCATGACGGGCGGCTTCGCCGGCGTGTTCAAGAAACTGGAGGACTACCTGGCGCAACTCCAGGCCTGACCGGCGCTGGGCGCCTGGCAAAGGCGCCCTATCAGGTCATTCGCGCCAATCCACGCAGAAAATTGATGTCGACCAGCCCGGCCTGCTGCTTCACGACCTTGCCGTGGTCGAAGGCGATCAGGGTCGGAATGCCGCGGATGCCGTAGCGTCCGGCGATCGCCGGCTCCTCGTCGACATTGACCTTGGCGAAGCGGACTCGGGGCTCGAGCTCCTTCGCGGCGCGGTCGAAAATGGGCGCCATGGCGCGGCAGGGGCCGCACCACGGGGCCCAGAAATCGACAATCACCGGGATGTCGCTGCGCTCGAGATGCTTGTCAAAAGTCGCGCCGGTCAAGGCGATCGGCGCGCCGGTGAAGAGCGTCTTCTTGCAGGCGCCGCATTGCGCCTCTTCCGCCGGGCGGCCGGGCGCAATGCGATTGACGCTGGAGCAATGGGGGCAGACGACGTGCAGCGGTTCGGTCACGGGCGATCCTCTGGGTTTTCGATCGCGAATGTGGAGCTGCGGGCGCCATTTCACACCTTCGCCGACGACGGAGGTTCGCTCGAATGTTCGCCAGTTCACGATTTCGTGATCGTCACCGCCGGTAACCTCCGCTCCCGAGTCGACGAATGCCCTATTGCGCGGGGCAAGAAGCTCCGCCGACCCGCCCGGCGATCCGCCGGCGCGTCATCGAAGACGGAGATTTGATCCATGAACGCCAGGACCGCCATCACCGCCGCCGCGCTCGCCGCCTCGCTCGCGGGCGCACTCGCCACCGCCGCCAAGGCCGGCCCCGCTCCCGCGCAGCCGGGCGCCGACAAATGCTACGGCGTCGCGCTGGCCGGCAAGAACGACTGCGCCGCCGGCGCCGGGACAAGCTGCGCCGGCACCTCGACCGTCGACTATGATCCGGCGCACTGGAAATATGTCGCCAAGGGCACCTGCGAGGGCATGAAGACCCCAAGGGCCACGGCATGCTGACGCCGATGTAAGTCAGGCGTTCGCGGCTTTGTTGATTTTGCGGCCCCGCCCGGCGACGGGTGGGGCCGTCTTGCTTGCGGTTGGGGCTGCGCTGGACAGCTCGCAGGGAGACCGGCGTCCATTCGGCAATTCATAGTTAGTCTGCGCGAAATCGGGGCGGGGCCAGAAATTCCAAATTGCGCTAGCCTCAGCCCTCCGGGAAATCCTCGATCCGGAATTCGCGCTCCGCCCGCTCCTCGCGTTCGGCGAGCGCGGTCTCGCGGCCGCGCAGTTCGACGCGGCGGATCTTGCCCGACGCGGTCTTCGGCAGCTCGGCGAACTCGATGCGCCGCACGCGCTTGTAGGGCGAGAGGCGCTTGCGGACATGATCGAAGATCGAGGCCGCCGTCGCTGCGTTCGGCTCGAAGCCGGGCGCGAGCACGACATAGGCCTTGGGCGTCGTGTGGCGCATCGGGTCGGGCGCCGGCACGACCGCGGCTTCGGCGACCGCCTCGTGCTCGATCAGCGCGCTCTCGAGCTCGAACGGGCTCAGGCGATAGTCGCTCGATTTGAACACGTCGTCGGCGCGGCCGATGTAGGTGATGTAGCCTTCCGCGTCGCGCGAGGCGACGTCGCCGGTGCGGTAATAGGCGCCCCTCGATCGGAGCGGGCTCGCCGGCGTCGTTCTGATAGCCGCGCATGAGGCCGGCGGGACGCGGACGCAGGGGCAGCGCGATTTCGCCGTGGTCGCTTTCGAGGCCGTCCGCGTCGAGGAGAACGATGCGGTAGCCGGGCAGGGGGCGGCCCATCGAGCCGGCGATCACCTTCTGTCCAGGCGAATTGCCGACCATCATCGTCGTCTCGGTCTGCCCGTAGGAATCGCGCAACGTCAGACCCCAGGCGCGCCGCACCTGGTCGATCACCTCCGGGTTCAGGGGCTCGCCCGAGGAATTCGCCTCGCGCAGGCCCACCTTCCATTGGCCGAGATCCTGCTGGATCAGCATGCGCCAGACGGTCGGCGGCGCGCAGAACGAGGTGACGGCGTGTTCGACGAGCGCATCGAGCGCGGCGCGAGGCTCGAACCGCCCGGCGAGCGCGACGACGCACGCGCCGGCGTTCCAGGGGGCGAACACGCTCGACCAGGCGTGTTTGGCCCAGCCGGGCGACGAGATGTTGAGATGGACGTCGTCGGGCTTGAGGCCGAGCCCATACATGGTCGAGAGATGGCCGATCGGGTAGCTCGCGTGGCTGTGCACGACGAGCTTCGAGCGCGCCGTGGTGCCGGAGGTGAAATAGAGCAGCATCGGGTCGTCGGCCCGCGTCGGTCCGTCCGGCGCGAAGTGCGTGTTCGGGCTCATCAGCGTCGCGAACGCGCGCCAGCCCTCTGGCGCGTCGCCGACGGCGATCCGCTCGACGTCGGGCGCCGATCCTCGCGAATTTCTCCGCGTCCTGCGAATGCGCGACCAGAAACTTCGCCGCGCCGCGCTCGAGCCGGTCGGCGATATCGGCGCCGCCGAGCTGCGGCATCGCCGGGATCAGCACGAGGCCGAGCTTCATCGAGGCGAGCATCGTGACCCAGAGCTCCGGCGTCGCGCCGAGCATCATCAGGAGCCGGTCGCCGCGCCTCGCGCCGATCGAGCGCAGGCCGTTGGCGAGCCGGCAGGACTGCCAACGAGAGCTCGGCGAAGGTCCGCGTCTCGACGCGGCTCGCCGAGCACCTTCAGCGCCGTCTTCGCGCCGTGCTCGCCCGCCGCAAGCTCGGCGTCGAACCAGTCGAGCGCCCAGTTGAAGCGCTCCGGCCGCGGCCAGACGAACGAGGTCTTGGCGGCGTTGTAGCTGTCGGCGAGTTCGAACAGGAGATCGCGCGCCTCGCGGAAGGTCGGCGGCGGGGCAGGGCGGCTCTCGGCTCTGGGCTGGAAGACGGACATCGACGGTTCGGGTCATGGGATCACTGCAGTTGGCGGCCAATTTTATGGCGCGGACGGCGCAGAAGCGGGGCTCGTCGAGGAAGCGCCTATCCTCCGCCGCTTCTTCGGCGCGTAAGGATTCTCGCCGCCCGAGCGCATCGACAGGCGGATCGGCACGCCGAAGAGGCCGAAGGTCTCGCGCAGCCCATTGACGAGATAGCGCTTGTAGCTCTCGGGGATCGTCTCGACCGAATTGCCGAACAGCACGAAGAACGGCGGCCGCGCCTTCGGCTGGGTCATGTAGCGGATCTTGATCCGCCGCCCCGAAACCGCCGGCGGCGGCGTCGCGTCGATCACCGGCGCGAGCCAGCGGTTGAGCCGGCCGGTCGAGATGCGCGTGTTCCAGATCTCGTGCGTCGCGATCACCGCCTCGATGAGCTTGTCGACATGCGCGCCGGTAAGGCCCGAGACCGGGATCACCCGCGTGCCCCGGAGTTGCGGCAGGAGCCGGTCGGCCTCGGCGCGCAGCTCCCGCGCCTTGTCGCTCTTGTTGTCGATGAGGTCCCATTTGTTGAGGCCGATGACGAGCGCGCGGCCCTCGCGCTCGACGAGATCGGCGAGCGTCAGGTCCTGCTTCTCGAACGGGATCGTCGCGTCGAGCAGCAGCACGACGACCTCGGCGAAGCGCACCGCGCGCAGCGCGTCGGCGACCGCGAGCTTCTCGACCTTCTCGACGACGCGCGACTGCCGGCGCAGGCCCGCGGTGTCGAAGAGCTTGAGCTTGCGTCCGCGCCATTCGGTCTCGAGCCGATGCTGTCGCGGGTGATGCCGGGCTCGGGCCCGGTCAGCAGCCGGTCCTCGCCGAGAATATGGTTGAGCAGCGTCGACTTGCCGGCGTTCGGCCGCCCGAGCACCGCGATCCGCAGCGGCTTCGCCGCGTCGAGCTCGCTGCCGTCCTCCTCCTCGCCGAGAACGAGCGGCTCGGCCTCGTCCTCTTCGTCCGGGTCGAGCCGGGCGGCGGCGGGCAGCGCCTCGAGAAGCGTGTCATAGAGTTCGCTGAGGCCCTCGCCATGCTCGGCGGAAAAGAGGATCGGATCGCCGAGGCCGAGGCCGAAGGCCTCATAGGCGCCGTCGCGCCCCGCCAGGCCCTCGGCCTTGTTGGCGATGACGATGACGGGCTTGCCGGCGCGGCGCACCGCCGCGGCGAAATGGCGGTCGGCCGCGGTGATCCCGGCGCGCGCGTCGACGACGAAGAGGATCGCGTCGCAGTCGGTCAGCGCGGTCTCGGTCTGGGCGCGCATGCGGCCGGCGAGCGTCTCGGGGTCGCCTTCCTCGAGCCCGGCCGTGTCGACGACGGTGAAGGAGAGATCGATGAGCCGCGCCTCGCCCTCGCGGCGGTCGCGGGTGACGCCCGGCTGATCGTCGACGAGCGCGAGCTTCCGTCCGACAAGCCGGTTGAACAGGGTCGACTTGCCGACGTTCGGCCGGCCGATGATCGCGACCTTGCTCACGGCCAATGGCCTTTCGCTGCGGCGCAGCCGGCTATTTCGACGCCGTCCGGTTGGAGGCGACGAGGCCGAGCCAGCGTTCGGCGAGCTGCCGCTCGCTCGCCGAGACTTCGGGGTCGCCGACCACGAGGTCGAGCTGCTTTCCCGCCTCGTCGTATTCGCCGCGCCCCAGCGCCAGCGCGCCGAGCGTCAGGCGCGCCAGGCGGCGGTAGGGGCCCTCGGCCCCGGCGAGCGAGGTCAGCGCCGCCGCGCCCGCCTGTTCGTCGCCCGGCTGGTCGACCCGGATGAGCGCCGCGCGCAACCGCGCCGCGTCGCGAAACAGCGGATCGACCGAGGCGTCGCCGGCGATCGCGTCGAAGCTCGCGATCGCCGCGGGCGCGTTGCTTGCGGCCTTGGCGCCGGCCTCGGTCATCTGGGCCAGGATCCGGTAGCCGCCGGGCGCCTCGGCGGCGATCTTGGCGAGGCCGCCGTTCGCCTCGTCGAGCTTGCCGGCTTCGAAGGCGGCGATCGCCGCCTGGAACTGGTCGCCGGCCGCCTGCTCGGCCTTTTCCTTCTCGTACTGCCAGTAGCGGAAGCCGGCCGCGGCCAGCACGATCAGCACCGCCCCGGCGAGGATCAGGTTCTGGTGTTTCTTCCAGAATTCCGCCGCCTTGTCGCGCCGGACCTCCTCGTCAACTTCCTGAAAGATATCCGTCATTCTTGGTCTCGGCGCCTGCGCGCCATTTGGGCGCCCGCAATTTGCGCTCGCCCTAACATAGCGGCCGGGGGAAAGCGAGCGGCGGCGGCGGCCGCTGTCGTGGCCGCAGTATGAGTCCGATCGCATGCGCCGCGCGAACAGCGGCCTTCAGCCGCCCTCGCTAGCGCGCGGAAACCGGCTGCGTCAGGAACCGCTCGCGCGAAACCGGCAAAGCCGGTTCGTCTGCGGCCGCCAGCGCCTGACCCTGCTCTTCCAACATCGCTCGCAGAATCTCGAAGCCCACGTTGAAATTCTTTTCCACCGTCGGCCAGACTTGCTCGTAGAACGGCAGGTCCTTCGGCTTCGGCTTGGCGACGCGGAACTCGAAATGCGTGCCGCCGTCGTCCCGCTCATCGAATGCGTAGGTCATCAGGAATTTCGGGGCGCCCGGAATCGGCAGAAGGGCGGTCTGGGTCACATAGTCGAACGGACGCCAGTCGAGGATGTCCTCGATGACGGCGTCCTTGCCGTGCAGGCAATGGTTCTGCGTGCCCGCGCCGCGGCGGCCCTTCGCCGAGTTTTCGACGACGCCGTCGCTTCTCTGCCAGCGGGAGTGATGCGCGGGCAGCGTGACATGCTCCCAGACCGCCGGCCGGGGCGCCGCAAAATCCCTCTCGATCACTGCGAAGGCGTCGGCCCGGTGAACCACGTTCCGCGCCGTCTCGCTTTCTCGAATCCCACGCCTCCTCGAGGTCGCGCAGCCAGCACTTCGTCTCGCCGATATGTTCGATCGCCTCGACGTGCTCGACGAGGCCCTGCACATTCGGGTCGATCCGCATGGCCCGCACGCAGGCGTCGGAATAGAGCGCATAGGCGTGCGAGCCGAAGGTCTTGCCGACCTCGTTCTTGAGCAGGCGGTGGACCAGGATCACGTCGCGGCCGGCGAGTTCTTCGCGGCCAGACATCCTCTGCCGGATGAACTCGCCGTGATGAACGACGAACTTGACGTCGAGGCTCTGCATGCGGCTGCAGGCCTGACACTCGCAGCTGTTGGCCTGCTTGATGTTGCGGAGCCGCCTGCGGAAGGCGAAATACGCAGCCTCGGTGGAATCCTGGAGAAGCGACCCGTCGACCTTGTCGGACAGCGCATAGACGAACGCCGCGTCGCCTTCGAACTTGGCGAGGCGGAAAGGCGGCCTGAGCGCCCTGACCAGCGTATCCATGATGTCGGCGATGATGTCCTGCGCGTGGTCGAGTTCGACGCCGGACACGAAGTGGGTATAGCCGGAAATGTCGGCGATGACGAAACAGGCCGATTCCGTTTGCGGTAGCAAAGCGACGCCCTCCCGCTCAAACGGCGGCCCAGTCGTCGCCGCCCAGGCTTGGAAACTGCCCGGACGCTAGCACGCGGCAAGCGAATTCGCGAACGAGCGCCTGCCATCGACATTCGAGTCGGGATTGAATCTCAGGGTCGCGCTGCGAGCACAAAATGACGCTCACATTCCATCGGCACGTCGAGACGTCGGATAGATCAGGGGCTGCACAAAGCGCCCCGGTCACAGGAAGCGATACACATAAGACCAAAATGGCGGGCTTGAGCATGGTTTGCTCTTGATCGCTTTGCCCGGGATCGCGATGGCGTTCGCGGTCACGGAGACACTCCGCCTGGCATCTGGCGATGGCTTCTTGTTCGGGAGCTTGCCGCCATGCTTCCTTTCCGCCCTCGCGCAGACGCAGCAGCGGCCAAGCTTGATGAGCGACCTGTGCGCGTACCTCAACCCGTCCATCGCGGATCGATGCGCGAGCGACGGCGGACACGCGGCCAAGCTTGAATGCTTCGAGGCAGGATAGCGCAGTCGGCTGATTTGCCCCCGGGAACCCACCGCGACGGCGGGCGTTGTCATTCACGAATGGAGGACGCGATGGCGAAAGAGGTCGAAGTCAACAATGACGCGGCGCAAGATCAAGAGCGCCAGCGCCAGCAGCCGTCCGGCGGCAAGCACAACCAGCAGAAGCTTCAGGGCAAGTCCCTTCAAATCAACAAAAACAGCGTGGAAGACCAACAGCCAAGCCGGTCGGCGGCGGCGGCGCAGCAGCGACAGGCGGGCGACAAGCACAACCAGCAGAAGCTTCAGGGCAAATCTCTTCAAATCAACAAGAATGGCGTTGAAGACTAGAAATGGCGCGACCCCCTCCTCGGTCCTCCTCCACAAGCCCAATAAGGGGGAAGATGCGCAGGGGATCGGGGGCGGGGGCGGAAACTAGGACCGACTCCACCCAAATCCAGCACGCTCAAAGCGCCCGCCCGGATTCCAACGCCCTTCGGCGAGTCGAGGAAGGGTGAGCCGCCGGCCCTTCTCAGGCCGTTTCGGTCGCCGCCGAGGGAGGTAGCAGCGGAAGCCAAAGCCGCGACGCGCTGTAGATCGTGTTCCGGCTTGCTTCCCGCACCACGACGTGGGTGAAGCCAAGGACGGTCGGGGTCTTGTCGGTCTCGTCGGCGGACGCGATCACCAGACGCAGGCGATGACCCGCAGCAATGCGCCGCGCGTTGGGGACCAGCGGAATCCGGTAGGTCACCCGTTGGCCGACCGGTACGGCGATCGGGCGTGCGGCAATCCGGGACCGGCGCGCCGGGCACGCTCCGTTTCTCGTCGACGCCTGAGAAGGCCGCGCGAAGCCATCCGGCGGTGATCGCTTCCGGCTCGCCGTCCGGCGGCGCGTCGTAAAGGACGGCGATCCAGGACGTATCGAAAGCCGTGATCTTGGCTTCGAGCGTCAGCTCGATGTCGCCCGCGAATTCGAGGTCGGCGTCGAACGGCGGCGTCTCCCACGCAAGCATCGCCGGCAGTTCGGGCGGATTGGCGTTGGTCGGCTCGCCGGAATCGGCCGGAAGATAGAGATATTCCCGGAACCCGGGCTCGCCTTCCTCGCGGCGCGAGCACGCCGTCGGCGCGCAGGGCGAAGGGCGTCAGCTTCGATTCCGGCGGCGGCCAATCCGTCGGCGGTCCGCCAGCCCTCGACGCCGGGAATCTGATAGCGGATCGGCGGGCCTTCCATGACGCCCGTTTCGCGGCCCTTCAGCCAATGGTCGTACCACGCCAGCACCTCGTAATGGAGGCACTCCCACGGCCATGAGAAGCCGGCCGGCGGCAACATCGCCATCCGCACATTGGGATTGTGGCGGAGCGCGGCCCAGGCCGAGAAGGTCGACGGCAGGTGGAGGGGGACGTTGTCCCAGTCCGCGCCGAGATAGACGGGGATCTCGACCGATTCGAGCAGCGGCCGCATGTCCCGCGCGTCCCAGAAGGCGTCGTGGGTCGGATGCTCGACCGCCGCCGCGCGCCAGATTTCGCCGAACGGATGCTCGGGATAGTGAGCATGGATCACGATCCTTGAGGACGGTGACGATGGCTTCGCCGTTGAGGTTCTGCATCCGCGCGTGGATCGCCGGGATGCCGAGCACGTCGCGGACGAGGTCGATCCGCCAGCTTCGCCAGAAAGAATCCGGTCTTCTGCGACAGCACGCCGACGGCGGGCAGCCAGGCCGAAATGAAGCCGGCGTTGAGCAGGCCATGGTGCCAGACCGCGTCATAGACGTCGTCGGTCGTGAGCAGCGGCGCGATCGCCTTGAGATGCGGCGGCTTCATCGCCGCCGCCGCCGAGCTGAGCCATCGCGAAGTAGCTGACGCCGAGCATGCCGACATTGCCGTCGCACCAGGGCTGGGCGGCCACCCATTCGACGATGTCGTAGAGATCCTCCCGCTCCTGGCTGTCGAGCAGCGTCCAGACGCCGCCGGAGCCGCCGGTGCCGCGGGCGTTGACGATGAGGTGGACGTAGCCGCGAGGAACGAAGAAGTCGGACGCGCCGGCCTCGATGAAGCCGAGCGGAGCGCCGACATCCTGAATCTGCCGTGGATAGGGGGAGAAGGAGACGAGCGCCGGAAAGGCGCCGTCGGAGTCCGGCTGGAAGAGATCGGCGAGCAGCGTCGTCCCGTCGCGCACGGTGACGCCGACATTGTTGGTGCGGCGCATCGTGAAGGACGGCTCGCTGAGGTTGCGATACTGGCGCCCCGTCGTCTGGAGCCCGTTGAGATGACGTTCTCCCGGGCCCGTCCCCGCGGCTTTTCCTGACATGGCTTCCCCCGCTTCGATCAGGCGCTCTCCCCGTTGTCGCCCAGGCGGTGAACGGCGGCAAGCTGCACACATGGGTATTTCGGAGATAAAGGCCGCCCCACGCCGTAAGGCCGAGGACCAGGGATCGCGCACACTGGGTATGACAGGACTCGTCGTGCTGGAAACAAAGCCGCCTTGGGAGCGGAGCGACGCAACGCAGGGGCGTTATTTTGCTCATGCAACGCATGAAGATCGTCGCCTAATGCATTGGAAAGTCATAACTTTCATCCGCAATAGCGGGCCAAAGTACAGCCATTCCGCCCGGTTCCGCACGGTTTCGGGCGGCTGAGTTTAGAAATTCTATACTTTCGCGCCCCGCGGCGGGCCGCGAAACTTGGTTTCCGGCTTCGACTTTCCCGATTGTCTGCTGCCTGTTATGAGGCTTAACAGGGAGATGGCCTCCCTGTTATCCCGCTCAACCATTACATGAGCAATTGATCGCAAGCGGCCGATATTCATCGCTTTCATGCCTCAAACCAGAGCGCGGCGCGGCCCGCGTTCCCCTGTTAGCAGGGGATAACAGGGAGAATTCCGGTTTTGGCGAAGTTTCAGGCGGCGCCCGGCGCGAGGGCATGAGTATAGATTTTCTATCCCGTCGCGCGACTCGCGATGAAGCTCGAAATAGGCCCGCGAACAGCGCTGACTCGAGGCTGATCGTGCTCCCCGCATTGCCCAAATCGCGCACCGTCCGACGTCCGCCGGCGGTCTTACCTCGTGTGGGCGACAGGCTTCACCTCGATGATGACGTATTTCTCCGCGTCGATCTTGAAGTTGACCTCGTCGCCGGGCCGGAGGTCCTTGCTGATCTCGGGGGCGTTGACCCGGTACATCATCTCCATTGCGGGCATGAAGCCTTTGATGTCGTCATGGGCGAGCGTCAGCGCGCCGGTCCCCGGAGCGATCGCGGTGACTACGCCATGGCCCTCGAAGACGCCTTTGGCCGCCATTTCCTCGGCCGCGCCGGCGCCAAGCGCCAACGCCAGGGCCACCGGCGCAAGGGCGAAGCGCAAAGCCAGTTTCACCTCGAAGGACTCCTGTCTCCGTGACCGGAGTGTCTGCCGGGAGAGGCCAATCCGCAAGCGATGCTTCTCCGCCCGCGTCTCGGGTCATGATCCGGACAACCTGACTCAGTCGTATCCCACTGGCGCCGACGCTCGCGCTGCGTCAGGGTTGTCTCGGACAGTGTTTCAGCGCATGAGGTCCGCGCAAAAATGTGCTTCCGGAAGGTATGAGGCGATCATGGGTGATTCGTGTGAAAAGGCCGGCTTGAACCGCCGGACAGTTCTCATTGCTGCAGCCGGCGCGGCGCCGGCGCTCGCGCTGATGACCGGCGCCGCCGAAGCGAAGATGGCGCAAACGGCGGTCCACTATCAGAACGATCCGAAGGACGGCAAGCAGTGTGACGGCTGCAACTTCTACATCGATCCAAACGCGTGCAAGCAGGTCGACGGCGAGATCAAGCCGACGGGCTGGTGCCTGCTATGGGTCAAGAAGGCCGGGTGACGGAAAAAGGCGGCCGGACACCAAGGGCTCGAGGCCGTCAGCCGCGTCGGCTCAGGCGCGCGTCGGCCTCGATCTCGACCTTCATTTCCGGCCTCAGAAGCGCTGCGACGACGACGATCGTCCCCGCCGGCCGGATCAATCCGAACACCTCGCCCTGCACCTTAAGCGCCGGCTCGCAATAGGCGACGTCGGTCACGAAAGCGCGCAGTCGCACGATATCGGCGAGACTCCCGCCAGCGTCCCTCAGGACCGCGGCAAACGTTGCGAAGATGTTGCGCGTCTGCTCGGCCGGGTCGTCGGGCATCGCCATGGTGGCGTAGTCGTAGCCGGTGGTCCCGGCGATATGGACCTCGTCGCCGCTGACGACGGCCCGCGAATAGCCGTAGGTTCGTCTCGAACGGCGAGCCAGACGAGATGAGGCGCCGCTCGCCCGGTCCCTGCATCACGCGAATTCCATGATGACCGCGTCGACCGCAAGCGAGTCCCCTTCCTTGCAGAGGATCGACTTGACGGTCGCATCGCGTTCGGCGGTCAGCACGTTCTCCATCTTCATCGCCTCGACGATGCAGAGCTGCTCGCCGACCTTCACCTCCTGGCCGACTTTGACCGCGATCGCCTTGACGAGGCCCGGCATCGGGCACAGGAGCGACTTCGACCCGTCCGCGCCCTTGCGCTCGATCATCAGCGCGGCGAGCTGGGCCTCCCGGCGGGTGTAAACGCGCGCGTCGACCCCGACGCCGGCGTGCGACAGCGCGTAGCCGTTGACGATTGGGCGCGCCTGCACCGCGATCTCCGAGCCGTCGATGGTTCCGCGCCAGAGAATGTCGCCCGGCTTCCAGTCGGAATGGACCTCGGTCCTGCGGCCGTCGGCGAAGATGATCGCGACGCCGCCCTTCCTGGCGTCGATCTCGAGCTCCACGCGGCTGCGCCCCATGGCGACGACCCGCTTGGTCTCGAAACGCAATTGCTCGGGCTCGCGCAACTGCCCGGAAATGCGCCGCTTGCGGTCGTTCAGCGTGTGGTCGATATGCGCCGCCGCCACCGCGAGGCGCCGCTCCGTCTCGCCCTGTGCGATCAGCGGCTGAAACCCGTCGGGGAATTCCTCGGCGATGAAGCCGGTCGAAAGGCGCCCTTCGCGCCAGCGCGGATGCTGCATCAGCGCCGAGAGGAACGGGATGTTGTGGCGGATGCCGTCGATGACGAAGGAGTCGAGCGCGTTCGCCTGCGCGTCGATCGCGGTCAAGCCGGTCGGGCGCGTGGGTGACGAGCTTGGCGATCATCGGATCGTAATGGATCGAGATCTCGCCGCCCTCGTAGACCCCGGTATCGTTGCGCACCGTGACGCCGTGCCTCGTCGCTTCCGCCGGCGGGCGGTATTTGACGAGGCGCCCGGTCGAGGGCAGGAAGCCGCGCGTCGGATCTTCGGCATAGACGCGGCTCTCGACCGCCCAGCCCTTGAGCTTCACATCGGCCTGCGTCATGCGCAGCTTCTTCGCCGGCGGCGCTGCGGATCATCTCCTCGACGAGGTCGACGCCGGTGACGAGCTCCGTCACCGGATGCTCGACCTGCAGGCGGGTGTTCATCTCGAGGAAGTAGAAGCTCCGGTCCTGACCGGCGACGAACTCGACCGTGCCGGCGGAGTCGTAGTCGACCGCCCTGGCGAGCGCGACGGCCTGCTCGCCCATCTTGCGCCGGGTCGCTTCGTCGAGGAGCGGCGACGGCGCTTCCTCGATCACCTTCTGGTTGCGGCGCTGGATCGAGCATTCGCGCTCGCCGAGATAGATGACATGGCCGTGCTTGTCGCCGAGCACCTGGATCTCGACGTGGCGAGGGTTGACGATGAATTTCTCGACGAAGACGCGGTCGTCGCCGAACGAACTCTTGGCCTCGGACCTGGCGCGGGCGAAACCCTCGGACACCTCCTGCCGGCTGTGCGCGATGCGCATGCCCTTGCCGCCGCCGCCGGCGGAGGCCTTGATCATGACCGGATAGCCGATTTCGTCGGCGATTTCGGCCGCGCGCTCGGGCGTCTCGATCACGCCGAGATAGCCGGGGACGGTCGACACTTTGGCGGCGCTGGCGAATTTCTTCGATTCGATCTTGTCGCCCATCGCCTCGATGGCGCGCGGATTGGGTCCGATGAAGACGATGCCGGCCTCTGCCAGCGCCTGGGCGAAAGCGGCGCGCTCGGAAAGAAAGCCGTATCCGGGATGGACCGCCTCCGCGCCTGTCTCCTTGCAGGCGGCGACGATCTTTTCGATCACGAGATAGGACTGCGCCGCTGCGGGCGGACCGATGGCGACCGCTTCGTCGGCCAATTCGACATGCAATGCGTCCTTGTCGGCTTCGGAATAGACGGCGACGGTCCTTGATGCCCATGCGGCGCGCGGTCTTGATGACCCGGCAGGCGATCTCGCCACGGTTGGCGATGAGAATTTTCTTGAACATCGGCTCCCCGTGGGAGGAAAGCGCGGCGGCCTTCCGGTCGGGGCCGCTTCTATTGGAACGAGCGGAGCGCGTAAACAAGCGCGCGTCGCCCCGACCACAGAATGCCGCGTTTCGATGGGAATCCTCATCGCGAGGCGCGCGACGGGATAGAAAATCTATACTCCCGGCTTCGCGCCGGGCGCCGCCTGAAACTTCGCAAAAACCGTAATTCTCCCTGTTATCCCCTGCTAACAGGGGAACGCGGGCCGCGCCGCGCTCTGGTTTGAGGCATGAAAGCGATGAATATCAGCCGCTTGCGGTGAACTGCTCATGTAACGGTTGAGCGAGATAACAGGGAGGCCATCTCCCTGTTCAGCCGCGTAACAGGGAGCAGACAATCGGAAAAACCGAAGCCTGAGACCGGCTTTCACGGCCCGCCCGAGGGCGCGAAAGTATAGATTTTCTACACTCGGCCGCCCGAAACCGCCCGGAATCGGGCCGAATAGCGGCGTTTTGGCCCGCCCCTGCTGGATGAAATTCCTGATTTTACAATTGTTTACGTAAGGATCTTCATGCGTTACATGAGCAAAATAACGCCGAGTTATGCTCCAGCAAATGGATCAATCTCGCGCCACGCGCTCCCGCGTGCTGGTGCGCCTTTGTCAGTAGCAGACCTCCACCCGCCGCCACGCGTTGCTGATGCGGGCGCGGGTGAAATAGCAGCCGTATCTCGCAACGGGCACAGGCGTCGCCCAAGGGGGGCCGCCCGCAGGATGGCCGAGAATGGCGTCGGTCCAGCTCGTGCCCGAAGGCTGCGGATTGGCGAACCCCGAGGAGAGCCAGTCGGTGCTCGCGGCGCCTGGGGAGAGACTGAGCGCGAGAATTGCGGCGGCGAGCGCCGCTGCCATTGTCTTCATCTCGAACCTCCTTCGGAAGCGGCCTCGATGGCGAGCCCGTACGCCGCCGTCAGCGGGCGAAACCCATAACGCCGCGGGCAGGGCCGGGGCAAGGCTCCTGAACCGCCTGCGTGCAGGCCGGCGCGGGATCGGAAATCCCGTCAGTGGGCCCTGGCGCCTGGGCAGGAGCGGATCCGGCGGCCGCCCGACGACGGCGGATTCGACAAGGCTCAGTCGATAATGACGAGAGGCGCCGGCATTCACGCTGGCGGGACGGGGCGGAGACGTGCGAAATCGAAAGGCGCAGTCAGGCCAGTCCGACAATGCGCCTCGACCAGGGATCTCGCATGCTCGAAAAATTTCAGCGCTATCCGCTCACCTTCGGACCGACTCATATCGAGAAGCTGTCGCGGCTGACCTCGCATCTCGGCGGCGACGTCGAGCTCTACGCCAAGCGCGAAGACTGCAACTCCGGCCTCGCCTTCGGCGGCAACAAGCTGCGCAAGCTCGAATACATCATCCCGGACGCGATCGCCTCGAACGCCGACACGCTGGTCTCGATCGGCGGCGTGCAATCCAACCACACCCGTCAGGTCGCGGCGGTCGCCGCCAAGATCGGCATGAAATGCCGCCTCGTTCAGGAGGCGTGGGTTCCGCACGAGGATGCGGTCTATGACAGAGTCGGCAACATCCAGCTCAGCCGCATCATGGGCGCCGACGTTCGCCTGGTCGACGAGGGCTTCGACATCGGCATCCGCAAGAGCTGGGAGGACGCGCTCAAGGACGTCGAGGCGAAAGGCGGGCGCCCTTACGCGATTCCGGCGGGCGCCTCGGTGCACAAATACGGCGGACTGGGCTATGTCGGTTTCGCCGAAGAGGTGCGCGCGCAGGAACGGGAACTCGGCTTCGCCTTCGACTACGTCATCGTGTGTACGGTCACGGGCTCGACCCATGCGGGCATGGTGGTCGGCTTCGCCAAAGACGGGCGCCAGCGCAAGGTCATCGGCATCGACGCGTCCTTCACGCCGGCGCAGACCAAAGCGCAGGTCCTCGATATCGCGCAGAAGACCGCAAAACTGGTGGAGCTCGGCCGGGAGATTGCCGACGACGACGTCGTCCTCATCGAGGACTATGCCTATCCCGTCTACGGCGTGCCCTCGAACGAGACCAAGGAGGCGATCCGCCTCTCGGCGCGGCTCGAAGGCATGATCACGGACCCGGTTTACGAAGGCAAGTCGATGCAGGGCATGATCGACCTCGTCCGCAAGGGGTACTTTCCGAGGGGATCGAAGGTGCTCTACGCCCACCTCGGCGGCGCGCCGGCGCTCAACGGCTACGGGTATGCGTTCAGGAATGGATAAGACGGCGGCGAAGCGATCGAGGCCGTGAGCCGGAGAAAATCAGTCGGGACGCAGACCCAGGCGTGACCGAGCGTCGCGCCTCAGGCGAACGCCTTCGCCAACGCCTTGTGCCTCGCGATCAGCCCGTCGAGGTCGACGCCCTCCGGCGCGCCGTCGATCACCCGCCAGCGGCCGGCGACCATCACCCGATCGGCGCGGTGCGCGCCGCAGAGCGCAAGCGCCGCGATCGGATCCTGCGCGCCGCTGAAGCGCGGCTCGTCCAGCGTATAGAGCGCGAGATCCGCCTCGAGCCCCGGCGCGATGCGGCCGATGTCGTCGCGGCCGAGGCAGCGCGCCGAACCTTCCGTCGCCCAGCGGAGCGAATCGAGCGGGCCGACGCGGGAGGGACCGTAGCGCAGCCGCGCCAGCATCAGCGAATGCCGCACAGCTTCCATCATGTTCGAGGAATCGTTCGAGGCCGAACCGTCGACGCCGAGGCCGATCGCGACGCCCGCCGCCTCGAGGTCGTGCGTCGGGCAGACGCCCAGGCCGAAGGCCATATCCGAGGCCGCGCAGTGGCAGACCGCGACCCCGGCGCGCCCGAGCCGGACGATCTCGTCGGCGTTGAAGTGGATGCCATGCGCGACCCAGGTCCGCGGGCTGAGCCAGCCGGCCTGCTCCAGAAGGTCCACCGAGCGGACGCCGAACGCCTGCATGCTGTAGACATCCTCGTCGGGCGACTGGCAGAGATGGCAATGCAGCCGGGCGTCGTAACGCTCGGCGAGCTCGGCCGATTCGCTCATCACGCGCTTCGGCACGGCGAGGGGCGAACAGGGCGCCAGCGCGACGCGGATCATCGCGCCTGGCCTCGGGTCATGGAAGAGCTTCAGCAACCGCTCGCTGTCCTTAAGGATCGTATCCGCATCCTGCACGATGGAGTCCGGCTGGAGGCCGCCGTCCTTTTGCGAGATGCCCATCGATCCGCGCGTCACGGTCATGCGGATTCCAAGCTTCCGCGCTTCGTCGACCTCGATGTCGATGGCGCTCTCGAGCCCCGGCGGGAAGAGATTGTGATGATCCGCGGCCGTCGTGCAGCCGGACAGGAGCAGCTCCACCAGCGCCATCCTGACGGCGACGCGCAGCGCCTCGGGGGTCATGCGGCCCCAGACATGCTCCATCGCGACGAGCCATGGGATCAGTTCGAGGCCATGGCCGGCTGGATGTGCGCGGGTCAGGGTCTGATAGAAGTGATGGTGAGCGTTGACGAGCCCGGGCAGCACCACATGGCGGGAAGCGTCGAAGGTCGCCTCCCAGGGATGCTCGGGCGTGCGGCCATGCGGGATGCATTCGACGATCTTGGATCCGTCGACGACGATTCCGCGTTCCGCTTCGGGGGCGAGGATCGCAAGCGGGTCCTTGATCCAGAGGCGCATTGGTTAACGAACTCCGATTGTGATGCGCCTCTTCGAGACGACGCGCTTTGAGGGCCCCGGTTAGCCGCGTTTCGATCCAGCCGCCAGTCCGCAGACAGCGCCCCGAAATTTGGATTCGACGCGTCGGAATCCCGCCCTTATGGTGACTTCTGCTTTGGGCGCCGCAAAAAGAGCGACCGAGGCGCACCTTCCGGCTTGGGAAACCTGAGCCGGCCGGGCAGGGGAGGCATCGCAAGCGTTTCGGCGCCTCCGGGACAAACCGAATGAGGAGTTTGGAATGCGCGTTGCGATTATTGCGGGCCTGGCGGGTCTGGCGGGGCTGGCTCAGCCCGCCTTCGCGCTCGACAAGGTGACCTTCGGGACCAACTGGCTCGCCGATCCGGAGGCGGGCGGCTATTACCAGGCGCTGGCTGACGGCACCTACGAGAAATACGGGCTCGACGTCACGATCCTGCAGGGCGGCCCGACCTCGAACGGAGGCATGCTGCTGATCGCCGGCAAGATCGAGTTCTTCATGGGCGGCGACATGATCGGCGACTTCCTCGCCGTCCAGAACAACATTCCTACGATTACGGTCGCCGCCGACTTCCAGAAGAACCCGCAATGCTTCATGTCGCATCCGGGCGTCGGCCTCGACAAGTGGCAGGACCTGCCCAAGGCCAATCCCGCCTTCGTGAGCGCAGGCGCGGTCAACACGTTCTGGGCCTGGATGCGCCTTGCTTACGGATTCAAGGACGAGAACATCAAGCCGTACAACTTCAATTCGGCGCCGTTCATCGTCGAACAGAATTCGATCCAGCAGGGCTACATCACCTCGGAGCCCTTCGAAATCGAACGGCAAGGCAAGTTCAAGCCGAACGTCTTTCTGCTCGCCGACTACGGCTACTCGACCTATTCGACCCAGATCGTCACCCGCCGGGAAATCGTCGAGAAGAGCCCCGATCTCGTCCAGCGTTTCGTCAGCGCCTCCGCCGTCGGCTGGTATCATTACCTCTATGGCGACAACGCCAAGGCGAACGCGGCGATCAAGAAGGAAAATCCGGAGATGACGGATGAGCAGATCGCCTTCTCCATCGCCAAGCTCAAAGAATACGGAATCGTCAATTCCGGCGACACGCTGACAAAAGGCATCGGCGCAATGACCGACGAGCGCTGGAAGGGCTTTTACGAGACGATGGTGAAGGCCGGCGTCGTCAAGTCGGGCATCGACTACACGAAGGCTTATACGCTCCAGTTCGTCAACAAGGGGATCGGGCTCGACCTGCGGCCGAAGAACTGATTTCGAGCGCGCTGCCTGCTGCTATTTCTGCGCCGCGGGCAGCGCGTTATAGACTTCGGGCGGCAGCACGGCGGAGACTGAAATCGGCACTGAGTCTGACGACTTGTATCGTCCGACAATCTTGTTGTTGACCGGTGGAATGCTCTTGAGAAAGGCCGCGATCGCTGCGGCGTCCTCGTCCGTCAGACGCGCGAACGAAGCAGAAGGCATCACGCCCGAGAGTTCGCTCCCGTCCGGGCGCTTGCCCTTGCGGATCGCGGTGATGATGTCGTCGCTCGTCCACTTGCCGATACCTGTTTCGTCGTCCGGCGTGAGGTTCTGCCCGACGTAGACGCCTTCGCCCGGGATCGAGAAGCCGACGTCCGAGCCGCCGAGGTAGCGCTTCATGTCCGACGCGCCCAGCATGCCGCCGGGCGTGTGGCAGTCCGAACAGCCTGCGATGCCGACAAGATAGCGTCCGCGCGCGATCTGCGCGTCGTCGGCCGCGGCCGGCGCCGAGAGCCCCGAGGCCAAAACCGCGACCGCCCCGATCGCCGCTGCGCCGCCAAATCGCATCATCCTCGTCTCCTTTGTCAACCTTCCGCCATGACGCCGGATATCGCAATCCCTTTCAGATGATCAGGAATTCGCCAGGACTGGGTCGGGTCCGGCTTGTGCGCGACCGGAGCGACCTCCCCGCGCCACGCGACGCCAAGCATTTGCGCGGTCTGATAGGCCATGACGTTCCACCCCCGCTCCTCGAGCGCGCGCAACCCGCTCGCCACGTGCGGCGAGACGAGATCATGAAAGAGGACCATCGAGGTCTTCTCGAGGAAGGGGACGCAGGCGAGGGCGTCGCGCCTGGGCGCTTCGCCGTCGTGATCGCCATCGATGAAGGCGAACGACCATCGAAGGCCGGAACCGCCGAGCCGTTCGACGGCTTCCGGGCTCGTTTCCGGAACGAGGACCGTCGTGGTTTCGCCGCCAGCGCCGCGCACAACTTCGATAAACTCGGCCCGCCAATCCGGGTCCGCGAGCAGAGGCTCGACGACATGGAGGCTGGCGAGGCCCGAGGCGATGAGATGGGCGGTCGACCAGCCGCGCCAGGCGCCGATCTCGATGCCCCTGCGTCCGGCGAAGCGTCGCGCGTTGGAGAAAAGGATCGCCGCCTCGTCGCGGTTGATGAAGCCAACGATCGGGTTCCGCCGGTCGACCCGAAAGGCGTGATCGATGTCCCGGCGCAGCCATGGCCAGGTCGACACGCTCTTGTCGACCTCGATCATGTTGGGAAACAGGTGATCGAGCGACGGCGCCGCTAGATTGTCGGCGACGTAGTCCTTCGCCATCGATTGGACCTCCGCGGATCCCCGGCTTCGTCGGCGCCTTCGTCGCCGATGGCCGTTCGCACGCCATTCTAGGCGGCGTCAAGGGGACGCGCCGCCGCTTCGATCCAACCCCAGGCGCTTCTGTGGCGTAAATCGCGCGCCAGTTTGACCGGGCCGGGGGACCCCTATAATAATCAGAAAGGATTACCCATATCAGGGGAGCCGACGCGGCGTTCGCGTTGGAAGTGGGGCGGAATGTCGGCGGTAAGAGTGCTTGCGCCCGCAAGCGGGGACCCGACGAATAGGATGCCTCGTTGGGGTGTTTTGTGCCTGCTCTCGATCGCCCGGCTGGAACCGGCGCAGCTTCAGTTCCGTTGGTTCGCCAAATGAGCAAAATCGTGCCTTTGACGTCAGGGGGAGGAACGACGGCTTCGAAACCGAACCGGCCGGCGCTCGCGACATTCAGGGGCGTCGATAAAGTCTTTGGCAATCACGTCATGGCGTTGTCCGGCCTCGACCTCGAGATTCGCTCGGGCGAGTTCCTGTCTCTGCTTGGACCGTCCGGGTGCGGAAAATCGACCGTGCTTCGGCTGCTGACCGGACTGACATCGCCGACACGTGGAGAGATTGCCTGGGGTTGCGAGCGTCCGGAATTCGGCTTCGTCTTCCAGGAGCCGACCCTGATGCCGTGGTCCGACGTCTTCACCAATGTATGGCTGCCGTTGCGGCTGGCCGGCATTCCCAAGGAGAAGGCGCGATCGCGGGTCGAAGAGGCGCTGGCGAAGGTCGGTCTCGCCGGCTTCGCCAAGGCCTATCCGCGCCAGCTTTCCGGCGGCATGAAGATGCGCGTGTCGATCGCCCGGGCGCTCGTCACGCGGCCGGCGGTGCTGCTGATGGACGAACCTTTCGCCGCCCTCGACGAGATCACGCGTCTCAAGCTCAATGACGATCTGGCGGAGCTGCAGTCGTCGCTCAACGCGACCGTCGTCTTCGTGACGCATTCGGTCTTCGAAAGCGTTTATCTCGCCGACCGCATTGTGGTGATGGCCGCCCGGCCTGGGCGTGCAGTCGCGGAGATTGTCGTCGACGCGCCGCCGCTGCGGCGGGAGGGATTTCGGCTGACCGCGGAATACGCGGACACGTGCCGACGGACGTCGCTGGCGCTCCATGTCGCGATGGGCGAGGCCCCGCCAAGCGAGCTCGGCGCATGAGCCGGGATGACATCATCGGCTATGCCGTTCCGGCTCTGACGCTTGGACTGGGCCTTGTCGTCTGGGAGGGGGTGGTGCGGTACTTCGCCATCCCGCCCTATCTCTTGCCGGCGCCGAGCGTCATCATCTCGACCCTGTTCACCGATTGGCCGACCCTGTCGAGCTCGCTTTGGGTGACCCTGTCGATCACGCTGAAGGCGCTGCTCGCGGCCGTGATTGGAAGCGTGGCCCTGGCGGTGATCTTCGCCCAGTCACGCCTGGTCGAGCGCGCCTTCTATCCCTTCGCCGTCGCCATGCAGGTGACGCCCATTGTCGCAATCGCGCCGCTCCTGCTCATTTATCTGAGCCCAACGGTGGCGGTTCTCGTTTGCGCGTTCCTCGTGGCGTTCTTTCCTCTGCTCGCCAACACGACGCTTGGGCTGTCGTCCGCCGATCACAATCTCGTCGATCTGTTTCAGATGTATCGAGCGAGCCGATTCCAGCAGTTCATGCTTCTGCGACTGCCCTCGGCGCTTCCCTACTTTCTCGCCGGGCTTCGCATCAGCGGCGGTCTTGCGCTGATTGGCGCGATCGTCGCGGAGATTGCGGCCGGGTCCGCCGGCCAGGGCTCGGGCCTCGCCTACCGCATCGTCGAATCCGGTTTTCGCCTTAATATTCCGAGAATGTTCGCGGCGCTGCTCTTGATCTCCGTCGCCGGCATCACAATTCATGTCTTCCTCACCGCGTTCTCCCACTGGCTGCTGCACGAGTGGCATGACAGCGAGCGGGGGAGCGAAGCTTGAACCAACAAAGAAAACCCTTCGTACAGGTTTCCAGGCTGGCCAAATGTCCGCCATCAGGCTGACGCGAGCGAAGAGCGCGCGGGCCCAATAAAGGCGAATTCAACATGAACATAGAATACAGGGTCGGACCGCGACTGTCCGTCCTCCGGAAGCTCGGCCTGGCGAATCTGGTCAATTCCGAGCGCTTCGACATCGCTGCCGCGCATGAAGCCCTTGTCCGCCGCCAGGCGGTCCCGGAGCGCATTCATACCGACGGCCTGATCGTCGACGTGCCGGCCGGGGTTTACCACCCGCTGCCGGATTCGAGCTCGGAGTTCTTCATTCGCAACATCAAGGCGATGAACCCGAAGCTGATCGCCAAGACGCTCGAGATTGGCGCCGGATGCGGCATCATCTCGCTCTTTGTCGCGGCCAACTGGACGTCGAGGACGGTGGCCACCGACATTTCGCCGATCGCCGTTCAGGCGACTCTTGACAACGCGCGGCTCAACAACCTCAGCCTTATCGCTTACCAGTCCGATCTCTTTGAAAAGATCGATGAAGGCGACTTCGACCTGATCGTTTTCAACACGCCGATGATCGACAAGAATCCGGAAAACGACATTGAAAAATTCAGCCTCTGCGACCCGAACGGCCGCATCACCGAATCCTATCTTCGGCAGGCCCGTCATCACGTGTCCAAGGATGGATTGATCATCTTCTCGATCTGCAACAATTCCGCATACGAAGTGCTTGATTCGATCGACCTCGAATATTCGATCGTTGGCTTTGAGCTCGCTTATAGCGGCTTCTGGCGCGCGATCGTGGGCGCCCGAAACTGATCTCCTCAAGATTGGCCGCGTAAGGCAAGACCGCAAAGGCGCCGGGGCAGCATGATCAGATTCGAGCCGATCTCCGCCAGCGCGACGAAGGTCGTGCTGTCGGACATCCTGACCGTCGCCGATTTCCGGCAGCTTGGGCCGCAGCTCGACGCGATGATTGATCGCCATGGACGGATTCGGCTTCTGATCGACGCGACGGATTTCGGCGGCTGGGAAAGCTTCAAAGCCTTCGAGTTTCACACCGGCTTCGTCAAGACGCACCAGATGTATGTCGATCGGCTCGCCGTGATTGTTGGCCGCGACTGGCAGCGCTGGCTTGTCGACACGCTGCGGATGGTCCTTCATCCCGAGGCGAGGGCGTTCGAACAGGGCCGCGAGGCGGAAGCGGCGCGCTGGATCGCAGAGCCGTAGTTGACCAAGGGGCCGCGCGAGGTCCACGCGGGCTCTTGTCCCTGCAGATTTTCGTCCTGCGGTTGACTTACGAGCGCGCGCGGGGCCAAGGTCGCAGCCGGCTGGCGGCGCCATGGGCGCCCGCGCCAATGTGTGGTCGTCAGGGCAGGGATTTCAGATGCTTCGAAGGACGGTTGGCGCGGCGGCTTTGACCGCTTTGTTGGCTCTGGGCGCGTGCGCCAGCGTCGGCGCCCAGGAGAAGGAGGGCCAGCTCGCGGCCGCCGGTTTCGTTAGGCTCCAGGCGGACACGCCGGCAAAGGTCGCCAAGCTCCAGGCGCTGCCGCAGAACTCGATCACCTATGCCCAGCGAAAGGGCGGCAACGTCTATATCTACGCCGACGCCGCAGGCTGCAATTGCGCTTATGTCGGCAACGACGCCGCCTATCAGCAATACCAGCAGATACGCGCCGCCAACAACATCGCGCAGATGCAGGAAACGACGGCGATGCTGAACGCTGAAGCGGCGAACGACTGGGGCGGCGCCTACGGTCCCATGGTGCCGTACTGGTACTGACGGCGGGCGGGGCGGATCCGGTGCAGGCCGCCGCGCGCCGCGGTCTCGAAGTTCGATCTTGAGGAGGGCGCCCTGTCGACGGCGCTCGCAGGCCCGGACGCGGCGTTGGTGTTCGCCGAGGGCTGGTCCAACAACTGGCTTTGGAGCCTGCCGCTCATCGTGCTGAGCGTGCTTGTCCACGGTTTCGGCCTGGTCGAGATCAAGGAGCACGTGGTCGGGCGGCTCACGAGCTCGATCGGGGCCGGATCGTCGCGAGCGGCCTTCGCCATCGTGCTGGCGGCGACCGTGATCCTGGTGACGGGTCTGCACGCGCTCGAGGGCGCCGCCTGGGCCTTCGCCTATGTCGCGCTCGGCGCAATGCCCGATCCAAGGCTCGCCATGCTCTATTCGCTGAGCGCGATGACGAGCTATGGACACGCCGAGATCTTTCTCGCGCCGCACTGGCGGCTGATGGGCGCGCTCGAGGCGCTCAACGGGATGATGCTGTTCGGCCTGACGACCGCGTTCCTCTTTTCCGTTCTCTGGAGTCGCTGGCCGACGCATGCGAACGGCCGGCGACAGGCCTGAAGTCTGAGGCGCGGGCGCCAGCCATTCGCCGACTTTCCGGCCTGTTCAACGAAGATCGGGGCCTCTTCGCCCGACGCAATCCGAAATCCGGGCCTAACCTGACGGCGCTGCGCCGAAATCCCGGTCAGGTTTTCGCGCTCTTCGCCTCGCTCGTATCATTCCAAAACACCTGGAAAGGTTTTGTTAACCATTTCTCTTCAGATTTTCTTAAAGCCTTCGAATGGGGCCGATCCAGCGCTGGAGATCCGCGATGAACGCCACGGCCATGTACGCATTCGCGCAACCGGGTTCGATGGAGCCGCCGCCCGCAGCGGCCGACCGGAGCGCCGAGATCTTCAGCCTGTTCTCCTCGGCTTACGGGCGGGAGCGGCGCGAAGCGATGAGCCTGACCGACTTTCTCGAGGGCTGCCGCGACAATCCGGGCATGACAGCGAGCGCTGCGGAGCGCATGATCGCGGCCATTGGCGAACCGGTCATCGTCGACACCGCCAAGGACTCGCGTCTCGGCCGCATCTTCCTCAATCGCACGATCAAGCTATATCCGTCGCTCGCCGGCTTTTTCGGCATGGAAGAGACGATCCAGCGCGTCGTCAGCTATTTCCAGCATGCCGCGCAGGGTCTCGAGGAACGCAAGCAGATCCTCTATCTCCTGGGCCCGGTCGGGGGCGGCAAGTCGTCGCTGGCCGAGCGCCTCAAGGCGCTGATGGAGACCCAGCCGATCTACGTGCTCGCCGCCGGCGACGAGATCAGCCCGGTGTTCGAATCGCCGCTCGGCCTCTTCCGCCCGGAGACGATGGGCGCCGTGCTCGAGAGCCGCTACGGCGTTCCCTTGCGGCGTCTGACCGGAATCTGCTCGCCCTGGGCGGCCAAGCGGCTCGACGCCTTCGACGGCGACCTCTCCCGCTTCTCCGTCGTCAAGCTCTATCCTTCGAAGCTGCGCCAGATCGGCGTCGCCAAGACCGAGCCCGGCGACGAGAACAACCAGGACATCTCGACCCTCGTCGGCAAGGTCGACATCCGCAAGCTCGAGCATTTCTCGCAGCACGACCCGGACGCCTACAGCTACTCCGGCGGGCTCAACCGCACGACGCAGGGCCTGCTCGAATTCGTCGAGATGTTCAAGGCGCCGATCAAGGTGCTGCACCCGCTGCTGACCGCGACCCAGGAAGGCAACTACGCCGGCACCGAGAATCTCGGCGCCCTTCCGTTCCAGGGGATCGTGCTCGCCCATTCCAACGAATCCGAATGGGAGCAGTTCAAGAACAACAAGAACAACGAAGCCTTCCTCGACCGGATCTGCGTCGTCAAGGTTCCCTACAGCCTCAGGGTCACCGAAGAGGCGATGATCTACGCCAAGCTGCTCGAGGGCAGCCAGCTCAGCGAGGCGCGCTGCGCGCCCGAGGTGCTGGAGATCATGGCGCGCTTCTGCATCCTCACGCGGCTCAAGGAGCACCAGAATTCGCCGCTCTATTCGAAGCTGCGCGTCTACAACGGCGAGAGCCTGAAGGACACCGACCCCAAGGCGAAATCGGTGCAGGAATATCGCGAGGCGGCCGGCGTCGCCGAGGGCATGACCGGCGTCTCGACCCGCTTCGCCTTCAAGGTGCTGTCCGAGACCTTCAATTACGACAGCGAGGAGATCGCCGCCGACCCGGTGCATCTCATGTATGTGCTCGAACAGGCGATCAAGCGCGAGCAATATCCCCGCGATGTCGAGGAGCGCTATCTCGACTTCATCAAGTCCACGCTCGCGCCGCGCTATGCCGAGTTCATCGGCCGCGAAATCCAGAAGGCCTATATCGAATCCTACAGCGAATACGGCCAGAACCTGTTCGACCGCTATATCGCCTACGCCGACGCCTGGATCGAGGAGCAGGACTTCAAGGACCCCGACACCGGCCAGGTGTTCGACCGCCAGGTCCTCGACGCCGAGCTGTCGAAGACGGAAAAGCCCGCCGGCATCGCCAACCCCAAGGACTTCCGCAACGAGATCGTGAAGTTCGCCCTGCGCTCCCGCGCCGCCAACCAGGGCAAGAACCCGTCCTGGACGTCCTACGAGAAGATTCGCGAGGTGATCGAGAAGCGGATGTTCAGCCAGATCGAGGACCTGCTGCCGATCATCAGCTTCGGAACCAAGCAGGACTCGAAGACCGAGAAACAGCACGCCGACTTCCTCGAGCGGATGAAGTCGCGCGGCTACACCGAGCGGCAGGTTCGCCGCCTGGTCGAGTGGTACATGCGGGTGAACAAAGCCGGGTGACGGCGAAGCGGGGCAGGGGGCATGGCCCAGTTTATCGATCGGCGTCTCAATCCGCGCGACAAGAGCCTCGGCAACCGTCAGCGCTTTCTTCGCCGCACCCGCGCCGAGGTCAAGCGCGCGGTCGACAAGGCGGTCGCCGAGCGCACGGTCGCCGACGCCGGCAAGGGCGGCGCGCGTGTCGATCCCGACCGACGGCATCGGCGAGCCGAAGTTCCATCTCTCGCCCGACGGCGGCGAGCGCGAGCGGGTGCTGCCGGGCAACAAGGACTTCGTCGCCGGCGACCGGATCGACAAGCCCGGGGGCGGCGGAGGCTCGCGGCAGGCAGGGCTCCAAATCGGGAAGCGGCGAGGACTCGTTCTCCTTTGCGCTGAGCGAGGCCGAGTTCCTCGACATCCTGTTCGAGGACCTGGAGCTGCCCGATCTCGTGAAGGCCTCGCTCAAGGAGGTGAACCAGCGCGAGTTCCGCCGGGCCGGCTACACCAACGACGGCGCGACGCCGAACCTCGCGGTGCTGCGCACGATGCGCGCCAGCATGAGCCGGCGCCTGGCGCTGCGCCGCCCGACGCCCGCCGGGATCGAAGAGCTGGAAGCGGAGCTTGCGGCGCTTCGCGCCAAGCCCGAGCCCGGCGTCGCCGATCAGTTGCGCTTGGCCGAGCTCTACGCCGAGATCGAGCGCCTCAAGCGCCGCCAGCGCGCCATTCCCTTCATCGACCCGATCGACGTGCGCTACAACCGCTTCACCCCGGTCATCGTGCCGCGCGCCAAGGCGGTGATGTTCTGCCTCATGGACGTTTCGGCCTCGATGGGCGAACGCGAGAAGGACCTCGCCAAGCGCTTCTTCATCCTCCTGCACCTCTTTCTCAGGCGCAAATACGAGCGCGTCGAACTCGTCTTCATCCGCCACACCCACGAGGCGGCCGAAGTCGACGAGCAGGAATTCTTCTACGGCCGCGCCACCGGCGGCACCGTCGTCAGCTCGGCGCTGAAGGCGATGATCGCGGTGCGCGACAAGCGCTACCCCGCCGCCGACTGGAACATCTATTGCGCCCAGGCCTCCGACGGCGACAATTCGGAAAGCGACACGCGCGCGTCGGTCGAGCTGCTGCAGGAGGCGATCCTGCCGCAGACCCAGTATTACGCCTATATCGAGATCGCCGGCGAAGACAGCGGGCCGCATTTCGGCGGCGCGGAGAAGGATCTCTGGCGCGGCTACGCCGAACTGAAGGCTTCGGCGCCGAACTTCGCCCTCGCGCGCGTCGCCGGCCGCGAGGACATCTATCCGGTCTTGCGCGAACTCTTCGCCGAGCAGGCCAGGAAGAGGGCGGCGCAATGACCGCGGCCCATCTCGCGCCGGAAGGCGGCGCCGTCGCGCGGACTCCTCTTCGACGGCGCGGAATGGGACTTCGCCACCGTTCAGCGCGTCTATCAGGCGATCGAGCACATCGCCCGCGACGAGCTCGGCCTCGACGTCTTTCCCAACCAGATCGAGATCATCTCGGCCGAGCAGATGCTCGACGCCTATTCCTCGGTCGGCATGCCGCTCATGTACGCGCACTGGTCCTACGGCAAGCGCTTCGTCCGCGACGAGGCGCTCTACCGCAAGGGCTACCAGGCGCTCGCCTACGAGATCGTGATCAACTCCAACCCGTGCATCAGCTATTGCATGGAGGAGAACACGATGGCGATGCAGACGCTGGTCATCGCCCACGCCGCCTTCGGCCACAACCATTTCTTCAAGAACAACTACCTCTTCCAGCAATGGACCGATCCCGACGGCATCCTCGACTATCTCGACTTCGCCAAGCGCTATGTCGCCGCATGCGAGGAGCGGCACGGGCTCGGGGCGGTCGAGGCGACGCTCGACGCCGCCCATGCGCTGATGGGGCAGGGCGTCTTCCGCTATCGCCGCGCCGCGAAGCTCAAGCTCGGCGACTACGAGCGGCGCCGGCGCGAACGGCAGGAGCGCGAGGAGCAGGATTACTGCGACCTCTGGCGCACCGTGCCCGCCGGCGCGCCGGCGCCCGAAGTCGCGATGAGCGAGGAGGAGGCGCGCGAGCGCAAGCGGCGGCTGCGCCTGCCCGAGGAGAACCTGCTCTATTTTCTGGAGAAGAACAGCCCCGTTCTCCAGAACTGGCAGCGCGAGCTCCTGCGCATCGTGCGCAATCTCGCGCAATATTTCTATCCCCAGCGCCAGACGAAGCTGATGAACGAGGGCTGCGCCACCTTCGTCCACTATACGATCGTCAACCGGCTCTACGACGAGGGCCTGATCTCCGAAGGCGCGCTGCTCGAGATCCTGCACAGCCACTCCAACGTCGTCGCCCAGTTCGACTTCGACGATCCGCGCTTCGGCGACATCAACCCCTATGCGCTGGGCTTCGCCATGATGCAGGACATCCAGCGCATCTGCGTCGCGCCGACGGCGGAGGACCGCGAGTGGTTCCCCGACATCGCCGGCCGGTCGGATTGGCCCGCGGTGCTGCGCGAGGTCTGGGCCAACTATCGCGACGAATCCTTCGTGCGGCAGTTCCTCTCGCCGCATCTCATGCGCAAGTTCCGGCTGTTCGCGCTCTCCGACAAGGCCTCCGAATCGAGCTATTGCGTCGCGGCGATCCACGATTCGGAAGGCTACCGCCGGGTGCGCTCGGCGCTCGCCGACAGCTACGACGTCGGCGAGAACGAGCCGGACATCCAGGTGATCGACGTCGACCTGCTCGGCGACCGCGAGCTGGTGCTGCGCCACGCGACGCGCAAAGGCGTCGGCCTCGCCGAAGCCGGCAAGGAGGCGACGCTGCGCCACATCCGCCGCCTCTGGGGCTACGCCGTGCGGCTCGAGGAGACCCCGGCCGCGCCGGGGGCGTGAGCGGGCTTTCCGCGCGAGAACTGGCTCGACGACCCCGAGCGCTACCGGGCGATGGGGCTCGAGTTCCCGAAAGGGTAGGGCAGCGCTACCAGAGAGAAGCTGGGAATTCTTCCCTGTTATTCCCTGCTAACAGGGAGAATCACCTCCGCCGTTCCCATGGAACGTGAATGAAAGCCGCTGTAATTCAGTTTCTTGCGGAAAGACATTCATGTAGAGGATGAGCGAGAAGCAGGGGGCCGGTCTCCCTGATACGCCACCGAACAGGTGAAGCATAGGAGCTCTCGAGGCGAGTCTGGAACAGCGAGAAAGCAGCAAAATTAGGCGACTTCCCACCCAGCCGGACTCTAATAATCCGTATGTTTTACAATAGCTTGTAATAGTATCTTAAAGCACTGCGTGAGAACGCCGCCAGGAACGCGCGCCTGCTCGGGCCGCAGCTATGCGAAATTGGCGCGAGTTGGAGCCGAGGGTTCGCATTTCCCTTCTCACTTCTCGGAGGGCTGGCCGGCCCAAGCCGGCCGGATGAGGAAGTCAAATAGGGAGTGAGTGATGGAGTGGACCCCGAAGTTGAGACACGGGTAAAAGGGTGACATGGCTTCTGAGGAGGAACCATGTCGGAACCAGGCAAGAGTCGCGGCAGTTTTCGAACGCATTCAAGGAACGCATCGTCTTGCGGCTTGCGGCCGGCGAGAGGATCGCGGGCGTGCCTGATGAGACGGGGGTCAGGCGCAAGCTGCTTTACGAATGGCGCGACGCCTACCGGGCGATGGGCGTGGCCGGCTTCAACCGCAAGCGCGGGCCGAAGCCGGGATGGAAGGAAAGGCGAGCGTCCGAGGGTCGCGCGGCGTCCGCGCCTGCGTACTCTGCGGACGCCGCCGCGTCCGCCGCGCGCCCCTCGGACGAACTGAAGAAGGCCGAGGCGCGGATCGCCGAACTCGAGCGGGTGATCGGCCGTCAGCAGGCGGACCTGCATTTTTTTCGCGAAGCCTTGCGGCTCTGGGACGCGACGACCCCGAACGGCGGCGCACCCATCTCTACGCGGTCATCGAAAAAATGATCGCGCTGGAGTCGCAAGGCTTTTCCCAGGACGACGCCAACATTCAGCGCCTGTGCGGGTTGGGCGGTGTTTCGCGCGCCGGATATTACCGCCATTTCGGCCCGCACGCGCTTAGCGCGCGAGGACGCGGACTTGCGCGATCTGATCCAGCGCGTCGCGCTCACCAACCGCCATTACGGCTATCGGCGCATCGCCCAGGCGCTGCGCCGGCAGGGCCTGATCGTCAACGCCAAGCGCGTGCTGCGACTGATGCGAGAGGATAATCTGCTCAGCCTTCGCGCCAAGCCCTTCGTTCCGCGCACGACGATGAGCGACCATGGTCACCCGATCCGGCCCAACCTTGTGCGCCGGCTGAAGCCGACGGGCCTCGACCAGATCTGGGTCGCCGACATCACTTATGTCCGGCTCGCCGAGGACTTCGTCTATCTGGCGGTCGTCATCGACGCATTCTCGCGCAAAGTGGTGGGCTGGGCGCTCGACAACCATCTGGAGGCCTCGCTCGCCCTGCAAGCGCTCGACCAGGCCCTGGCCGGGCGAAATCCCGCGCCCGACAGCCTCATTCATCATTCCGACCGCGGGGTGCAATACGCCTGCTCCGACTATGTCGAGCGACTGGAGGCGCGGAAAATCGCCATCAGCATGAGCCGGCCTGGCAACCCTTACGACAACGCCAAGGCCGAGAGCTTCATGAAGACGCTGAAAACCGAGGAGGTCAACGGCAAGGCCTACGCCAACATCGACGACGCCCGCCGGCAGATCGGCGAGTTCATCGAGACGATCTACAACGTCAGCGCCTGCACTCGGCGCTCGGCTATAAACCGCCGGTCGAGTTCGAAGCCGAACTGCGGCCGGTCGCGCCAACGCTAAACCAGGACGAAGCGCTGTCACCAAATTAAGCGTGTCTCACCGGAGGGGTGCAGTCCAGTAAGCTGTCACCGTAATTCAAGGCGCCGGCGCCCCCGCGGAATGAATGCGCAACACCTTCCGCTCCGATCGCTGATACTGCTCTGATCCCAGGATCCTGATTCCCGAACCGGAGCAAGAATGGCGCGCGATCGCATGCTGGTGCTGGCCGCGTGCTATCTCGCCATTCTGTCGGTCGGCGAGAACAGCACGGCGATCATGGCGGCGCTGCCGGCGATGACGAGCGGGCTTGGGCTCGGTCCGGCGACGGTCGAATGGATCGTCAACGCCTATTTGCTCGCCTCCGCCGTGTTCATCGTTCTGGGCGGGGACGCGGCGGACCGGTTCGGCGCGCGCCGCTCATCGGCCGCGGGCGTCGCGCTGTTCGCGCTGGCCTCGCTGATGATCGCGCTCGCGCCGGACGGCGCCGTGGTGGTCGGCGCCCGCGCGCTGCAGGGCGTCGGCGCGGCGTTCGCCGTCGCCGGCACGCTCGCCGCGGTGTCGGAGGCGGCTTCCGACGCGGACCGCGGGCGCATGATCGGCGCCTGGACGGGGTTCCTGATGCTCGGCTTCAGCATCGGGCCGCTGGTCGGCGGCGCGGTGACGCATTACGCCGGCTGGCGGGTGAATTTCTGGCTCAATCTGGCGGTCATGCTTCCGGCTGCGCTCACGCTCTGGCTCAATGCCGGCGGCGAAGGCAAGCCGGCGCGCAGCAGCGACTGGCTCGGCCTCGGCCTCATCGCGGTTTTCATGATCGCGCTTGTCCAGGGACTGCGCGCCATGGCGTCGGCCGTCGCCAATCCGCTCGCCGCGATCGCGCCGCTCGGGCTGGCCGCGATCGCCTTCGCCGCGCTCCTTCGGGTCGAGACCCGTCGCGATCGCCCGCTGGTCGACTTCGGCCTGTTTCGCAACCGGAACTTCGCCCTCGCTTCAGCGCTCATGTTCCTGCTCATGTCCGACATCATGGCCCTCCTGCTCTACTACAACCTCTTTGCCCAGTCGCCGGAGGGGCTCGGCAGAACGCCGATCGAAGCCGGCCTGTCGCTCATGCCGATGTCGGCGGCGCTGTTCGGCTTCGCGCGGGCCGCGCCGCAGCTCGCGGCGAAAATCGGCCTCAGGCGCATGATGGCCGGCGGGTCGCTCCTGCTCGCGCTCGGCTGCGCCATCGGCTGGGCGTCGGCGACGGACGCGGGCTTCGCGGCGCTGCTCATCGGCCTCTGCGCCGTTGGGGCCGGCATTGCGCTCCCCTACGCGTCGGCGCCGAGGATCGGCCTCGCGGCGCTCCTGCCGACTGACACCGGCAGAGGCTCCGGCGTCCTGAACTCGTGCAGCTTTCTCGGCGGCACCGTCGGCGTGACCGGCGGCGGGATCGCGTTCGACCTGCGCCGGATTTAGAGGCGTGCTGGCGCTGGTCGGGCTGTCGGCCTTGCTGATTGCGGGGCTTTCGCTGGCGATCAGGGATCAGGAATAGGGCAACGGGGCTGTAGCCGCGGTCGCTGACCGCCGCCGACGCGATCAACGATCGCGTCAACAGTTTTCGCCTCAACGCAGCGTGCGCACATCCATTCTTCGTACGAGAAGAGCAAGAAGAATTGATTCCATGTCGTGAACGCTCTTGATCGCGTTTGGCTCCTCTTTGGCTGGTCCGCAGTGATGGTCAATAAGCCAGCGCAAGCCGTCAATGTCGCGATGTAACGCATTGATTAGAGCGTCAATACGCCTCAGATAATCCTGCCTCAGCTCTAAACCCGGACTATTATTCTCGCCATAGCGATCCGTAAACTCCTGTGACTGTGTTTTCAAGATCCGGTCTTGATTTGCCACATCCTCTGCTATCGTCCGACAGTCAGGATTAGCAAATACTGGCGTTGAAACAAGCAGAATCAGAAGAAGTAAGGTACGCTTCTTTATGTCCATTTGCTTTCCAGGCGCCGCAGCGCTTCCCCTTAAGGCGTCAGCACCCCCGGGTTCATGATCCCCGCAGGGTCGAGCGCGCCCTTGGCCGCCGCGAGCGCCTTGCCGAACAGGGCCGGGCGCTGCGCGCGGTACCAGGGCATGTGGTCGCGCCCGACCGCGTGGTGATGGGTGATCGTGCCGCCGGCCGCGATCAGCGCATCGGAGGCGCGCGCCTTGATCTGCGCGCCATTGCTCGATGAGCCGGCCTTGAGCGCCGCGGACGTTGAAGGTGTAATAGACGGCGGGCCCGTCCGGATAGACATGGGTGAAGCGGGTCGAGACGGTTCCGGCGTTTCCGGTCGCTTGCCTCATCGCCGCGAGCGTCGCGGCGCTGACGGCGGCGTGAAAGGCCTCGAACCGGTCCCAGGTGATCGCGCTCTCGAACGTGTCGTTGATCACTCCCATCGGCACGGTCAGCTCGCGCGCGTAGGGCATGCGGATGAAGGCCGTGCGCCAGCGCAAGGCCGCGGCCTCGTCGGCATGGCGGCGCCCGCCGTGGTCCTGAAGCAGCTCGACGGCGCGCGCCATCCAGGCGTCGACCGGATGGTCGGCCGACTCGAAGGCCAGCACCATGAGGCTCTCCTCGTAGGCGTTGACGCCGTAGGCGCCGGCCTCGTCATTGTCGATGACGCGCAGGTTCGACGGATAGAGCCCGGCCTGCGCGACCGCGCGCACGGCCCTCGCCGCGGCGAAGAAGTCCGGAAAGCCGAACACGGCGTCGCCGCGGAAGCGCGGCCGACCCTGCAGCCGCATCCACGCCTCGGTGATCACGCCGAGCGCGCCCTCGGAGCCGATCATCATGCGGTCGGGGCTGGGGCCGGCGCCCGAGCCGGGCAGGCGGCGGGACTCCATCGCGCCTGCCGGGGTGATCGTGCGCAGGCTTTCGACGAAATCGTCGATGTGGGTGTAGAGCGTGGCGAAGTGCCCGCCGGAGCGGGTCGCGATCCAGCCGCCGAGGGTCGAGAACTCGAAGCTCTGCGGGTAGTGCCGGATGGCGAGGCCATGCGGTTTCAGCGCCGCCTCGATCGCCGGTCCGCGAATGCCGCTCTGGATGCGCGCCGCGCGGCTCGTCTCGTCGACCTCGAGCACCCGGTCGAGGCGGCGCAGGTCGAGGCTCACCGCGCCGGAATAGGCGCCGCCGACCGCCGGCTCGACGCCGCCGACCACCGAGGAGCCGCCGCCGAACGGAATGACGGCGACCTTCGCGCCGCTCGCCCAGTCGAGCACGGCGGCGACGTCCGCCTCGTTCTCCGGGCAGGGCGACGAGGTCCGGCGCATTGGCGAAGTCGCGCGCGAAGGCGCGGACCGTTTCCGGATAGGACTTGCCGTAGGTATGCAGGAGCCGCTCGTAAGGATCGTGCGTCAGGACGCCTGCGAGCGCGGCGGGCGGCGCGACGCGGGGCGCGCGGAGCGCGATGTCGGCCGCTTGCGGCGGCGGCGCGAGGCGGGGTTCGACGCCGAGCCGGTCGGCGACGAAGCGGAAGAGATGCTCGCGCTCCGCCTCGCTGAGGCCGGTGTTCTCGTAACCCCAGCCGTAGAACTTGAGCCGTTCGCCCATGCGTAGCGTTTCCCCCCTCGATATGCGCATGAGAGTCCGCGCCCGCGGATCATGCGGCAGGCGGACGCTCATGTCACGCTGACGCTGCCAGCGGACTTGCGCCGGGACGCTCGAACTACGGTTGTCGGTGGATCGTGGAGGAAGCCGCATCGGCCGCCGCCTGCATCGACGCCCAAACGGCGGCCACGTCGCCTGCTTCTGTCGGTAGCGCGCCGACGGATATCCGCGCCATCCATCGCCCGTCGACAATCCCAGGCGTGAGGTAGGCCGCGCCCGACCGGTTCACTGCCTCGACCCAGGCAGTCGTGTGGGCATCGAGGGCCTGGCCTTCCAGTACGGTTCCGTCGGGCCCCGGCGGTTCATGGCGAACGCACACTGTTTGCAGGTTGACCGGAGCGAGCACACGCCAGCCGGGAGTGGCGGCAATTTGCTTGGCCAGATCGCGCGCGTTGGCCATGTCCCGTCGGAGCCGGCTCTGTAGTCCGCTCACGCCCTGTTCGCGAACAATGAACCACAGCTTCAGCGCCCGAAAGCGGCGTCCCAGCGGAATGCCCCAATCGCGCAGATTCTTCACGCGCCCGTCCGCCGCCGATTGCAGGTAGCTGGGGTTGGTCGACATAACCCGCATCAAGTGCTCTGGGTCCTGGACGTAGTAGAGCGAGCAGTCAAATGGAGCTCCCAGCCATTTGTGCGCATTGACCACCAGACTGTCGGCGCCTTCGATCCCCTCCCACATCCACCGGCACTCGGGCAGGATCATCGCGCTGCCAGCCATCGCGGCGTCCACATGCAGCCAGACGGCGTGTCGCCTTGCGACATCGACGATGGCCGCGACCGGATCGATCGCGGTCGTGGCGGTCGTGCCCACGGTCGCCACGATGGCGCAGGGCAGGTCGCCTCTGGCCAGGTCCGCAGCGACCATCTGCGCCAGCGCGTCCCCGCGCATGGCGAAATTGGCGTCAAACGGGACCTGACGTATGTTATCCCGGCCGAAACCGGCCAGCATCGCGCTCTTCTCCACCGAACTGTTTGCGTGCGCGGATACGTAGACGCATGGCTTGCGAGTCTCGCCCTGCAGTCCGCCGCGTGCCAGCGCGTAGCCGGTGGCCCGCTCGCGCGCGCAAATCAGCGCCACCAAAGTGCTCGTGGAGGCCGTATCCTGGACGACCCCGCTCCAGGCCGGCGACAGCCCAAGCATCTGACGCAGCCAATCGGTCACCACCTCCTCGATTTCGGTCAGCGCGGGGCTTGATTGCCACGATAGGCCGATCACGCCGAGACCCGTGCTCACAAGATCGCCGAGAATGCCTGCGGGCAGCGCATTGGCCGGGAAATAGCCGAAGAAGCGAGGGTGCTGCCAGAGCGACAGTCCGGGCAGGACCACCCGGTCCAGGTCGGCGATCACGGCGGCGAAGTCTTCCGGTTTGTCCGGCGGCGCCGTCGGCAACGCGTCCCGAATCTCACCCGGCCGGGTCCTGGCCATCACCGGCCGGTCCGGCATGCCTTCATGATAGTCAGCCAGCCAGTCGATGAGTTGATGGCCGAAGCGACGGAATTCTTCAGGGGTCATGCCGATTCTCCTCGCGGGCCGGCGTTCGTCGAACGGGAAGGGCCTCCGCCGTCGGCTTGTTGGCGGACCAGCCGAGAACAAAGCCGGTCGCCAGGAGAGCGGGCAGGGAAGCGGTCATGGGTCTGCTTCACGAAGCCGGACGCGCCTGTCAACCGGCGACGCGCCAAAATCAGGGAGCGCCGGCGGCGCCCGGTTTCGAAGGACGAGACGGCTGGTCAAAGCCGTCGCCGTTCAGGCATGATCGGCGCCGGCCGGAAGAGCGCAATGACCAGAACACCCCGATCCGACAACGCCGCAACGCGGCGGCTCGACCTCGATCCCGAGCGCGTCATGCGCGCTCGCCCGCATTATGCGATCGTCGACATCGGATCGAATTCGGTCCGGCTCCTGGTCTATGACCAGCTCGGCCGTGCGCCGATGCCCCGCTTCAACGAAAAGTCGCTTCTCCGGCTCGGCGAGGGGCTGGCTCAGACGGGCGCCATCGCGCCCGACGGCTTCCGGCGAACCGTCGAGGCGGTGCGCCGGTTCCGCGCCATCGCCGATGCGATGGGGGTCGAAAGGATCGACGCCACCGCGACCGAGGCGATGCGACGCGCCTCCAACGGGCCTGCTCTTGCGGCGGCAATTGCCGCCGAGAGCGGGCTCAAGGTTCGCATCCTCACCGGTGAAGAGGAGGCGCGCTACGCGGCGCTTGGCGTGATCTCGGGATTTTTCCGCCCCGTCGGGCTGGTCGGCGACATGGGCGGCGGCAGCCTCGAGGTCGCGGAGGCCGCGGACGACCATGTCGGAGACCATTGGGTCAGCCTGCCGCTGGGCGCGCTGCCGGTCGAGTCGCTGCTCGCCGAAGGTTACGCCTTCGCCAGGCGGCGCATCGACGACATCCTGCGCGACGGCCTGAAGTCCGCGCCGAGCCGGCCGGTCTTCTATCCGGTCGGCGGCGGCTGGCGATCCTTGGCCAAGGCCCATATCGAGTTGGTCGGCGCGCCGGTCAAGGCCGTGCACGGCTATACGCTCGCCGCCTCGGCCGCGCGCGAGTTCGCCAAGTTTCTCACCCGCGAAACGCCGGCCAGGCTCGCCGCGCTGCCGGGCGTCGCGGCGCGGCGGGCGCGCACGCTTCCGGCGGCGGCGCTGGTCATGGACCGGCTGATCAAACGCCTCGCGCCGGAGCGGGTCGTCTTCTCCGCCCTGGGGCTGCGCGAGGGCCTTCTCTATTCGCAGCTGACCAAGGCGGAGCAATATCTCGATCCGCTGGTCGAAGGCGCGCAGCTCATCGGCCTTCCGCTGGCGCGAGTGCCCGATTTCGCCCCGGCGCTGGCGTCATGGACGGCCGGGCTCTTTCCCGGCGAGACGCCGGCCGAGGCCCGCCTGAGGGTGGCGGTCTGCGCCCTGTCGGACATCGCCTGGAGGGACGCGCCGGATTTGCGGGCGGAAGAAAGCTTTCGCCGCCTGCTCGAATTCCCCTTCATCGGGATCGATCACGTCGAGAGGGTGTTCGTCGCCGCCGCGATCCACGCCCGCTACGCCGGCCGCACCGATGCGTCCTGGCTCGAGCCTGCGACCGGCCTCCTCTCCGCCGCGGCGCTGCGGCGCGCCTTCATTCTCGGACGGGCGATCCTGCTTGCCTACCGGTTTTCCGGCGGCGTGCCGGCCCTGCTGGCGAGCGCGCGCCTTCGCCTCGACGCCGCGTGCGTGCGGCTCGAAGTCGGGTCGGCGGCGCGCGCGCCCGACAGCGAGGTTGTCGCCGATCGCCTCCGCCTGCTCGCGGCCGCCATCGGCGTCAAGCGCAGCGAAATCGTGGTGACGGACGGCCCGGCGCAAGCGCGGGGGCGGCGTTCGCCTGGAACTGGAGACGCATCGACATGACCGAACGCCCGCCCCCGATCGAGATCGGCTTCCTTGTCTTTCCGAACGTGCAGCAGCTCGACCTGACCGGGCCCTACGAGGCGTTCGCGTCCTGGCCCGGGGCGCGGGTCCGTCTCGTGTGGAAGACGCTCGATCCGGTCCTCTCCTCGACGAGGCTGGCGCTCACGCCCGACATCGCGTTCGAAGCCTGCCCGCAACTCGACGTTCTCTGTATTCCCGGCGGCGCCGGGATCAACGCGCTGATGGCCGACGAGGAGACGCTCCGCTTCGTCCGCCGCCAGGCCGAGGGCGCGCGCTTCGTCACCTCGGTCTGCACCGGAGCGCTGGTGCTGGGCGCGGCGGGCCTCCTGAAGGAAAAGCGGGCGACGACGCATTGGGCCTCGCACCATCTGCTCGAGAAGCTGGGCGCCGTTGCGGTCCACGAACGCGTCGTCAGCGACGGCAAGCTGATGACCGGCGGCGGAGTGACCGCCGGCATCGATTTCGCCCTGACGCTGATCGCGGAACTGGCGGGCCGCGAGGTCGCCGAGGCGATCCAGCTCAACCTCGAATACGCGCCCGCGCCGCCGTTTGCCGGCGGACATCCGTCGACCGCGCCGGCGGCCGTGGTGGACATGGTCCGCGCGCGGCTGGCGCCGATCGTGAAGGAGCGCGAGCGGCTCGCCGCCGAGGTGGCCAAGGGGCTTGGCGCGGTACGCCAAGTGTAGAAAATCTAGACGATCGGCCTCGCGCCGGGCGCCGCCTGCAACTTCGTCAAAACCGGAATTCTCCTGTTATCCCCTGCTAACAGGGAACGTGGGCCTCGCCGCGCCCGTTTTGATGCATGAAAGCGCTGAATATCAGTCACTTCTAATGAATTGCTCATGCAATGGTTGAACGAGATAACAGGGAGCGAATTTCCCTGCACCAGCGGATAACAGGGGGAAGACAATTGGAAAAGCCGAAGCCGGAGACGTGCTTTCGCGGCTCATCCGAGGGCAGAATCGGATAGAATTTCTGTACTCAGAGGCCTGAAACCGTCCGGACCAGCCGGAATAGCGCCATTTTGGCTCGCCATTGCGGGACGAAATGCCTTATTTTACAATTGATTACAAAAGAATCCTCATGCGTTGCATGAGCAATAAATAACGCCTCTAAAGGCTCTACGTTGCGTCGCTCCGCTGGCAGGACGGCTTTGTTTCCCTCACAACGAGTTCCTGCTTTAACGGCCTGCGGCGTCACGTCCAGAAAAAACCCGCCGATTGAGTGCGTCAAGTTCTGCAAAAGGCGGTCCTGGGTTGGCTGGGTTAGGCGGCTTTGCGAAGGTAGGTTTTCTTGTGCTCCCTGAGGTCGTTCATGTTGAGGTAACGGTGGGCTTCGAGCCAGTTCTCGTGGGTTTCGACGGCTAAGGCGCGAACGAGACGCAGGCATGCCGAGGCATTGGGGAAGATGCGCACGACGTGGGTTCGTCGCTTGATCTCCTCGTTGAGCCGTTCGAGCATGTTGGTGCTCTTGAGATGCTTATGATGCTGGCGCGGCAGACGATAGAAGGTGAAGGTTTCCTCGATCGTTTCCTCGACCCAATCGACAAGCTTCCGGTAGCGGTCTCCCCATTTGGCGATCCAGGCGGCGAGGTCTCGGCGGGCCTCTTCGACGTTTCGCCGGTCGTACAGCCAGCGCAATTCCTGCAGGCAGTCGTCGTCGGCCTTGCGCGGAAGATGGTCGAGGGCGTTCGCGGAGGAAGTGCACGTAGCATCGCTGGAGGGCTGCCTCCGGCAGAACCTCGCGGATGGCCGCACGCAGGCCGGCGTGGTCGTCGGCGACGACGAACTCGACGCCGCCAAGACCGCGCCGGCGCAGTCCGAGCAGGAAGTCTTTCCAGGAGGAGCTGCTTTCACGGTTGGCCATGTCGACAGCCAGGATCTGGCGGCGCCCGTCCCAGTCGATCCCGACCGCGATCAGCACGGCCTGGCTCGCGACCACGCCGCCCTCGCGCACCTTTTCATAACGAGCGTCGAGGATGAGGTAAGGGAAAGGCTCGGCGAGGGGGCGTCTGGCGAAGGCGTCGAGGCTTTCGTCCAGGCGCTTGTTGATGGCGGAGACGGCGGAGGCCGAGAACGCATGGCCGCACAACTCCTCGGTGATCGCCTTGACCTTGCGGGTCGAAACGCCCTGCACGTACATCTCGGCCAGCGTCGCCACCAACGCCTGCTCGGAGCGTTGATAGCGTTCGAAAAGCTCGGTCGAGAACCGGCCGTCGCGATCCTGCGGCACCCGCAACTCGAGCTTGCCGACCCGGGTGACGAGCGTGCGGGTGTAGTAGCCGGAGCGGTAGCCGAGCCGGGCGCCGGTTCGCTCGCTCTTCCCGGCGCCGAGCGCATCCGTCATCTCGGCTTCCAGCATCTCCTGCACCACAGCGCGGACGATCTCGCGCAGCCCGTCAGGGCTCGTCGAGAAAAGCTCGTTGACGGCGGCGATCGCGGGCTTAGCTTCACTCTTGGTCATGGCGGCATTCCTCCAAAGGAATCGGTGACTTCGACAATCACCAGCCTGCCATGACCGCCTCTCGCCTCAAGCGATTTTGCAGAACCTTCAGCACGCTACTAACCCGCCAGTCTGAGGAGACTGGCGGGGCCAGATGAGTAGCGGGAAAAAAGGAAGACGCGTCTCGATTGACAAGACGAACGGGCGCCCGCGACACTGACGGCTGATTTGAGCCGTTCCCGGCCGGGAGCGGCCCGCGGATGAGCCATGATCGATATCGTTCTCGTCCTGGCAATATTCGGCGCGCTGCTGGTGGTGGTGGCGCTGAGCCAGCCGCTCGCGGAACGGCTGAAGCTCGCGCCGGTCGTGCTCCTCGCCGTGATCGGCGCGGCCATGGGCGCCGTCTCCGGCTTTCTGCTGCACGGGCCGCTGTCGAGCCATTTCGGCGAGTTCGTCAGGCTGTTCGCCGATCTGCCGCTGGGCTCCGAGACCTTCATCTACGTCTTTTTGCCGCTGCTGGTGTTCGAGGCGGCGTTCACCAGCGACGTGCGGCGCATCCTCGAGGACGCGGCGCCGATCCTCATGCTGGCGGTGATCGCCACCCTGGTCACCGCGGCGATCGTCGGGCTGGCGCTCTGGCCGTTCGCCGGCGCGCCGCTCACCGTCTGCCTGCTGCTCGGCGCGGTCGTCTCGACCACCGACCCCGCCGCGGTCATCGCGGTTTTCCGCGACGTCGGCGCGCCGGCGCGCCTGACCCGGCTCGTCGCCGGCGAAGCGCTGCTCAACGACGCGGCGGCGATCGTGCTCTATACGGTCCTGCTCGGCATCATCCTCTCGGGGCGCCCGCCCGCGCTCGGCGAGGGCGCGATCGACTTCGTCCGCGCCTTCATCGGCGGCGCGGTGCTGGGCGCGCTGGCCGGCCGGGCGCTTCTGTCGGTCATTCCCTGGACGGGCGACGACCGGCTGGCCGAGGGGACGCTGACGGTCGCGCTCGCCTATCTCGCCTTCATCGCGGCGCAGCGGCTGTTCGATGTCTCGGGGGTGGTGGCGGTGCTCGCGGCCGGCCTTTCCATCAGCGCCTTCGGACGGACCCGGATCGCGCCTTACAACTGGTCGTTCCTCACCGATCTCTGGGAGCAGATCGCCTTCTGGGCCCATTCGCTCGTTTTTCTCTTGGCTTCGATCCTGGTGCCGAAGCTGCTGTTCGACATGAACTGGCGCGAGCTCGCACTGGTCGCCTTGCTGATCGCCGCGGCCTTCGCCGCGCGGCTCGCGGTGCTCTTCCTCCTGGTGCCGCTCCTTAGCCTCACGCGACTCACCCAGCCGGTCAGCACCGTCTACAAGCTCGCCATCGCCTGGGGGGGCCTGAGGGGCGCGCTCACCCTGGTGCTGGCGCTCTCGGTGACCGAAAATCCCCTCCTGCCGGGCGAGACGCGCCACTTCGTCGCGGTGCTGGCGACCGGCCTCGTGCTGTTCACCCTTCTGGTCAACGGCACGACCTTGCGGCCTCTCATCCGCCTGCTCGGACTCGACCGCCTGTCGCCGATCGACCGGCTGCTGCGCGACCGGGTGCTGGAGCTCTCCTACGCCGAGACGAGCGAGATGATGGTCAAGACCGCCGAGGCGCACGATCTGCATCCCAAGGCCCTCGCAAACGCGCTCGCGCCCTATCAGGCGTGGACGAAAGCCGCCGGGCGCCCGCGACGCCGCGGAGGAGATGGGGCTCACCGAGCACGAGCGGATGACGGTCGCCCTGATCGCGCTCGGAAACCAGGAGCGCATGCTCGTCCTCGAGACGCTGTCGCGCCGGGCCGCCTCGCCCGCCGCCCTGCAGATGCTGATGCGCAACGCCGACGCCCTGGTCGAGGGGGCAAGGAGCGGCGGGCGGCTCGGCTACAAGCGCGCCGCGGAAAGCGCGCTCGCCTTCCCGCTGGCGTTCCGGGCCGCCTATTTCGTCTATCGCCGCTTCGGCGTCCGCCGCTTTCTTGCCGACCGGCTCGGCGACCGTTTCGAGACGCTGCTGGTGACGCGCCTGCTCATCCAGGACCTTGCCCGCGGCGGCGCCCAGCGCTCGCGCTCGATCTTCGGCGAACGCATCGGCAAGCTGATCGACGTGATGCTCGAGGCGCGCCTCGAGCGGACGAAGTCGGCGCTCGACGCCTTCCGCCGCCAATACCAGGACTATGCGGCCGCGCTCGAAGCGAGATTTCTGCGCCAGTCGGCGCTGCGCCGCGAGCTCGGGCGCTACGAGTCGCTGTACGAAGGCGGCCTGATCCCCTCGGAGGTCTACCGGGATCTCACCAACAGCGTCGAGCGCGCGCAGAGCGCCGAAGCGCCGCCGCGCTTCGACATCGGCCTCGACACCGGCCAGCTGATCGCGCGCCTCGACCTGTTCGCCGGGCTCGACGCCGGGCACCTCGAACGGGTTCAGAAGCTGCTCAGGCCCCGTTTCACCGTGCCGAACGAGCTCATCGTGCGCAAGGGCGAGCCGGGCGACGCGGTGTTCTTCATCGCCTCGGGCGCGGCCGAGGTCGTGATGCCGGACCGCCGCATCCCGCTCGGCAGCGGCGACGTCTTCGGCGAGATGGCGCTCCTCAGCGGCGCCCCCCGCCAGGCCGACGTGAGGGCCGTGACCTATTGCCGGCTCCTGGTGCTGCGCAAGGCCGATTTCGACCGCTTCATGCGCGACAACCGCGACGTGCGCCTCAAAATCCATGAGATCGCCCAGACGCGAACGTCGGCGAACCGGTCCGGCGCGGCGGCGGCGGTGTAGGGGGTATTCGCGGGAGTTCAGGGCGAGCAGGCCAATCTTTTGCGTTCAACAGGTTCTAGGCGGACGTCTTTATGCGCAGACGCCGGACCGATTGGTTCAGACCCAAGGTTGAGAACCCATGCGAGCGATGCTAGAACATTTCAGGAACATCGACCCCGAGAGGAACTCGCCATGGGCCGCCGATCCGGAAGCGCCGATCTGCCCCTGCACGGCGGCGCCGTGCCGAAGTGGCTCGCCGACCGGATGACGCGGCTCGGCGCGGTGATGGCCGAGGCGATCGTGCACCACTTACGGCCGCGACGAGTTGCTGCGCCGTCTCGCCCATCCCTTCTGGTTCCAGTCCTTCGGCGCCGTGATGGGCATGGACTGGCACTCGTCGGGCATCACCACCAGCGTCATCGGCGCGCTGAAGCGCGGGCTGACGCCGCTCGCCGGCGAACTCGGCGTCCACGTCTGCGGCGGGCGCGGCAAGCATTCGCGCCAGACGCCCGAGGAACTGGTCGCGATCGGCGACCGCGTCGGCTTCGACGGCGCGGCGCTCGCCAGGGCGAGCCGGCTCGTCGCCAAGGTCGACAGCGCCGCGGTGCAGGACGGCTTCGATCTCTATCTGCACGGCTTCATCGTCACCGACGACGGACGCTGGGTGGTGGTGCAGCAGGGCATGAACGGCGAGCCGCAAACAGGCGCGCCGCTACCACTGGCTGTCCGAGGGGCTGAAGAGCTTCGTCGACGAGCCGCATGCGGCGATCGACGGTGTCGGCCAGGGCAGCATCGTCAACCTGACCGACCGGCGGGCCGAGGCTTCGCGACGCAATCAGGTCGACCTGCTGCCGGCGATCGGGCCCGACGGATCGCCCGCGAATATGCGCGGATGGCGTCGCGCCAGGGAAAGCCGCGCCGGATCCGTGGCTCGGAGCAGCCCCTGCTGCCGCATCTGGTCATGCCGAGCCATCACGACGTGCGCCCGAGCGACGTCATGACGCGCCGGCTGCACGGCAATCTGGCCGCGGCGGCCGAATGCGGCCCGGCGACTTCTCCGAGCTGCTGCTGGTCCCGGGGGTCGGGGCGCGCACCGTCCGGGCGCTGGCGATGGTGGCCGAGGTGATGCACGGCGCGCCCTGTCGCTTCAGCGACCCGGCGCGCTTCTCGCTCGCCCACGGCGGCAAGGACCGCCATCCCTTTCCGGTGCCGATCAAGGTCTACGACCAGACGATCGAGGTGCTGAAATCGGCCGTGCTGAAGGCGAAGCTCGGGCGCGACGAGGAACTGGCCGCCCTGAAGCGGCTCGACGACCAGGCGCGCCGGCTCGAACGCAGCGCCGCCGGCCCGTCGGTGGAGGCGCTGATCGCCGAGGAGCGGCGCGCTCGCACGACTACGGCGGCCGCAGCGTCTTCGGCTGGGAAGAGGCGCCGGAAGCGCTGGCGCCGGCGAAGCCCCGCATGGGCGGCGTTTCCGGCCGTTAGGCCGGACCGAAGCGCCCGGCGCGATAGTCGGCGTAAGCCTCGGCGATCTCAGCCTCGGTGTTCATGACAAAGGGACCGCCGGCCACGACCGGCTCGCGCAACGGCCGGCCGGCGTAGAGAAGGGCGCGCAAGGGCTGGTCTCCGCCTGGATCGCCGCCTCGGACGGGCTCGCGTCCTCGCCCCGCGTCAGCCAGGC
>CAVZJZ010000022.1:0-45715 GCA_963775665.1 uncultured Alphaproteobacteria bacterium | reverse complement strand
TTCTCCAGAAGCGAGCGCCGCCGCGTTTCCGGGACGGGCGCCGCAATCTGCAAATCGCGCATCGCGCGCACCTGATCCTGGACGACTTGCGGCAGGTCCTCGATCTGCGGCATCCGCACGGCGCGGACAGTCGGCTGCTCCGGCAAGGGCGGAATGAAGGCCTCGGACTCCTCTTGAGGTTCGCGGCGCGCCTCGATCGGGTCGGGAAACGCGGCGGTCGCAACCGGCAGAATCTGGAGGTCGTCGGCGGCCGTTGGTTGAGGCGCCTCGACCGGGCCGGCCGGCGCGGGCCGGACCGGAGCGGGCGCGAGCGGACGGATCCGCTGGGCGACTTCGACCCGCGGCAGAACGTTGACGGGCTCGATCTGGGAAATCGTCGCCTGGTCGATGCCGGTGGCCACCACAGATACGCGCACCACCCCGTCGAGGGCCGGCTCGAAGGTTGCGCCAAGAATGATGTTGGCCTCCTCGTCGACCTCCTGCCGAATGCGGCTCGCAGCCTCATCCACTTCGTACAGCGTCAGGTCGTTGCCGCCGGTGATCGAAATGAGCAAGCCTCGCGCTCCCTTCATCGAGGTCTCGTCGAGCAGAGGATTGGCGATCGCCGCTTCCGCGGCGAGCACCGCGCGCCTGTCGCCAGTCGCTTCGCCCGTCCCCATCATGGCCTTGCCCATCTCGGCCATGATGGAGCGGACGTCGGCGAAGTCGAGGTTGATGAGGCCCTCTTTCACCATCAGGTCGGTGATGCAGGCGACGCCCGAATATAGAACCTGATCGGCCATGGCGAAAGCGTCGGCGAACGTCGTCTTCTCGTTGGCGACCCGGAACAGGTTCTGGTTGGGAATGATGATTAGCGTGTCGACCGCCTTGTGCAATTCGGAGATGCCGGATTCGGCGACCTTCATGCGGCGACCGCCCTCGAAGTGGAACGGCTTGGTGACGACGCCCACGGTCAGTATGCCCATTTCGCGAGCCGCTCTTGCGATGACCGGGGCGGCGCCGGTGCCAGTGCCGCCGCCCATGCCGGCGGTGACAAAGACCATGTGCGAGCCGGCGAGGTGGTCGCGGATTTCTTCCAGCGCCTCCTCGGCAGCGGCCTTGCCGATTTCGGGCTTGGAGCCGGCGCCGAGCCCCTCCGTGACCTGGAGGCCCATCTGGATGATTCGCTCGGCCCGCGACGAGGTCAGCGCCTGCGCGTCCGTATTGGCGACGATGAAGTCGACCCCGGACAGCCCGGAGACGATCATGTTGTTGACCGCATTGCCGCCGGCGCCGCCGACGCCGCAAACGATGATGCGCGGCTTCAGTTCTCTCAGTTCCGGGGCCTTCAAATTAATCGACATACCTTGCCTCATCCTGTTGGGCGCCCGCCGGCGCCGTTTGATTGCGTCAACGCTTGCCTGGACGCCTCGTATCGTCGAGGGTCCAGAGACTCCCTAAAAGCTCGCCTTCAGCCAGCGCCCGACCCGAGCCGCATATCCACCGTCCGCGCGCGCCTGCGGCGTGACGCCGCGCGCGGTTTCGAAATGTTCGAGTCCGGCCATCTGCGGGTAGACCAGCAGTCCCACGGCCGCTGCGAACGAAGGGCTCTTGCCGGATTCGGGCAGGCCCTCGATTCCCAGAGGCCGTCCGATCCGGGCCTGATTCGAGATGACCGCGCGGGCGAACTCGGGCAGCCCGGTCAGCTGGCAGGCCCCACCTGTCATCACAAGCCTGCGCCCCGCCTGAGCAGCATGGCCGGAGACGCGCAGCCGGTCGCGCACGAGTTCGAGGATCTCCTCGACGCGGGGACGGATGATCCGCAGAAGTTCCGACTTGGGCAGATGACTGGGATGGTCCATGTCGTCGCCGAGCCGGTTGACGGCGACGGACTCGCGATCGTCGGAGGGCGAAGCGATGCATGCGCCGTGAAGCGTTTTGAGGCGCTCCGCATCGGTCACCGAGACGCTGAGACCGCGCGCGATGTCCCTTGTCACATGAATGCCGCCGATGGCGACGGCGTCGACATGGACGAGCCGCCCGGCGCGAAAGACGCCGACCGTTGTCGATCCGCCGCCGAAATCGACCACCGCGGCCCCGAGCTCGGCTTCGTCGTCGACCAGTGTCGACAGTCCCGCCGCATAGGGCGTCGCCACCATCGCCTCGACGCGCAAATGACACCGCTCGACGACAAGCATCAGATTGCGCGCCGCGGCCTGATCGGAGGAGGCGACGTGGAGGTCGACGCCAAGCTCCTCGCCGATCATGCCCTTGGGATCGAGCACGTCGCGCGTAGCGTCGAGCGAAAAAGCGGTCGGCAGCGCATGCAGGACCGTTCGTCCCGGATGGGCGTTCAGGGCGGACGCCGCCTCAAGGACGCGATGTATGTCGTGTTCGGAAACGGTCCTCGAGCGCAGCGCCACTCTTGCGCTGAAGTGCTGGGAACCCAACAGGCCTCCCGACATGTTGACGATGACGCCTCCGACCTCGACGCCCGCCATGCGCTCGGCCGCATCGACCGCCAGGCGGACGGCGTGCTCGGCGGCCTGAAGGTCGACCACCGCCCCGCCTTTGACGCCGCTCGAACGCTGATGGCCGATGCCGAGCACCTTGCACCGGTGCGTGCGGCCGCGAAGCGCCTCCGAGCGCTCCATTGGCGTCAGCCGCGCGATGAGACAGACGATCTTCGACGCGCCGACGTCGAGAACGGAAAGGATGGCGCTCTTGCGCGCCGGAATTTGCCGCATGCGCGGCGGGAGCGGGCGGAAGCTCATGGCTGCCCCCCCTTCTTCGGCGCGTGAGCGTCGGCCCACGTCGCAGCGGATTCCTCCGATAGCCGCACGAACACGCGCCCGGGCGCACGAAAATCGAGCGCCAGGACGTCGCGCTCCAGGAGGCGCGACTGACGCTGAAGGCGCAACAGGGTCGAAATCGCCACCTGCGGATCGTCTTCCGGAAGCTTGATCTCTACGCCGGATTTCAACTTCAAATTCCAGCGACGCTGGTCGACCAGCACGCCCGCCTCGACCCGGGGCTTGAGTTCGTCCATCGCGTCGAGAAGCGCCACAAACTCCCGAATTCGCGTGTTGGCGCCCTCCCCGACGACAAAGGGCAGATCGACGTATCGGCCGTCATGCACGTCGTCGATCGGCGCTCCATCGGCGGCGACGGCATGAACCTGGCCGTCCTTCTGCCAAAGCCCGTAGGGAGTACGCTCGACGATGTCGACCACGATCTGGTTCGGAAAGAGCTTGCGCACGCTCGCCTGCTTGACGAGCGGATCGGCCTCCAGCCGCGCGCGCGCCTCGGCCACGTCGAAAAACGGCAGCGAGGCCCGAGAGTTGATGCCGGCAGTCTCCAATATCCGCGCCTCGCTGAGATGAGTCGCGCCAGACACCGTGACGACGTCGACGCCGAAGCCAAGCGTGCGCGCCACGACATCGCCCAAGCCGCCGTGTCGCGCGACGAATTCGTCGAGATGCCCGCCGCGCGCGGCGCCGAACCCCGCGGCCCCAATGAGGACGGCGAGAGTCAGCGCGATCTCGACCCCGATCGACGGTGGGCGCTCAAGGGGCAGGCGCCAGCGCAATGACCCTCGCCCGGACCGTTCGCCCCGCAGCAGAATCTTTGGCGGCGACGCCGCGACGGCGATGCCGGCCAGCGCCGGCCTTGCCGCGCGGCTCCATCCAAGCGATTCGCTCAGCGGTCGCACGACGCGTCCTCCACCATCCAGGCGACCAGGTCGCCGAACGACATGCCTGCGTGGGCGGCCATGTCCGGCACGAGCGACGTTTCCGTCATGCCGGGCTGCGTGTTGACCTCAAGACACACGAGATCGCCCTCTTCGCCTTTCGTCTCGTCGAATCGGAAGTCGGCGCGGCTGACGCCCCGACACCCGAGCGCCCGATGCGCTCTGAGGGTCAAGTCTTGGACCTTATGGTAAATATTCGGTTTAAGATTTGCCGGCAGGATATGCTTTGAGCCGCCCTTGGCGTATTTTGCGTCATATCCGTAGAACGCTTCGGAAACCGGCTGTATTTCGATGACCCCGAGCACCCGATCGCCCATCGCAGCGCAGGTCAGCTCCTTGCCGTCGACGAATCGTTCGGCGAGTATCAGATCGCCGTAAGGCCAGTCTTCCCGCCCGACTTCCTGCGGCGGATGGGCCCGGTCCCCTTTGACGATCACGACGCCGAGGGACGAACCTTCGCTAACGGGCTTGAGCACATAGGGGGGCTCCAGCGCGTGACGGCGCGCAGCTTCGTGCCGATCGATCGTAACGCCGTGCGGGACGGGCACCCCTGCCGCCTGGAGAACGATCTTGGCGAGGTCTTTCTGCGCCGCCAGCGCCGAGGCGAGCACCCCCGAGTGGGTATAGGGAATGCGAAGAATCTCGAGTACCCCCTAAATCGTTCCGTCTTCCCCAACGCGTCCGTGCAACGCGTTGAATGCGACGTCGGGCCTCAACTTTGTGAGGGTGTCGGCGATCGAGCGGTCGACGTCGACGCGGGTGACGCGGTAGCCCTTGGCTTCGAGCGCGTCGGCGCAGCCTCGCCCCGAGTTCAGCGAAACCGGACGCTCCGCCGACCAGCCGCCCATCAGGACCGCGACATGCTTCATTCGCCCCGCCAATTCGCTAACAATCCGCCAACCGGCAGAGTTAAGGCAGGATTAAGTGGAGCGTCTTAACGAAGCGTTAACCTGGGCGGATTGACGGCCCGTCAACAAGACAAATACCGCGTTCCGGACTTCCGACGACAAGGTCAAGGACGCCGGACCGGCCGCGTCAACTTGATTGCGGCATCGCGCTTCCGATGCGCCTGATCTCCCATTCGAGCGTCACGCCGCTCGTCTCAAGCACCCGCCGCCGCACCTCCTCGCCGAGCGCCTCGAGATCGGCGGCGGTCGCCTTGCCGCGGTTGATGAGGAAATTGCAATGCATGGTCGAGACCTCGGCGTCGCCGACCGCCAGACCGCGGCATCCGGCCCTGTCGATCAGCTCCCAGGCCTTTCCCTGGGGCGGGTTCTTGAATGTCGAACCGCCGGTCTTCTCCCGTATCGGCTGGGAGGCTTCGCGGGCACGCGTGACTCGCTCCATCTCCGCCTCGATCTCGGCCGGGTCGCCCGGCCGGCCGCTAAGCGTGGCGCTGGTGAAAATGACGTCGTCTGGCGCCGAGCTGTAGCGATAGGAGAAGCCCATTTCGGCGCTCGAGAAGACGCGCTTGCGGCCTGAGCGGTCGACGCCCCGCGCCTCGATCAGCAGGTCCCCGATCTCGCCTCCGTGCGCGCCTGCGTTCATCCTGAGCGCGCCGCCAATCGAACCGGGAACGCCGCGCAGGAAGGCGAGGCCATCGACGCCGGCGGTCGCCGCGGCCTTGGCGACAAACTGGTCGGGCGCGGCTGCGCCCGCGATCACGCAATGGTCGTCCATGACGTCGATTGCATTGAAGGCTCGTCCGCCAAGGCGGACGACGAGTCCGTCGACGCCGCAGTCCCGTATGATGAGGTTCGAGCCGAGCCCGATCGCCGTGACCGGGATCGCCGGCGGCAGCGCGCTCAGGACATAAGCAAGATCGTCGTCGTCCGCCGGCGAGAATAACAGTTGGGCCGGGCCGCCGACGCGAAACCATGTCGTCTCGCCGATCGGGGCGTTGGCGACGAGGCGCCCGCGCAGACGCGGCGCGAGCGCCATGAGATCGCCCGCGATGTCGGGATGGACCATGGACCCGCAGCCTCAGGTCCGGTCGAGCGCGGCGAGTTCGCCGGGCAGCGCATAGGCCCACTGGGTGATCGTGCCGGCGCCGAGGAGAACCACGAAATCGCCGGGCTTGGCGATCGAATGGACCAGCGGCGCAAGCTTCTCCGGCGCGGGCAGGACGATCGCGTGACGATGGCCATGCGCCGCGATCGCGCTGGCGAGCGATTTCTTGTCCGCGCCCTCGATCGGGGCCTCGCCGGCCGGATACACATCCGCGACGATCACCGTGTCGGCGTCGTTGAAGCAGGTGGCGAAAGAGTCGAACAACGAAGCCAGGCGCGTATAGCGGTGCGGCTGCACGACGGCGATCACCTTGCCGCTGGCCGCCGCCCGCGCCGCCTTGAGCACGGCGCCGATCTCGACCGGATGATGGCCGTAGTCGTCGTAGATCGCGACGCCGTTCCATTCGCCGGTGCGGGTGAATCGCCGCTTGACGCCCCCGAAGGCGCCGATTGCCTTGCGAATCACGTCGACCGGGGCGCCGAGCTCATGCGCGACGGCGATGGCGGCCGTGGCGTTCAAGGCGTTGTGGCGACCGGGCATCGGCAACGCGAGGTCGTCGATATAGGTCGCCCGGCCGCTCACCCGTTCGCGAATCAGTACCGAAAATCTCGTCACTCCGCCGGTCAGGTCCACGTCCATGAGTTGAATGTCGGCCTGCGGATTCTCGCCGTAGGTAAGGACGCGGCGGTCCTCGATCCGCCCCACAAGCTCCTGGACCGTCGGATGATCGAGGCACATGACGGCGAAGCCGTAGAAGGGCAGATTTTCGACGAATGTGAAGAACGCCTCCTTGATGGCGTCGAAGGTGTGGAAATGATCGAGGTGCTCCGGGTCGACATTGGTCACGACCGCCACGTCGGCCGGCAGCTTGAGGAAAGTCCCGTCGCTCTCGTCGGCCTCGACCACCATCCAGTCACCGGCGCCGAGCCTCGCATTGGTGCCGTAGGCGTTGATGATGCCACCGTTGATGACGGTCGGGTCGAGCCCGGCCGCGTCAAGTAAGGTCGCCACCAGCGAGGTCGTTGTCGTCTTGCCGTGAGTGCCGGCGACCGCGACGCAGCGCTTGAGGCGCATGAGCTCGGCGAGCATCTCGGCCCGGCGAACGACTGGGATGCGGCGCGCGCGCGCCGAGACGAGTTCGGGATTGTCGCGCCTGATCGCGGTCGAGACGACGACGACGGCGGCGCTTCCGAGATTGGCCGCATCGTGGCCGACGAAGACCTGCGCGCCGCGCTCGCGCAGACGCTTGACGTTGGCGTTGTCGCTCGCGTCCGAACCTTGCACGTCATGGCCGAGATTAATCAGCACCTCGGCGATGCCCGACATGCCGATGCCGCCGATGCCGACGAAGTGGATGGGGCCGATTTCGTTCGGCAGTTTCATGCTCGAAAGTCTCTCCGGCGCGGGCGACCCATCGGCCCGGACGTACACAGGCGGGACGACATAGGCCGATTCCCTGTTTTTGGGAAATGCGGCCTCAAAGGCGGTTACAGGATCGATCGTTCAATGGCGACTTCCGCCTCGGCGATCGATTCGGGCCGTCCGACATGGAGCCACAGGCCGTCAAGTCGAACGCCAAATAGCCGGCCCCTGGCCGCAGCGGCGTGGAAAAACGGCGCGAGGCGGAAGACGTCCAGAGCCTCGTTCTCGAAAAGCTCAGGCCTTATGATCCCGACGCCGGTATACACGAAAGGCGCCACGTGCCGGGGCTCCCGCCCCACGAGACGGCCCTCCCGGGTCATGGTGAAGTCGCCGGGCCAGTCGACGCCGACCGCGCTCGCTGCGGCCGCAACCAGAAGCGCGACGTCCATCGATTCCGCATCGAACACGCGGGCCAGGCGCGCGATGTTGGATCGCGGGCCTTCGATCCAGAAGGCGTCGGTGTTGCAGAGAAGGAACGGCTCCTTTCCGAGGAGCGGCAGGGCCCGCTTGATGCCGCCGCCCTGGTCGAGGAGAGCGGAGCGTTCGTCGGAGATCAGAACTCTCGGTGAGCGGCGCGGGGCGAGATGCGCCTCGATCTGATCGGCATGCCAATGGACGTTAACGATTGCGCGTTCGACGCCGTCCTCGGCCAGCCGATCGAGGCAATGATCGATCAAGGTCCGACCGCCGACCTTGACCAGCGGCTTCGGCAGCATGTCCGTGATCGGGCGCATGCGTGCGCCAAGACCCGCAGCGAACACCATGGCGGTCTTGGGAACAGGCGCGCTCATCATCGATCGCTTCGAGGGTCCTGCGGCGCCGGCGGCTCCTCCGGCGGCGGACCCAGGGCCCGAGGAAGATGGGTCTGATACCAGAACGCGAGCGGCCGGAGCAACGGATGCGCAAGGTTCTTCAACAGGTAGCGCTCAATCCTAGGCAGGTGGCCGAGGTACTGCGGCTTGCCGTCGCGTTTGTCGAGACGGGCGAAGAGTCCGAGAATTTTTGTCGCTCGCTGGGCGCCCATCGCCGCGTAGGCGACAGCAAAGCGCCCGGCGTCGAAGTCGGGATCGGCAGCCCTGCGGCGTCGGACATAGAGCGCCGCCAGCCGCATCTCGAGATCGTCGGATACGTCGATGCGCGCATCCTGCAGCAGTGACGCGAGATCGTAAGCCGGGGGGCCTATGACTGCGTCCTGAAAATCGATGAGGCCGATTCTGGCGAAGCCCTCCCGCTCCGCAAGCCAGTGCAAATTCGGCGAGTGGTAGTCACGCAGCGTCCAGGTCGTCCGCTGAGCGAGGATCGGCGACAAGAGCTCGCGCCAATGCGCGAGAAATTGCATGCGCGCGCCGGAAGGCACGGCGACCCTCGCGATGGCCGGAGCATACCAGTCGAGCGCGAGTTCGACCTCGACCAGCATCGCCTCGATATCGTAGGCCGGCAGCCGATAGAGGTCTTCGCCGGCCGGAAGGGCGTCGGGCAGGTCGCGACCGTGAAGATCGACGAGCAGCGCGATCGCCTCGGCATAGCGCGCGACATTGGGAACGCCGCCCTCGACGACAGTTTCGGCCCCGAAATCCTCGATCAGCGCCAGCCCCTCCTCGATGCTGTAACCGATCAGCCCGGGGGCCGAATAGCCGACGGCCCGAAGCCCATCCGCCATGGCGATGAAGGCGCGGATGTCGGGCGAAAGCTTTGCGATCGCCGCATAGGGCTTGCCGTAGCGAAGAATCGGCCCATCCGGCCGCGGCGGAGAAATCATCAGAATTGCGGCGCCGCCGTCAGCCCTGGTGAGCCGCTCATAGGCGCGAACTGAAGCGTCGCCCTGCAAGAAATCCCGACGGGCTTCGTCCCAGCCTGTACGCTTCAACAGCGCGCCAACGCCGAGCGCCCGCGACAGACGGCGGCCCACCGTCCCGCGGCCACGCAACTCCAGGACGCGAAAATCGGGACCGCGGGCCGGATCGAATCGAATGGTCACGGCGAGCCGGTCGGCCGGAAGCGCCGCGGCGACGCGCTCCGGCCATTCGACGATGGCGATCGACCCGATGAGAGCCTCGTCCCATCCGATGTTGTCGAGTTCCAGCGCGCTTCGCAGGCGGTAGAAATCGGCGTGAACGACCGGCGCGCGCGGCGCCTCATAGACCTGCATCAACGTGAAGGTCGGGCTCGGCGCTTCGAGATCCGGCGCTTCCACGAGGGCCCGAATCAGTCCGCGCGCGAAGGTCGTCTTGCCCGCGCCGAGGTCGCCAGTCAGGCCGACGAAATCGCCGGGCTCGAGCCAGGCGGCCTGCGCTGCCGCAAAACCCAGCATCGAGGCTTCGTCCGGCGCCTCGAAACGCCAAAGTTTGGGCTGATGCGCCTCGCCCCCGCGGTCCGCCATGCTCGGCTACTCGGCCGACTGCGGTATGAGCCGTGCGGCGCTCCTGGCGTCGCCGGCCCCACTGTCAGCCAAGGCCGGGTCGATCGGAAAGATGCAGGTGACGGTCGTGCCCTCGTTGGGCGCCGTGTCTATCAGGATTCGGCCGTGGTGAAGCTCGACCAGCGCCTTGACGATCGAGAGGCCGAGACCCGGACCACGATGGCGCGAACCGTTCGGAAACGTCTCAAACCGGTCGAACACGCGGTCGATCATGTCCGGCGGAATGCCGCGGCCGCGATCGCTGACCTTGAAGATGATTTCTTGGCCGCGGCGCATCGCCGCCAGCGTGACAGTCTGGCCGGGCTCCGAATAGTTGATCGCGTTGGAGAGCAGATTGAACAGGACCTGGCGAACGCGGCGCCCGTCCGCCCTCAGCGAGCCGACGCCATCCGTCATGACGATGCGCATCTCGATCGCGGCCTCGTCGAGGCGATCCTGCACGCCCGACGCCGCCGCCTTCATCGCTTCGGCGACGTCGACAGTCTCGAGACGCAACTCGAGCGCGCCCGCGTCGATCGAGGCAAGATCGAGGATGTCGTCGATGATGGCGAGCAAAGCGTGTGAGGAATTGGTGATGAATCCCGCGTATTCGAGCTGCTTGGGGTTGAGCGGCCCTACGCCGCCCGCCGCCAGGAGCTGGGTGAAACCGATGATGTTGGTGAGCGGGGTGCGCAGCTCGTAAGACACGTGGTTGACGAAGTCGTTGCGCAATTTCTCGGCCGCGACCAGCGCCTGGTTTCGCTCGGTCAGCGCGCGTTCGATATTGGCGCTGGCGGTGACGTCGAGCGAGGTCAGCAGCGTCGCCCCGTCGGGCAGCGGCAGCGCGGCGCAATCGAGCGTGAGCCCGTCCGTTCGCGCGATCCGCGCGGCCCGGCTTTCGCGCCGCTCGGAAAGGCTGACCACCATGACGCGCAGCTCGTCCCACAGCGCGGGGGCCTGACAGAGGGCCCTGCACGCGTCGGCGAGCTCGTCGATGTGCGGGCGCTCGCGCAGCGTCGCCGCATCGAACCGCCACATCTCGGCAAAGACGGGGTTGAACAGCTTCATGCGCCCGTCCGCGCCGAACACCGCGACGCCTTCCTTAAGAGCATCGAGCGTTTCGCCCTGCACATGGGTCAGCGCGTTGACTTGTGATGCGAGCGCGTAGCTCTGCGTCGCGTCGTCGTAGAGGTAAGTGACGCCGCCCTTCGGATTGGGGCTGGTGACAACTCGCAGGGCGCGCCCGTCGGGCAGATGCCACACGGTCTCGCTCGGCTCGATCGACTGGTAGGCGCTCAACTGCTGGGCCTTCCAACCGCGATAATCCACCTGCTCCGGCAACTGGCGCTTCGCCCGCAACTGATCAAGGATTTCCCCATCGGCCGGCCGCTGGTCGAGAAACGCCGGTTCGAGCGGCCAGATCTGCCGGTAGGCGGCGTTGTAGAAAGTGAGGCGTTTCGACTTGTCGAAGATGGCGACCGCGGTCGAAAGCCGGTCCATCAGGCGCGAGTAATCGTCCTCGTTGCGCTCCATTTCCGCCCGCAAGGCCGCGAGCTCCGAGACATCATGAGCGATCCCGGCCGAGCCGAAGGCGGTGCGGACCTCGGCGGCGTCGAAGGTTCGCCGCTGTCCGTTGACCACGGCGACGGCGCGGCGTTTCCACGCGCCCGTCTCCTTCAGAGCCGTCGCCGCCTCGCGGCGCAGCGCCAGATCGAAGAGTTCGCCCCCGCTGTCGACCGCGGCTTTGTCGTCGGGCGCCTCGACGGCGCGCGCATAGGGCGCATTGCACCAGGCCAGGCGACTCTCGGGATCCCGCCGCCAGGCCGGCATCGAAGCGGCCTCAAGCGCGAGGCGCAGGGCGCCCAATTCACCTTCCGTCGCGGCGAACGTCTCGTGCAGCTGCGCGAGCTGAAGACGATCTCCGGAAACGTCGCGAATCCGCATGACCGCGCTGCCGGACACCGGCTGACCGATGATCTCGAGATGACGTCCACGACGGCTGGCTGCCGCCATGGCGAAAGCCTCGCCCCGTTTGAGAAGCCGCTCCGCAGCCTGTTCGACCAGAGCCGCCGCGTTGGGCTCCAGCCACTCGGCCGGGTCAAGACGGCGCGATCCCAACGGCGCGTCCGTGACAGCGCTCAAATCCCCGTCGATCGCGGGCTCCGCGTCCGGGCGGTCCCAGGAGATCAGAACCTGCGGCTCGCTTCGCAGAATCATGCTGGACCGATCGAGCTTCGCGGTCGTCCGCGCGAGTTCGGCCTCCAGTTCGTTCACCTTCCGGATCCAGGACCTTCTGCCGGATACGTAAGATGCGGCCGCGACCGCAGCGAGCAGCAACAGCAGGATCAGAACAGCGAGGGCGAGACCGGCGGCATTGGCCTCGAGCGGCGCCAGGGCGGAGGCGGGCGGCTCATCCATCGGCGCGGCCCGCGCGGCCGGCGCGACAAGGAGCAGAACCGCGGCCGCGCGCGCCGTGGCCGCCCGGCCAAACCCACGCGTTCGCCCGCCGAACCGGACGAACACTCGCGTGCTGAACCCCCGCACCGCTGAGCCTCCTCGAGAGCCGGCAATTCCAGATGCGCCTTCGAGGGCGCCGCCGACCGAAGGCCCTCCGCCAGGAAGCCCCGAAATCAGCCACCAACAGGCTTACGAAAAGTTTGGCGCAAAGTCGTTAACCATGATGAAGAGAGCGAAATCGCCTGCCTCTCGTTGAAGGCGGAAGCTTCCCGCCCCGAAGCGTTCGGCCGAGCGGAGCGAGCAAATCCGGAACCAGGTCTGGGTCGAGACGCCCATTTGGCCCACGCATGGACCCGCCGACGTGTTGATGCGGCCGGTTCGAAATCTGCAACGCAAACAAGCGTTTTCAGAGGGTTAGGCGCCAAAAACTGATACTTTCCAGCGCCGAGCTCGCCTCCGATCATGCTAACTCATTGAAATCTAATGATGCGAGCGCCGATATCGGCCGAAAACCTGGCCATTTTCGCGTCTCCTCGCCGCAATGTCCCACGGGTAGTTTTATTTTCTCTCCTTTTTTCAAGGCCCCCGGGAGTCGGACTCGAAGGCGCTCGCCAAGCGCGCGCGGAAGCCGATGGAACCGGGCTGCGTCTTTTTACAAAGAGTAGACCACGGTTTCCGGTTTTTGGCAAGCTATTGTCGGCTTCACAAAACCGCTTCCGGTCAGAGCCTGCTCCCATGATCCGTCGCGCGGTCCGAAAGTCGCCGTCAGCGGACGAGGCCCAAGATGTCCTTGACCGAATCCATATTCGGCCCGGCGATGGCGCGGGCCTTGTCCGCCCCCGCGGCAAGCACCGAATCGACAAACGCGGGGTCGGCGGACAGGCGCAGCATTTCGGCCCGGATCGGGCGCGAGCTTCTCGATCGTGAGGTCGGCGAGCGCGCTCTTGAACGCCGAGAACTGGGCGCCGGCGAAGCGCTTGAGCACGTCGGCCCTGGTCTCGTCGGCGAGCGCGGCGAAGATGCCAACGAGATTGTCCGCCTCGGGGCGCTGGGCCAGGCCCTCGACCTCGCTCGGCAGGGGCTCGGGATCGGTCTTGGCCTTGCGGATCTTCTGCGCGATCGTGTCCGCATCGTCCGTCAGCGCGATATAGGAGTTTTCGGAGGGGTCGGACTTCGACATCTTCTTTGCGCCGTCGCGCAAGCTCATGACCCGCGTCGCCGGTCCCTGGATCAGCGGTTCGGGCAGGGGAAAGAAGGCGTCGCCATGGCCATGCGCGGCGATGGACGCGGCATAGTCGTTGTTGAACTTCTGGGCGATGTCGCGCGCCAGCTCCAGATGCTGCTTCTGGTCGTCGCCGACCGGAACGTGGGTCGCGCGATAGAGCAGGATGTCCGCCGCCATCAGCACAGGATAGTTGTAAAGGCCGATCGACGCGGCCTCGCGATCCTTGCCCGCCTTCTCCTTGAACTGGGTCATCCGGTTCAGCCAGCCGAGACGCGCGACGCAGTCGAAGATCCAGGCGAGTTCGGCGTGCTCGGCGACGCGGCTCTGGTTGAAGACCGCGTTGGCCTTGGGATCGATGCCGCAGGCGAGAAAAGCCGCGGTCACTTCGCGCGTGGTGCGCGCCAGCTGCGCCGGTTCGAACGGCAAGGTCATCGCATGCAGATCGACCACGCAATAGATGCACGGATGCGTCGCCTGCATCGTGACGAAGCGCTTGATCGCGCCAAGATAGTTGCCGAGGTGCAGGTTGCCTGTCGGCTGCACGCCTGAAAACACACGCTCCGGAAAGGTGGCCATCGTCGTCCGTTTGATGGGGAAGGTCGTCGGCCGACCTTATGGCAACGCAGGCGGGGCCGCGCAAGGGGAGGATCGGGCGCCGATCAGCCTTCGCGGCGTCCTCGCCGACCGCGAGATCGACCATGATCTCGCCCGCGAGGCGCTCCAGCGCCTTGCGCAAAGTCCTCGAGCGAAAGGCCGTCGGGCGCCCTCAGGCGAGCCGAGGCGCGAAACATCTCGAGGCCCGAAAAGGGCGCGCTTTCGAGGCCGCTGGTGAACTCTTCGATATTGACGCCAAGCCCGCTCAGGACCTGGGTGACGTCGCGGACGATCCCCGGCCGCTCGTTGCCGAGGATGTCGAGCCTGATGAGGCGAGAGGGCTTTTCGGCCGGCGGCGCGCCGCGCTCGATCGTCACGCGCAAGCCCCCGGCCTCGAGATCGCCGAAGCGACGCTTCGAGATCGGCGAGGTTCGCCTCCGGAACGTTCGCCAGCAAAATGCCGGCGAACTTGCCGGCGAGCTCCGCCGACCGGCTTTCGAGCCAGGTCGCCCCGGACGCTGCGATCGTCTGGGCGATTGCGTTCACAAATCCGGGCCTGTCGTCGCCGACGAAGGTCAGAACGAGCGGAATCATGGGGGTGCTCCTCGCGCAGGATATCGGTTCCGGGATGCTCCGCCTCACCGGCAGAATGGCGCATCGCAAAGAATCAACGCCTTGGCGAAGGCGAACCGTAGCCGCTTCAGAGAATGAACCGGCTCAGGTCCGCGTTCTCCGCCAGATCTCCGACGTGACGCTCGACGAAATCGGCGTCGATGCGCACCTTTTCGCCCGACCGGTCCGTCGCGGTGAAGCTGACCTCGTCCAGAACCCGCTCCATCACCGTCTGAAGCCGGCGCGCGCCGATGTTCTCGACCGAACCGTTGACCCTGGCGGCGATGCGCGCGATGGCCGACACGGCGTCGTCGGCGAATTCGAGCTCGATGCCCTCGGTGCCCATCAGCGCCACATATTGCTTGACGAAACTCGCCTCGGTGTCGGTCAGGATGCGCTTGAAGTCCTCTTCGGTCAGCGACTTGAGCTCGACGCGAATGGGCAGCCGCCCCTGCAGCTCGGGCAGGAGGTCGGACGGCCGCGCAATATGGAAGGCGCCCGAGGCGACGAAGAGAATGTGGTCGCGTCTTGATCGCGCCGTGCTTGGTCGCGACCGTGGTGCCCTCGATCAGCGGCAGGAGATCGCGCTGCACGCCTTCGCGCGAAACGTCGGCGCCGCTGCGACCGTCGCGACCGCAGATCTTGTCGATTTCATCGAGAAAAACGATGCCGTTGCTCTCGACCTCGCTGATGGCCTCGCGCACGATCGCTTCCTGATCGAGGAGCTTTTCGGCCTCGGCGGCGACGAGCGGCTCATGCGCCTCGCCGACGGTCGTGCGCTTCGGTTTCGTTCGCTGGCTCTTGCCGAAAATATCGGCGATGTTGATCGCGCCGATCGAGGCGCCGGGCATGTTGGGGAGTTCGAACATCGGCATGCCCGAGCCGCTTTGCGGCAGCTCGACCTCGATCTCCTTGTCGTTGAGCTCGCCCGCATGGAGCTTGCGCCGGAAGGCTTCGCGCGTCGCGGCCGAAGAGGTCGCCCCGACCAGCGCGTCGAGGACCCGCTCTTCCGCCGCGAGCTCCGCCTTGGCTTCGATGTCCTTGCGCTTGCGGCTCTTGACGAGCCCGATGGCGATCTCGATGAGGTCGCGGACGATCTGCTCGACGTCGCGCCCGACATAGCCGACCTCGGTGAATTTGGTCGCTTCGACCTTGAGGAAGGGCGCGCCGGCGAGCTTGGCCAGACGGCGCGCGATCTCGGTCTTGCCGCAGCCGGTCGGGCCGATCATCAGGATGTTCTTGGGCATCACCTCTTCGCGCATGGGCGAGGTGAGGCGCAGGCGCCGCCACCGATTGCGCAAGGCGATCGCGACGGCGCGCTTCGCCTCCGCCTGCCCGACGATGTAGCGGTCGAGTTCGGACACGATTTCGCGCGGGCTGAGGTCCGACATGTTTCAGAGGCTTTCGACGATCAGGTTGGCGTTGGTGTAGACGCAGATGTCGGCGGCGATCCGCATCGAGCGGCGCACGACCTCCTCGGCCTCGAGCGGCATCGGCAGCAATGCGAGGGCGGCGGCGAGGGCGAAATTGCCGCCGGATCCGATGGCCATGGCGGAGCCGTTTTCGCTCGCCTCCGGCTCGAGCACGTCGCCGACGCCGGAGAGGGTGAAGCCCGCGCTCTTGTCGGCGACGAGCAGCATCGCCTCGAGCCGGCGCAGGTAGCGGTCGGTGCGCCAGTCTTTCGCCAGTTCGACGCAGGCGCGGGCGAGTTGGCCGGGATATTGCTCGAGCTTCGCCTCGAGCCGCTCGAACAGGGTGAAGGCGTCCGCGGTCGCGCCTGCAAAGCCGGCGATCACGTCTCCCTTCGCCAGTCGGCGAACCTTCCGGGCGTTCGCCTTGACGACGGTCTGGCCCATGCTGACCTGGCCGTCGCCCCCGATGACAACCCGGCCACCCTTGCGCACCATCAGAATGGTCGTCGCATGCCAGCCCGGCGAACGGGAGGCGGCATCGTCTGGCATCGGCGGGTCCTTCAATCGGCGAACGCCGCATTTATGGGCGGGCGGCGCGGCGCGCAAGGGCGCGGGCGCCTGGCTTGCGCCGAGTGGGAACGAGACTCCCCCTCACGCCCTGCGAGCGTCGCCTCGTTCGTCGCTCGCGGCCGCCCATACCCTCTGACCCGCGCGGCGGCTGACCCGGGGCCGATTTTCAAGGTTCGCGCAAGCCCTGTCAGGCATGCCTCATCGACGAACAAGGTCGGACTTTCGATGGCTGCCTATCCACAAATATCGGTATGGATCCTGGTCGTCACGAGCGTGACCCTGTTTTGGGTCGCGTTGACCGATTTCAGGGAGTTCAGAATCCCGAACGAATTGGTCCTGGCTCTGGTCGGACTCTACGTCCTCTATTCGCTCGTTTCGGGACAGCGGGCGACGATGCCCTGGAATATCGGCTTTGCGCTGCTGATGCTGGCGGGCATGATTTACGCTTATTGGCGCGAGCAGATGGGCGGCGGCGATCTCAAGTTGCTGGCGGCAGCCTTCCTTTGGACGGGTCCGTGGTATGCTGCTGTTTTTGCAGTCCTGTTGCTCATCTTCATCGCGATTCACTATGCCGCCGCGCGGCTCGGCTGGGCCGCGGTTCAGCGATCGGCAATCGGGCTGCGCATTCCGCTCGCCCCCGCTGTCGCGGCGGCGCTGATCGGCACATTCGCCTTGGGCTTCGTTGGGCCGGCCTAGGTCACTGCGGCTCGCCGCGGCAGGGGAGGCCCTTCCGGCCCATGGACCCGGCGAGGACTCACGAACGGACGGGCTCTGCGTCCGGACGACGGCCGGCCGCGGCGCCGCAAGGCTCCGCGGGCCGCCTTTGTACGCATGCTCGCGCGATTTTCACGCGTCGGCCGGACGAACAGCCGTCAGGCCGAACACAGTTCCGCCTCGTGGCCCGACGCGGATCGAGCGCGCGAAGCGGCGGGCCGGTTATAACGCCGTGTTCAATGCGGTCCACTGGCCGCCGACCCAGGTGGCGACGAGCCCGATCGTCGCGACGACGCCAACCAGGAGAATGCCGAGCAGAACCGTGTATTCGATCAGCGCGGCGCCATCCTCGTCGCTCGCCAACTGGTCGAAAACGGTCAAAGCTTTGCGCATGCCAATTCCTCCAGACTTAACACTCGCCCGTTCGCGGCGGATTTGCGCCGGCTTGAAAGCCGCATGCGGCCTCAACTCGATCGGTTCCGCCTCGGGGCGTGCGGGTCGCGGCCGGATTGAACGCGACGCGCCACGCCGTCTCTCAGAGCGCCGTGTTCAGGGCGGTCCACTTGGTGCCGACCCAGGTGCCGACGAGGCCGATGGTCGCGACGACGGCGACCAGCATGAGGCCAAGCAGAACCGTATACTCGATGAGCGCGGCGCCGCCCTCATCGTTCCTGAACTGGTTAAAGACGGTCAAGGCGTTACGCATGACGATACCTCCAAACTCAAAACTTGACGCTTCGAGCGCAGCCTCTGCGCCCTCTTGAAAACCGTATCCGGCTTCCATCGTCAAATATTCCATCATAAGAATCGTCGTGTCAATCTTCAGAATGGGGAATGGAAAAGATACGATTAATATGATTTAAAGGAAACCTTAACCTGTAAACTGTTATCATGCCTGAACATGGACGCGTTTCCATTAATTCATACCCTACATTTCTCCAATTCATAAATTATTAAGCAATATACTCACGCCTTGACGATCGAAAAACGAGGTTATGACGTAGCGGTATCTTCAGTGTTCAGTCGTGCAGTCGGATAGATTGAGAGTTTCCGCCAAGAAGATGGGGGCTTAAGAATGCGCAGGACCGCCAGCGTAACGATCCTTTTGATCGCGCTCATTTTCGGCGCCGTCGCGGCGTTTCTCGCCCGCAGCTGGCTTCAAAGCCATTCCGAGCGAACTGTCGTAAAGGACGCGGCGACGATAGTGTTGGCGAACAAACCGCTCGCTTTTGGAGCCGCGATCTCGCCTGACGACCTCAGGGACGCCCCGTGGCCCGCCGATTCGAGGCCGGAGGGGTCGTTTGCGAACGCGAACGATTTGTTGAAGGACGGCCGACGAATGGTCCTCTCGCCGTTCGTTCGTGACGAGCCGATCGTGGCGGCGAAAATTGGCGCCCCCAACCAAAGCGCGTCGCTCTCCACAGTCATCGCGGAGGGCAAGCGCGCCGTGACCGTCGCCGTCGACGACGTGCGCGGGGTGGCGGGCTTCATTTTTCCCGGCGACTTTGTCGATGTCGTCCTGACCCGCACCACCAACGGCAACGAGAGCCCGCAGAGCTTCTCCGACGGGATCCTCCAGCATGTGAAGGTCCTCGCGATCGATCAGACCTCCGGTGAACGGCAGGAGCGGCCGACGGTCGCCAAGGCGGTGACCCTTGAACTGACCCCCGAGCAGGCGCTGAAAATCCTGCTCGCCACCAATATCGGCAAACTGTCGCTCATTTTGCGGCAGTCGGCGGAGGTCGCGATGGCGCCCGAAATGAGAATGACCGAACATGATTTGTATGGGAGCGCGTCTCAGGCCCCAGCCCCGCCGGCGGCCGCGCCCACGCCGAAGCCCCCCGCCGCTCCAGCCACGCGAAAGGTTACGGTCGTCCGGTCGATGAAGAGCGAAGAGTATGACGTACCCCGTGATTCTTACTGATTGAAGAGCGGCAAGCGGTTCGGAGGCGTACTGCGGATGCAAATGGGCCAAAAGATCCGGACAGCACTTGATCGCGCCGACTTCCGTCTTACGGGCGCCCCCCGCGCGCGCCCCGGCGCAGCGCCGCCAGCCATTCGCGCCTCGTCGGCCGCCAGGGTCGCCCCGATCCTGGGCTGCATGTTCGTCTGGGCTGGCGGAAACCTGGCCTCCGCCCAGACCGCTGGGATCGAGGAACTGGGATCGCCGGTCCATCATGTCGTGGTCACCCTCCACAAATCCCGTACGCTGAAAGTCGATCGTCCGTTTTCGACGACTGTCATCGGCTCGCCGGAAATCGCAGACGTCCTCCCGATGACCGACACAACATTTTACGTCCAGGGGAAGCGGGTCGGGACGACGAATATCTCAGTCTTCGACTGGGAGCGGCATTTGCTGGCGGTCGTCGACCTCGAAGTGGCCCCCGACACCGCGACCCTGCACAGTAACATCGTCGCCACCACGGGCGGCCAGAATATCAATGTCACGAGCGCGAACGGCCAGGTCGTGCTGAGCGGCGAGGCCAACGACGCGGTCGGGGCGGCGCGCGCTGTCGAAGTGGCGAAAGGCCTCTCGCCCAACGCTCCGGTCATCAACGCGATGAAAATCTCCCCGTCGCAGCAAGTGATGCTGAAGGTCCGTATTCTTGAAGTCGACCGCAGCGCCGGCCGCGACCTTGGTGTGAAATGGTTCGGCGGAAACAGAAATGGGATCGGATTCTCTGGATTAGGCAATAGTGCGGTTGCCGCCCAGAACGGTCAGACTAGTGTCTCCAATTGGGCTAACACTACCGTTCCCTCCACGTCTGGGCCGCAGCCAAACGGTGCGACGTTCAATTCTACCGCCAACAATGGAATTGGCGGCAGTCTTATTGGTGGCATCTCAAGCAGCATCTTGAACGGAGTCTTCCCAGGCGCGGCATCGACGGCCGCCCCGTTCGGGGCGCTGCTGGCGCAAGTCGTCAATACTCATGGTCTCCAGATCGATGCGCTGGTTTCGGCCCTCGAGGAGAAAGGGCTAGTGAAAAGCCTCGCAGAGCCCGATCTGGTCGCGCTCTCCGGCGAGACCGCAAAGTTTCTGGCGGGCGGCCAAATCGCGGTGCCCGTCGTCCAGCCCGGCTCCGGCGGCGCTACGCCGACAGTTACCGTCGAATGGAAGAATTATGGCGTCGGCTTGTCGTTTACGCCCACCGTCCTCAATAACGGCGCCATAAACTTGCAGCTCGATCCCGCCGTGTCCGAACTCGACACTGCTCATGCCATTCTGGTCAACGGCACGCTCATTCCGGGGATCATTGACCGCGAAGTGCATACTTCGGTCGAACTTCGGGATGGGCAGAGCTTCGCCATCGCCGGTCTCCTGCAGACGCAAAACACCGAGGATATTTCGCAGATACCGTGGCTCGGCACGGTGCCGGTCCTAGGCGCGCTGTTTCGTTCGACCAACTACCAAAAGCAGGAAAGCGATCTTGTGATCATCGTTTCGCCGCGCCTGGTCCGACCGGTCAAGCCGGGTCAGCAGCTGGCCACGCCGTTCGACACTACGCTGCCGGCCAACGACGTCGACCTCTTCCTGATGGGCGATACAGAAAGGAAGAAGCTTTACACCGAATACGTGGCAAGCGGCGGAGGCCTGAACGGGCCCTACGGCCATATCCTTCAGGCGAAATAACCGCGATGCAGGACGCGCGCTCAGGGCCGAACGAAACGAAGAGGGGCACGATGACTCGAAGCGGCGTTTCGATCGCAGTTTTGGCAGCCGCCGCCGGGCTCGCCGGCTGCTCTCCGGGGGTCCCGTTCGACGACCCCTTCGCCGAATATACGCAGCGGTCGCTGACCATCTCGCCGACCAGTGGCAATGCGCAGGCGGCGAATCTGGCGATGCAAACCAGCGGACCGTGGCCGCGATCCTCCCAGTACACAAGCATTCCGGGCAATGGTCCGCTGATGGTCAAGGCGGTTCAGAATTACGAGAGCGGGAGCGGCGGTGCGGTGGCTTCAGCCAGCGGCGGCGGCGCCGCTGGCGCCGGCGCAGCGGGCGGCGCCCCAACTTCGCCCGCCTCACCGCCGCCGGCGAACTAGAGCCGACAGCAATCGAAACTGCGTGTGGACATGTCGATCTACCTTTTGAATGCGGGCGGCGACGAGGAGAGGCTCGACGAGGTCGAGAGGAATCTCAAACCTGCGATCCCGGACCTCGCCCGCGTGGCCAGGATCGAGGACATTGGACAGCGGTCGTTCAAGAACGCAGGGCGCTCATTCGTCATTCTGGTCGCCGCCTCGACGGAAAAAAGCTACTTCTCAAATCTGGCCGACGCGGTAGCAGGCTATCCCGAGATCTTCTTCATTGTCGTCAGCGGGGAGATTTCCGCCAGGGACTACAAGCGGCTCATTCAGTCCGGCAATGCCGAATGGGTGGCCGAGACCGGACTGAAGCAGGAAGTCCTCGACGTCCTCGGACGCGTCGGCGCGTCGGCAGCGGACGACGAGCGGCGGCCGGTCGTCGTGTCCTTCATTCCGAGCGCCGGCGGCGTCGGCAATTCGACGCTTGCGATCGAGACCGCCATTCATCTGCTCGATCGTCCGTCGGCAAAGGACGGCAAGGTCGCGCTTATCGATCTGGATTTCCAATCCAGCCACGTTTGCGACTATCTGGATATCAAGCCGAAGGTCCAGGTCGACGAGATCATAGCCGCGCCGGAGCGGCTCGACGACCAGTTGCTCGGGGTCTTCGCCAGCGAGCATTCGAGCGGATTGGAGGTTTTCGCAGCGCCGCGCAATCCATTGGGCGCGCCCGATCCGACCGTCGACGCCCTCTCGGCGCTGCTGGAGCGAATGGCCGATCGCTTTGCCTTCATTGTCGTCGACATGCCGCTTTCGTTCCATGCGTGGACGCTTCCCGTGTTGACCGCGTCGGACGGAATTCTCGTCACCGGCGCCAACACCATTCCCGGCCTCAGGCAGGTTTCGGAAACGCTGACCGCCATCCGCGCGGAAAATGGCGTCAGCGCCGATGTGCGGGCCATCATCAATCGGTGCGAATTCGGGGTGCTCGGGAAGGTCGCCAGAGCCAATCACATCACGCGAATCCTGCGCGAAGAGAAGCTCATGTTCGTCAGAAACACGCGCGTCGCGCTTGAGTGCGTCAACATCGGGACTCCGATCACCCTTGCCCATCCCTCGGACAAGGCGGTCAAGGACATTGCCGCAATCGCGGCTTACTGCACCGCGCTGAAACCGGCTTCAACCCGCGCCGATGGCCAGTCGCGACTGCGCTAGCCGGCTCGGGCGCATTGCGCGGTCAGCCACCGCCGCGCAAACGGCGGGCAGCGAATTCTTCACCTTATGCTCAACTTGCGGCGCCGACGTTGTCACGCTGCAAAGGAAGTCGAGCCCATATCGTACCCGTCGTGCAGCGCACGGGAGTAAGCGTCAATGAGCTTCTTTGGCAACAAGAAACAGATTCAGACGGAGCGTGCGGTTCCTGAGGCGAATAGCGAGCCGCCCCCCGCAATCCGCCCGGAAGATCACTACGCAGATATGATTGCGCGCCGCCCGAGCCTGCTCGACGAAAGGCTGAAACTGCATGCGCTGATCATCGACGAATTCAATCTGGCGGCGCTCGACAAATTGCCGCCAGAGGAACTCGCGCGCCAAGTCCGGACATATGTCGGAAATTATGCACGCGAGGAAAGCCTGTCGCTCAATCAGAAAGAGCTCGATATTTTCTCGAACGAGATCATCGACGAAATGAGGGGCTATGGCCCGATCGAGCCGCTGTTGAAAGACCCAACGGTTAGCGACATCCTGATCAACACGCACAAGAGATGCTTTGTCGAGCGGTTTGGCCAGCTCCAGGAGACGAAGATCCATTTCAAGGACGAGGCGCATCTCCTGCGCATCGTCAACAAGATTGTCGCAGCCGTGGGCCGGCGCGTCGACGAATCCTCGCCCATGGTCGACGCGCGTCTGCCGGACGGCTCACGCGTCAATGTCGCGGTCCGGCCCGTCGCCGTGGATGGGCCGCTCATCTCCATTCGTAAGTTCGCCGAGCGAGCGTTCAACATGGAGCGGCTCGTCGACGTCGGCGCGTTGAGGCCGGCGATGGTCGAGGTCCTTGCGGCCGCGGTTCAGGGCAAAACCTCGGCGATCATCTCCGGAGGAACGGGAAGCGGCAAGACGACACTTCTCAATGCGCTGTCCAATTACATTCCGCCTCGCGAGCGTCTCCTGACGATCGAGGATGCGGCCGAATTGCAGCTGCAGCAGCCACATGTCGGACGCATGGAGACGCGCCCGGCAAACATCGAGGGCAAGGGCGAAGTCCGGCAGCGCGATCTTCTCAAAAATGCGCTGCGAATGCGCCCTGATCGCATCATCATCGGCGAGTGCCGCGGCGAAGAAGCGTTCGACATGCTGCAGGCGATGAATACCGGCCACGAAGGGTCGATGACCACGATTCACGCCAATTCACCGCGCGACGCGCTGAAGCGGCTCGAGCAGATGGTCGGCATGGCGGGGATGCCGATGACCCTCGGCGCGATCCGCAGCCAAATCGCATCCGCTTTGAAGTTGGTGATCCAGGCCCAGAGACTTCCCGACGGCAGCCGCCGCGTGACGAGCATCAGCGAGGTCACGGGCATGGAGGGAGACGTCATTCAGATGCACGAGATCTTCGCCTTCAAGAAGGAATATACGGATGCTGATGGGAAGATCCGCGGTGTTTTCAAGGCGACTGGAATTCGCCCGCAATTTCTCGCGGACCTCAAGGCCTACGGCATCGAAATTCCCCCAACCCACTTTGATCCCGCACGAAATCTGTGAGTTCCGCCGGTGAATGAGCTTTGGCTGATCTACGGACTTGTGTTTGCCGCGGCGATCCTCGGGATCGAGAGCCTGTATTGGCTCGTATTTGGGATGCGCGGCGCCAAAAAAGCTGTAAATCGCCGGCTTGCCCTGAGCGAACGGAACGCCGCCAAGAGCGAGGTCTTCGACATTCTCCGCCACGAGCGCGGGGTGAGCGACAATTCCACATTCGCCGGCTTGAACGACTTCCTTGTTCAAACAGGCATGAGTGTGTCCACGCTTAGTTTGGCGCTCTGGACCTCGCTGGCTGGCGTTGTCATCGCCGTCGCGCTGTCGCTTCTGTCCATCAGCATGTGGATCGCAGCGATCGTCGGCTTGGCCATCGGGCCGGCTCTCGTCGGTCTGTATTTCATTCGGGCCCGCCGAAAAAGGATCGAGCGTTTCGCCAGACAGCTTCCAGACGCCCTGGACATCGTCGTCCGCGGCCTTCGCATCGGGCACCCGTTCACGACCGCCATCGAGCTTGTCGCCCGCGAGATGCAGGATCCCATCGGCACCGAATTCGGGATGACCGCGGACGAGATGTCGTTCGGCCAGAATATGGAAATTGCGGTCAACAATCTGTTTCGCCGGGTGGGCCAGGACGATTTGCATCTTCTGGTGATCGCCGTCACCGTTCAAGGCAAGACGGGAGGAAATCTCGCCGACGTCTTGGCTCGCTTGTCCACTCTGATGCGGGAACGCTTCACGCTCAAACTCAAGATCAGAGCATTGAGCAGTGAAGGTCGACTATCGGCATGGATTCTCAGCGCTATGCCGTTTATTCTTATAGGCGTAGTCAGCTTGATGTCCAAGAGTTATTTCGACGAATTGACCGGAAGTCCTTTACTCGGCCCCGTGCTGCTTTATAGCGGCGTGTCTCTCATTGTTGCGAATATATTTATTTACCGGATGGTTAACTTCAAAGTATAGGCATCGCACAATGGACATCGTCTTTTTATCGATCGTCTCGACCGCTTTTGTTGCGGTTGCCGGGATGGCGTTTGTCGCCGGTGAATTTGTCCTCAACCGAAACCGGCTGCAGCGGCGGCTCGCCCCCGAAACGGCGCCGATCGAAGCGTCGGCAAAGCATTCGCAAGGCCTGTTTGACGGATTTGTGAAGGAGACGTTCACCGAAGAGCGATTTGGCGTTGACGGCAAGCTTAGAAGAAAGCTGAGACGTGACTTGGTGCGGGCCGGATTTTTCAAACCCGCGGCGATTCGGTACTACGTTTTTGCTCGTATCTGTACAGTCTTTGTGCTGCCTTGCGTGACATTTGTCGTGGCAGAGTTATTCCTGCCAACAACCCCGTTTGGCTTTGTCATGCTTGCAGTGGCGATCGCCGCGGGCGTCGGTGTGCTGGGACCAGACGCCTATCTTTCGCGGAGACAGACGAAGCTGATGGGCGAATATCGGGTGATATTTCCCGACCTTCTCGATCTGCTGACGGTTTGCGTGACGGCAGGCCTCAGCGTGGAAGCGTCGTTCGACCGGATCAGGGACCAACTAGGCAAGCGAAGCGCCGCGCTTGGTCGAAATATCGACCTGATGGGAGCGGAGATGCGCGCGGGGAAAAGTTCGATCGAAGCGTTGAATGGGCTCGCGGACCGGCTTGGATTAGACGAAGCGGCGTCGTTCGTCGCCGTGCTTCGGCACTCGCTCGAGCTCGGCGGCGACGTTGCCGCGTCGCTGCGCGTCTTTAGCGACGAGATGCGTTCCAAGCGAATGCTGCTGGCGGAAGCGAAAGCAAATGAATTGCCAGTGAAAATGGTGATCCCGATGGCGTTGGGAATTTTTCCTGTGATCCTGGCGATCATCATGATGCCAATTGTACTGAAACTTTTGAAGGTGATGCATTAACCTGACTTTGAGAGTTCCATGGCGCGGACGTCCCCGGGGCCATGGATGTCTTTGTCCCAGATCGGCTGCGATACCTTTATAACCCGCTCTTAATCTTAGCCAGATACAGTCCCTGACAGCCGTCATTCGAAAGCGCGGCTGGACTTTCTATGCAGGGTTGCACCGTGGTTCGTCTCACTCTTCACTTTCTCGACGATCTCATCCGCGACGAGCGCGGAAGCCCGCTCGTCGAATTTTCCGTCATGGCGCCGCTCTTTTTTATGGTCATGTTCGGCGTCATCGAATGGGGAAACATCTTTTACGTCCAGAACAACATGCTGATCGCAGCGCGGCAGGCGGCGCGAAGCTGGGCGGTAGACGGGCCGCCCGCTTCGCCCAGCGGCGTCGCCTCCAGCACCATCACCAACGCCTGCAGCGCCGTGCCGCTCCACGGAAGCAATTTCTCCTACACATTCACCTTGACTTACTTTTCCGGTTGTACAGGCGCGGGGACTCCCGCAGGAACCTACGGGATCGCCACGATGACGATCACCACGCCCGCGGCGCCAGCGTCTCTGGTCAATTATCTCGGCACGGTGACCGGCCTGACCCTGTCCGCCTCCGCGACGCTGCAGGAAGAATTCGTGTGTCCGGCCGCCGGCCCCGTAACGACCACGGTCAGCAACCAGAGCTGCTGAGCCCGTCACCGCTGAGCCTAGTCATGACAGAACAACGCAAGAATTCTCGCCGGATAACGGCGCTACTAAAAGATGAAAGAGGAGCCATCGCAGTCATGCTGACGGTGATGCTTCCTGCATTCGTTGGCTTTATGACGCTATCCATTGACGCGACTTATCTATATGCCCAGAAAAACGAGCTTCAGATTGCCGCGGACGCCGCAGCGCTCGCCGGAGTGCAGTATATCGGCGCCTACCAGAACTCCATGGGGAGCACCCCCTGCGCCAGCAATACGCTTCAACTGTGTACATCGGCGCTGGCGCTCGCGGGGGGCACGTCCCAGAGATACAATCAGCCCGTCGGAGCCGGAAGCTCGGCCATTCTCAGCAATTCGAACATCGTCGTCGGGAACTGGAGCACATTGGGCGTCTTCACCCCGATCACCAGCAGCAGCACGCTCCTCGCCAACGCGGTGCAGGTGACAACGCGGATGACGGCGACGACCTTTTTCACGCCAATGCTGGCGATTGTCGCCAGCGGAGCGGCGTTTTCAAGCATGTCGCTCACCGCTACGGCCACGGCCGCCTTCACGTCCACGGGCGCCAGTTCGGGGGGCGTCAATGGTTCGTTGCAGGGCGGCGCGGCAAAGCTGGTCATCGTCCAGGACATATCGAGCTCGTTCGCCAATTCATGCACTTATCAAGGGACCGCGTGCTTCAGATACGCCCAGACCGCGATCCAGGACTGCGCAGCCTATTTCAAATTGAGCGGCTCAAGCAACTCGCTATTCGGGCTCACCGAAATGACCGGCAATTCGCCGCAGACCGGCTGGAAGCCCACCGGCTGGGTAACGGGGAACCCAACATACACCGCCCCCTACTATCCGCTGACCGCGCCGACCTCCTCGAATTGGGTGACTTACCCGACGATCAACAACACCACGACAATGAGCACCACCGGCACGCCGTCCACGACGCCGGTCGGCTGCAAATCTGTCGGCGGCGGTCCGCCGACCTGGACGACGACCCCCTATGTCTGCAGCGGCAGCAACATCGGCGCGGGGATGCAGGCGGCGATCAATCAATTGTGTCCCAACTCGGGCTCGTGCGGCGAGTTTGTGAATAGCGGAAGCACAATGGAAATGATCATCATCACCGACGGCGATCCCAATTGCTCGACCTACACGAGCGCGATCGCCGGTCAGAATTGCCCGGCCGGTCCCGGCAACACCGGGAACAATCAGCTCCTGTCAAACGCGCAGACGCTGGCGACGACGGCCGGTCAGGACGGAATTTCGGTCAGTACGATCTACTATAATGACAACAGCTGCACATCGGGCACATGCGAGACGGACCTCAATCTTTTGACCACCAATTCAAACGCCGCATTGAACCAATACCACAGGGGGTCCATGCAGGCTCTCAATTTCGCCGAGCAGGCGGCGAGCAATCTTTCGAGCGATATGATGAAGCTGTGCGCGGGCGTCGCCAACGGGAGCAAGCCCCGTCTGGTTCTGTGAGCCGGGCGGCCTAAATCCCGGCAGCATTCTCAGCTGAGTCCGCGCCCAAGTTCGGCGCTTGCGGGGCGCAGCGGCGCAGCGTTGGCGGTCGCCTCCGCATCAACACGAACGACTGGCGCAAGGCTCATGCGAAACACTGCAGCGCGGACCGGGCGATCCTCCGCCCGGCCCATGCCCGAAACAGGCGGGCCGGAACCCAAGAGCCTGTTGAACGAACGCGGATCGAAGGATCATGAGAGCTGGAATTTCCGTCCGCTCGGGCGCTCATCGCGCGGCGTGTCTGCTTTTGGCGACGCTGTGCGGGTTCCAGTTAAGCGGCTGCAATCAGACGGGGCTCACGCCGACGCCGATCCCCAACGCGGTGGCCGGGCAAAACCCGAGCGACGTCAAATATTATCGGTCAGACGAACCGGTGAGGCTCGGCGTTCAGCGCTTCTACGAAGGGAACTTCGGCCTGTCACAGCAATATTTTCAGGACGCGGTCGAAAAAACGCCGAAGGACCCGACAGCCTGGGTCGGACTGGCGGCAAGCTATGACAGGCTGGGGCGATTCGACCTGGCGGATCGGGCTTACGGGGCCGCCGTCAAGCTAACCGGCGACACGCCCAGCCTTCTCAATAACGAAGGATACTCGTATATGTTGCGCGGCGATCTCGGAAAAGCCAGCGCCCTGCTCGACAAGGCCTTGAAACTTGATCCGGCCAATGAGACGACCCTCAACAACCGCAAGCTGCTCAATTCAAGCACGAAATTCGTCGAGCGCGCCCCCGACGCCGAGCCGTGCGGAAGCGTCCCCTGCGTCCATTGAACCGTTGAGATTCCCGGATCTTCCATCCGGAGCCTCGCAGATCCAGTGGACCCGCCCGCGTCCTAGCGATACCGCTTCTGGTTCCAACGATGGCCGAGCAGAGCAAGGATGATGATGAGGCCGTTGAAGAACTGGACGTAGAAGCCGCTTAGGCCCGCAGCGACAATACCGCTCTGGATGAACGAGACGGTGAGCGCGCCGATCGCGCCGCCGGCGACGGTGCCGACGCCGCCCCAAGTCGGCGTGCCGCCGACAAAGACCGAGGCGATCGCCGGCAGGAGGTAGCCGTCGCCGGTCGTCGGCCACCAGGTGAAGTTGACCATGGTCGAGAGCACGCCCGCGAGCGCGGCGCCGAGGCCCATGAAGACGAAGGTCGAGATGCGCACCCGGGCAACGTTGATCCCCATCTGAGAGGCGCTGTCGGGGTTGTCGCCGACTGCGCGCACTCTTGCGCCGAATCGGTGGCGATTGAACAACAGGCCCGCGAACACGACAAACGCCAGCGCCCAAAAGATCTGCACCGGAACGCCGTAGATCTCGCTCGAGAACATCGCGCCAGCCGTCGAATCCTGCAATTCGAGCAGCGCGATCGATTTGCCCTGCGTGACGATCATGATGAAGCCGCGCAGCATGTAGTTCATGCCGAGCGTCGCGATCAGCGACGACAGGCCCGCGGTCACGACGAGGGCGCCGACGCCGGCGCCGAGCGCCATACCGGTCGCGAGCGCCGCGACGATGCCGAGGAACGGGCTGAAACCCGCCTGCACGATGAGCGCGAAGATCCAGGCCGAGAATCCCATTGTGGCCGGGAACGAAAGATCGATCTCGCCGACCGTGACGACGAACACCAGCGGCACGACCAGGCAGAGCGCGACCGGCAGGGTGACGAGAACCGAATTGTAGATCGGCCAGTGCAGGAACACCGACGGGCTCGCGGCCATGAAAATCGCGATCATCACGACGAACACGGCGAAGGTGCCGAGCGCCGCGCGATTGCGGTCGGCGAAGCGCCTGAGCGCGCTTTCGGGCGGGCGCCGCGACCGGCTGGGCGCGCGCTTCGATCGGCTCCAGCGAGGCGCGTCATGCCGCCGCCTCCGGCCTGATGGCCAGGCGAGGGCGGAATCTCGATTCCCTGCGGATGCGCGAGGCGCTCCATATAGGCGATCAGGCGCTCGGCCGAGCCGACCTCCTCCTTGGTCGCCTGCAGCGCGACCGTGCCCCGGTCCATCACGACGAAGCGCTCCGCGATGTCGAAGACGTGGTGGATGTTGTGGCCGATGAACAGCACCGAGCGTCCGCCGGACCGGACCGCGCGCACGAAGCGGAACACCTTTTCGGTTTCGGTCAGCGACAGCGCGGTGGTCGGTTCGTCCATCACGATCAGGTCCGCCTTGTTGTAGATGGCGCGCGCGAGCGCGACGCCCTGCCGCTCGCCGCCCGAGAGCTGTCCGACGATCGAGTTGGGCGAGAACACTTTCGAGGTGAAGCCGATCTCGCGCATCAGCCGCTCGGCCTCGGCGCGTTCGCGCGCGCCGTCGAGGAAGCCGAGCGCATTGGTCAGCTCGCGCCCGAGGAAGATGTTGCGGATGATCGTCTGCTGGACGCAGAGCGCGCGGTCCTGAAACACGGTCTCGATGCCGGCGTCGCGCGAGCGCGACGCGTTCCAGTGCGTCTCGCGCTTGCCGCGCACCAGGATTTCGCCGCTGGTCGGCTGGATTGCGCCGGCGAGGATCTTGATCAGCGTCGATTTGCCGGCGCCGTTGTCGCCGAGCAGGCCGACGACCTCGCCACGGTCGACGTGGAAGTTGACGCCGCCAACCGCGAATACCCGGCCGTAGGTCTTGGCGATGCTCCTAAGCTCGATCAGCCGTTCGACCATAGCCGCCTCTCATCAAGCAACGTGAGAGTCCGGCGCGCCGCGATCGGCGCGCCGGAGACTTCAAGACATCAACGGAGGCCCTCGGTCGCGAGGTCGGCGACGGCCTTGTAATTTTCGGGCGTCACAAAGCCGGCGCCGGTGTCGACGTTGATCGGCGCGAGGCCGTAGACGATCTGCTCGCAGAGGCTAAGTATCGGCAGATAACCCTGCTGGAACGGCTGCTGGTCGGCGGTCAGCTGCACCCAGCCGCTCTTGAACGCTTCGACGATCTGGGGGCTCGTGTCGAAGCCGACATTGATGACCTCGCCCGGCTTCTTGCCGGCGGCTTTCATGTAGGTGGCCGCGTTGCCGAGCTGCTGGCCGCCGGGATAGACGATCGCCTTGGCAGTCGGATTGGCCTGCAAGGCGGCGGTGATGACGGGTATGGCGAGGTTCGGATCGGCCGCCCATTCCGGCACGCTGGAGAGGCGGACAACCTTGACTCCGCCTTCCTCGAGCGCCTTGGCGGTGCCCTCTTCGCGCGCGTTGCGGATCACGTCGTTGGAGGCCAAGATCACAATCGCCAGGTCCCCGGACTTGAAGCCGAATCGGCGCAGCATCTCGACGCCGAGCGCATGGCCCTGCGGCGCCTGCTGCGCGCCGATATAGCCGCCGCCGACCTTGTCGACCGCCGCCGGCACGGGCACGTTCTGGTACATCATCTTGATGCCCTGCTTGGCGGCCTCTTGCGCCAGCGGGAGGATTGCGGCCTCGCCCGGATGCCCCATCATGGCGATGCCGTCGGGATGGGCCGCGACCGCCTCGCGCAATTGCTGGGTCATCTTTTCGTTGGCCCAGCCGGAAAAGACATAGTCGACCTGCGCGCCGGTGTCGGCCGCAGCCTGGCGCGCGCCGTTGTAGACGATGGTGCCGAAAGCGTCGCCTTCGGCGCCGCCGACAAAAAAGCGCAGGTGCACCTTGCTGCACCATTTGTCGCGCAACGCCGCGGCGTCCGCCGCGCCAGCCGCGCCAAGAAGGGCTGCGCCGGCCAGAACCAGCGCGGTCGCGCCGCGCCAATCCGAAATCAAGCTCCGCTTCATCTCACTCCTCCCGCTTGCTACGGCTTTACGCCGCTGTTGTGCCGGCCGGTTTCGACGGCCAGCGGTGAAAGTCGCTGCTCAGGCTGGATTGGCGACGAAGCGCGCGCCGCCCCGGCATTGCTTGAGATACTCGAGCGCACGGACCTGGCCCGTCATCTCCAGGTCCTCGCGATAGACCGGGTCGTGCCAGCCCTCGATATCGATCGTTCCAACATAGCCGGCGAGTCTCAGTTCGCTGATGACGCGCGTCCAGTCGGTGTCGCCGAAGCCTGGCGTGCGCATTTGGACGAACGGGTATTTGCCGAAAACGCCATGCTCGCGAATGACGTCCCAACGGACGGTCGCGTCCTTGCCATGAACATGGAAAAACTTTGGAGCCCATTTGCGGATCTGGGGCAGAGGATCGATCAGATAGACGAGTTGGTGACAGGGCTCCCACTCCAGGCCGAGATTGTCGCTTGGAACGGCGTCAAACATGAGCTCCCAGGCGTCCGGGTTGTGGGCGATGTTCCAGTCGCCGGTCGCCCAGTTTCCGTCCATCGCGCAATTCTCGAACGCAAGGCGCACCCCCTTGTCTGCGGCGCGGCGCGAAAGCTCGCCCCAGACTGTCTTGAATTGGGGCAGGCTCGCCTCGATCGGCTGGCCGCGCACGCGGCCGGTAAAGCCCGCAATCGTCCGGGCGCCGAAATGGCGCGCATTGTCGATGAGGGCTTCCCAACCGGCAAGCGTCTGCCGGTCGAGATCGCCGTGCTCGAGCGGGTTGCCGAACATGCCGAGCGTGTCGATGGTCACGTCGGCGTCGCCGATCGCCTCGCGAATTTGCTGCGCCAGCAGCGGCAGGTCCTTGTTCATGGTCTGCCAGAAGAAGGGCTCGATGCTCTCGAACCCGAGTCCGACGATCTGCCGCACATAGGCGGCGGGATCCGGCGCGTTAGCCCGAATCATGGTGCCGATGCGAATATCGAGCAACGCTCTCTTTGATGTCCCGCTCAAATGACGATCTCCACGCGCCGGCCGGCCCCCGCGCTCTCGATGGCGCCGAAGACCATCGCGAGCGAACGGATGTTGTCCCGTCCGACGGTTTCGGGCTCGCTTCCCGACCGGACCGCCGCAACGAAGTCCATCAGGACGCCAAGATGGCCGCCGACGCGGTCCTCCGTCGCAAGTAGCGGCGGCTCGATCGAGGTCAAAGGGTCGAACAGGCCGTTGCGGTCGCCTGCGCCCAGAACCTCGATCCGGATCTGATCGGCGCCGTCCCATGTCAGCGTCCCTTTCGCGCCGACGAAACGCCAGGCGCATTCCCAGGACGTGCCCAATCCTTGCGCGCACCAGGAGCCGCGATAGACGAAGACCGCGCCATTCCCGAGTTCGAAGATCGCCGCCGCCGACGAGCCCTGCCGATACCAGGAATGCGGAGGATTCCATTCCCGGCAATAGACGCCCGCCGCGGTCAGCCCGGTCATGCAGCGCAGAGCGTCGAAGCCGTGAATCGCCATGTCGAGCAGCAGCACATGATCCATCTCCTCGCGAAACCCGCCGAAGTGCGGCGCGAGGAAGAAGTCGGCGTGAACGCTGGTGAGCGCGCCGATCGCGTCGGAGCGCAGCGCGCGCGCAATGCGACGAACGCCGGCGAGATAGCGGCGATTCTGCACGACGGCGTGGATCCGCCCGGCCGCCTTTGCCCGCTCGACAAGATCGCGTGCGTCCGTGAGCGTCTCGGCCATGGGTTTTTCGCTCAAGACATGGCAGCCCGCCGCCAGACCTGCCGAGACGACGTCATGACGGGCCGAAGGCACGACGACGTCGAAGATGAGATCGGGGCTGCTCCCGGCGATCAGCGCCTGAATGTCGCTGGCGATGAGGGCGTCTTTCAGCGAGAATTCTTCGGCGCGCCCTTTGGCGCGTTCAACATCCAGGTCGGCGAGGCCGACGATGCGCAAGTCAGGGATTTTTGCGGCCGCCTCCAGCCAGACCCGGCTCATTGCGCCACAGCCGACGAGGGCGGCCTTCAGCTCCATCGACGCTTTCTCTCCCGCGCTTGCCCGGCTCGGCGGACAACCGTAAACGTTTACGACCCTAGCGGCGATCCGCCGCCTTGTCAATCCGGGTCGCGCGCCTCTAAGACGAGACCGGCCGGGCCACCCCCGACTTCAAGCCTCACGCCGCCTCAGGATGCCGTAAAGCCTTGATCGGAATTCGCGAACTCGCCCGGCATCTCGACATTTCGATCGGCACGGTGTCGCGCGCGCTGAACGACCGCGCCGACGTCAACCCTCTGACCCGCGAACGCGTGCGCGAAGCGGCGGCGAAGCTCGGCTATTCCCCCAATCAATCCGGGCGGAGTCTCAGGCGCGGCAGAACCGATCTGATCGGCATGATCGTTCCGGTCGGCTCGGACAACGCCTTGATCAATACGGTGTTCCTGTCCGTCCTCGATGGCCTGAAGCGGAGGCTCGGTGAGCATGATCTCGATCTCGCGATCTTTCTCGAGGGTGGGAAGGACGACCGCCTGGGCGCGCTGCGGCGCGTGACCGAACGCGGCCTCTCCGACGCTTTGATCATCGCGGACACAGAGAGCTTCGATCCGAGGGTCGACTATCTGACAAAGCTCGCCAAACCGTTCGTCACGTTCGGGCGGACGCGAGCGGCGGCCCAACACGCATGGGTCGATCCCGATTTCGAAGCGGCGGTCGAAGGCGCGGTCGAGCGTCTTGTGGCGCTCGGGCATCGCCGGATCGGGCTCGCGCTGCCCGACCATCACACCAACTATCTCGATCTCGTCGAGACGGGCTACCGGCGGGCGATGCGGGCGCACGGCCTTCCTGTCGACAAACAATGGGACTTGCGCCGTCCTGCGGGTGAGCGAGGCGGTCTCGAAGCCGCCGACGCGCTGCTCGCGGCCGATCCGAGGCCGACCGCGGTGCTCGTCAGCGACTCCATGCACGCGGTTGCGCTTTATCGCCGCCTCGACGAAGCGGGTCTCCGCCCCGGCCGGGACATTTCGATCCTCGGCCTCTTGCCGGAGGCGCGCGCGCAATATCTCATTCCGACGCTGACAGCCTATCAGACCAATTGGACCGAGATCGGGCGGCGGCTCGCCGACGCCGTGACCTTCGAAATCGCGGCGGCGTCCGTCGAACGAGAGCCCGCGGACGTCGCAGCGTCAACGCCTTTGCAAGCGCGGGTGCAGTGCACGATGCCCGTCGAATTCAGCGCTGGAGAGAGCGTACATCGGATTGACAACGGCCGCTGAGCTAGGCTTGCGAGTCCGGCGTCACTCTGTCGCCGCTCTCACCAGGTCCTCAAACGCGGCGAAGATCAACCAATCTGGGCCGGCGTGGTCGCCGGGCGAGATCCGCCGTCGACCGAGACTTCGGAGCCGTCGCTGTTGGCGAGCCTGTACCCCGCCGCGACGACCGACGTCGCAAACAATCGCTCCGTCGCATGCTCGAGTCCCCCGTCAAGCAGCGCCTTCTCCTCCTCGAACATCTCGGCGAGGCCGAACTCGCGCAAGGGGCGCAGCGCCTCCGGACGGACCCAGAACATCGTTCCCCCGAAGAAATCCAATCGGAACCGCTCCGCCGGAACGCCCATTCGCGCCGCAAGCGCGAGCACCATCGGCCGATTGACCGACCATGAGAGCGCCTCGGAATAGTTTTCGCTGGGGAGGCGAAAGGCGCGGGGGCCGATCATGCCGATCGAGGCGTCGCCTTCGAACCGTTCGACGATCGAATTGGCAAGTCCAGGCGCCGCCAGCAGGTCGAACAACAGCCGTCGCCGCCAGAGCGAGCCCATATAGGACATCCGCCCGCCGTCGCTCGATTTTTTTCCGTGAACCTTGCAGACATAAGCATAGCGATCGAGACGGCCCCTCTCCAGCAAGACCAGGAACGGGCGCACGTCGCGCCCGCGGTTCTCCATCACCTCGATGTCGGCGTGGGGAAAATCGCGGCGGACGGCTTCAATCAGGCGCTCGCGGCCCGGAACCGTCGTGACGATGAGGTCGAAGGGAATGGTCAGACGCTTCAGCACTTCGGCGATGTCGGGCCAGGTGTCCTCGTAGTAGAGATGGACGACAATCGCGGCTGCGTTTGGCGCTCCCGGGGCGCGTTGCGTCCGCTCATGAGGCTCGATTGCCGCCCAGCCGGTCAGGAGTTCCGGATGCCTGGCCACCAAATCGCCTTCGAGCGCGACTCCGGTATTGAACAGGTGCTGGTTGAAGGTCGTGAACCGCTTGCGCTCCGGCTTGACGCCGTGGGAGAACAGGGAGAATTGCTCGAATTGCAGGTACTTCTTCTTCTTGAACAGAAGGGCCAGCCGCAATCGCACCCAGAGCGAGGTCGGAAGACCGAGCGTCTCGGTGCGAAAGTCGTCGGTTTCGATCGCAAGCGTCTTCCCGCTCGTCGGCACAACAAAATAGCCGAGGCCGCTCGAATACGGCAGAAGCACGATCTGACTCGAGGCGCCGCCGCCAATGCGCAGCTTCGAGACGACATCGTCCGCTTGCCCGCGAATGGGGGTGAGACGATAGGCGCGCTGAAAACCGAAAACCGATGCCTTCATGGCAGCATTGTCTGTGTCCTTGCCCGCGCTCTCTAGCGGGGACCGCGCCCTTCATCAATCCGAGCCCGTCTTGACTTGGCGAGGAGGCGGGCCGTAAAGCAGGGCCGCACTCAAGGCCCGGGCGATTAGCTCAGCGGTAGAGCACTCCCTTCACACGGGAGGGGTCGCAGGTTCGATCCCTGCATCGCCCACCATGACCGGGCTGCGCGCAAAAACCGACCCGGCAGACACCCCTCTCCAATTTGCTTCTCAGATGGACGCCAAAGTCCTGATCGCCGCCTTCAGGTGCGGAATGTCCACCATCTTGCCATCAACGCCGAGCGTCCCTGCGCCCGGATTGGCGTCGAAGGCGGCGACGATCTTTCGCGCGTGCTCGATCTCGGACTCGGACGGCGCGTAGCTGCGGTTGATCGTGGGCGCCTGATCGGGATGAATTGCCATCCGCCCGACAAAGCCGTCGCGCCGCGAGCGCCGGCAATCGCGCTCGAGGCCCTCGAGATCGCGAAAGTCGACGAAGACGGTGTCGATTGGCGCAACCTCCGCCGCCGAAGCCGCAAACAGGCACTGGGCGCGCGCGACCTGATAGGGAAACGTCCACGCGCCGTCCGGCTCCTTGTTCGCCGTCGCGCCGAGCGCGGCCGACAAATCCTCCGCGCCCCAGGTCAGCGCGATGAGCCGCGGATGCGCCGGAGCATAGGAGCCGAGCGCGAACATCGCCTTGGCCGTCTCCGTCGCCACGACGGCGAACTTGACCGCGCCCGGCGGCATGCCGGCCCTTGCCTCGAGCGCGTCCAGGTCGCGCCCGATCCGCTCGATGTCGGCCGCGCTATTCGCCTTCGGAACCATGATGCCGTCGAGGCCTGGCCGCACGACCGAAGCCAGATCGTCGAGAGTGAGGCCGGTGTCGAGCGCGTTGACCCGCACGAAGAACCGCCAGTCCCGCTTGTCGCCCCGATCGATGAGGCTTGCGACCAGGTCGCGAGCGAGGCTCTTTTGCGAGGGCGCCACCGAATCCTCGAGGTCGAGGATCAGCGCGTCGGCGCCGCAGCCGGCCGCGCGGGCGAATTTGCGCTCGGAATTGCCGGGCACAAACAGCAGGGACCGGAGTTTCATGTGCGATTTCGCAAAATCAAAGCCGAATCGAAGACTGCTCGCGCCTCGATCAGCCTAGCGCGCCTTCGGCTTGCCAGCTATCGCAATATCCGCGGCGAACTGGAAGAGACGGCGAGGACATACGCCTCGCCGTCTCAGCTCCTCGGCTGGCCCGAGTCCCAGCTGTTCATCAGGGGCGTCCCGCCATCGCCGCAGGCGGCGGAGGGGCCTGCCGCAGCAAACCGGCCTGTGGTTTGTAGGGATGCCCGACCGCGCCGATGAGGTAAACGAGCAGCCAGATAGCGACGGTCAGGCCAAGCACGATCGTCAGCGGGACAAAGCTGCGATCGTCCGTCAGATATCCGCGGTAAAACGCCGCGCGCTTCTCGACCCCGTTCATCACGGTCTCCATAACAATCAACGCACTTCCTCCACGCGAGCTTGACCCCTTTCCCACAGAGTTTTCCAAGCCTCGCGCCATTAACCACGCCCGCCGCCCCGATGCTGTGATGGCCGTCACAGGTCGCGCGGACCAGGCGGATTTCAACTCTTGCGTCTCAATATATCAGTTGACTACTTTAATAGACTTTCATAAAGCGTTCCGACCCACCGCGCCCCCAAAGGCGGATAGAAGCCCCAAAACGACCGCGAGCGTCGGTGGGTCCTGTCGACCCAGGGAATCCTGGCGCTGTCGGAAACCTGCTCTGTCGCTGTCTGGAGACCCCGTGCAAACAGTCGTAGGCCGCTCAAAGAACGAGAACGCGTCTGCGCCATCGCAGCCCTCGAGCGACTGGAATCCGAGCCTCTACATGAGGTTCGAGGACGAGCGGATGCTCGCGGCGCGCGATCTCCTGGCGCGCGTGCCGCTCGCCTCGGCGCGGCGTCGTCTATGATCTGGGCTGCGGCCCCGGCAACAGCGCCGAACTTCTGTCGCGCCGGTTCCCCGACGCCGAGATCATCGGTCTCGACACTTCCGATTCGATGCTCGCCCATGCGCGCGCCCGCCTTCCGCGCGCGCGTTTCCTGAAGCAGGACATTGCGGATTGGGCGCCGGCCGAACCGCCGCAACTCATTTTCGCCAACGCCGCGCTGCACTTTCTGCCCAACCACCATGAGGTCTTCCCGCGTCTCGCCGCGACGCTTGCGCCCGGCGGCGCGTTCGCAGTGCAAATGCCCTCGACCGGGCGCGAATTGTCCCATGCGCTGATGCGCATGGTCGCGGCGGAGGGCCCTTGGTCCTCGCGTCTCGTCCCGGTCGCCAAGACCCGGCCGATGATTTCCTCGTTCGAGGACTATTACGAATGGCTGCGGCCGGTCGCGTCGCGGATCGATATGTGGATGACCACCTATGTTCACGCCTTCGACGGCCCGGAAGCCATAGCCGACTGGTTCGCAGGCTCGGCCCTGCAGCCGTTCCTGGAATGGCTTTCCGACGACGAGCGCTGCGAGTTCTTGGCCCGCTATCGGGAGGGGCTGCGGGACGCCTATCCGGCCCAGTCGGACGGCAGGGTTCTCCTGGCCTATCCGCGCCTCTTCATCGTCGCCATTCGCAGCTGACCGCCGTCCTGTCAGCGCCTCAGAAGACGAGCTTGCCGCCGACCAGCGCGAGCGTGCCGGCGAGCAGCGGACGCAGAACGCGGTCGGGCACCTTGGAGGCGAAGTAGCTTCCGATCGCGATGCCGGGAATCGAGCCAACCAGCAGCGAAACGAGCAGCGGCCAGTCGACCGACCCGATCCACCAGTGCCCCGCGCCGGCGATGAGGGTCAGCGGAACCGCATGCGCGATATCGGATCCGACGATGCGCACGGTCGGCATTTTGGGATAGAGCATCAGCAGCGCCGTGACCCCGATGGCGCCGGCGCCGACCGACGAGATCGACACCAGCACGCCGAGAACCGCGCCGAGCGCGGTCGTCAGCGCGGCGATTTCCCTGTCGGTCCGCTGGTCGAAGAACGCCGCGGCCGCCCTCAGGAGCCGCTTCCGGAACAGCAGCGTGACGGCGGTCAGGATCAGCGCGAATCCGAGCGTCGTGGTGATCGCCACGCTCGTCCCCTTCGAGTCGACGCCGAAATGGGCGAGGGTCCAGAGCGTAAGCGCGGCGGCGGGCACGCTTCCCGAGGCGAGCCGGCGCGTGACCCTCCAATCGATCGCGCCGTTGGCCCCGTGAACCATGGACCCGCTGATCTTGGTCAGCCCCGCGTAGAGCAGGTCCGTTCCGACCGCGGTCGCGGGGTGGATGCCGAACAGCAGCACCAGCAGCGGCGTCATCAAGGAGCCGCCGCCGACGCCGGTGAAGCCGACCAGCAAGCCGACGGCGAAGCCTGAGGCCGAATAGAGCGGATTGATGGCGTGAAGAACGTCGGTCACGGCATTCCTGGCGGATAGGTTCACTGCCTTTTAATAAATCCATAGAGTTTGTCAAATTTAATGTCCGACTACTCTTTTCCTGTTTGTCTCTCCCCGCGGCCGCCGACGCAGCGACGCGGCCGCGCCGGTGAACAACAAAGGAAGGCATCGCGTCTCGGGCCGGTCGTTTTCAAGCGTCTGACGAGAAGCGTCTGTTTCGAGAAACCGTCAATTTCTTGCCAGACGGCCGAAGCGATGGTATGCTTTTCAGAAGCAACACGCCCCGGCGGGGCCTCGCTCTCGACAAGCCGGGCGGGCTTCGCGAAAGTATCAAAGTATCAAAGTATCAAAGTATCAAATCTTGCGCCTAAACCTTTGAAAAGGCTAGACTTCATGACGGAATTGAGGGGCGCATTTTTACGTCCGCCGGTTCCTTGTTGGCGAGACGCGTCCGCCCTCGGGCTCCGCCTCGTGACGATTTATCAAATCACGACGTGATCTAGGCCGTGGTGACCATTTAACTATTTGAGCCAGATCGCGATGGCGGCGAGTTTGACGAAGCCCATGAAGTTGGCGAGCAGCTTGTCGTATCGGGTCGCGACACGGCGGAACTGTTTGAGCTTGTTGAAGAAGCGCTCGATGATGTTACGCTCCTTATAGAGGTCGGCGTCATAGGACCGTTTGAAGGTCCGGTTGCGCTTTGGCGGGATGACGACTTCGCCGCCGGTTTCGGCGATCCGGTCGCAGAGATGATCGGCATCGTAGCCCTTGTCGGCGATCGTGACGTCTGCGGCGAAGCCGTCGACCAACTCGTGTGCGAAGGCAATGTCATTGCGCTGCCCTGGCGAACCGATCAAGCGCACTGGATTGCCGAGCGCGTCGCCAGCGGCGTGGATCTTCGTGCTCAAGCCTCCGCGGGAGCGGCCAAGGCCTTGGGCATCCGCCCCCCTTTTTGCCGGCGGGCGCCGGCTGCGTGCTGATGTGCGCGAACGATGGTGGAGTCGATCATCAACCACTCCAGATCGGCTTCGCGCGTCAGCGCGGCGAGGATATTGTCCAGAACGCCCATCTCGATCCACCGATAGTAGCGCCGCTTCGCCGTTGCGTAGTCGCCCAATCGCTCCGGCAGATCGCGCCAGCGCTCGCCTGAGCGGGCCATCCACAAAAGCGCGTTCAAAAATCGCCGATTGTCGGTGCGGGGCCCCCGTTTGCCTTTCCGACCCCCAGGCACAAACTCCTTCAGCCGTTCCCATTGATCGTCCCGAAGCGCGTCGCAATCCACCGCTGACCTCCAAAAATCAGCGTTGAATCTGATTTGCGCGCTCCTGTGAATCCCCTCATTCCCTAGATCGTCACCACGGCCTAGGGTGTGTCCTCAAATAGGGGATTTGCAAATCAGCAAAAGCGTGATTTGTAGGGAGCCTTCTTTTGGGAGGCTTTTCGATGAAGCGCTACGGATTGCGCGACGACCAGTTTGCGCGGATTGAGCATTTGCTGCCGGGTCGGCCGGGCCACGTCGGTCGCAACAGCGAGTTGGGCAATCGGCTTTTCGTCGAGGCGGTTATTTGGAAGTTCCGCTCGGGGGCGCCGTGGCGCGATCTGCCCGAGCGCTTCGGCAATTGGAAGAACATTCACACGCGGTTCTCGCGGTGGGCGAAGAGCGGCGTATGGAAGAGTCTTTTCAAGACGTTGGCTGACGACCCGGACAACGAATACGCGATGATCGACGCCACCATCGTCAGAGCTCATCAACATAGTGCGGGCGCCCTCAAAAAGGGGGTTTCGACCAAGCCATAGGCCGCTCGCGCGGTGGCCCGACCACCAAGATCCACGTGATCGTCGACGCCTTGGGCAACCCGTTGGCGCTCCGCCTCACCGGCGGACAAGTCCACGACATCACCCAGGCTGAAGCACTCGCGGCCCAAGTGCAGCCCCAGGCCCTCCTTGGCGACAAAGGCTACGACGCCAACAGCTTTATTGAGAGCCTCGAAGTCCGGGCCATCAAGCGGGTCATCCCGCCAAAATCGAATCGCAAGGTCACCCGCGATTGCGACTTCGCCCTCTACGCCGAACGTAATCTCATCGAGCGCTTCTTCAATTTCATCAAACAGTTCCGCGGCATCGCGACCCGCTACGAGAAAACCGCGCGCAATTTCCTCGCAGGCCTGCATTTGGTCTGCGCCCTCGCTTGGCTCAAATGAGGACACGCCCTAGCAAGGTCCGTCAGGGGGACTCGCGGATTGACCCCGATAGCACTCGCGTCACTTTCATGGGCGCCGCCTGACCCGTGCTCTGCGTCAAGGCCGGGCCCGCTTCGCGGGGCGCGTCCGCGCGCCTTGACCCCTCCGCGCGGGCCAGGCCCGTTATTAGCCATGGACTTTGCTGATCGGACCGGCGTTCCGGCCGGGTCCGCGCAGCAAAGGCCACGGTGAGACAATCGCCAAGTCGGGACGGCGTTGTCACCCGAAGGGCCGCAGCGAAGCGTAGGCAGCGCAGCCGGTTGACGACGACGGGCCGACGTGGCCGCCCGAAGAGGCCCGCGAGAAGAGGAATGTGTGAATCGGGTGCGGCCTGATGTGCTATGCCCTACGACGCCTTGGATTGCTTCGTCGCTTCGCTCCTCGCAATGACGGCGCTTGCGATGACGGCTGTGCCGGCCCCGGCTTCTATCGCCTTCGTGAGCAGGCGATCGACAGTCTCCTTCCCGGCCGGAAAGCCGGCCTCGATCCAGAGATCGCGAAAGGCGGCGAGGATCTCGCCGACCCGGGGGCCCTCCGGAACGCCGCGCGCGGCGAGGTCGGCGCCCCGCACCGGAAGCCTTGGCTCGGGCGTCTCGGCGAGGAACCGGTCCGCTGCGGCGAAAGCGGGGTCGTCGGGTCCCGCGCCCGATTCGGCCTGAGCCAGCGCCAGCGCGTCGCGCGCGGCGCGGCGTTTGGCCGTGAACAACAGCCGTCGCAAGTCGCCCGTCGGCGGGCGGCGCCTCAATTCCGTGCAGTCCGGTCAGAGTCGAGGCTGCCGAGGCGAGGCGGCGCCATTCGGCGTTGGTCAGGCGCAGCCGCTCGCGAAGACGGTCGGCGTCCTCAGGGATGGCGACCGCGAGCGAAGCGAGGCGCAGCATCGCGTCCGCCCCGGCGCCGCGCGCCGCCTCGATGGCGATGAGGCGCGTCAGGCGGCCGGGATAGGCGAGGCCGCCGAACAGCGGCTCGAGAAATCCGCACTCGCCCATCGTCCGGACGACCTCGCCGGCGTGAGGCGCGACGATGAGCTTGAGAGCTTCGGCGCGCACGCGCTCGCGCGACAGCCGCGCCATGCCGCCGCGCCCGCCGATGGCCGCGGCGAGGCCAGCGCGATCGACGGCGCCGTCGCCGAACCGGGCGGAGAAGCGGAAGAAGCGCAGGATGCGAAGATAGTCCTCGCGGATGCGCTCGTCCGCGTCGCCGATGAAGCGGACGCGGCCCGAGGCGAGGTCGTCGAGCCCGCCGAGCGTATCATGGACCTTTCCGTCGGGGCTGAGCGAGAGCGCGTTGATGGTGAAGTCGCGCCGGCGCGCGTCGGCGGAAAAATCGCGGCCGAACGCCACCTTGGCGTGGCGCCCGTCGGTCTCGACGTCCTCGCGCAGCGTCGTCACCTCGATCGGCCGGCCGTCGACGATGACCGTCACCGTGCCGTGGGCGAGGCCGGTCGGGACGACCTTGAATCCGGCCGCCCTGGCGCGGCGCATCACCTCGTCGGGGGGCGCGGTCGTCGCCAGATCGAAATCGAGCGCCGCTTCGCCGAGCGCCAGATCGCGCACCGCGCCGCCGATCAGCCGCGTCTCCTCGCCCCCGCCGTTCAGCGCTGCGAGCGCCCGGGCCAGCGGCCCCTGGGTCAGCGGCCCGAGGTCTTTGAGCCGCCCGTTCGCGAGGCCCGGCAGGGCGGTCATTCGATCCGGCTCATTCGATCCGGCCTGGCACAAGAACGCCGTTCTGCTCATGCGCCGGCACATAGACCCCGTGGCCGCGGGGCGCGGTCAGATTGACGACGACGAGGCCAAGGACCGCGATGGCGAGGCCGATCAGCGTCAGGATCGACACGCGCAGGCCCGTCCAGTGCTCGACCTCGAGGGGGTAGCGGGCGCGCAAAAGGAGGTAGATCGCATAGGCCGCGAAGGGGATCAGGAACAGCGCGAGCGGCTCGAGCACCTCCCGGGTCATCAGGAAAACAGCCTCTCGTACAGGTTCCGCAAGATGCCGGCGGTCGCGCCCCAGATATAGCGGCCCTCATGCGGCATGACGTAGTATTTTCGCACTCTGCCCTGCCATTCGCGCTCATTGAGCTGGTGATTGGCCGGGTCCATGAGGAAGCCGAACGGCGTCTCGAAGGCCTCGTCGACCTCGTGCCGGTTCACCGTCAGGGCGAAGGACGGGTCGATGAGCGCCACCAGCGGCGCGATGCGAAACCCGGTGCCGGTGAGATACGGGTCGAGCCAGCCGAGCGGCTCGACGAAACGCTCGTCGAGCCCGATCTCCTCCTGCGCCTCGCGCAGCGCCGCCTCGCGCGGCGTCTCCCCCGGATCGATCTTGCCGCCCGGAAAGGCGATCTGGCCGGAATGGGCGCGCAAGTGGGAGGAGCGCAGGGTCAGCAGCACGGTGAGGCCGCCGGGCCGGGCGACGATGGGCGCGAGCACCGCGGCCGGGCGCGCGAGCGCCAGCACGTCGGGGCCTGGAGGCGGGCCGTTCAGGGCGAAATCGCCGACCTTGGGCGCGCCCGCCTCCAGGTCTTCGACGGCCAGCCTGGGCTGAAGCCGCCCCAGCGCCAGCGCGCGCAGGGTCTCGGCGTTCAGATCGGACGGGCGAAGCGCGCTCAAAGCCCCTCGATCTCGCTGGCCTTGCACATCGGGAAGAAGAGTCCGCGCGACCGGACCCCGAACCACGGCTCGTCCCGCCAGCGCTCGGTCGCGCCGAGCGCCACCAGATCGTAATAGAGCGACCGCTTGACCAGCGCCCAAAGATCGCCGCGAACCCGGACATAGGGCTTGAGGCCCTCGGCCGCGCCATGCTCGAAGCGGAGCGGATGCTCAGCGTCGACGGCCGCCATGTCGTCCACATTGGTGCGAAACGTCAGGCCGACGCCGGCGCCTTCGCCCTCGACCGTGAGCTCGACCGCGAGGAACGGCGCGTCGTCGACCCGGATGCCGACCTTCTCGACCGGCGTCACCAGCACGTAGCGCTCGCCGTCCTTACGAAGAATTGAAGAGAAAAGCTGAACCAGCGGAAGCCGGCCGATCGGCGAGCCGCAATAAAACCACGTTCCGTCGGCAGCGATGCGCATGTCGATATCGCCGCAATCGGGCGGATTCCACAGGTGCACCGGAGCGGGGCCGCGCTTGCCGCGGACCGCGACATCCGCGAGCCCCTTCAGCGCCTGCTCGGGGGACTTCGCCGGCTCCGCCATATTCTGGCGCTGGTTTACGGGCAGATCGGACATCGGCATGATACTTGTTACGCCGGAAGGGCGCGCCTCAATCTAGTGCGCCCGGCGTCAAAGCGAAACCTGACGCGAGGCCGCATCGGGCCGCAAAGGACAAACGGATGAGCGTGACCGACACTGAAGGGCCCAGTCTCCTGACGCGCGACATCGACGCGACGCTCGAGCGGGTCGGCGCGGCGCGCGCCGAGATCGGCAGCGTCATCTTCGGCCAGGAGCGGGTTGTCGATCTGACGCTCGCCATCCTGCTGGCGGGCGGCCACGGACTCCTCATCGGCGTTCCCGGCCTCGCCAAGACGAAGCTCGTGGAGACGCTGGGGATTGTCGTCGGGCTCGACGCGCTGCGGGTGCAGTTCACGCCGGACCTGATGCCGTCCGACATCCTCGGCTCCGAGGTGATGGAGGAGGGGGTCGACGGCAAGCGGGTGTTCCGCTTCATCCGCGGTCCCATCTTCGCGCAGCTCCTGATGGCCGACGAGATCAACCGGGCGAGCCC
>CAVZJZ010000021.1:0-83435 GCA_963775665.1 uncultured Alphaproteobacteria bacterium | reverse complement strand
AGTCAGCGTCGGCACCGTGTCCAAGGCGCTCAACGAAAAGGGCAGACTGGCGCGAGGCAACCGGGAGCGTGTCATCGCCGCTGCGAACGACCTCGACTTCGTCCCAACAGCCTCGCGCAAAGTCTTGCATTCAGCGCGCTCGATGACGGTCGGCATCTTGTCGACAACAGTTTCGGCCGCTTCACATTTCCGATCCTCGAGGCGCTCGAGCGACGACTTTTCGATCACGGCATCGCCGTCTTCATGTGCAACGCGACCGACGATCCCGTGCGCGAGCGGCGGCACATCGATCAGCTGATCGGCAAGCGCGTCGACGGCCTCGTCGTCACCGTCCCGCCGATCCGATCGTCGCGATCCGATCAGCCCTGCGGCGCGCGGTCTGCCGATCGTCTATGCGTTGTCGCAGGTCGAGAACCCGGAAGCGCTTTGCTTGCTGCCCGACGACGAGGGCGGCGCCAAGCTCGCCGTGGCCACCTCGCCGCTCTCGGCCGCAGGAGAATCGCCGACATCACCGGCCTGGAACGGTTCGAGCGGTCGCCTGCGCGAAATGGGTTGGAGCAAGGCGCTGGCCGAGGCGGGACTGAAGGCCGCTGCGGGGGATCATCGGCTCGGCCGCTGGTCCGAGATCTGGGCGAGGCGGCGGAGAATCTCTCTTGGATCGCCGCGACGCGCCCGACGCGCTCTTCTGCGGCAACGACCAGATCGCGCGCGGTAGCCGTCGATGCGTTGCGCGACATGGCGCTGGCCGTCCCGGCGGACGTCGGCGTCGTCGCTTCGACAACTGGAAGATCATGGCGGAGGCCACGCGTCCGCCGCTCACCAGCGTCGACATGAATCTCGGCGCGCTGGGCCGCGAGGCCGGCGCAGCGCTCCTCGAGATGATCGAGGACACGAGGTTGCCGGCGTCCGGCGCCTGCCTTGCTCGCTGTCGTGAGCGAGTCCTGCCGCGCCGCGCACGGACGTGACTGGAAAGGTCATGAGATGACAGAGCGCGCCTATTTCCGGTCCCCTTCTCCGACGTTCGCATTGCCGGCCCGTTTCGGCGGGAGCGGTCAGAGGTCGTGCTCGAGCGCACCATCCCGAGCCAGCACGCGAAGCTCGACGAGGTCGGCATCCTCGAGTTGGCGAAACTGCCGCAGCCGCCTCCGCCGCTCAGGATCCGAGGAACAGCCACGGCGTCACGATGCAGATGTTCTGGGACTCCGGACTTCGGCAAATGGATCGAGGCGGCGTCTTACGCCCTCGCGCACCGTCGCGACCCGGCCATTGAAGCCAGATCGAGGCGATCGTCGACGATCTCGAGCGGGTCCAGTCGCCCGACGGCTATCTCAATTGCTGGTACAACGGCCGTGAGCCCGAGAAGCGCTGGACCAACCTGCGCGACAATCATGAGCTCTATTGCGCCGGGCACATGCTCGAAGGCGCGATCGCCTATTATCGCGCCACCGGCCGGCGGCGGTTCCTCGACGTCATGGAGCGCTACGTCGATCATATCGCGAGCGTCTTCGGCCGCGGCCCGGGGCAGAAGCGCGGCTACTGCGGCCACCAGGAAATCGAGCTTGCGCTCGTCAAGCTCTATCGGCTGACCGGCGACCGCCGCCGGCTCGATCTCGCCGCCTATTTCATCGACGAGCGCGGACGTCAGCCGCATTATTTCACCGAGGAGGCGCTGGCGCGCGGCGACGATCCGGCGCGCTACTGGGCCAAGACCTATGAATACAATCAGTCGCATATCCCCGTGCGCGAGCAGACGAAAATGGTCGGCCATGCGGTTCGCGGGATGTACATGGCCTCGGCGGTGGCCGATCTCGCCTTCGAACTCGCCGACATGGATCTCAAGCGGGCGTGCGAAGCGCTGTGGCGCGACGTGACCCATGCGCAGATGTATCTGACCGGCGGGCTCGGGCCGAGCGAGACAAACGAGGGATTCACCGAACCCTACGACTTGCCGAACGAGACGGCCTACGCGGAGACCTGCGCCTCGGTGGCGCTCGCATTCTGGGCGCACCGGATGCTGCATCTCGATCTCGACGGCGCATATGCCGACGTGATGGAGCGTGCGCTCTACAACGGCGCGCTGAGCGGCCTCTCACGCGAGGGAACGCATTATTTCTACGCCAATCCGCTCGAGAGCCGCGGCCAGCACAGGCGCTGGGCCTGGCATGTCTGTCCCTGCTGCACGATGAACGTCTCGCGCCTTGTCGCCTCGGTCGGCGGCTACTTTCTGTCGGCGGGCGAGGATGGGGTGGCTATCCATCTCTATGGCGGCGTGGAAGCGACGCTCGCGCCCGGCGGCCACGAGGTCAGGCTCCGGGAGACAAGCGACTATCCCTGGTCCGGCGACATCCGGATCGAGATTGACCCCGAAGCGCCGAGGGCGTTCGACCTGAAGCTGCGGATTCCAGGATGGGCAAGAGACGCCACAGCGGCTGTCAATGGCGAGCCGGTCCCTCTCTCCGCCGCGCGCGGCTACGCGACCATCCATCGAGTCTGGAGCAAGGGTGACGTCGTCGCGCTTCATCTGCCGATGCCCTCCGAGCGCCTTTACGCCCACCCGAACGTGCGCATGGACGTCGGACGGGTCGCATTGAGGCGGGGCCCGCTCATCTATTGCCTCGAGGAGGCGGACAATCCCGGCGGCTCCGTTCAGACGCTTGCGTTGCCCCGTTCGGCGGCGGTCAAGGCTGAATGGCGCCAGGACCTGTTCGGAGGCGTGATGACTTTGACCGCGAGCGCGAGCCGTCTCGTTCCCGGTGAAGGCGAGGATGCGCTCTACGCCATAGCGCCGCCCTCGACCCGAGAGGCTCCACTGACCGCGCTCCCCTATCATCTTTGGGCCAATCGCGAGCCGTGTTCGATGCAGGTCTGGATTGCTGAGGCGGCCGAGTTTGCGTGAAGCCGGTTGAATCCCGCTCAGGCAAGCACCTGCAACGGCCGGGGATTGATTGACGCCCCGCGACCGGCTGGCCGCCCTGAACGCAGCTCCCCAGGCGCAAACAAAAAGGGCGGCCGAGGCCGCCCTTTCCGTGTCTTTGTCAGAGCGGACTCTTGAAGTCCATGCCGCCCATGCCGCCGCCGCCCGGCATCGCCGGGGCGGGCTTGTCCTTCGGAACTTCGGCGCCACACAAAGGCGGCCGAAGCCGCCCTTTCCGTTCTTCGCTCAGATCGGACTCTTAGAAGTCCATGCCGCCCATGCCGCCGCCGCCCGGCATCGCCGGGGCGGGCTTGTCCTTCGGAACTTCGGCGACCATCGCTTCGGTCGTGATGAGCAGGCCGGCGACGGAGGCCGCATCCTGCAGCGCGGTGCGCACGACCTTGGCCGGATCGACGATCCCGGCTTCGATCATGTCGACATACTGCTCCTTCTGGGCGTCGAAGCCGAAGGTCTGCGACTTGTTCTCGCTGATCTTGCCGACCACGATCGACCCCTCGACGCCCGAGTTCTCGACGATCTGGCGGATCGGCAATTCGAGCGCCTTCAGGACGATGTTGATGCCGGCCTGCTCATCGGCGTTCTCGCTCTTGAGCTTGGCGACTGCGGCCTTGGCGCGCAAGAGAGCGACGCCGCCGCCCGGGACGATGCCTTCCTCGACCGCCGCGCGGGTGGCGTTGAGGGCGTCGTCGACGCGGTCCTTCTTCTCCTTGACCTCGACTTCGGTCGCACCGCCGACGCGGATCACCGCGACGCCGCCCGCGAGCTTGGCCAGGCGCTCCTGGAGCTTCTCCTTGTCGTAGTCCGACGTCGTCTCCTCGATCTGCGCCTTGATCTGCGCGACGCGGCCTTCGATCTCGGACTTCTTGCCGGCGCCATTGATGATCGTGGTGTTCTCTTTCTCGATGCGGATGCGCTTGGCCTTGCCGAGCATCTGAACGGTGACGTTCTCGAGTTTGATGCCGAGATCCTCGGCGATCATCGTGCCGCCGGTGAGGATGGCGATGTCCTCAAGCATCGCCTTGCGGCGGTCGCCGAAGCCCGGAGCCTTCACCGCCGCGACCTTGAGGCCGCCGCGCAGCTTGTTGACGACGAGCGTCGCCAGCGCCTCGCCTTCGATGTCCTCGGCGATGATCACGAGCGGCTTCGAGGTCTGAACGACCGCCTCGAGAACCGGCAGCATCGGCTGGAGCGACGAGAGCTTCTTCTCGTGGATGAGGATGTAGGCGTCCTCGAGCTCGGCCACCATCTTCTCGTGGTTGGTGATGAAATAGGGCGAGAGGTAGCCCCGGTCGAACTGCATCCCCTCGACGACGTCGAGCTCGGTCTCGAGGCTCTTGGCCTCCTCCACCGTGATGACGCCCTCGTTGCCGACCTTCTGCATCGCGTCGGCGATCATCTTGCCGATCGACTTGTCGCCGTTGGCCGAAATCGTGCCGACCTGGGCGACTTCCGCCGAGTCCTTGATCTTCTTCGAGCGCTTGGCGATGTCCTTGACCGCTTCGGCGACGGCGAGATCGACGCCGCGCTTGAGGTCCATCGGGTTCATGCCGGCGGCCACCGCCTTGGCGCCTTCCCGCAGGATCGAGGCGGCAAGCACGGTTGCGGTCGTGGTGCCGTCGCCGGCGGTGTCGTTGGTCTTCGAGGCGACCTCGCGCACCATCTGTGCGCCCATGTTCTCGAACTTGTCCTCGAGTTCGATTTCCTTCGCAACCGTCACGCCGTCCTTGGTGATGCGGGGAGCGCCGAACGACTTGTCGAGAATGACGTTGCGACCTTTGGGTCCGAGCGTCACCTTGACGGCGTTGGCGAGGATATCGACGCCGCGCAGCATCTTCTCGCGCGCGTCAGAGGAAAACCGTACGTCTTTCGCAGCCATGATTGTTGTTCTCCTGCCCCCTCAGGGGCGAATTGTCGGGACTTTGAGCTTCAGGTTGAGGACGGATCAGCCGATCACGCCCATGATGTCGGACTCCTTCATGATGAGGAGTTCCTGGCCGTCGATCTTGACTTCGGTGCCGCTCCACTTGCCGAAGAGGATCTTGTCGCCCTTCTTGACGTCGAGTGGGGTGAGCTTGCCGCTTTCGTCGCGACCGCCGGGGCCTGCGGCGATGATCTCGCCCTCTTGCGGCTTCTCTTTGGCGGTGTCCGGAATGATGATGCCGCCCTTCGTCTTCTCCTCGCCTTCGAGGCGACGGACGACGACACGGTCATGCAGGGGACGGAATTTCATGAGTGCTATTTCCTCTTACGAGATTGCCCCGCGGGGCCTAAACGAGCCGTTAGCACTCAATTTGGCTGAGTGCTAACGGCGCTCAAATAGGCGCCGGCGCGCGGCGCGTCAAGACTGCCGGGAGGCCGGATTCGAGCGCGGGAACAATTATGGCTTTCGGTTCGTTCAAGGGCCGGATCGGGGGGCGACTACGAGGCTTCCGGAGAGCATCCTGATTTCAGGCGGCGCATGAATGGCTAAGTATTCCGCTCGCACACAGAGTTGTGAACGGGCCGGCGCTTGAAATAGCTCAAACAAGTCACAGATTTGACAGGAAACTGGGGGTCTCGACGCGACGCGAACCCCGTCGCGCATTGGAGGTCATCATGTCACTTGCTTCCACACACCTTCGTCTTCCTCTTGTCGCGCTGGGCGCAGCGGCTTTCGCATCGCTGGCTCCCCTTGCGCCGGCGACCGCAGCGACGGTCGTTCATCACCCGGCGCACGCCGTTCACCGTCACGTCGCCCACGGCTATGCCGGTCATCATGCGCATCATTACGCTTACCGGCACGGGCGCCGTTACGCCGGCTACGGGTATAATCCCGGCATGGCGGTCGTAGGCGCGGCACTCGGTCTGGGGGCGGCCGCCGCCTATCCCTATGGATGCGACCCGTATTCCTATGGTCCGTGGGGGTCTAACGCCTGCGCCGACACCTCTGATTGGGGCGGATATTACGGACCCGCCTACGGCGGCTTTGGCTATGGCTACGGTCCAGGGTATTACGGCGGAGGCCACTACGGTCATCGATCCGGCTATGCCCATGGCTTCCAGGGCGGCGCCCCCGGATCGCGGGCGGAACCTTCGGCCATATGGGCGGAATGGGCGGAGCCCGCATGGGGGGAATTGGCGGAGGCCGCATGGGCGGCTTCGGCGGCCATATGGGCGGCGGTCACTTCACCCGCTGAGCTTGCTTCGAAGCGTTACGGCTACGGGCGGCTCAGTGGGCCGCCCGAGCGCGTTCAGCGAAACCATTTCGCGTAAAGCGTGTCGAATTCCCCATCCTCCATCGCCAGATGCAGCCATTGGTCGACGAAGGCCTTGAGGGCGGGGTCGGGCGCCATCCAGTAGGCTTTCTCCGCAAAGTCGAACGGCTTGTCGGGATGGATGGCGCAAAGCACGTTCGGGTGAAGTTTTTGCTGGAAGCGCGTTTCCGACGCGTCGGTGATCATCACGTCGGCGTCACCCTTCGCCAGCTCATCGAAAATGGTCAGGTTGTCCGGATAGAGCACGATAGCGGCCGCATGCAGATGCGCGCGGTCGAAGCGCTCATTCGTGCCGCCGGGATTGGCGATGACGCGAACGCCCGGCCGGTCTACGTCTGAAAGAGTTCTGGTATTTGTCCTGATCGGCGCAACGCGCGATCGGCGTTTTTCCCTCGCGCAGATATGGCGCGGAGAAGAAGCCGATCTTTTGCCGGTCGAGCGTCACCGAAACGCCGCCCATCGCGATGTCGAAAGCGCCATTTTGCAGGTCGCGGGCCAGCGTTCCCCATGTCGTCGGCACGAACTGGACGGTCGCGCCGAGCGCCTGTCCGAGCGAGCGGGCAAGATCGATGTCGAACCCCGAGTAGCCGCCGCTCGCCTTGTCGAGCGCCGTGAATGGACGGTAATCGCCGGTCGTGCCGACGCGCAGAACATGCGCGGTCAGGATGGAATCGAGGCGGGCGGCGGGGTCCGCGAGCGCGGGGGCGGCGAATGTCGCCCCGCAAGCAAGCACGAGCCAGCCGGTCGCGCGCATGGCGGCAGGTCAGGCCGCGTTCAGGAGTTTTTCGACTTCGTTCACCAAATCGCGGAGATGAAACGGTTTCGACAGGATGCGGGCGTCCTTGGGTGCGCTGTTGTCCGGATTGAGCGCCACCGCCGCGAAGCCGGTAATGAACATGACCTTGATTTCAGGATCGAGTTCGGTCGCCCGCCGGGCGAGCTCGATGCCGTCCATTTCCGGCATGACGATATCGGTCAGCAGGAGTTCGAACGGCTCCTCGCGCAGCCGATTATAGGCCGACACGCCGTTGTCGAATGAAGCCACAGAGTAACCGGCGTTCTGCAGCGCCTTGACGAGGAAGCGACGCATGTCGTTGTCGTCCTCGGCGAGCAGGATTTTCGCGGATATCTCGACCGGCGTTTGCATCCGTTTCCCCTGTGGAGATTTGCAACCTTGCGGCGCCCCGGTAAATATTCCTTGAAGTGGGTCCGTCGCTCTCGCGCATTCCAGCGTCTCGGGAGTATGATAAAGCCCAAGCGCTCATGAAGAGCAAGCGGGGGCTTGGAGCGACGATGGGCGGGTTCGAGCGTTTGGCCAAGATGGATTTCGATCGCGCGATCGAGACGATCGAGCCTCATCGGCTGACTTCGCCCCTGATCTTCAGCTCTCCGCACTCGGGATCGATCTATCCCGAGCGGTTTCTGGCCGCCTCGCGCCTCGATCCGTTGACGCTCAGACGGTCGGAAGACGCCTTCGTCGACGAACTGTTTCTGCCCTGCGTCGCGCTGGGCGCGCCGCTTCTGCGGGCTCTGTTTCCCCGCGCCTATCTGGACGTCAATCGCGAGCCCTACGAATTCGACCCGCAGGTCTTCGAGGGGCGGCTGCCGGACTTCGTCAACACGCGCTCGCTTCGGGTCGCGGTCGGCCTCGGCACGATCCCGCGCGTCGTCGGCGATTCGCAGACGATCTACAAGCAGCCCATATCCCTCGCCGAGGGCCTCGGCAGGATCGAGTGGCTCTATCGCCCCTACCATGCGCAATTGAAGGCGCTGATCGAGCGGGCGCTCGGACTGTTCGGCCGGGTGGTGCTCATCGATTGCCACTCCATGCCAAGCAACGCGGCCGACGTCGCCGGGCTGGACGTCGTGCTGGGCGATCGCTACGGGGCGAGCGCCGAGCCGGATGTCGTCGAGAGCCTGGAGACGAGCTTGCGCGCCTCGGGATACCGGGTGCGCCGCAACAAGCCATTCGCCGGCGGGTTCATCACCGAAAGTCTTGGCGCGCCCTCGAAAGGCGTCCACGCCGTCCAGATCGAGATTGCGAGGGCGCTCTATCTGGACGAACGCAGGATCGTGCGGACGGAGGCGTGGACCGCGCTGCGCGACAATCTCTTCAACGCAGCCAGGAATCTGTCGCGCGAATTCGGCGGTGACCCATACCGTCTGGCGGCGGAGTGACGGGAAGGGGCGGGTGGCGGACCGCGGGGCGCGCCACCGACGTTGCACTGCAGCAACCTGGCACGTCCGGCTCGCCGGCGGGAAGGCTTCTCCCGCAAGCCCGGACCAAAAAAGGAGGCCGCCATGTTGCCACGGCGGCCTTCAGTCTAGGGAGGAAACGCCCAAGGAGGGCATATGCGGCACAGCGTGCCGCACCGCAACAATATCGGCGTTGAGCCTCCCGCTTGCAAGAGCTTTCTCGGTCCGGTAGGTCCGCGCGGGCCGCGACGGGTCAATCCGCCCAGGCAGCCGGTGGCGCATTGTATGGTCCGCTTGACAATAAATTCATTCAAATCAGCGGATTACGCCGGCTCGCGGCGAGCGGCGAAGGTCTCAGCTGCAACTGACGGGGATGGCAGACATGCGACCGGGGCATAACTCGCGCCGCCGATTGGAGATCTTTTGATGACTGCCGTTGACTTCGCGGCTTTTGTTGAGCGCCTCGCCCAGATCTCGGGAGAGCTGATTCTGCCCTTTTTTCGCAGCACGATCGGGGCGGAGGACAAGTCGAGTGGAGGCGTGTTTGACCCGGTGACCGAGGCCGACCGCGCCGCCGAGGCGGCGATGCGGCGGTTGATCGGGCAGACCTTTCCAGCCCACGGCGTCATTGGCGAGGAATATGGCCTCGATCGTCCCGATGCGGAATATGTCTGGGTTCTCGACCCGATCGACGGGACGAAGAGCTTCATTTCCGGGATGCCGACCTGGGGCACGCTGATCGGGCTCATGCATGTCGGCCGTCCCGTCTACGGCATGATGGCGCAGCCCTTCACCCGCGAGCGCTTCTATGGAGACGGCAATCGGGCGAGGCTGCGGACGCTCGCGATGTCGCGCGGCGACGCGCCGCCCTCCGAGTGGGTGACGCGGACCCTGCACACCCGCCCCTGCGCCGGCTTGAGCGAAGCGACGCTGGCGACGACGAGCCCGTTGCTCATCCGCGACGACGCCGATCGGGAGGCCTATTGGAGGGTCGAGAGGAAGGCCCGTCTCCCCCGCTACGGAGGCGATTGCTACGCCTATTGCGCGCTCGCCGCGGGGTTCGTCGACCTCGTCGTCGAGACCAATCTCAAGCCGCATGACGTTGTCGCTTTGGCGCCGATCATCGAGGGCGCCGGCGGCGTCATCACGACCTGGGACGGGGAGGATGCGGCCAAAGGCGGACGCATTCTCGCCGCCGGCGACCGGCGCGTCTACGACGAGGCCAGGCGCCTGCTGCTGGGCTAGTGGATCTCCCTTTTGGGTGAGGCTCGCCGTGGCCAGGCCCGGCTCCTTGCCCCCTCCGCGGGAAGAGCCGGGCGCGGTCGTCTGATGCGCGTGCCAGCCCATTGAAATTCGATCTATTTCCACGAATTCCAACCACGCTGGAACCGCTCCGTCTCCCCTTTCTCCGTGTCACCAGCGAGTATCAGGGAGCCCGATCGGATCGGCGAAAGGGTCGAATTCGCCGGGCGTCGGCGCCGGCCCCCGGCGCGGCGCGACAAGGCACGTGAGCGCGCCCGCGACAAAGGCGGCCGCAGCAACCATGAGCGCGTTCTCGAAAAGCTCAGCCGCCCGGGGCATGCGCGTCACCGAAGCCGCCCGGTAGAGGACGATCGCGAGCGCGACCAGCATCGAAACGCTGGCCGAAGCCGGCCCCCCGCGCGGGATCGCCGCGACAGCGATGAGCGGGACCGTGAGCGCCAGGGACAACGCCATGGCGAGGACGAGCGCGGGTTGGGCCCCGAGAAGGCCCTTCGAGTCGAAGACGGCGCAGCCGACGACGACTGCCGCCTGGACGGCGCGCATCCGGGCGAGACGCACGCTCGCGAGCGTGGGAAAGGGTCTTGGCGGAGCTGCGAGCGCAACGCCGAGCGCCCGCGAAGACCCCTGAACGCCCGCCCGCGCCAGCGCCAGCGCCGAGGCCAGGATCGCGGCCCCGATGAGCGAGGCGGCGACGGGATTGGCCGCGGCGGATTCAAGGTCGATGGGAAAGACGGAGAGCGCCGCCGCCGCGCCGGCCGTCAGAGCTGCTGAGACAATCACCGCGACAAGGCCCCCCTTGAGCGCGGCTCCGGCGTTGCGGCTGGCGACCGCCGCCGGCTCGGAAGTGAAGAAGCCGGCGACCGCAAGCGTGGTCGCGACGAAAGGCGCGAGCAAAATGGGGGACGCAATAGCAAAGGAGGCCGGCGCAAGCGCGTCCAGATTCGGCGGCGTCATGTCGAGCCGCCATCCTGCCGCGAGGCCGACAAGCGCGATCATCGCCAGCGCTCCCGCGCTCGCCGCCGCGCAGGCGACGACGCCGGTGAGGCCGCCGGGCGCGACGCTGAGGATGAGCGTCGATGCGACGATCGTCTCGGCCCAGAGGCGATTTGACGTCACGAGCGATTGCGTCGCCAGAACGGCGACCTGATAGCCGGCGAAGGCGGTCAGCGCCGCAGTCGCGAAAATGACGATCGCCGAGATCGCGCGAGCAGGGGAGCGCGAGAAGCGGGTCGCAATCAGGTCGGCTTGCGCAGTCGCGCCGAAGCGACGCAGCAGGGGTCCGAAAACCGTCGCGCCGAGCGCGATTCCCGCCACGACGCCGAGCAAAGGCGGATCGGTGGAAGAGGCGAGGCCCGGATAAAGGCAGATCGCGATCCCGGAGGCGATCGCAACGATGCCGAGAGCGCCGTAGAAGGGCGAAACCAGCCGCCCGGCCGCCATGAACGAGGCAAGGTCGGCGTTGCGCGCGGCAAGGCCGACCAGCGTGACGGCCACGAGCGTAAAGATCGGTCCGGTCGCGCGGACAAGCCCGCCAGGCGCGCCGACGCGGTCGAGGGCGACGATCGTGGCAAGGCCGAGAGCGAATGTCGCCACAGCGAAGATCGCCAATCCGTCGATCCGGCTGGAACGGCTCTGCAAAGGCATCGGAGAATCGCGGGCAGGAGGAGACTTTGGCTCTTAGCGAGTTTTCGCTTCCTCAGCCACCGCGGGACGCGCTCGCCGCAAGACCGGCGGACCGCGTCAACCCATCCGCCGGCGTGTCACAGTCTGACGCATGGGGCGGCCCCGCGGACGGAGGAAGAGCGCCGCCAACGGCCATTCCCCAATGCCCAGACCGCGACCGGCGCTTGCCGGAATCGATGAAAGTTGCTGCGCCGGCGCCGGCGACCGTTGACAGGGATCAATGTCGATGGGGGTCGACGCGACGGGGCCTGCGAAGGCGGCTTTCCCGGGCGGAAGCAGAATTCAGCGACACCGAGAAGACCGGCCCTTCGAGCTTCGTCGTCATGGCGAGGCCGCTTCGCTTGAACACTTTCATCATCGGCGCATTGTCGGAGAGAACCTCCGCAAAGAATTCTGTGAGGCCCGCTTCCCGACCGATCGCCGCGAGGCGCCGCATGAGCGCCGTGCCCAGGCCCTTCTTCTGATAGGCGTCGATCACCGAGAAAGCCACTTCGGCCCGTCCCGGCTCGACAACGATATAGCGGCAGCCTCCGATAATGACGGGCCTGCCGTTCTCGATCGTCTCCGCCACCAGAACGACATGGTTGATGAAATCGATGTCGAGGAAGAAATGCTTTTCCTCCTCGGAAAAATCGCGCTTCGCAACCAAGAAGCGGTGATAGAGGGTTTCCTTGCTGGCCCGGCCGACGGCGAACAGCAGGGCTTCCCGATCCTCCGGCCGCTGGGCGCGGATCTCCACCTCGCGCCCGTCGTTGAGCGTTTCCGCGACGTGGTAGCTGACCGGATCGAACATGATCGGCTCCTTCGCTTCTCCAACTCCTATAACGTCAACATCTAGGCTTTGCCGCCTACCTGGACGGCGGCAGAGATTGGATCAATGACTCCAAAGGCTTCGAAGCCCGGCGCAGGTCACGGGATGAGCCGCACGCAGCACGCCGTGAGCGACTTTCGCCAGTCGGGCAGTTCAAGGCCGTATGCGCGTCTCAGCTTTTCGTTGTCGAGACGCGAATTGGCCGGACGCTGCGCAGGCGTTGGGTAGTCGGCCGTCGTGATCGGTTTGACCCGCGTCAAGCGTCGCCCGCGCGCCGCCGCCTCGACAAAGATCGCCTCGGCGAAATCGGCCCATGTCGCCTCGCCGGAGCCGGTCATGTGAAAAACGCCACGCAGCGCCGGCGACGCATCCTCGCGCACCCTCGCGGCGACGGCGAGCAGCGCTGCGGCGAGGTCGAGGGCGGAGGTCGGATTGCCGCGCTGGTCTGCGACGACCGAGACTTCGTCGCGCGTCTCGTTGAGGGAAAGCATCGTGCGGACGAAATTCGTCCCATACGGGCTGAAGAGCCACGCGGTGCGCACGACGACGCTGTTGGCGCAGCGCTCGGCGACCAACCGTTCGCCAAGCAGTTTGGAGCGCCCGTAGGCGCTTCTCGGCCCTGGCGGATCGTCCTCACGGTACGGGCGATTGAGGGCGCCGTCGAACACGTAATCGGTAGACAGCTGCAACAGAGGCGCGCCGATCCGGTCGGCGGCTTCCGCCACATGGCCGGCCCCCTCGCCGTTGATGGCGACGGCCAGGCTCTCTTCCGCCTCGGCCTGGTCGACCGCGGTATAGGCGGCGGCGTTGATCACCACGTCCGGCCTCGCAGCCTTGAGGCCAGCGAGAACAGCCGCGCGATCCTCGAGCAGGAATACGCGGCGGCCAAGCAGGACGATCTCGAACTCGCGCCCCGCCTGCTCGATCAGCGAGGTCGCCACCTGACCCATCGACCCAGTGACGGCGATCCGCATCATGTGAACAGGTCCCGGGTCTTCTTCAGCCGGCGGCGGCGGCTTCGCTTGGATACGTCCACGCACCCCACGCGTATCGCACGACGAGGGTCGTATCGGCCACGGGCGATCAATTCTTTTTCGTTCCGCCTGCGACAGCGGCTTCCCGTCGAAACGGGTCAAACTGGTCGGGTATTGACCCTATAAGGTTTGTCGGATGTGGGCCTTCGTCCGACGGTCGGATATCAACCAGCCCAACGACCTGCGATTCCCGGACCGGATGGTGGGGAACACGTCGGCCGACTACGCCTACAGACCGGACGGCAGCTTCAACAACCTCGTTTCGATCCTGCAGCTCGTGCGAAGCGAGCACCAGTGCCTCGTTTGCGAAGTCTCCTTCGCGCCCGATCCGATCACGGTCGGCGACGACCCGTCGAACACCGACAAGCTTGCCCACCATCGGGACCGGCCACTTGCCCGGCGACGGTCACAAGCCCGAGCCGTGCGAGGGCAAGCCTTTGACCGAGTTCGTGGGCAAAGTCAGGGGCCTGATCTACGGTCACTTGGGCGACTTTGAAGGCTTCACCCTGGAGGAGGGGTGCGGAAGGGTCCGGCGGTTCGAGAGCCGGGAACTCCGGATGGCCCGCGTCATACGAGAGGCCTGGAGCGATCGCGCAACCGTCATCGTCCTCACGAGCGCCCGCGATGAATGCTGTCCGGTCAAAGTCATCGTCGGCGGCGAACCGCCGGACTGCTGCTAGGGCAGGACTCATTGTGGCGGAAACAAACCCGTCCTGCGGGCGGAGCGACGCAACCGAGGGGCGTTATTTTTGCTCATGTAGAGCATGAAGATCCTTGCGTAAAGCATTGTAAAATCATGAATTAAGTCCCGTAAGAGCAGGCCAAAATGGCGCCATTCCGGACGGTTTCGGGTGGTTTCGGGCGGCGGAGTATAGAAATCCTATACTCCACCGCCGTCGGGCGGCCCGCGAAAGTGGTTCTCCGGCTTCGGCTTTCCCGATTGTCTTCGACCTGTTATGGGCCGTAACAGGGAGCTTGGCTCCCTGTTATCTCGCTCAACTATTACGTGAACAACCCATCGCAAGTGGCTGATTATAAGCGTGTTAATGTCTCGCGCCGGAGTGCTGCGAGGCCCATGTTCCCCTGTTAGCAGGGGATAACAGGGAGAATTCCGGTTTTGGCGAAGCTTCAAGCAACTCCCGGCGCGAAGCCGTGAGTATAGATTTTCTATCCCGTCGAGGGCGGGCTTGCCCGTCGGCGGTTCTTCTTCGCGCCGGCGGATCTCTTTTTTGCCGGTCGCGGCAGAACATAGCCGTGCGGGCCGCACCATCCGGGCAGATAGTCGGCGTCGCCGGTCTTCGACAGGGAGAGCGCCAGCGCCAACGCAGCGTTGAAGTCCGCCCGGATCGCCTTGGCCTTGATGCGCGGGCGGAGGAAATCGGCCCACAGGAATTCCGAGAACGGCGTCGAGTCCTTGGCGAACCCGCCGACGCCGCGCAATTCTCCGGCGAGCGAACGATAGGGATCGTCCTCCATCGCCTTCACGGTTTTCGGCAGCTCCGAGAATGGACGGCGCCGTCCTTTGGCGTCGTACGGATGGGTCCAGCCGTGGAAATCCATCATGTTCCAGAAATGGTCGGCGGTCAGGCGGCTGAGGTCGGCGACGACGGTGACGAACACGCTCCTGACGCCCTCCTCGTAGAGCGCGCGCGCCAGATGGTGATGGTCGATAAGGTAGTGGGCGCCCCCGAGGCCGGCAATGACCGGCACCATGTGCGCATCGAGGAACTTGGCCAGATCCTGCGGAGACTTCGTCCGCCAGGCGTCCCGCTTTTGATAGACCTCGTTCATGCCGAGGGTGATCTGGGTTGGCCGAAGGCTCAAAATCGGCGTTGCGTGGAGAACAGGTTCGCGAAGACTCATGAAAGCACCGGGGCTCACCGAGAAAGCTGAACGTCGCAGAAGTGTCTTATTCGGCCGGCGAGGTCAACGGACGCGCGCGAGAATGCTGCGGAGCCCGCCCTCGCCAAGGCGCCTGTATGTCATTTGACCCTTTGGTCAAATCGTGTTCTGTCCCGCCGCAACTCCGACCCTTTTCCGACGAGACTGTCCGGCGATGCGTCCCGAACGTTACAACGTGCGCGAGTCCGAGGCCAAGTGGCGAAAGGCCTGGGCCGAGGCGCAGGTCTTCAAGACCCGCAACGACGACCCGCGGCCCAAATACTATGTCCTCGAGATGTTTCCGTACCCTTCCGGACGCATCCACATGGGCCACGTCCGCAATTACGCGATGGGCGACGTCGTGGCCCGCTATCGGCGCGCGCGCGGTTTCAATGTTCTCCACCCGATGGGTTGGGACGCGTTCGGCATGCCGGCCGAAAACGCGGCCATGCAGAACAACACGCATCCCGCGATTTGGACGTACGCCAACATCGACACGATGCGCGCGCAACTGCAGTCGATGGGGCTGTCGCTCGACTGGTCGCGCGAAATCGCGACTTGCGACCCCAGCTACTACAAGCACCAGCAGAAGCTGTTTCTCGACTTCCTTGCCGCCGGACTCGTCGCGCGCAAGAAGTCGAAGGTCAACTGGGACCCGGTCGATCACACCGTCCTCGCCAACGAGCAGGTGATCGACGGCCGCGGCTGGCGGTCCGGCGCGGTCGTGGAGCAGCGTGAGCTGACGCAATGGTTCCTCAAGATCACGGATTTCTCCGACGATCTCCTCGCAAGTTTGGACCGCCTCGACCGCTGGCCGGAGAAAGTCCGGCTGATGCAGCGAAACTGGATCGGGCGATCGGAAGGCTTGATGATCCGCTTCCTCGTCGACCCGGCGACGTTCGGCCGGCTCGACGGCGAGCCGGGCGTGAGCGAACTCGAAATCTATACGACCCGGCCTGACACTCTGTTCGGCGCGAAATTCATGGCGATCGCGCCTGACCATCCGCTGGCGGCCGCCGCTGCGCGGCACGATCCCGAGCTCAAGGCTTTCATCGACGAGTGTCGCAGGGTGGGGACGTCGGTTGCGGCGATCGAAACGGCCGAGAAAAAGGGCTACGATACGGGCCTGCGCGTCGTGCATCCGTTCGATCCGGGCTGGCGCCTGCCAGTCTATGTCGCCAATTTCATTTTGATGGACTACGGCACGGGCGCGATCTTCGGCTGCCCGGCGCACGATCAGCGCGATCTCGACTTCGTCAACGTCTATGGTTTGGGCGCCACTCCGGTGGTCTGCCCGCCGGGGGTCGACCCGGCGACCTTCAAGGTGGACACGGTCGCCTACGATGGCGAGGGCGTGATGATCAATTCGCGCTTCCTCGACGGCATGACCATCGAAGCGGCCAAGGAGGAGGTCGCCCGCCGCCTGGAGGCGGTGACGATCGGCGCACGGCCGCAGGCGAAGCGGCAGGTCAATTACAAGCTGCGCGACTGGGGCATTTCGCGGCAGCGCTACTGGGGTTGCCCGATCCCGGTCATCCATTGCGACAGCTGCGGCGTCGTGCCGGTCCCGGCCGAGGACCTGCCGGTCAAGCTGCCCGACGACGTCACCTTCGACCAGCCGGGAAATCCGCTCGACCGTCACCCCACCTGGAAGCACGTCGCCTGCCCGCAATGCGGCGGGCTGGCGCGGCGCGAAACCGACACGATGGACACCTTCGTCGACTCGTCCTGGTACTTCGCCCGCTTCACCGATCCAGCCAATGCCGCCGCGCCGACCACCCCGGCTGCCGCCGATCACTGGCTGCCGGTCGACCAGTACATCGGCGGTATCGAGCATGCGATCCTGCATCTGCTCTATTCGCGCTTCTTCACCCGCGCGATGCGAGAGTGCGGCAGCCTCGATCTCGACGAGCCCTTTGCCGGCCTGTTCACTCAGGGCATGGTCGTGCACGAGACCTATCGGGACGCAGATGGCCAGTGGATCGCGCCGTCCGAAGTGCGTCTCGAGGCGGATGGCGAGAGCCGCCGGGCAGTCCTGGCCGACAGCGGCGAGCCGGTCGAGATCGGACCGAACGAGAAGATGTCGAAATCGAAGCGCAACACCGTCGATCCGGACGACATCATCGCAACCTACGGCGCCGACACGGCCCGCTGGTTCATGCTGTCCGACTCGCCGCCCGAGCGCGACGTGATCTGGACCGAAGCCGGCGTCCAGGGCGCCTTCAAGCAGACGCAACGCCTTTGGCGTCTGACCTGCGAGATCGAGCGCGTCGTTGGACCCAAACGACCGGACGCGCCTGCGAATTTCGGCGAGGAGGCGCGCCGCATTCGCCAGATTGCGCACGGCGCGCTCGCCAAAATCGAGGATGAGATCGAGCGCCTGCGATTCAATGTCTGTATCGCGGCGATCTATGAGTTCGCCAACGCGCTCGGCGCCGCGCTCGGCGCGATCGATGCGACGCCGGTCGCCGACGGTCTTCGCTTCGCCTTCGCCGAGGCGGGCGACATCCTCGTCCATAGTTTTGCGCCGATGATGCCTCATCTCGCCGAGGAATGCTGGGAGGCGCTTGGCCACACAACGCTCGTGTCGCAAAGTCCCTGGCCAGTCGCCGACCGGAGTTTGATCGTCTCGTCGGAGGCGAGCTATGTCGTGCAGGTCAACGGCAAGAAGCGGGGCGAACTGACAATCGGCCGCGATGCGAACGCGGCCGAGATCGAATGCGCCGCGCTCTCCCTCGACGGCGTCTTACGGGCGATGGATAATAGGCCTGCCCGCAAGGTGATCATCGTCCCCAACAGGATCGTCAATGTCGTGGTCTAAAGTCCTGGCCGGCGCCGCGGCGCTCTCCTTGGCCGGCGGTCTCGCCGGCTGTTTCCAGCCGCTCTATAGCGAGGCGGCGCATCCGGGCCTCGTGGAGGACCTGCGCGCCATCGACGTCGAGCCGATCGCCAACCGGGTCGGCCACTATCTTGGCGAAGACCTGATCACGGACCTGAACGGCACGGGCCAAACCGCGTCGCCGCCGAAATATCGCCTGACCGTGACCGTCTCGCTTGGCACGCAGACGCCGACGGTCAATTCGGAAATCAACGTCGCCTCGTCCGCGACGGTGACCGGCCAGGCGACCTATACGCTGACCAAGGTCGATGGGGGCAAGGAGGTTCTCAAGGGCACGGCCAGCGCCGCGGCGGCTTACGACCGCACCACCCAGCGATACGCCGACCTGCGCGCCGCGCGCGACGCCGAGATCCGCATCGCTCGCGCGCTGTCGTCGGAAATTTCGCTGCGCCTCGCGTCGGCTCTGGCGGCAAATTCATCGTAGGGCCAAAATCGTCATAGGGTCTTGTCGGGGCTTCGCCGGAAGCTCTAGCGTGCGGCGATGCTCCTGTATGCCTTTCAAAGACTGGCGGTTCTCGTCGCGACGCTGCTTTTTGCGTCCCTGATCGTCTTCACCGTCATGAACGTCCTGCCGGGCGACGCGGCCGAGACCATGCTCGGGCCGACGGCGACGCCCGAGGCGGTGGCGGCCCTCGCGCACAAGCTCGGCCTCGACCAACCCGCGCCCATCCGCTATGCGCACTGGATCGGCGGCGCACTCCGAGGCGATCTGGGGCTCTCCTACGCTTACGCCTCGCCGATCGCCCCGCTGATCGCGTCCAGTCTCGCGATCAGCGCGCCTCTTGCGATGATGGCGATGGCGCTCGCAGCGGCAATCGCGCTGGCGGCCGGCGTCTACGCTGCAGATCGCCGCGGCCGCAAAGGTCGATTCGCATGGTGATGGGCGCGAGTCAGATCGGCCTCGCGGTGCCGAACTTCTGGCTTGCGATCCTGCTGGTGATCGTGTTCGCCGTGACGCTGCGGCTCGTTCCTGCGGGCGGCTTTCCCGGCTGGGACCATCCAGTGCGGGCGCTGGGCGCGCTGATTCTCCCCGCGGTTTCGCTCGGCGTCGTCCAGGCGGCGATCCTGACCCGGGTCACGCGTTCGGCGCTCCTGGAGGCGCTGAACGAGGATTTCATGCGAACGGCGCGGGCAAAGGGCGTCTCGCGCCGCGCCGCCCTGTGGCGCCATGCGCTGCCCAACGCGCTGGTTCCGATCCTGACCATCATGGGCCTGCAGTTCGCCAATCTGATCGCCGGGGCGATCGTGGTCGAAAACGTCTTCGTTCTGCCTGGCCTCGGCCGCCTTATCCTGCAGTCGATCTCCAATCGCGACACACTGGTGGTCGAGAATTGCGTGATGCTGACCGCGGTCATCGTGATCGGGCTGAACTTCGTCGTCGACATCACCTGTGCGGCCATCGACCCGCGCCTTCGGGGCGCCGCCCCATGAGCGCGGTCGCCTGGTCCCGGCCGCGCATGAGCTCAAGCCTGAGGGTCGGAGCGATTCTCTCCGCCGCCCTTCTTGTCGCGGCGGCGCTGTCTTTCGTCTGGACGCCGTATCCGCCCGCCGCGATCGACATTCCTCACAAGCTTGCGTCGCCGTCGGCGGCTCACTGGTTCGGAACAGACAACCTTGGACGCGACGTCGCGTCGCAGCTGCTGGCGGGCGCCCGCATTTCCATCCTGGTCGGGGTCGTCGCGGTCGGCATCGGGCTCGTGTTCGGAATCTCGCTCGGCCTGATCGCAGCGTTTCTCCGGAGGCGTAGTCGAGGACGCGATCATGAAGCTCAGCGACTTCGTTTTCGCCTTTCCCGCGCTCCTGTCCGCGATCATGCTGACCTCCGCCTACGGCCCCGGCGTCATCAATGCGATCATCGCGATCGGTGTCTACAACGTGCCGATCATCGCCAAGCTGACGCGCGCGACCTCGAACGGCGTGCTTGCGCGTGAATACGCGCTCGCCGCGCGGGCGGCCGGACGCGGGCCTTTGGCCATCGCTTTCGATCACGTGCTGCCGAATATCGCGCCAGCGCTTATCGTCCAGGCGACCATCCAGTTCGCCATCGCGATTCTCGCCGAGGCGGCGCTGTCCTATCTTGGACTTGGCGCGCAGCCGCCGCAGGCCTCATGGGGCCGGATGCTCGCCGAGGCGCAGAACGTCCTCTACAACGCCCCCGGACTCGCGATCTATCCTGGCGCCGCGATCGCGCTCAGCGTGCTCGGCCTCAATTTGCTCGGCGACGGGCTGCGCGACGCGCTCGATCCGAAACTGAAGGCGCGAAGCTGAGATGCTCCTGGAGGTCTCCAACCTCGCGATTGACCTGATGACCCCGCTCGGCCCGCAACGGGTCGTCAATGGGGGAACGTTTGCGCTGGACGAGGGCGAGAGCCTCGGCGTCGTTGGTGAGTCCGGCTCCGGCAAGACCATGACCGCGCTCGCCCTGATGGGGCTGACTCCCGACAACGCGCGCATCTCAGGCTCGATCCGCTTCGAAGGGCGAGAGCTTGTCGGGCTTCCGGAAGCCGCGATGCTCGCCCTGCGTGGCGACCGCATCGCGATGATCTTCCAGGAGCCGATGACCGCCCTCAATCCGCTGCATCGCGTGGGCGCGCAGGTCGCCGAACCTCTTATCCTGCACCGCGGCATGGCAAAGGCGGAGGCGCTCGAACAGGCGGTCAAGCTCCTCGATCATGTGCGGCTCGCTGACCCGGAGCGCGCCTCGAGGGCCTATCCGTTCGCCCTCTCGGGCGGCGAGCGGCAAAGGGCGATGATCGCAATGGCGATCGGCTGCTCGCCGCGCCTGGTCATCGCCGACGAACCGACGACCGCGCTCGACGTGACCGTGCAGGCCCGCATTCTGGAGCTGATCGATGGGCTTCGGGCCGAATCGCGAATGGCGCTGCTCCTGGTCAGCCACGATCTCGCGGTCATCGCCGGCCATTGCGACCGGGTCATCGTGATGTACGCCGGCTTCATCATGGAGAGCGGCCCCGTCGAGGCCGTTCTCAGGGAGCCGAAGAACCCCTATACGCGCGCGCTGCTCGAGGCCCGGCCGCGGCCTGAAGCGCCGCGCGGCATGCGCCTCAAGACCATCCCCGGCTCGCCGCCCGTCCACCACGAAATCGGGGCTGGCTGCCCGTTCGCCGGCCGCTGCGAGTTCACTCTCGACATCTGCCGGACCACGCCGCCGCCTGAGGTCGTCTTCGGCGCCGATCGCATGTCGCGCTGCCACCGCGCGCGCGAGATGGGCGGTCCTGAAGTGGGGACCGGCGCATGAGCGAGCCGCTGCTCGAGGTCGTCGATCTCGTCAAGACCTATCGTCTGGCGCGCCCGCGGCCGTTTGCGCCGCATGGCCGCCGGGCTGCGCTCGCTGGGGTGAGCTTCGCAATTCAAGGCGGACATTCGTTCGGGATCGTCGGCGAATCCGGCTCTGGAAAATCGACGCTGGCGCGCATCGCTCTCGCGCTGGACAAGCCCGATTCCGGAACGGTGAGGCTCGAGGGCCGGTCGTTGTTCGAGCTCACGCATCGGGAGCTGCGCGGTCTGCGCGCCCACATGCAGATGATCTTCCAGGATCCCTATGGCTCGCTCGACCCCCGGCAGCGGGTCGAAAGGATTGTGGCCGAGCCGCTCGCGGCGCTTGGCGGCGCGAGCCGGTCCGAACGGCGCACCCGGGTCGCCGCGTCGCTCGAGGCGGTGGGATTGAGGGCTTCCGACGCTTCGAAATACCCGCATGAGTTTTCTGGCGGCCAGCGCCAACGCATCGCGATCGCCCGCGCGCTCATCACCCGGCCGAAGCTTGTCGTCGCCGACGAGCCGGTCTCGGCCCTCGACGTCTCCGTGCAGGCCCAGGCCCTGAACCTCATGAGCGATCTGCAGCGCGAGGCCGGCGTCACCTTTCTGCTGATCAGCCACGATCTCGCCGTGGTCGCGCATATTTGCGAGACGACAGCGGTGATGTATCGCGGGCGCATCGTTGAGATCGGTCCAACCGAGACGTTGTTCGGCGCGCCGGCGCACCCCTACACTCGCGAATTGGTGGATGCGACGCCGAGACTCGATCGGCCGACGCTCGTCGCGCCAATACCCGAAGGGGGGAACGGCCCGGAAACCGTGGGCTGCCCCTTTGCCAGGCGCTGCACATTCGCCCGTCCGCGCTGCCTCGAAGAAGCGCCTCCGCTCAAAGGCTTGGAGGGACAAGATCGCCGCGCAGCCTGCTGGTATCCGCTGGCTTAGGTCAGCGCCGCTGACGGAACCGATCGATTTTTGCGCGTCACGCTCTTGCGCGGCGCTGGGGCCATGCCAATGTGATTGCCTGCTCGGGCGACCGCCGCCGAAGGCGTTGCGGCCTCGATGCAATGGAGGTCCGTAATGGGCACGGCGGATAATGCGATGGGCGGTTCGTACGGCGCGCGGGAGTTCGGCCCGAGCGATTGGGCGAGCGCCCGGTGGCGACGGCGCGGCGGCTCGCGCTGGACCCCGTTCGAAATCATCGCGATGGTTCTCGGATTCATCGTCTTCTGGCCGATCGGTCTTGCGATCCTCGGCTATAAGTTCTGGCAGGGCCGATACGGCGGACCCGATCTGCAGACACTCGCGACCAACAAGTGGCAGGATGCGCGCACCATGATGGCTTCGAATTCTTCCTGGGGTTCCTCGTGGAGCTGCGGCGGAGCGATGAGAAGCGCGAGCCGCTTCTATGCGCCCTCGACCGGCAACGCCGCCTTCGACGAGTGGCGGACGGCCGAGCTGGCCCGTCTCGACGACGAGCGCCGCAAGCTCGACGAGGCGCAGCGCGACTTCGCTGAATATGTCGATGCGATCCGCCGCGCCAAGGACCGCGAGGAGTTCGAGCGGTTCATGGCCGAGCGCCGCGCCCGGCCCGCCAGCAGCGGCGCGAGCGAAGCGCACTGAGGCGCCCCGCTTCTGTTTCTTGTTTATCAGACCCCTTCTCCCCCAAACGGGGGAGAAGGGGTTTGAGTGCTTGACGGCATAGTCTACCAGAATGGTATGCTATGGCGCTTCCCTTCTCCGTTCCGGAGCCTTCCATGCGCCGCGCATCCCGTCTGTTGATTTCCGCCAGCCTCGCCCTCATCGGTTCCGCGGGGCTCGCCCTCGCCAAGGACAGCGTCACGATCGGCACAGTTCTCGAGCCCCCGGGGCTTGATCCGACGAGCGCGCCGGCCGCGGCGATTGGACAGGTCACGCATTATACGATTTTCGAAGGCCTGACGAAGATCAACGAAGACTTCTCGGTCACGCCCCTCCTCGCCGACTCGTGGACTTTCTCGCCCGATCTCAAGACGCTGACCTTCAAGCTCAAGCCCAACGTCAAGTTCCAGGACGGCGAACCCTTTTCCTCGAAAGACGTCAAGTTCTCCTTCGAGCGCTTCGGCGCGAAAGATTTCCACCAATAAGGACAAGGCGTTCTTCGCTTCGATCGAGTCGATCGACACGCCCGACGCCAATACGGTCGTGCTGCATTTCAAGGAGCCGAGCTTTCAGGCTCTGTTTCACCTCGGCACCGAAACGGCCGTCATCATCGACGAGAAGAGCGCGGCGGGCGAGGCGACGAACCCGGTCGGCACCGGACCCTATAAGTTCGGCAACTGGACCAAGGGCGCTTCGGTCACCCTCGACAAATGGGACGGTTATCGCGACGCCGCCAAGATCCCGCTCGAGCACGCGACTTTCCGCTTCATCTCCGATCCCTCGGCCGAGGTTGCGGCGTTGCTTGCCGGCGACGTCGACGTCATGGCCAACCTTCAGAACGTGCAGGCGCTTTCCCAGTTCAAGAACGATCCGCGCTTCCAGGTGTTGATCGGCGGCACGGAGGGCAAGACGATCCTTGCGATCAACAACAAAAAGAAGCCGCTCGACGACGTCAGGGTGCGGCAGGCGATCGCTTATGCGATCGACCGCAAGGCGATCATCGACGGGGCGATGGACGGCCTCGGCGCGCCGATCGGCAGCCACCTGACCCCGAACGATCCGGGCTATGTCGACCTCACCGGCCTCTACCCCCATGACCCGGCGAAGGCGAAGGCGCTGCTTAAGGAGGCGGGCGTGACGACTCCCCTCGAGCTCAGCCTCATCCTGCCGCCGCCGGCCTATGCCCGTCAGGGCGGACAGATCATCGCGGCCGAGCTCGCGGACGTCGGCATCAACGCCAAGATCCAGGAGGTCGAATGGGCGCAGTGGCTCTCGGGCGTCTACAAGGACAAGAACTACGACCTGACCATCGTCAACCACGTCGAGCCGCTCGACATCGGCATCTACGCCAATCCCGACTACTATTATCAGTATGACAGCCCGGCGTTCCGCGACATCAATGCAAAGATCGCATCGGCGCCCAATCTCGACGGCCTGAAGGCGGCGCTCGGCGAGGCGCAGAAGAAGCTCGCCGACGATAGCGTCAACGCCTTCCTGTTCCAGTATCCGAACGTGACGGTGGCGGACGCGAAGCTGAAAGGCCTGTGGAAGAACGCGCCGCTCTCGGCGACCGATCTTTCCGCCATTTCGTGGCAGTGAGGGCGGGGCAGGGGTAGCAGAGCCGTGCAGCCCTTTCGCCTGTCGGCTCTCGAACTTCTGAGCGCATACCGGTCCCGCAGTCTGTCGCCTGTCGAGGCGATGGCGTCGGTGATCGCGCGGGTCGAGGCCTTCGAGCCTCATATCGCGGCGACCTATCTCTATCGGCCGGAGCGCGCGCTTGCCGAGGCCCGGGCCTCCGAGGCGCGCTGGCTCAAAGGCGAACCGATCGGTCCGCTGGACGGCGTGCCGGCGACGGTCAAGGACAATATCGCCACAAGCGGGGATCCGAAGCCGCTCGGCACCGCCGCGAGCGACATGACTCCGGAAGCCGCGGACGCGCCGCCTGCCGCGCGGCTCCGTGAAGCGGGCGCGATCCTCTTCGCCAAGACGACGATGCCCGATTACGGCATGCTGTCATCGGGACTTTCGAGCCATCATGCGCTCGCGCGCAATCCCTGGAAGCTCGAGCGCAATCCGGGCGGGTCGTCGGCGGGCGCGGGCGCGGCGGCGGCGGCGCTCTACGGGCCGCTCCATGTCGGCACCGACATCGGCGGGTCGATCCGCCTGCCGGCCGGCTGGTGCGGGATAGTCGGCCTGAAACCCAGCGCCGGCCGTGTGCCGATCGATCCGCCCTATATCGGCCGGGTCGCCGGACCCATGACCCGCGACGCCGCGGACGCCGGCCTGATGATGGCGACGCTGTCGCTGCCCGACGTCCGCGATTATTCGAGCCTCAATTATGAAAAGCTCGCCTGGTCGGGGAAGCCGGCCGCGCTCAAGGGCCTCAGGATCGGCCTCATGCTCGACGCCGGCTGCGGCGACCCGCCCTCGCCCGAGGTTCGCGAGGCGGTCGAGCGCGCCGCGCGCGACTTCGAGCGGGCAGGGGCGCTGATCGAGCCGCTCGCGCCCTTCCTGACCCAGGCGATGCTCGACGGCCTCGACCGTTTCTGGCGCATGCGCCTCCTCGACGAGATCAGCGCGCTCGCGCCAGGGAAGCGGGCCGCGATCCTGCCCTTCATTCGGGAATGGGCGGAATCGGCTGAGGGGTTCTCGGGCCGGCAGGTGTTCCGCGGCTTCAGCCAGATCGAGGAGATGCGCAAGGCTGCGGTCGCGGCGACGCATCGGTTCGACTGCGTGCTGTCGCCGACCGCGCCGATGACCGCCTTTCCGGCGGAATGGGCCTCGCCGAGCCGCGACCCGCTGAACCCCTTTCCGCATATCGGCTTCACCGTCGCCTTCAACATGTCCGAGCAGCCGGCGGCTTCGGTCCCTTGCGGCTTCGACGCCGAGGGCTTGCCGATCGGCCTTCAGATCATCGGGCGCCGCTTTGACGATATTGGCGTGCTGGCCTTCGCGCGGTCCTACGAGGCGATCCGCTCGGCGACCATGAGGCCCTGGCCGGAGCCGCCCGGCCACTAGCGCTGCGCCTGAATCGGATCGATCTGGCGGCGGGCGCTGCCAGCATGGAAAATACCCATGACCCGAGTTTTTCGCTTTGTCCTGATCACCGTCGCCGGCGCCCAGGCGGCCTATTGGCTCTATACCTTCCGCCTGATCCTGGTGAATGCGAATCCGTTGGGCGACGGTTTCGAGTGGGTGGCGGTGGTTCCGTTCGGCATCGTTTTTCTGGCCTTCGTCGCCCCTTCCTTGTGGCTTGGCGTCGCCGGGCGAAGGCTGCCGCTTGGCGTCGCTCTCGCCCTCGCCGGCCTGGTCCTTAACGGGCTTCTGTTCATTGAGATCGCGAGCGAACTCACAAACGACGGCGCACGCCCTCTGAGGTTCTGACAGTCGCCCTGGAACCGGCAAGCGCAAACGATTCGCCCGCCGTCCGCCGAATTCGCTCAGAAGAGGGGAATTGGGGCGTAGCTCTCTCGCCGCCAAGTCGGCAATCGCACGGGCTGCCGAAAAGCGGGTTCGGGTGACATTTCGGAATCCGCCGACATACGCTGGTCCTCACGTTCGGCGCGAAGCCTTGCCCGGCGAATGCCCGTTCCGGCCTGGCGTCGGCGCCCAGCGATTCGATGTCCTCGCGCAGGACTGACAGGCGGTCCGAAAGGTCTTGAGTTTCCCGAGCGGATTCGCGCAGGACCTCGGCGCAAAGCGCGACCAGCCGCGACAATTGCGAGTTGGAGACCGCCAGCGCGTTTGGCCCTGCCTCTGCGGCGGCAAACGCGTTGAGTTGATGCAGATTGTGGCGCCCCATCTGTTCGCTCCGTAAGCAGCCCCGTTGCGCTCAGTAAGCCTCGACCTGGGAAGGGTTGGCAATAAACAAATATGTAGAGGCGATTCCCGTTGCGACACACGGCCAGGTTGTATACTGGCGCTCTGGGCTATGACCATTGTCACGGGTGTTCGCCTCGGCCATGCCAAGGTCCGGACTTTGGGCGTCCGGCTAAGCTCGTGCCCTCAGCGTCAGAAAACGAGACATCCGTGGCGAGGAAGGCGAGGCCGTGCCGAGACGGAGCCCGGAGACCAGCCTTGGCTTTCGCGAAAGCCAGCCTGAGAGCCGGGACGCGGAGGTAGCCGCTGCTCTCGACAGCAACCGGGGCTAAGGCAGGGTGGCCCGGGCACAGAGCCCGCGGCCATATCAAACGTCAAGGAGCGCCTTCGCCTCGCGCAGGTCAGCAACCTCGAACCCCTCGGTGAACCAGCCGTAGACCCCCTCCAGCATCTTTCGCGCTTCCGCCGTCTTGCCCTGCCGTCTCCGCAGGCGGCTCAGGCTCATTGCGGCGCGCAACTCAAGCGACCTGGCGCCCTGACGGGACGCAATGCGAAGCGCCTTATTGAAATGCTCCTCCGCGACTTCGTGCCGGTCAGACTCAGCGCCTTGCGACTGCGCCTGGCTAAGCGAAAGTTCCCCTTTGAGCCGATGGAGCTCCGCTTCCCACCAGCACTCGCCGCTGTGTTGAACCGCGCCCAACGCCTCGTCGACCAGGTGAAGCCCTTCCGTCTCCTGCCCCATGACGCCGTGGACATGCGCCAGCAGGCCCATGTAATACGGCAGCATGATTTCCGCGCCTGTGGCGCGGAAGCCGGCCAGACCCTGGCGCATCTCGGCAATTCCGCCGTCCACTTGATTGCCGGCGGTCAACGCCCAGCCATGCAGGATCATTCCCATCAACAGCCAGAACACAAACTCGTGCTCGGTCGAGAGCGCGAGCGCTTCCTCCGAATGGTCTTGAGCGCCCTTCCTGTCTTGAAGGAGCTGATGGAGCCACGCTGAAAAGTCCGAGAGCGATGACCAGGCTATAAGGATGGGACAGTTGTCTGGCTAACGCCACAGCCTCCTCGTTCTTCTTTCGGGCCTGGTCGGGATAGCCAAGAAACCACAGGGCCCACGCCGCGTGGGACCTGCAAACGACGCCGGAATCCTGCCCATAGACAAACGCCATTGAGGCATGCCGCGTCGGGTCGTAGATTGCGATTACCTCCTCCAGATGTTGGAGCGCTGTGGCAAACTGTCCGAGGGCCAACATCGTCACGCCCAACGCATGATGGCCCAGCACGCGAAGCTCCGAGTTGTCTGCGCCGTCGGCCATGCGCAGGCACTGCTCCGCCAGCTCACGCGCTGTCTTGTGCTCGGCGCGCGCCGTATAGAAACTCCACAGCGCCCAGTATATCGGGAAAAGCGGCAACGTCTCGCCGGCCATCTGACAAAGCTCCCGCGCTCGGCCGTAGACTTTCGCGACGTCGGGAGATGCGAAGCCCCTGGTCGCGATCAGCGGAGTGCCCTGTGCGAGATGGAGCGCCAGTTCCTGCTGGAATCGTTCGGGGGTCTCCGGCAAGGCCTTGAGCAATTCCTGGGCCTTTCCGAAATGGGTGATCGCCTCCAGGTTCGCCGAGCGCCGCATGGATTTCTCGCCGGCCAATTTCCAATAGGGGATCGCAGCGTCCTTGAGCTCCGCGGCGGTGTAGTGATGGGCAAGGAGCTCCGGCTGGGCCTCAACGACTTCCGAAAACCGCTCCTTGAGCGCCTGGGCGATCTGCCGATGAATTTGTTGTCGTTTGCTCTTCAACAAGGATTGATAGGCGGCGTCTTGAATCAGCGCGTGCTTGAATTGGTAACTCGCCGCCGGGGGGACGCCCTGCTCGAACAGAAGCTCGCTGTCCGCAAGCTTCCTGAGCTCCGAATGCAGCCTCTGCTCTTCGATCGGCGCGACTTCGCGCAGCAGTCTCCAGGAGAACTCATTCCCGATAACCGACGCGATCTGCGCAATCTCTTTGGCCCCTTCCAGGCGGTCCAGACGCGCCATCAGCATGTCATGCAACGTGGCGGGAATCTCGTGCGTCGAGGCGTCGGAATCGCCACGCTCAACCAGCACCTTGGTCAGCTCTTCGATGAAGAGCGGGATGCCGTCGGTGCGATCGATGATTTCGTCGACCATCGCCCTGGGCAGAGCCTTTTCACGCGTGAGGTCCTCGATCATTTCCGCTCGACGCTTGGGCGGCAAACGGTCGAGACTTATAAGGGTCACATGTTGGCGGTCGATCCACGGCGCGACAAACTCGGGCCGGAAAGTGAAGACCAGCATGACCGGCAGTTTCGGCACACGGTCGACAAGCAGATTCAGGAGTTCCAGCGAGGTCGGATCGATCCAGTGCAAATCCTCGAACACGATCAACAGCGGCTGTCTCGCCAGTCCCTCGACCTGCGCCAGCAGCGCCTGAAGCAACTTTTCCCGCTCCTTTTGGGGGCTGAGGTCGATCGGCGGCAAGCGCCCTTCAGTCGGAATCGACAATAGCTCTGCGAATAGCGGCGCAACCTCGCTAACGTCGTCGGTCGCTTGAGCGAGCACCGCCTCGAGCTTGTGCAGTTTTTGCTCGGCGTTGTCGCCGCGATTGAATTCGGCCGCCCTCTCGAGATGAGTGATAATCGGATAGAGGGCGCTGCTCTGGTGGTTGGGCGCACAAAAGTAGCGCATGCGGATGTGCGGCTCATCGCCGAGGCCATCCAGGAGCGTCTGAACGATCCGCGATTTTCCGATGCCGGGCTCCCCCGATATCAGCAAGACACGGCCATCACCCGCTTTCGCCTGCTGCCAGAGGCGCATCATGACGTCGGTTTCCTCTTTCCGGCCGACGAGCTGCGTATTCGCTGTGCGCAACGCCTTGAAGCGGCTGGCGATGGCGCTCGCGCCGGCGACATGCCAGGCCTGCACTGGCGCGGCGAAGCCTTTGAGCGATTGGGCCTCAATGGCGCTGCACTCGAAAAGTTCGCCCACGAGCCGGCGGGTGTCCCCGCTGATCACCACGCCGTCTGGCGGGGCGACAGCCTGAAGGCGCGCCGCGAGGTTGGGCGTTTCACCGACCACGTCGTGTTCGCGCGCAACGCCCCCGGCGATCAAGTCGCCGACCAGAACCAGCCCGGTCGCGATGCCAACCCTCACCTGCAACGGTTTGCCGGTGTCGTCGGAGAGCTTCGACACGGCCTCTCTCAGAGCCAGTCCTGAATGGATAGCGCGCTCCGCATCGTCCTCGTGCGCCTTCGGATAGCCGAAATAGGCAATGACGCCGTCTCCCATATATTCGGCGACAAAGCCTCCAGATCTGACAATCACGTTGGTGCAAGTTCGACGATACGCCTCGATGATCTTATGAAGCTCCTCCGGATCGACGCGGGTCGAAAGCGCCGTCGATCCGACCAGGTCGCAGAACAGGACCGTAAGATGGCGGCGCTCCATATTGCGCGGGCCGCTGCGCTCCTGGGCGGGCGGGATCTGGGCGCCCGTAAGGGGCGCATCGAGCCGAGGCCCGGCAATTGCGCGCAACAACTTGCGACGATCGCCGAGGGCGATGCCAAGCTGCTCGAGATCCTGCTCGGTCAGATCGGGAAGGGTCGAGATATCGATTCGATTCTCAGAAAAGCGCTGAGCATACTCGGCCATGCCGAGCGAGTTCAGCCACTCCGCGATCGTGATCACGCCGCACCCCTTATTTTCGCCGCCACAACTATGCGATAGCGGCCGGAACTACGTCACCTCCCGATGGGTCTCCGAAGCGGTATTCGAGCAAAGCTCTGGAGAAAGCGCATTGTTAACCGGCAAAGGCTGACGGCGCAATGCGCGCGCATCGGAGGAGTTGGGGGAGAGACGCGTTCACGCTGAAGCGTGCGCCGCGGCCGCGGTTCAGGCGTCCTTGGAAAAGCTCAGCAGCGCGTAGCGAAGTCCTCCGGTGGCCAGGCCTTCCCGAACCAGGGAATGAGCCTGAAACGACTGGGTGAGCTCGACTGGCGCCGCATCCGTCGCGCGGTTGATTTTCGACTCGGCCTCGATCAGCGCGAGGGTTGTCGTCCAAAAGTGTTCGGTGCGGTCGGTGACGTCGAAGACTCGTCCCGCCTTGAGGCGCGCGGCCCGCGCGGCGTTTTCATACTCGTCGATCGTGCCGATCCTGGTATGCCAGTGACGATTGAACAGGTCCGCGTATTGGGGTCTCTCCAGAAAGCAGTCGATGACGAAAACGGAGCCACCCGGCCGCAGAAGCGACGCCATGCGGCTGAACCAGTCCAGGCGGGGGAGATAGCCGGAACTGTCCACTGCGACCGCCGCGTCGAAGCGGTTTTCGCCGGGCACTTCCGCAGCGTCGCAGATCAGCGGCTCGATCTGCGGTCCGACGCCGGCCTCGTCGGCGAACTTCGAGACCCAGCCTGCATGGGACGGCACGCAAGTCACAGCCGTCACCTGAGCGCCGAATTCCTTGGCCCAGAAAATGGCGCCGCCCCCGAGACCGCACCCGACATCGAGGATCTGGCCGCTCAAGTGAGACGTTGCGTTCCAAAGATTTGCAGCATCGCGCAGCATGCGCTCCTGCCCGGCGACAAGATGCTGGCGCAAAATGGGTATCGATGCGTCCGGCGGCGGCGGATCGTCGACGAGGCCGGTATGATAATGGACGCGGGGGCCCGGGCCGTAGCGTTTCAGGATGGAGTGGGTCTTGCTGTCGAAGTAGGCGACGACGTCCTGCAGAATTGCGCCCGAAGTCACGCTTGCATCCCGACGTTCATCGCCTTGACCTAGACTGATTGGTAGGCAGTATTGGTTGTCTCGACGCGTCTTGTCCGACGCCGATCAGCGCGTCCAGCTTGCCAGCCTCGCTCTCAGTCTGCACCCGCCGCCGAAGCCTAGCCTGCCGAAGAGGCCCACAGACTGTTGATCGTTCCAGACGGATCGAAAGTGAAGCGGAAACTGATCTGGCCAGGAGGACTACCGTCGTTATCCGTCCAGTCCGCCTTCCCGAATACAAGGAGAGGGTACGATCTCGGGAAAAAAGTTACAGTGCCGGGTACGGGGTTGAAGGTGCTCCCTGCGTTGCCCTTCGGGTAGGCCGTCGTAAGATGGGTCACGACATCCTTTATCCCCGTGGCTATGACTTCTGCATCGGTTATCCCAAAAAGAATAACATTCTGGGAAAGCGTGTTGGTCAAAGTACCCGCGTCCTGCTGATTGAAGGCGGTTACGGCCCGTTGAAAATTTTGCACTGCGATTTGAATGTTTTGAGCAAATGGAACTGGCATCCACTCTCTCCCTTAATCAGCCCGAGAGGGCTCCCGCATTCTGCGACGCGAATTCATTAATTATCAACTTCACTGCGGACGAAGTCAATGTGGTCCTCAGCAGGAAAAGCTCTCCTCCTTTGGCAGGTGGGTCTTGCTGTCGAAGTGAGCGACGATATCCACGAGGGTTACGTGGGATGTCAAGCTTTGTTTCCATTTGGCCTATAGGGTCAATGATCGATCGACCTTTCTTGTCCTTGCCGTGCGTCTCGCCGACAGGCTAACAACTCTCACAAATTCTCTACGCATCTCAACCAGCTTGCCCTGAGTTGAGCCGTGTAACTGCGCGTAAGCAACAAGAGTTTACAATAAATAAGTAAGTTGAATTATAGTTGTGCGGTAATTTTACCTTCAGTTTCTATTCAGTCTGATTGGGCCCACAACGTAGAAATACGAGAATTGGTGGTGTTGAATTGGAACTCGTAGTTGATATTACTCGGTGGGGTGCCGTCATTATCCACCCAATACGCCTTACCATGGACCTTGGCAGGCAACGCTGGTGGCGAATAGTGAGTACTCAACGGCGCAAACAGCGACCCAGCAAGACCGTTAGGCGCCGGAGTCGTCAGAACAGTTATAACATTGGTTATACCTTGCGCTATGATTTGCCCGTTTCTAACTTTGTAGAGAATCACATTTTCATCAAGGGTATCCTCGAGTCCGCCTGTATCTTGTGCGTTAAACGCATTCACAGCTTTGTTGAAGTTCGCCGCCGCGGTTGCGGAGCCAGCAAGGATCACAAATGCGTTCGCAAGCTTCTCTCTCTTAGCCATGGCATTCTCTCCCTGTTCTTATCCAGCCCCACAGAGCCGGTTGACGCTGCGAATGATGAAACATCAACCCAATTGCGGAAGATGTCAATGGGCGAGTCCCTAACGGAAGATCCAAATCGTAGCAAGCGATCGGCATTTTGGCCCAACGACTCGTTTTTTCCCTGTACCGGTCCAGTACAAGTGTCTGGCCTTGGGGAGGTGACAAAGGAAGGTCCGAAGTTCAGACCGGTGTATACAGTCGGAAAGAAAGGCGTCTGATTGATTGGATTGAACTGATCTTGTTTTCGGCAAAGGACTGACAGGCGGTCCGAAAGGTCTTGAGTTTCCCGAGCGGATTCGCGCAGGACCTCGGCGCAAAGCGCGACCAGCCGGGACAATTGCAAGGGAGACCGCCAGCGCGTTGGCCCTGCCTCTGCGGCGGCAAACGCGTTGAGTTGATGCAGATTACGGCGCCCCATCTGTTCGCTCCGCAAGCAGCCCCGTCGCGCTCAGTAAGCTTCGACTGGCGAAGGCTTGGCAATAAACAAATATGTAGAGGCAATTCCCGTTGCGACACACGGCCAGGTTCCATACCGCCACCCCGCCGCCCTTTGCGAGACGCACGCACTTCCGCCGCCTTCAGGAGAGTTTTAGGAATTCTTAACGATCACGCTGTCGCGCCGGACCGCGGGCGTGTGAACTGGACCCCATTTGTGGGACCACGGGACGTTGGATTTAAGGTGTGATCTCGCCTGCCCTTGTCCTTCAGAAATCAAGCCGCTTCTTGCTGCTTCTGCTGTGGGTATGTGGGCAACGCGTTTGCGTTGTCCAAGCGAAGCGGCATATCCACAGCCCTCGCCGCCGCCTCGATTTTGTCCATGCCGGCGCGCCACACCGCCATCGGCGTCTGGTTGTTCATCGCCTGGTGCGGCCGGAAAATTGTAAAAGGTCATCCAGGAACCGATGCCGGCCCGCGCCTCGCTGGCGTCGGCATAAGCTTTCAGATGCACTTCTTCATACTTGATCGAGCGCCACAGCCGTTCGATGAAAATGTTGTCCATGAAGCGGCCGCGTCCGTCCATCGAAATCGCGACGCCGGTCGCCGCGAGCTTGCCGACGAAAGCTTCGGCGGTGAATGTGGAGCCCTGATCGGTATTGAAAATCCGCGGCTTTCCGAACCGAAGCAGCGCCTCCTCCAGCGCCGCCGCGCAGAATCTCGCATCGTTGGTGTTCGACAGCCGCCATGCCAGAACCGCTCGGCTGGCCCAGTCGATGATCGCCACCAGATAGAGGAAGCCGCACGCCATCGGGATGAAGGTCACGTCGGCCGCCCACACGTGGTTCGGCTCGCCAATCTTCAGGCCGCGCAGCAGGTAGGGGTATATCTTGTGCCCGGGCGCGGCTTTGCTCGTGCCGGGGCGCGGAACCAGCGCCTCGATCCCCATCACCCGCATCAGCCGCTGCACCCGCTTGCGGTTGACCCCACGGCCTTCTTTGTTGAGCTCGAAGGTCATTCGCCGCGAGCCGTAGAACGGAAGTTCGAGATGCAGTTCGTCGATGTGGCGCATCACCGCCAGATCGTCCGCCTCGGCGACGGGCTTGGCAGCGGTAGATCCCCGAGCGCGCCACGCCCACAAGCGCGCATTGGCGGCGCACCGACAAGTCCTTGCCAGACCGTTCGACCATCGCTCTTCGATCGGGCGCGCTCATCGACCTGGCCTCCTGGCCAAGAAATCCCGTTCGACCGTCAGTTGGCCGATCTTGGCGTAAAGCTTGGCCGTCTCGCGTTCGCGCTCTTCCTCGCCATCGCCCGAACCGCTCGCCCCTCGCGCGAACAGGCTCGCGACGTTGTCGAGAACCTGCTTCTTCCAGGCATAAATCTGGTTCGGGTGCACCCCGTGCCGCTTCGCCAGTTCCGGAACCGTCGCATCCTCGCGCAGCGCCTCAAGCGCAATCTTCGCCTTGAACGCCGCATCAAACTTCTTGCGTGACTTCGTCATTCCTCGCTCCGTCGGTTGCGACAGAGCAGGACATTTCACACCTTAGCCGATGGTCCTAAATCCGGGGTCCAGCTCAGTGGTTCTTTCGTTCGCGCTCTCTTCGGGGGAGAATGATCGCCCTGTTCCATCCTTCATCCTCCACATGAGCAGTTTCGCGCAAGTCTTTGCGGTTGCTGTAAGATTTGGCAATCACGCAGGAGCTGCGCCCAGCCGTTGCCGAGGCGTCAATTCTTGCTCATGCAAAACATGAAGAGTCTTTCGTAATATATTGTAATATCATGATTTTCATACCGTAAAAGCGGGTCAAAATGGCGCCATTCCGGACCGTTTCGGGCGGTTTCAGGTGGTGGAGTATAGATATTCTATACTCCACCGCCCTCGGACGGCCCGCGAAAGCGGCTCTCGGACTTCGGCTTTCCCGATTGTCTTCGCCCTGTTATGGGCCGTAACAGGGAGATCGCTTTCCTGTTATCTCGCTCAACTATTACATGAGCAATTCATCGCAAACGACTGATATACAACGCTTTTATTCCTACCGTTCGGGTGCGGCGAGGACCCTCGCTCCCTGTTAGCAGGGGATAACAGGGAGAATTCAGGTTTTGGCGAAATTGCAAGCGACGCCCGGCGCGAAGCCACGAGTATAGATTTTCTATCCCGTCGAGATGGGCGTCTTTCGGCGCCCTATCCCGCCTCGGCGATGATTCCGCCGAAACCCGTCGCAGCCTTCGTGTCGGCCAAGCCCGCTGTCCTGACCGTGTGTTCGGCGATCATCCGTTCCTCGTCGGTCTCGAGGACGAAGACGATCGTCGGAGAGCTCTTCGCGCTGATGATCTGGGCGCCGGCGCGGTTCGCCTCGCTGTCGATATGGATGCCCATCCATTCCATTCCGGCGAGGACCGCTTCGCGCACTTTCCAGGCGTGCTCGCCGATGCCGCCGGTGAAGACGACGGCCTCCGCCCCGTCCACCGTTGCGGCCAGCGCGCCGAGTTCGCGCCGCACGCGGGCGACGAAATAGGCGATGGCGTCGCGCGCCGCCGGGCTGTCGGAGGCTTCGAGCTCCCGCATGTCCTGGGAAACCCCCGACATGCCTTTCAGGCCCGAAGTCCTTGTAGAGGAGGTCGGTGATCGCCTCGGCGCTCATCGCCTTCTCCGTCATCAGATAGAGAAGCACGCCGGGGTCGAGCTGGCCGCAGCGCGTGCCCATCGGCAGCCCGTCGAGCGCGGTGAAGCCCATGGTGGAGGCGATCGAACGCCCGTCCTTGACCGCGCACATCGAGGCGCCGTTGCCGAGATGGGCGATGATCACATCCTCGCGCGCGATCTGCGGGGCGATGCCGCGCAGCTTGCGGGTGATGAACTCGTAAGAGAGCCCGTGGAAGCCATAGCGCCGCACGCCTTCGTCGTAATAGGAGCGCGGCAGGGCGAAGGTGTCGGACACGAACGGATGAGTGCGATGGAAGGCGGTGTCGAAGCAGGCGACCTGCGGGACCGACGGAAAGGCCTTCATAGCCGCTTCGATGCCGGCGATGTTGTGGGGCTGGTGCAGCGGCGCGAGCGGGATCAGGCGCCTGAGCTTCGCCAGCACCTCGCCGTTGATCAGGATCGGCTCGGCAAGATCCGGCCCGCCGTGCACGACGCGATGGCCGACCGCCGCTATCGAATTGTCATGGCCGGCGTTTTGCAACCAGCCGAGAATTGCGCCCATCGCCGTACCATGGTCGACGCGGGCGAGCGAGCGCTCGAAGTGGAGACCCGTCGTCTCGCCCGCTGCTGTCTTGACCGAGCCCTTCGCCGTCGCGCCGAGTCCCTCGATCTGTCCCGAGGCCAGCAGGGTAAGCGCGCCGCCGTCGGCGACGCTGAAGGCGGCGAATTTGAGCGAGGATGAGCCGGCGTTGAGCGTGAGGACGAGTTTGGCCAATGTGTTGCTCCGCGGAATTGGCGATCACCGGCCCAATGTGGAAGACGAAACCGTGGCGCCGGCTGCAGGCTTGCTGAATCATCGGACTTTACGCGACCCGCGGCCGCGTTTGAAACTCGGAAAGGTTAGGGGCCCGGCATGGGGCTCGAAAACCTGTCATGATTCTGTCATGGGTCTCCTGTCTTAGCTGAGACCCCCTTCTTGGCGGCGCCCACGAGACCGCCCGAGCCGTCGGGACCCAAGGATTCCCATGAACTTCTCCCAGCGGTTCACCTTTCTCTTTTCCGCGCCAATGTTCGACGCCGACGATCTCGAGGGCCTCAGGGTCAACCAGATCATCGCGGCGATCGAGCGGATGGGCTTTCAGGTGATCAAGGCGCGCCGCCTCGAGGACGCGGAGATCGCGGTCCAGACCGACGCTGCGATCGGCTGCATGGTGGTTGACTGGGGCAAGAAGGGTCTCGAGGGCAAGGCGGCCTCGCTCATCAATCTCATGCGCAGGCGCGGCCTCGACATGCCGATCATGATCCTCGTCAGGCGCAAGCGCTTCGAGGACATCCCGGTCGAAGTGCTCGACTTCATTGACGGCTACGTGTTCCTCGCGGAGGAGACGCCCGAATTCATCGCCAAGAACCTCGTGTCGCGTCTCAAGCAATATGCCGAGACGCTGAAGACGCCGTTCTTCGGCGCGCTCGTCGATTATGCCGAGGAGGGCAATCAGCTCTGGACCTGCCCCGGCCACAATGGCGGCATCTTCTACAGCCGCAGCCCGATCGGGCGCATCTTCGTTGAGCATCTCGGCGAGGCGATTTTTCGCGATGACCTCGACAACTCGATCCTCGAACTCGGCGACCTCCTGACCCACGAAGGGCCCGCGCTTCAGGCGCAGATGGAGGCCGCAGCCATCTTCGGGGCCGAGAAGACCTATTTCGTGCTGAACGGCACCTCGTCATCCAACAAGATCGTGCTGACCAACCTCGTCGCCGAGGGTGACCTCGTTCTCTTCGACCGCAACAACCACAAGGCGGCGCACCAGGGCGCCCTGCTGATGGGCGGCGGCGTGCCGATCTATCTCTCGGCCGACCGCAATGCCTATGGCCTCATCGGCCCGATCCGCCCCGAGGATCTGGACGAGAAAACGATCCGCGAACGCATCCGACTAAATCCGCTGGTGCAGGACAAGGACGCCTGGCGGCGGGAGCGTCCCTTTCGCGTCGCCGTGATTGAGCAGTGCACCTACGACGGCACGATCTACGACGCCCAGCGCATCTTCGAGCGCATCGGGCATCTTTGCGACTACATCATGTTCGACGAAGCCTGGGCGGGCTTCATGAAATTTCATCCGCTCTACGAGCGGCGGTTCGCGATGGGCCTGACCGGCCTCAACGAGACTTCGCCGGGGATCGTGGCGACCCAGTCGGCCCACAAGCAGCTCGCGAGTTTCTCCCAGGCCTCGCAGATCCATATGCGCGACCGGCATATCAAGGGGCAGCGGCGGCGGGTCGAGCACCGCCGCTTCAACGAAGGCTTCATGCAATACGCCTCGACCTCGCCCTTCTATCCGCTGTTCGCCTCGCTCGACGTCGGCGCGCAAATGATGAAGGGCCGTTCGGGCGAAGTGCTGTGGGACGACACGATCCGGCTCGGCATCGAACTGCGCAAGAAGCTGCGCGCGGTCAGGCGCGAGTTCGAGGAGAAAGAGCGCGACCCGGCGCGGCGCTGGTTCTTCGATCCCTTCGTCCCCGACCGCGTCTCGATCCGCGACGCCGCGCAGGAGGATGGCGCCCATGACGTGCCCTGGGAGAGCGTGTCGACGGATCTCCTCGCCCGCGATCCCCGCTATTGGACGTTCGCGCCGGGTCAGGCGTGGCACGGCTTCACCTCGGTCGACGACGCCTTCGCGATCACCGATCCGGCCAAGCTCACGCTCTTGACGCCGGGCTTCGACCGTAGGACCGGGCAATATGAGGTGCATGGAATCCCGGCGCCGGTGGTTGTCCAATACTTGCGCGAAAACCGTGTCGTCGCCGAGAAGAACGATCTCAATTCGATGCTGTTTCTCCTGACCCCCGGCGTCGAATCAAGTAAGGCAGGGACGCTCGTCTCGTCGCTGGTCGCCTTCAAGCGCCTGCATGACGACAATGCCCAGCTCGAGGACGTGATGCCGGAGTTTGTCGCCAAGCGGGCCAAGCGCTATCGCGGCAAGAGGCTCAGAGACCTGTGCGCCGAGATGCACGCCTTTTTCCGCGATCACGACGTGAGCGCGCTGCAGAAGGCGCAATTTGCGATGGAGCATCTCCCCGAAATGGCGATGACGCCGCGCGAGGCGGCGGGCCATCTCGTGCGCAACACGGTCGACTATGTTCCGCTCGACGCGCTCGGGGGACGGATCGCAACGACCCTCTTCGTCGTTTACCCGCCGGGCATCGCGACCATTGTGCCCGGCGAGCGGCTTGACGAGCGCGCGCGGCCGATGATCGACTACCTGAAGATGTTCGAGAAGAGCTCCAATATTTTTCCCGGTTTCGAATCGGAAATTCAGGGTCTTTACCGCGAGACCGACAATTCCGGGGCCATTCGGTTCTATACCTATGTCGTCAGGGAGTGATTCGATCCCGATTCGAGGATGGACGCCAAATTGAGTTCCATTCGCGGCGAGGCTCAGGCCGAACAGCGGCTGCCGGGGCGGGTTTTGGTGCGCAATTCGCGCGACGCCGACGTCCCCGCGATGCTCGCAATTTACCTGCATCACATCCGGCGCGGGGTCGACCCGGGGATCGAGGAGAACGAATTCGAGACGCCGGACGCCGAGGACCTGAAGCGGCGGCGGAAGTCGATGCAGCGGCGAAAGATGCCCCATATTCTCGCCGAGGACGGTGGCGTCGTGGTGGGCTACGCCTACGCCGTGCCGTTCCGCAAGCGCCCGGCATACCGCTACACGGTCAAGCATTCGATCTACGTGCACAACGACCATCTGAGGCGCGGTATCGGCCGCCTGCTCATGGGCGCGCTGATCGACGCCTGCGCCGCCGCCGGGTTCCGCCAGATGATCGGTTATATCGATTTCGGCCAACCGCGCCTCGCTCGCCCTTCACGAGGCGTTCGGCTTCGACAAGGTCGGCTATCTGCCTTCGGTCGGCTTCAAGTTCGGCCGCTGGACGGACACGGTCATGGTCCAGCGGTCGCTTGGGCCCGGCGCGACCGAGCCGCCGCGGACCTGATCCCAATTCGTTACGGCGCCTCGGCCGGCGCGGCTGCGAGCGCCGCCAGATCGGACGCCCTGACGGCGCTGCGCGCCTTGACGACAGCCTCCCGTCCGCGCGCTTCCACTTCGAGCGACGGAAGGCTGTCGGTCGCAATGCCGGCCTGGATGTAGACGTCCTCGGACATCAACACCTCGCAACCGAGCGGCTTGGTCAGGTCCTGCAGGCGCGCCGCGACATTGACCGCGTCGCCGATGACGGTGAACTGCGCGTGACGCTCGTAGCCGATGTCGCCCGCGATAATCAGACCGGCGTGGATGCCGATGCCGAAACGGATCGGGTCGACACGGCCGTGCGCCAGGGCGCGGTTCAGTCCCTCGACATTGGCCGCAATCGCCGAGCAGGCGGCGATCGCCTGCCGGCATGCGGCCTGGGGCTGCGACTTGAGACCGAACAGCGCCAGAAGCCCGTCGCCCAAGATCTGATTGGGTTCGCCCCCCGCGGCGATCACCGCCCTGCTCACGGCGTTGAGGAACTGATTGATGATGAACACCGTGTCGTAGGGCAGGCGCCCTTCCGCCAGCTTGCTCGATCCGCGCATGTCGACGAACATGATGACGACATAGCGCTCGTCGCCGCCGCGCGTCGGTTCCCTCCGATGGACGTCGGCGATGGTGGCGTGCGCCGGCAGCAACGGCGTGAAGGCGATGGATTCGGTCGGACGCAGCTGACAGGCGAGCCGCACTGCGGGACCGGCGCCGATCCGGTCGAGCACCGCCTGCTCGGCTGCGCTGATCTCAGGCAGGGCGCCGAGGTCTCCCAACACCCGGATGCGGCAGGTCGAGCAGCGGCCGCGACCGCCGCAGACATGGGCGTGCGGAATGTCGTGGCGCAGGCTTGCTTCGAGGACGCTCAGGCCGCGAAGAACGCGGATGGTTCGATCCGGATAGATCAGGCTGATCAAGCCGACGCGCTGCTCGCGCCACCGGCGAAACGCTCGCGCGAGAATCACGCCGGCGAGAATTGCAGCGATCGCGGCGATCGTTTCGCCGCGATAGCGCGTGAGACGCGCGTTCTCATCTTCGGTGCCGATGCGTTCAGGCGTCATGTGCTGCGAGCGCCAGACTGGATCCTGGACTGCGCGCATCGTGTCCCTTCCGCCCTGGAAATATCCAAGCAGCGCGAGCGCCGGCAAAAGCACGGCGACCGATAGCAGGAGATTTCGGATACGGGGGTAGAAGGGCTTGAGGGCGAGCCAGAAATGGACGCCGATGCAGCCGTGAATCCAGACGATCATGAGCAGCACGGTCTGCAGGGCGCCGGCAACCGGTGAGCGGACGAAGAATTTGAGCAGCTCCTCCGCATAGCCCTTCTCGGTCCCGAAAAGACTCAGCGAAACCCGAGTGCCAAAGAAGTGGTCGGCAAGGAAGAAGGGGATCAGGAGCCCGAGCGCGAGCTGGGTCGCCTCGAGCCGCGTCCAGCGGAACTGGCGCCGCTCGTAGAGAGCCCAAAACCCAAGGCTCATGTGGGTCAGGAGGGCGCCGTAGAGAAGGATCGCGCCAGGCAGCGACTGCCAGAGCAGCTTTTGGAAGACGAGTCCGCTTTCCATCGCCTCGACAGAAATGTTGCCGAGCGCATGGTTGGCGAAGTGCAGGCTCACATAGGCAAAGAGGACCAGTCCGCAGGCCAGCCGGACCTGGCGGATGCTCAAGGCGGGCGCGTGTCGCGGCGGGGGCGCCGGCCGGGCGTCCTCGACCCGCGGCGTCATATCTTGCCGAATCATGTCGACCTGATTCTCCTTCGATGAACGCCGGCATGAGGATTTTCGACGGCGTCGCAGCCTCGCGGACATTGTCGAAGCGTGGGGACCTTTCTGACCTCGGGGCTCGCAGCAGGCAAGGCGTACACAAATGATCATTCTTTATCAATGCGTTACGCAGAGGAAATGGTTTCGCCGCACCGGTCGTCCGGCTTGATCTGAACCGAGCGACATAGGCCGCGCCGTCGTTCAGCTTTCGTTCAGCAGTGGAGGCGCTTTTGTCCGCTCGCGCGGAGGGCCAGGTCTCCCTGGGGGGCGATCTCACGGCATTGGACCAGGCTTGAAGCGCGGCCGCGGCTCGCCCCCGCGCATTGCGGTCCAACCAAGAAGTACAGGCCCGATTCCATGCTGACCTCCGCGCTTGCTCTGCGCGAGCCCATGCTCGACTACGATCCCTTGACCGCGCTCCGCCGGATCGAGTCCGCCCGGCCGCCTTCGGTGCTGAGCGAAGGATCGGCGCTGCGATGGCGCGAAGGAGAGCGCCTTAGCGATGTGCTCGAGGAGGCCTGCCGCCGCTACGGCGACCGCACGGCGGTCTCGGTCGAGAGCGCAGGCATCAGCTATGGCGAACTGAATGCGCGGGCCAACCAGATGGCGCGCTACCTGCTGAGCCATGGCGTCAAGCCGGGCGACCGCGTAGCGGTCCTCCTCGATCGCGGCGTGGATGCTTATGTTTCGCTGTTCGCGGTCCTGAAGGCGGGCGCGGCATACGTTCCCCTCGACCCCAACCATCCCGCGGATCGCATCCGCTTCATCCTCGACGACGCGGGGGCGACGCTGGTCGTCACGCATCTCAGGCTCTGCGACCGCTTCGACGACATTGAGATTCCGACGCTGGTCCTTGACGTCCTGCGCGCCGAGGTCGCCGCGCTGCCTGACACGCCGCTCGCCAGGAACGAAGGCGAATCCGCCGGCGACAGAATCTGCTACATCCTCTACACTTCAGGCACGACCGGTCGGCCCAAGGGCGTCGCGGTCGCTCATCCCAGCATCTGCAATTTCGTGCGGGTCGCGGCCGAGCGCTACGGCTTCGAACCGGGCGATCGCGTCTATCAGGGCATGTCGCCGGCCTTTGACTTTTCGGTCGAGGAGATCTGGGCGCCGCTGGTCGCAGGGGCGACGCTGGTTCCCAATGTCTCGGCCACGAGCCTGTTCGGCGAGGAGCTTGCGGATTGCCTCGAATCGCGCGGCGTCACCTGCTTGTGCTGCGTGCCAACGCTGCTCGCCTCGATCGAGCGCGAGCTGCCGAAGCTTCGCATCCTCCTGATCGGCGGCGAAGCCTGCCCGCCGGCGCTGGTCAAGCGCTGGAGCCGGCCGGGACGCACGCTGCTCAACAGCTACGGTCCGACCGAGGCCACGGTGACCGCAACGCTCGGCGTGCTGACGCCCGAGCGTCCTGTGACCATCGGCCTGCCGCTGCCGACCTATTCGATCGTCATCCTCGACGGCGGTCAGGATCGCGCGCTCGACCTCGGCGAGGCCGGCGAAATCGGGATCGCCGGGGTCGGCGTCGCCGAAGGCTATCTCAACCGGCCCGAGCTCACCGAGGCGAAGTTCATCAAGGACTTCCTGGCGCTGCCGAACAATGCTTCGGGCCGCATCTACCGCACCGGCGACCTGGGGCGGATCACGGAAGACGGCGAGATCGAATATCTCGGCCGCATCGACACGCAGATCAAGCTGCGCGGTTATCGCATCGAACTGACCGAGATCGAATCGGTGCTGCTCGAGATTCCCGAGATCGCCCAGGCTGTGGCGACGACTTTCGAGCCGGAACCCGGCGCGCAAGAGCTCGTCGCCTACTATTCCGTCAAGCACGGCTCGCCCGCTCCGGACCGGGGCGACATCGTCGCGCTGATGCGCGCGCGCCTGCCGGGTTACATGACGCCGGCCTATCTCGAGCAGCTTCCCTTCATCCCGACCCTCGTCAGCAACAAGGCCGACCGGGGACAATTGCCGGCGCCGAAGTCCGCGCGTCTCACGTTCGGCGGCGCCCTGGTTCCGCCGGAGACGCCGACCGAGCGCACGCTCTGCCGCGCGCTCAAGGAGACGCTGGGCCTCGACGAGGCCTCGATCGACGGCGATCTCTTCAACGACTACGGCGCCCACTCGCTGCTAATGGCGCGGTTCTGCGCCAAAGTCCGGCAGATCGATCCGTCGATCCAGGTCGCGATGCGCGACGTCTATGCGAATGCGACGGTTCGCCGACTCGCCCGCGCTCTCGACGCCGCCCGGCCTGAGGCTATCGAGCTGGAGGAGGCGCTCCCCGCCCACCGTCCGTCGGACTTTGCTTATTATGCGTGCGGCGCGGCGCAGATGGCGTTCTACGTAGCGATCGGCGCGTTCTCCGTCGCCGCCGGCCTCGCTGCGCTCGACTGGGTCTATGACGCCGTCGATTCCCCGGTCGCGCTCTACGGTCGCGCGCTGATCGTCGCGGCTGTCTGGTTCTTTGGCCACAACGGGCTCGCGCTCGCTGCGAAATGGCTCCTGATCGGCCGCGCCCGCGCAGATGCGATCCCGCTCTGGGGCCTCGCTTATTTCCGCTTCTGGGCGGCGAAGCTCATTGTGCGCTCGGCGCCCGCCAACCTCTTCGCCGGGACGCCGCTTTTCAATGCCTATCTGCGCCTGCTCGGCGCCAGGATCGGCCGCAATGCGGTTATTGCTTCGGTCGCCGCGCCGGTCACGGCGGACCTCCTCACGGTCGGCGACGACGCGGTTGTTGCGAGAAGCGCCCTGATGCCGGGCTATTCTGCTTATGGCAACCGCATCCATACCGGCCCGATCCGGATCGGGCGCAACGCCTATGTCGGCGAGCAGAGCGTGCTCGACATCGATGTCTCGATCGGCGATTTCGGCCAGCTCGGTCACGCTTCGTCTCTGCAGACCGGCCAGCGCATCCCGGAGGGCAAGCGCTATCACGGCTCGCCCGCCGAAGAGACGACGACCAACTTCCGCCTGACGGACGATACGACGGTCACCCCCGCCAGGCGCTGGATCTTCACCGCGATGCGGCTCGCCTTCGTCCTCGCCATCGCCAGCGCGCTGACGGAAGCGGCGATTGTCTACGCCTTCGCCGGCCTCGCCGGCGCCGAGGACGCCGTCGCGCGCACGCCCTGGGAGGCCGCCCTCGCGCTGGCGCCGACCGCCGCGGGCCTGGCGCTCGTCCTCACTCTGGTCTCGCTGGTCGGCGGGCTCGCGGTCATTTACGCCCTGCCTCGGCTCGCCAATGCATTCCTGGTCGAGGGGCGGGTCTATCCGCTCTACGGCTTTCATCACGGGATGCAGCAGATCGTCGAAGTCTTCAGCAATTCGCGCTTCTTCAACCTGATGTTCGGCGACAGTGTGTTCATCGAGCCTTACCTGCGATTCGTCGGCTGGAAGCTTGGGCTCGGCGATCAGACGGGCTCCAACTTCGGTAGCGAACAGGGCCAGGACAATCCGTTCCTCTGCTCGGTCGGCGCCAATACGGTCGCATCAGACAGCCTGTGGCTCGGCAACCTCACCCTGTCGAGCCACGCTTTCAGGCTCGGCCATTGCCGTGTCGGAGAGAACAACTTTCTCGGCACCTCGGTCTACGTGCCGCCGGGCGTCCGCACCGGAGCGAATGTTCTCTTCGCCACCAAGGTGATGGCGCCGATCGACGGGCCGGTGCGGGAGAATGTCGGCCTCCTTGGCTCGCCTGCGTTCGAGATTCCGCGCGCCGCCTCGCGCGACCTCGAGATGCTGGCCGCCATCAGCCCTGCCGAGCGGGCGCGGCGCCTCAGGCGCAAGACCCTGCTCAATGTCGCCTCGATCGCCGGCCTCCTCGCTTCGCGCTGGCTTGTCGCCTTCATTGCCATCTATGTCTTCGGCTGGACGGCGGAAACATACGGGGCGACCAGCGTCACGGCGATGACGGCGGCGACCGGCGTCGTCGCCGCGCTTTCGGTCGTCGTGTTCATCCTGATCGAGCGAGCCTCGATCGGCTTCGGCAAGCTTGAGGCGACGATCGCGACGGTCTACGACCCGGCCTTCTGGCGCGTCGAGCGGCACTGGAAGCTCTCCGACACGCCGCTCGCCACCGCGTTCGCCGGAACGCCGATGCGCAACGCGATCTCCCGCCTGCTCGGCGTCAAGGTCGGGCGCAAGACCTTCGATGACGGCTGTATCCTCTCGGAGCGCACTCTGGTCGAGATTGGCGATGGGGCGAATCTCAACGAGCACGCCATCATCCAGTCGCACTCGCTCGAGGAAGGCGTGTTCAAGTCCGACATGGTGCGGATCGGCGACGGCGCGTCGGTTGGCGTCGGCGCGCTCGTTCACTATGGCGTGACCATGAACGAGGGGACCCGGCTCGACGCTGACGCCTTCCTGATGAAGGGGGAGATCACGCCGGCGGGCTCGCGCTGGCGCGGCAACCCGGCGAGGCTCATCCATCAGCGCCCCGCAGTGGCGCACTGACCCGAGGATGGCCGAAGGCCCGTGGCGCGACGACTTCGACTGCGGGCCGCTCCGCGCCGCATTGGAGCCGTTCGGTGTCCGCGTCGGCGCCCGCCGCATCCGTCCCGGCGACGAGGCGGCTTTCTCCTATCCTCGGGGCTCGCCCCCGGTCCACCTTGCGCGACGACGCGCGAGCGGCGCAGCCCGCGTCGTCGCGCGCGGCCTTTTGGGTGACCTCGGCGGCGACACTCAGGCGCCGCTGCCGCGATCGCCGTCCGGCGCACCTCTGTGGCCCGAGGGGATTCTCGGTTCGCTCGCGCATGACGACGCCTTCGCGGTCGCCGCCGTCGCCCCGGGCGGAAGGCTGATCGGCCTCGGCATCGATATCGAGCCGGCCGAGCCCTTGCCTGCCGATCTCGTCGATCTTGTTTTGAGCGCCGCCGAACAGGCGGAGACCGAAGGCGACGGCGTCAAGCAGCGCCTCGTCTTCGCCGCCAAGGAGGCCGTCTACAAGGCGATCCACCCGCTCGACGGCATGCCGCTCGAATATGGGGACATCGAGATCGCGCTCGCCGAAGGAACTCGCGGCGCTCAGGGACGGGCGAAGGCTTCGGCTATTCACGTTCGCCTGCAAGAGGCTTATTGCAGTCGCGATTGCGCTCGATTCCGCGCCGGGTTGAACGCCGCCTGTCGCTTCCTCATCGTCGCGGGTTGGGTGTTTTTCAATTGCTTACGATCGGGCTTAGATTCGCCCGTTATTCTTGCTGATCTTCTCCTACGGGACGCGAGGGCCGAACCGGCTTCCCCAATCGATGGGTGGTCGGAACGCTTCCCATAAGGCCACGTTATTAACGGCCTCAACCGGCGGTCGGGCGCGTCGGCTGCGCCCTTCAAACGAGAAAGGATCACGGCCATGGCTACTCGCGAATCCGACGCGCAAAAGGAGACGGTCGAACGGGTCATGCACGAGTTCAAGCATGGCGAGCTTCGCTCGGCGGCCGACGGCGGGAAAGTCAAGAATCCAAAACAGGCGATCGCCATCGCGCTCAGCGAGGCCGGAGCTTCGAACCGGGAAAGCGCGAAGGCCAACGCTCACAATCTGCGCCGCTCGAAGGCGAAAGAGGCTCGCGGCGAGACCGCGCAGGCCGAGGTCGAGGGAAAACGCGCCCGCAAGAAGTGAGCGGATGCTGCTCGCTCCGCCGCGATCTTACGCTCGCGCGGTAGGCGAGCCTCGGGCGCGGCGAGAGAGCCCTTTTGGCTGAGCGAGCGCCAGGTGCAGCATGGGCGCTTCCCGAATCGGTGAGCGCTGGCGGGGCGCGGCGCCTCGATCTGCTTGTCGTCGAGACGATTGCCGACGCACAAGGGCGCCGTTCCTATTGGAACAGCTCAGGCAGACCGGAATCCGAAATCCGAATATTCGCCTGTCCTACCGGCGCCCCCCGGCTTCAGCCGCCAGCGACGTGTAGACGGACAAAAGCTGGCAGCGCGCGTGCCGGAAATAGGGATGAGACGGCGCCTCGAGGATCGGAAGCCTCAAGGAGCCGAAGACCGGCGCGTCGAGGGTGACGTCGGCCATGTTGAGCCTGACCGACAATTGGATGGCGTCAATCCTCTTCGTCGCATGCAATTCCACGAGGCGCCGGAAGAGAGCGTTCCGGACGTACATCCGCGAGCTCCACGAATGGGCGTCTCGCCGGTCCGTCGCTATGTAGCATGGCGAGCGCGGGTCGACGTTGTACCGAAGTTCGTCGAGATTCGCATCGTCATAGCCGGACAGGTAGATCAGCAGGCTGGAGCCGTTTTCGGGATGGCGCGCCTCTTCGACGCGGCCTTCGATGGCGTAGTCCTCGAGGAAAGACGGGCGACGCCGGCCAAGAAAGTTGAGCGTGCCTGGGTGGGGTTGATAAACAACCGTGGTCAGCGAGATATCGATATCGAACACGTGGATTCGCGAAGCGAAGGCGTTGCCGTGGCGCTCTTTGTGGAAAGTATCCAATTCGATCACGTCAGCCATGGCGGCGATGCATCCGATATAATCACAGAGATACGAAGTGGACTAGGCCTCGATCATAGGCAACCGAGACGCCGCAACCATCGCCCCGATGCAAAGGCGACCAGCTTAGCGCGATTCGTGGACAGTGACGCATCGTCATATCAAAACCACGCAATCCTGTACGTGTACAATCAACTTTCTGTCGAGGCTCGGCCGTACGCCAGCGGGCTTTCGAGTTTAGGAGATGCGCGGCGCTCAGGTCCCATAACGTCTCGTGCCCGAGACGGGACCGTTCAGGCCTGAGAGCCGTGAAGAACCTCGCGAACTTTTTCGGCCAGTTCGTCGGCAGTGTAGGGTTTCTTGAGCCAGGCGCCCGCCTTGAGCCCGAGACGCGCGATCGCGGGCTCCGCGTAGCCGGACGTGAACAGGACTTTGAGGCCGGGTCTTGCAGCCAATGCCGCCTGCGCCAAATCAAAGCCGGTCATGCCGCCAGGCATCACCATGTCGGTGAAGATCATCGCGACGTCCGGCCGCTCTGCAAGCTGATCCAGGGCGGCAGCGCCGCTGTCGGCCTCGATGATCTGGTAACCGAGGCTTCTCAGTCGCTTGCCCAGGACCCTGCGCAAACGCGGGTCGTCCTCCACCAGGAGGATCGTCTCGGAACCTTGAGGCAATTCCGCCTCCCGTGATTCGATTGTCCCCGGCGCTGCGTCCGCCCCGAGGCTGTCCGCAGCCGGCAGGAAAACGCGCACGCTCGTTCCTTGCCCAAGCTCGCTGTAAATCTGAATGTTTCCGCCCGACTGCTTCACAAAACCATAGACCATGCTGAGACCGAGTCCGGTGCCCGCGCCTGTCGGCTTGGTGGTGAAGAACGGCTCGAACGCGCGCCCGCGCACCTCTTCCGACATGCCCGATCCCGTGTCGGTGACCGTAATCAGGACATAGTGCCCGGTGCGAATATCCGGATACGCCTGCGCATAGTCGGTATCAAGACGCGCGTGCGTGATTTCAATCGTCAATCGTCCACCGTCGGGCATCGCGTCCCGGGCGTTGATCGCAAGGTTGAGCAACGCATTCAGCAGGAGCGAAGAGTCGACCGCCGTCAGATGAGCGGATCCCACGACCAGGATCCGAAGTTCGATCGCCTCGCCAAGTGTCCGCCGCAGGAGTTCAGCGAAATTGGAGACGAGTGGACCGATGTCGGTCGGTCTTGGATTGAGAGGTTGACGCCGGCCGAAGGCGAGGAGTTGGGCTGCCAGTTTCGCGCCATCCTGCGCCGCGTCGTGAGCCTCTTTCGCAAGCTCCCGCTGGTCTGGATCGCTGAGACCGGGGATGAGCATCTCCAGGTTGGCGGTGATGACGGTGAGTAGATTGTTGAAATCGTGCGCCACCCCGCCGGTGAGCTGGCCGACCGCCTCCATCTTTTGCGACTGGCGGAGCTCGCTTTCGATCTTTTCGCGGCTGGTGAGGTCGCGGATGAATCCGGTGAAAATTCTTTGTCCGTCGACACGCGCCTCGCCGACAGCCAGTTCCATCGGGAAAACCGAGCCGTCCCTGGTGAGGCCCTTGACCAGCCGGCCATAGCCAATAATGCGCCCTTCGCCGGTCCGGCGATAGTTGGCGAGATAGCCGTCATGCTCGGCCTGGTATGGCTCAGGCATCAGCATCTTGACATTGCGGCCGATCACGTCTTCAGCGCTGTACCCGAACAATTTTGTGGCCGCCGCGCTGAACGAGGTGACCTGGCCCTGTTCGTCGATCACGATCATCGCCTCGGGCACCGTGTCGAGGATCGAACGCAGATGCGCCTCGCGCGCAGCGAGGTCCGCCTGGGCCCGCTTCAGTCCGGTGATGTCGCTGTTGTTCTGAAACACGAAACGGATGTCGCCGTCTTCAGACTTTCGTGCGACCCAGAGGCTCGCGATCGAAACCGCTGATCCGGACTTCGTCTGGTGCTCAATTTCGCCTTCCCAGCTGCCGTGCTCGCGCAGCGCCGCGAGAATCTCGCTCCGCGGCATCGGATATTTCGACTTCAGAAGCTCATGGACGACCTGTCCGGCCGCCTCGCGACGGGTCCAGCCATAGAGACGCTCGCAGCCCGTGGTCCAATGGAGGACCTTGCCCTCGACGTCGGCGATGATGACGTTGGCCAGATCCAGGATCGTCGCGAGAGACGTAAGTTCGGCGCTCACTCCGATCTCCTCTCTTGGGAGGGTCGTCTTCACATTCAACTCTCAAATGGGACGAGCGGCTCGATCAGTGGCGAGCCCGCTTTCGCCGATCCGCCCCACGCCATACCATGCCTGTCATCATCCGCGATACCGCGCGTTCGAATACCGAAGACGCGCCCCCGTGTCATGACGATCCGCCGATGCATGCCTGGCGGCGCACTGCGGGCGGGACGTCTCGCCGCGCCGAGCCTCTCCACTCAGGCCTTGGCCCAACGCCGCGCAAGCTGCCCAAGACGCCCCTAGGTCTGCACGCTGAGGCGAATGCGAAAACGCTTGCTGACCGAGGCGTCGCCTTCCCAGGACCGCCAATATTTGAGCGCGATCTCGCCGGTTCCCGCCTTGACCGCCTCGAACGTGAAGAGGATCGTTCCCGGCGCGCCGATCGCTTTGGCCGGATTGCGAGACTCCGCCGAATGTTGCTGGACGATGTCCGCGTCGAGGCGGTCCACTGTCCAGCTATAGCCGGTGCTGGCGTTTTCTGGCAGGGTCACTTCGATCGTCTCGCCGACGCGGACTTGCGCCGTTCGGCCATCTTCGTTTTCGCTTAACGAGAGCATCGCAGCAGCCTTTTCGGCGCCGGCGCCGCCCCCTGCGCCGGAGACGCCGATCCATGTTATGCCCCCCAGCGCGACCATTCGCGCCAAGGGACCTTACCCGGGAATGCGGCCGGTCGATATTCATTCAGGTTGGCGCAAGACCACGACAGAGCGCTGCGGCTCTCTCTCGCTCAATTTGATGCGACCGATCAGTCCGTTTCGTGGCGCAGCTCATCCGATTCCGGCTGGATTTACGCAACGTTAACCATGTTTCGCCAGCCTCAGCCTGCAACGGGTAGCGGGATCAGGAACAATGGCGTCGTCGTTGTCACACATATTCGCAAAGATCGTTGTTCATTTGGGGTTTGCCGCCCTGATTGTCGCTCTGTCAGGATGCGCGCAGACAGGCGTTGTCCTGGGTTTGTATCCCGACGAGCGATGCCAGGCAGTCCAAGAACTTACAGATGGAAGTTGGCGGGTCGAAAGTCCCATAATGTTTGGGCGAGGCGTTCGGGTCGAAAGCGGCGCCACACTCCACAAGGGAGAAGTTATAAATGGGATCGACCTTGGCGCGGTTCTCCAGAGGAGATGCGGCGACCCCTTGTTAAATTTGCCCGCAACAGAAGTTCGCTTTTGAGACCTCGTTTGCATTCAGCCGGGATTTGCCGTTACGCCGGGCTGTTGGGTCTCCTCCAATCACGCACCCGCCGATAGGCGGGGCGGGCTAAACGATCGTCCAGCCATTGCTTCAGGATGATTGGAGTCGAAGCTCGGCGCGGCCAGGATCGCCCGCCCGCCGCGACAGTTGGAGGCGCTCCCCGGCTGTAGCGAGCCCGTCGTATTGCAATTCAACTTCTAGCGGCGGGCGGCGGGATGGACGCTTCGGGTCTTGAGACGCCGATCCCTGTTGCGCCCGCCGTCGGAACTTTGTAGGCGGCTCGAGCCGCCATCGTCGTCTCAAGAATCGCCAGGCCGCACCAGATGGGCCGTTTTGGCTAGGTCATTTTGCACCGCGTGTTTTTATGACATATGGTATTTGGGTGACACCAAAGGGCCGGACCCATGTTTCCTGTTCAGGACTGCCGCGGCGGTTAGACCGTCGCACGGGACGGCAAACTGTCATGAACTAAACATATATGTATAATAGTGTTCGTAGAGTGGACGAGTGGACAGGTTTCGGCGCCTAAGCCTTTGAAATCTCGCGTGCGTGTTCAAAACTGCACGGCGCCGCGCGGTTGCCCGGACCCCGTACGAAAATTGCGGATTTTGACGTCCGGGCGAAGAGGGAAGGCGCCGACAGGCGACGGCTTGAGCCGCCGCCCCTATCCCAGCCTTTTCAGCCAGGCCTTCGCCTGCCGCTTGACGTTGGCCGGCGCCGTCCCGCCGTAGGAGGTGCGGCTCTTGACCGAGCGGTCGACGCCGAGCACGCCGAAGGCGTCCTCGGTGATGCGCGGCTCGACGCTCCTCATCTCGTCGAGCGTGAGCCTCTCGAGCGGGATCCCGCGCCCGGCGGCGAGCGCGACGATGCGCCCCGTCACATGATGGGCTTCTCGGAACGGCATCTTGAGCGCGCGGACGAGCCAGTCGGCGAGGTCGGTGGCGGTGGCGTAGCCCGCGCCCGCCGCCGCCTTCATGCGCTTGGGGTCAGGCGTCAGGTCCTTGACGATGCCGGTCGTCGCGGCGAGGCAGAGCGACAGCGTCTCGAGCGCGTCGAAGAGGCCCTCCTTGTCCTCCTGCATGTCCTTCGAATAAGCGAGCGGCAGGCCCTTCATCACGGTCATGAGCCCGACCAGCGCGCCGACGACGCGGCCGGTCTTGCCCCGCACGAGTTCGGCTGCGTCGGGGTTGCGCTTCTGCGGCATGATCGAAGAGCCGGTCGAGAAGGCGTCGGAGAGGCGCACGAAGCCGAACTGCGGCGTGGTCCAGAGCACGATCTCCTCGGCGAACCGCGAGAGATGGGTTGCGGCGATCGCCGCCGCGCTCAAGGCCTCGAGGGCGAAGTCGCGGTCGGCGACACTGTCGAGCGAATTGGCGGTCGGCCGGTCGAATCCCAGCGCCTTCGCCGTCATCTCCCGGTCGATCGGGAACGAGGTTCCGGCGAGCGCCGCGGCGCCGAGCGGGCACTCGTTGAGGCGCTTGCGCGCGTCCTTGAAGCGCGCGGCGTCGCGCGCCAGCATTTCGACATAGGCAAGCAGATGGTGGCCGAAAGTGACCGGCTGCGCCGACTGCAAATGGGTGAAGCCCGGCATGACCATCCCGGCGCAATCGAGGGCGCGCGAAGCCAGCGCCCGTTGCAGCGCCTCGATCTCGAGGATCAGCGCGTCGATCGTGTCGCGCGTCCATAGCCGGACATCGAGGGCGACCTGGTCGTTGCGCGACCGCGCGGTGTGCAGCCGCCCGGCGGCAGGGCCGATGACGTCGGCGAGCCGGCTCTCGACATTCATATGGATGTCTTCGAGCGATCGAGAGAACGAAAACGTCCCCGCCTCGATTTCGCCCTTGACTTGATCCAGACCCTTCGCGATGGCGTCGGCGTCCGAAGCGTCGACGACGCCCTGGCGCGCGAGCATAGCGACATGGGCCTGGGAGCCCGCGATGTCCTGGGCGGCGAGCTTGCGGTCGAAGTCGATCGAGGCGTTGATCGCCTGCATGATCTCGGCCGGGCCGGTGGCGAACCGGCCACCCCACATCGCGTTGCTCATCAGACGGCGTCCTGGATGGTTCGAGAATGACGAAGACTGAAAATGCGCCGCGCCGTCGGCTGCTCCCGGCGGTCGCGCTCGGCGCGCTCGCGGCCGTCGCCGTTGGAGCCGTCCTATACGGGACGGCGGAGCCGCCCGGCAAGGCCGTGGACGCCTGTCCCGCCGCCTCGAAGGCGCTGGCCGCACGGCTCGCCCCTCTCGCCAGGGGCGAAGTAGCCGCGCTCACGATCGCATCTGAGCCGCACCAGGCGCTACCGCTCGTCTTTAAGCGCGAGGACGGCGGCAAGGAGACCGTCGCCGATTTTCGCGGCCGCGCGCTGCTCCTGAACCTATGGGCGACCTGGTGCGTGCCCTGCCGGGCCGAAATGCCGGCGCTCGACCGTCTTCAGGCCAAGGCAGGCGACAAGGGCTTCGAGGTCGTGGCGGTCAATGTCGACACCGCTCGCCTCGAACGCCGCGGTCCTTTTCTCGACGGGATTGGCGTCAAGTCGCTCGCGCGCTACGCCGATCCGAGCGGCGACGCCTTCGAAACCCTGCGCAAGAACGGCAAGGCGCTGGGCCTCCCGGTGACGATGCTGATCGACAGGGAGGGGTGCGAGATCGGCGTCGTCGCCGGCGCGGCGAACTGGGATTCGGCAGATGCGCTGTCGCTGATCGACGCGCTGAAAGGCGGATAGGGCCTCAGGCCGCCGCCTTCTTGCGATCTTCCGATCCGAGAAGCGCGGCGATCTCCGACTGCGGAACGGGCGGGCTGAACAGGAAGCCCTGCACTTCGGCGATCGTTCCGAGGGTTTCGATGACGCGCATCTGTCTTTCCGTCTCGACGCCCTCGATGAGCACCGACATTCCGAGCTTACGGCTCATCGCCGCGACGCTTTCCACCAGTATAGAGGCGCGCTCCTGAATGCCCAGACCGATGGTGAACGAGCGGTCGATCTTGATGCGATCGAGCGGGAAGCTGAGGAGATAGCTCAAGCTCGAATAGCCGGTGCCGAAGTCGTCGAGCGAAACGCGCAAGCCTCGGCTGCGCAACGCGTCGAGCGTCCCGCGCGCATCGCGGCGGTTGTCGAGAAGCGTGGACTCGGTGATCTCGATATCGAGGCGCCGAGGCTGCGAGATTCGCCGCATCAAGCGCATCGGCGATCGCTTTCTCGATGTTGCCGCTGCGAAACTGCGACGGGGACAGATTGACCGACACGCTGATGTTCTCCGGCCATGAGGCGCAGGCGGCGCAGGCGCGTCGCAGCACGGCCGCGCCGAGTTCCTCCATGAGGCCGATTTCCTCGACGATCGGGATGAATTCGGCCGGCGAGACCGGGCCGCGCAAAGGGTGGCGCCAGCGCGCGAGCGCCTCGAATGCGACGATCCTGCGCGATTTGACATTGACGATCGGCTGGAAATGGACGTCGATGGCATCATTCGCGACGGCGGCGCGCAACTCGAGTTCGATGAGTCGTCGAACCTGGATCTTGGTGTCCATCGCCCTCTCGAAGGCGCGCCAGCCGCGCCGTCCGTCGGCCTTCGCCGCGTAGAGCGCGATATCCGCGTTCGATAGCAGGGCTTCCGGCGTCACGCCGTCGTCTGGGGCCGAGGCGCTGCCGATGCTTGCGCCGACAATGACCTCGCTGCCGTCGATGACGACGGGCCTGCTGACCTCTTCGATGATGCGTTTCGCCAATGCAGGCGTCTCCTGCCTTCCGTCGCCATTGAGGTGCAGGATGACGAATTCGTCTCCTCCCCATCGCGCGACGAGATCGCGCGGGCCAATAATCGCCCGCAGCCTGCGGGCGATCTCCGCCAGGAGCTTGTCGCCCGTGCGATGGCCGAGGCTGTCATTGACCTGTTTGAAGTCATCGAGATCGAGGAACATTACGGTCATGCCGTCGGTGCGATACCGACTAGGATCCAAGGCCCGTGTGAGTTCGTCCTCGAAGCTGCGTCGATTGGGCAGTTCGGTGACGGCGTCGAAACGCGCCATCCGATTGATCTCGAGCTGCGCATTGCGCCGCTCGGTGACGTCCTGAAGGACGATGACGGACCCCTCGCCCTTCATGCGATGGATGGTGACTTCGAATGCACGACCGTCTTGAGTTTCCAACGGAACCGTTGTGTCGGCCAGGCCCGCGTCGTCGAAAAGGGCCTGCGCAAGATGGGCGCGTTCTGCAGCGGCGATGATGTTGCCGTGGACAAGGTTCCCGAGGATGGAGTTCAGATGGGCGCCGACGAGGGCCGCGTCAGGCCGCGCGCCGAAAATCCTGAGCGCCTGATCGTTTGTCAGGATAATTTGACCGCTTGCGTCGAGCATGCAGAGGCCGTGCGACATGTTGTTGAGAGCCGTGTCCAGCCTCGCCGCCAGCGTTGCGGCCTGCTGCTGCGCGGCGATCACCCCGTTGAAGTTGGCTCTGAGGCGTTCGGACGAACCTTTCATGTAGAGGACCAGCGGCGCGATCCCCACGACGATCCCCATGGGATACCAACCGCCCGCGACAAGCATGGCTGCGCTCAAAGGAGCAAAGGCAGCTACGAGCTGCATGTTGACGCCGCGATAAATGGCGTAACTGCGCGACATCAAACTGAAGGCGTAGGCGATCGTCATCGATACGCCGAGAAACTGAGCGAAACTGTTGTCCGTTACGGAGAACGCAAGCAGGGTCCACAGCGAGAGGCCGAACAGACTGAGGAGGGCGCCAAGCGAGAAAATCCGCTCCTGATGGCGCGCAATTTCGACAGAGGCGCTTGGCACGCTCCGAGCGTGGCGGCGTACAAAGTAGAGCCGAAACGTCGCGATTACGATTTGAGCGGCAGCCGCGTAGAAAAGCACAGGCTGCCCGGACGCGAACGCGGCAGCGATTTCGCCGCAGGTGACCGCAATGGCCGAAAACAGCACCACCGGAACCACGTCGTCGAGCAGGCCGTCGACGAAAGCGATGTAAATCTCGTCCGGCAATTGGTAGGACGGCGTTGAAGTGTCGCTCCGTCGGGCGTCCGCCATACATGCTGCCGAGTAGGTGGTGACTGCACGTCATTATCGGCGTTCAGGCCTAAAAAGTCCCTTAACCGGCTGTGACACGACTGTTGCCGACGTCCTGGGATCGTCCGTCGCCGGATGGCGGCAACAATATGGCGAGTTTGTGATACATCTCTGCGGCCTCTGCGGAAGGGGCGTCGCAGGCCGAATTGACACTATCAGCGCGTCCAAGGAGCAAACTTGAGCGCCTCTGGTTTACATCGTGTTGCAGTTTGTTAACTTCTCTTTGGGGGCAAGCTGAGGAAAGATTTAATGGGAGCGGCAATCAATAGTGCCCCGAGCACGTTTTCCGATCATGTTTTCAAACTGTTGGAGCGGGTTGAGCATCGGGTTGCAAGCAACCCGGCTGATCGCGAAGCCGTGTTTCAGCTGCGCTACGACGCCTACCGGAGGATTGGCTTCTTGAAGCCGCGCCCCGACGACAAGCTCTACGATCCGCTCTACGACGACGATCCGAAGGCGTGGATTACCATGACCTTCGTCGACGGCGAGCTCGCGGGCACGGTCAGAGTGAATTTGGGCGCCTGTGAGAACGCGGTTCTTCCGGGCCTCCAGGCCTTCGCCGAAATCCTGGCGCCCAGATTGCGCGAGCAGCAGGCGCTCGTCGAGTTCACCCGTCTCGCCTCTAGGCTGTCACTGTCTAGTGCTTATCCCGAGCTGGCGTATGTCATCATGCGTCCCGCGTTCATGGCGGCTCAGCATATGGGCGCCGATTTCGCCGTCGCGACGCCGCGGGCCGAACACGTAGCCTTCTACACGCGCGCATTCGGAGCGGAGCTCTGGTCCCCGCCCCGCGAATACCCTGGATTGACAGCTAAACTTGCCTGTATGGGTGCGGACTATCGCGCCGTGCGAAACGTGATCGAAACCCGCTATCCGTTCTATAGGTCGACAGCTTCCGAGCGGGCGGCCCTGTTTGGAACTCGGGACCTCGCCGCCCGCTCAGTGCGAACGCGAGCTCGGCCGCAGAGCTCCCAAGCCCTGCCTGAGTGACGATCGCGGAGCCGATCGAAGTCTGCGATCGCGAGGCGGCGAACGCGAACGCGTCGAGCGCAGTCTCGCTCGCGCCAATCTCCCGATCGCTGCACCAGTCCAGGAAATCCAAGAGGCGGACCATCACCAGTTCCGCGTCCGCGCCGCCGGTCGACAGCCCGATGAAGCGGCCGTACCGGCGATCGAGCCAATCATCGTAGCCGGCGTAGCGCGACAATTCCGGAATGATTCCGCGCGCGATCTGGAATTCCGCCTGTGACAGGGCCGCTATGGTGAAAGTGTTCATAATGGAACCGTCAAATGGTTTGAAATCCGAGCGCCGCCGCCCTCACCGTTCAAGAGAATACCAAAGAGCCGTCAGCAACCTGTTAACGCTGCTCCCCAAAACTCGTCGCCAGCCCACTCCTGCAGCCAGGCATCGTGGTCGTCGATCGGCAAATCCGCCGCGTTTGCGAACCTGCCGAACTCCAAGAGGACGACAGCGTGCTTTTGGATTGTGTCATTGTCGAGACCACTTGCGTCAGTCGTTGAACGGCCGAAGCATGGCGGCTGGCGAGTCAGTCTCTGGCTCCGCGCCGGTCGCCCAGATGCCCGCTCATCCCCTCGCGGGCAAGCAGATCGGCGCGTTCATTGTGCTCGTCGCCAGCGTGCCCCTTGACCCAAAGCCATTCGACATCGTGCCGCCCGGCGGCCGCGTCCAGGCGGCGCCACAGGTCCTCGTTTTTGACCGGCTTCCTGTCGGCGGTGCGCCACCCGTTGCGCTTCCAGCGGTCGAGCCACCCCGTCACGCCGCCACGCAAATACTGCGAGTCCGTGTGAAGCGTCACCCCGCAGCGGCGCTTGAGCGACTCGAGCGCTTCGATGGCGGCGGTCAGCTCCATACGATTGTTGGTCGTCAGCGCTTCGCCGCCCTTCAGCTCCTTTTGATGCGCTCCGTACCGGAGCACGGCGCCCCAGCCGCCTGGTCCGGGATTGCCCGAACACGCGCCATCAGTCCAGATCGATACGCGTCCAGTCACCGAATGAGCCCAAAATCGGCCGCCGTCTTCACCCGCTGATGGAAGCGCAGCTTATCGCGATACTCGAGCGGATTTTTTGGCGCGACCTTTGCGCCGGGCGGAACGTTGAGCCAGTCGACGAGGCGCGTCAGCATGAAACGCAGCGCTGCGCCGCGCGCGAGGACCGGGAGCGCCTCGATCTCGGCGTCCTCCAGAGGACGCACGCGCTCGTAGCCCGAGATCATCGCTCGGCCCTTGGATACGTTGAACGCGTTGTCCGGCTCGAAACACCAGGCGCTGAGGCAGATCGCGAGATCGTAGGCCAGCGCGTCGTTGCAGGCGAAATAGAAGTCGATCAGCCCCGAAAGCCTTTGGCCGAGGAAGAAGACGTTGTCGTTGAAGAGATCGGCGTGGATCACGCCGCTTGGCAGGCCTTTCGGCCAGTGCGTTCCGAGAAAGCCGAGCTCCGCAACGCACGCTTCGCGAAGGTGCGGCGCGACCTCGTTGGCGCGCGTCTCCGCCGCCTGAAACAGAGGGCGCCAGCCCTCGAGCGAGAGCGCATTGACGCGGTGGAGAGGAAAATCGGCGCCCGCCAGATGCATGCGCGCGAGCGCCTCGCCGACTTCGCCGCAATGGCCGACGTTCGGCCGCCGAATCCATAGTCCATCGAGAAAAGTCACGATCGCCGCCGGGCGGCCGGCAAGTTCGCCAAGGGCTTCGCCAACGCGGTTGCGCACCGGCTGAGGGCAGGTGACGCCGCGCTGGGCAAGATGCTCCATCAGTCCGACGAAGAAGGGGAGATCCTCCGCTCGCACGCGTTTCTCATAAAGAGTGAGGATGAATTGGCTTCTGTCCGTGCGCAACAGGTAGTTGCTGTTCTCGACGCCTTCGGCGATGCCCTTGAAAGAGACCACTTCGCCGATGTCGTAGAGCGCGATGAAGTCGCTCAGCGCTTCATCCGTAACCTCGGTATAGACAGCCATAGCCTGTCTGTTTATCTCGCGCGAAGGGGATGGGCGACGATGATCCGCTTAGCTCGCGCGCTTGAGGCGCGTCAATCGTCGGCGTCACTGACATAGAACACCGGGGCGGAGGTCTGGATGGCGTTCGGTGGACTCTGGGTTGTCGTCACGCTCCTGGCCTCGACGGCGCAGACGCTGCGCAATGCGATGCAGCGCGATCTCATCGGCGCGCTCGGCGCGGTCGGGGCGGCGCAGGTGCGCTTTCTGTTCGGCCTGCCGTTCGCGGTCGTGTTCCTGGCCGGGATGCTGGCCGCGACCGGGCTTGAGGTTCCGCCGCTCACCCTCTCGAACCTCGCCTGGACGGCGTTCGGGGCCTTCTCGCAGGTCATCGCCACCGCCCTGATGCTGGCGGCGATGCGCACGCGGAGCTTCGTCGTCGCCGTCGCCTACACGAAGACCGAGCCGGCGCAGGTCGCGCTCTTCGGTCTCGTCGCGTTCAACGATCGGCCGACTCCTTCGCTGATCGCCGCCATCGCCCTTGCGATGATCGGCGTCGCGCTGATCTCGGTCCGCAGCCGCAAGGAGCTCGCGAGCGACTGGCGGTCGGCGGCCTATGGCGTCGTGTCCGCGACCTTCTTCGCCTTCGCGGCGATCGGCTTTCGCTCGGCGGTGATCGGGGTCGCGAGCCCCTCGCGGGCGCTCTCGGCCTCGATGATCCTGGTCGTCGGCCTCGCAATCCAGTCGGCGACGCTGGCGCTCTATCTCGGCGCCTTCGACCGCGCCGGCGCGCGCGCGATCCTCGCCGCCTGGCGCTCGTCGCTGTTCGCCGGCTTCATGGGCGCGCTCGCCTCCCAGTTCTGGTTCATCGCCTTTGCGCTGACGGATGCGGCGCGGGTGCGCACGCTCGCGCTGATCGAAGTGCCGATGGCGCAGCTCGTCTCGCTGAGGCTGTTCCGCGAGCCGCCGTCGCTGCGCGACGGCCTCGGCATGACGCTGATCGTCGCGGCCGCGGCGATCCTGGTCTGGTCGGGCGGGTGAGCGAGCCGCCGCCAACTCGACGCGTATTTGGATTCTCTTGGAAACCCCCGGATATTGCGGGTTTTAGGCCTTCAGACCCGGTTGGATTTTCTTGGATTTTCTTGGAATTTCTCGTCCGAATCGGGACTTTTCAACAGGTTATGAGCCTTATCGCTCGAAAAAAAACGCCGCGTCCCTGAGCTAGACGACAAGCCCATGTCGACATTCGGTCGCTCCGGAGAAAAAGAGATTCCACGCCCACCTCGCCAATGATGACCCGCGTGATGCTAACACCAATTCAGTTTATCAGAAAGAGAATGTCGGCATTTTTGGTTAACGGTCCTCACCGGGCGCGCCCAGACAGGCGCGATCGGACCTCGGCGCCCTCAGCCCCGCTCCGCCGCCGCTTCGCGCAAGGTCCGCGGCAGCGGGAAGACCATCGACTCGCTCGCGGTCGTCAGCGTCTCGATCGCGATGTCGTAGCGGTCGCCGAGAGCCTCGAGAATGCGTTCGACCAGCGCTTCCGGCGCCGAGGCGCCGGCGGTGACCGCGACGGAACCCGCGCCGTCGAGCGCGCCCCAGTCGATGTCGCGCGCATCGGCGACGAGCTGGGCGGCGCGCGCCTTCGCGCTCGGCCACCTCGCGCAGGCGCTGCGAATTGGAGGAATTGGCGGCGCCGACGACGATCACCGCCTCGACCTGCCGCGCCGCGACCTTGACCGCCTCCTGGCGGTTGGTGGTCGCGTAGCAGATATCCTCCATCGGCGGGACATGGATCGCCGGAAAGCGCGCTTTCAGCGCGGCGACGATCTCGCGCGTGTCGTCGACCGAGAGCGTCGTCTGCGTCACATAGGCGAGGTCGCGGCCGTCGTCGTCCGGCAGGGCCTCGACCTCGTCGATCGAGCTCACCAGCGTCACCGCGCCCGGCGGCAACTGGCCCATCGTGCCGATGACCTCCGGATGGCCGACATGGCCGATGAGGATGATGCGCCGGCCGCGTTTATGGTGAACCTGGGCTTCGCGGTGGACCTTGGTGACGAGCGGGCAGGTGGCGTCGATGGTGAAGAGCTTGCGCGCCGCCGCCTCCTCGGGCACCGCTTTCGCGACGCCGTGGGCGGAGAAGATCACCGGATGGGCGCCCGCCGGGGCTTCCCTGAGTTCCTTGATGAAGACGACGCCCTTGGCCTTGAGCGCGTCGACGACGAATTTGTTGTGCACGATCTCATGGCGCACATAGACCGGCGCCCCGTAAAGCCGCAGCGCCTGTTCGACGATATCGATCGCCCGCACGACGCCGGCGCAAAAACCGCGCGGCGCGCAGAGAACGACGCGTAAGGCGCGGTTTGGCGGGGGTCGCGGCGGGCTCGGTCATGCGGCGGAGCCTTTAGGCGGAGGGGGCGGGGAGTCAAGCGGCGACCGCAAGATCAGTCGCGTCGCACAGTCATGCAAACGGACCCAACCTTAGAACGAGGCCTCCGAGGATCAGCAGTCCGAGGCAGACGACAAGAGGGGCGACCATCAACGTCAAATCCCAGGGCACATTGGCCTGACCGTGCCTCAGTCGCTTGGTGTACCGCCAGTGTTGCACGCAGGCGACCATCAGCGCCAAGGTCCCAACGCCGGCAAGCACAAGCCCCAAATGTCTTGTTTCCTGCTGGGGGCCGAGCGTCGTCCCGCTCAGCTGGCCAAGTTCCCGCATGGACCTTGTAGATCGTAAATCCGAAGGTCATCATCGAGAACGATGTCCGAATCCAGCCATTCGATTCTCCGCCCATGGCTGTCGCATCCCGTCGTGGGGGCCAAGATGGGACGCCTCCTCCGCGCCCAAGCGGAGGCGGATGCCGCCGACCGCGGCGTGCTCACCGACAAGGTCTATCGGGCCGTGCGAACGCTCCTCCTCCACGGCAAGGCCTCAGGCGCAGACGTCGCCTAGGCTCTGGCCATGCACCGGCGGACGCTCAATCGCCGGTTGAGCGCTGACGGCATGACCTTCCAGCAGGTCCTTGATCGCGTCCGACTCGCAGTCGCGAAAGACCTGCTTGAGAATTCGGGACTCGACGTCTCCGAAATCGCGTACGCGCTGGGCTACTCGGACAGCGTCGCTTTCATTCCCGCGTTCCGGCGATGGACAGGAACAACGCCAGGGGCTTGGCGGCAATCGGCGCGCGGAAGCAGTTGAACTCGTCAAATTGAGGCCGTCCGATCACCGGCGTTTGGCCCCGAAGGATGACGGCAATCCGAGCAGTCCGCGCGCCGAGGAGAGCGTTTCTTCATGCGTGGCGCCGTACTTTCCATGGTGTCGGAACAAGCGAACCTCAAGGAGCAGGTCGCAGGCTGTAAGCGATCGCCAGGGGTTTGAACAATTCCGCGCAGATGAGATAGACCACCACGATTCCTGCCAGCGCGATCGCGACAAGCGGGGGCAGGTCCCGGAATCCGAACCACTCTCCCAACGGAGAAAACGGGATAGCCAAGGCTAGAGCCAGAGCCGCCAGCGTCGAGATCGTCAGGACCGGATTGGGCAGGTCCCGCCACGGACGCCCGCGCGTGCGGATAATAAAGATGACCAGGGTCTGCGTGGCGATGGATTCGACAAACCAGCCGGTTCGGAACACTTCGGGACTTGCTCGGAACCAAAGGAAGAGTGCGCCGAAAGTGACCAGGTCGAAAACCGAAGACAGTGGGCCCATCACCCCGGCGAACCGCATGATATCCTGCATCCGCCAGCGCTGTGGCTTAGCGATGTCCGTCGCGCGGACATTGTCGAAGGGTATGCCGATCTCCGAGACGTCATAGAGCAGATTGTTCAGCAGGATTTGGGTAGCCAGCATCGGCAGGAAAGGCAGGAAGAGCGACGCCGCCGCCATTGAGAGCATGTTGCCGAAATTCGAACTGGCGCCCATGCGAATGTATTTGAGAATGTTGGCGAAGGTTCGTCTGCCCTCCTCGACCCCGTCGGCCACCACGGCCAGATCGGAGTCCAGCAAGATCATGTCCGCCGCCGCCCGCGCAACGCCCGTGGCGCCGTCCACCGAGAGTCCGATGTCCGCGGCCTTGATGCCCGGCGCGTCGTTGACGCCGTCGCCCATGAACCCCACGATCTCACCGGCGTCACGCAAGGCATGGACGATCCGCACTTTCTGGTCGGGCGAGAGCCGGGCGAAGATGTCGGTATCGCGTGTTTGCACTCTTAGGGCGTCGGTCGAGAGCGCATTCAAGTCGGCCCCGGCGATTGCTTGCTGAGCGCGGAGCCCGACGATCTTGGCCAGACGTCCGACGACCAGAGGGTCGTCGCCGGACAGGATCACCACCCGAACGCCGGCAGCCGCTAGCCGCGCCACCGCCGCCGGCGCCGTCGCTTTGGGCGGGTCGGCGAAGGTGCAAAGCCCCTCGAACGTGAGGTTCGTCTCGTCGTTCGAAGTCGGATCGCTCGGCGCGCCCGTCCACGGTCGTGAGGCGACCGCCACGGCGCGAAGGCCGCTCGCGGCCAAGTCCTGCACGCGCGCCAACGCAGCCTTGCGCGCCGCCGCGTCGAAAGCGGCTCCGCCCGCGCTGGCGCAGGCTTCCATCACCGCCTCGGGTGCGCCCTTGACGATCAACGTCAAACCTTCCGGCCCGTCGACCAGCACGGCGCCCATCCGTCTCTGGTAGTCGAACGGTGAAAGACCGCGCCTGGTCCAACCCTTATGTGCGTCGGGCCGGGCCTTCGTCAGGGCTTCGTCGAGCGATCCGTTATCGCCGCCGAGCCGCGCGCAGACGGCAGCGAGCATCGCTGGCCGGTCGTTGATCTTTCCATCCGGCGCCAGAGAACCGGCCAGCTCGATCTGGGCGGACGTGAGCGTGCCCGTCTTGTCCGTGCACAAGACGGTCATCGCGCCCAAATCGTGGATCGCCGACAAGCGCTTGACGATCACCTTCTTGCGCGCCATCCGCACCGCCCCGCGCGACAGGGTGACGGTGGTGATCATCGGCAGCAGTTCGGGCGTCAGCCCCACCGCCAGGGCCACAGAGAACATCAGCGACTGGATCAGGGGCCTTCCGAAGGCGACGTTGGCGGCGAGGACGCCGACAACCAGAACAGCGGTCGCGCGCGCCACAAGGAACCCCAGCGCCCTCAGGTCGAGCTGGAAAGGTGAAATCTGGGCCGCAACGTTCAGGGACTTCGCCGCCTCGCCGAACAGCGTGTTCGCGCCGGTGCCCACGGCCAACGCCACCGCATCGCCGGACAGGCCCACGGCTCCGCGGAAAAGCGCGTTGCTGGCTTCAGCGGGTGTCTGTCCCTTCGCCTCGCCCGGCCGTTTGACGACGCCGTAGGGTTCGCCCGTCAGCGCCGCCTCATTGGCGGAGAAGGCGTTGGCCTCCAGCACAAGTGCGTCGGCGGGAATGATGTCGCCGACGCCGACTCGGAAGACGTCGCCGGGAACCACGGTCTCCGCGTCCACGGACGCGAATGTTCCGTCGCGCTTGACCTCCGCCTTCAGCGCCACGGACTGTCGCAGCGCTTCGGCCGCCCGCTTGGCGCTGCCTTCCTGCACTGTGTCCAACGCCACCGACACGCCAAGTATGATGAGTATGATCACGGCGCTCGGCGCATCGCCGGTCCCCGCTGACACGATTGCTGCGGCTATCAGGACCAAACACATGGGCTCAAGCAGCCTGCGGCCGACGGAGACGATCAGTCCGGATTCCCGCACCTGCGCGTCCGCGTTGCGACCGTATTTCGTCAGGCGCAAGAGGGCGTCTGAAGATGTCAGGCCCGCGACCCCACAGCCCAAGGCCGACGCAGACTGCACCGGACTGCGGGTCCAAAACGGCCGATCAGCCATGTCTCCATCCCGGGTGTATCGCGAATGGGCCAACAGGCGGCAACGGCAGAGATGCTGTCAAGCGGCTGACCCGATCGTTTGCCGCTTGCCAAAGTCCGGCCGCCGCGACAACGTCGGGCGCCTGCGACAGACAGGAGCAAGATGCGTGGCCCATAATTTCCTCAGCGCCCTGGTCGGCTCTTTCGCGACGCCGGCGGCGGAGAATCCGACGGTGGCGATGATCGAGGCGGCGTTCCAGCATCATGGAATGGACGCGCGCTACATCAATTGCGAAGTCGAGCCCGCTGCGCTCGGGGACGCAGCGCGCGGCGCCCGCGCCATGGGCTGGCGAGGCTTCAATTGCTCGATCCCGCATAAGGTGGCGATCATTCCGCATCTCGACGGCCTCGGCCAGTCGGCGGCGACGATCGGCGCCGTCAATTGCGCGGTCAGGCGCGGCGACAAGCTGATCGGCGAAAACACCGACGGCGTCGGCTTCATGGAATCGCTGCGGACGATCGTCGATCCGGCGGGCAAGTCGCTGGTCGTCTTCGGCGCCGGCGGCGCGGCGCGGGCGATTGCGGTGGAAGCGGCGCTCGCAGGCGCCGCCAACCTCACGATCGTCAATCGAGGGGAGGCGCGAGGACGCGAACTGACCCGGCTCATCAACGAGAAGACGAAGGCCAAGGCCAGCTTCATCCTCTGGGATCGAACCTATCCCGATCGACCCGGCGGCGGACATTCTCGTCAACGCCACCTCGATCGGCCTCTTTCCCGATGTCGAGGGCCGGCTCGACGTCGACCTCGCGACGCTGCGGGCCGGCATGATCGTCGCGGACGTGATCCCCAATCCGCCGCGCACGGCTCTCATCCGCGAGGCCGAGGCGCGCGGCGCGCGTACGCTCGACGGACTCGGCATGCTCGTCAACCAGGGCGTCGTCTCGATCCGGCACTGGTTCGGGGTCGACGTCGACCCGAAGGTGATGCGGCGCAAGGTCGAGGACCTGTTCGGCGCCTGACGCATCTTGCGACGGCGAGCGCGCCCCGGACCAGCCCGAGCGCCGTCCTCAGCCGCCGGTCTGTGCGGCGTCGGCGATGAGTTCGAACGAGCGCAGCCGCGCGGCGTGGTCGTAGACGTCGGAGACGATCATCAATTCGTCGGCCCCGGTCTCCGCGACCAGCGCTCGAATGCCCGCGCCGACCGTGCGGGGCGATCCGACAATCGAGCGGGCGAGCATCCGCATCGCCTGCGCTTTCTCTGCGGGCAGCCAGTAGGTTTCGATGTCGTCGATCGGCGGCTGGCTCAGGCCGCGATTGCCGCGGAAGATATTCGTGAACGACATCTGCTGCGTCGTGGCCAGCCGGCGCGCCTCGTCATCGCTGTCGGCCGCGATGATGTTGACCCCGACCATCGCATAAGCAGACGCAAGCTGTTCGGACGGCCTGAAACGGCTTCGATAGATGTCCAGGGCTGGAAGGAGCAGATCGGGCGCGAAATGGGACGCGAACGCATAGGGCAGGCCAAGCTCGGCTGCGAGCATCGCGCCGAAAGTGCTCGATCCAAGAATCCACAACGGCACCTGCGTGCCAGCCGCCGGCACCGCCCGGATACGCTGCGCAGGACCGGCCGGCGCCAGGAACGCCTGCAGTTCCAGAACATCGCGCGGGAAGCTCTCCGCCGCCTCGGGCGTGCGGCGCAAGGCTTGCAGCGTCAATTGGTCAGTTCCCGGCGCACGGCCAAGTCCGAGATCGATGCGGCCCGGGAACAGGCGCTCCAGGGTTCCGAACTGTTCGGCGATGACATAAGGGGCATGGTTGGGGAGCATGACGCCGCCCGCGCCGACCCGGATGCGCCTGGACCCGGCGGCGATGTGAGCAATCACGATCGATGTCGCGGCGCTGGCGATGCCCGGCATGTTGTGGTGCTCCGCGACCCATATCCGCCGATAGCCCCAATTCTCCGCGTGGGCCGCAAGATCGCGGGCGTTGTCGAGCGCTCCGCGCGCGTCGACCTCCTGGGTCACCCGGGCGAGTTCCAGGATGGATAATGGCGTCATGAAATTGCTCCGCGCCCGGCGATACAGGCGCATCAATGACCGTCGGCTTCTCGCGCCGGCGCGGGAAACCAAGTTTCGCGCGCCTCCAACGGATGCGCCCCCATATGGGGTCGAGCCGATCTCCGCGGAAGACCGCGCTTGAGCCTGGAACCCGTCAAGCGCGAGAGCCGATGGGAGGCGCCCGCCCGATCCCCGAACGTGCGCCTCACTGGTCCCGAATGCCGAAGGCCGAACGAAGAGCCTGGCGCGACGCCTCCGATTCGGCCCAGCGGCGTCCGCGCGTGACGCCGCCGTCGACAACCAGCGCATGTCCGGTGACGAAGGAGGAGTCGTCGCTGGCGAGATACAGAGCGGCGCCCGCGATGTCCTCGGGCAGACCCGATCGAGGGATCGGCTGCAATTTTGCCAGCCCCACTTTCATGATCTCGACAGTCTGATCCGCCACCTGCGTCGCCAGGCCCAGGGCCTTGCCGAAGATCGGGGTGGCGATGCCGCCGGGGCAAATGCAGTTCACCCGCACGCTGCTTTCGCCGAGTTCCTTTGCAACCGACCGCGTGAGATGAATAACGGCTGCTTTCGCCGCGCTATAAATGTGCGGTCCCATGCCCGCATCAATGCCGGCGACCGACGCTGTGGAGATGATCGAGCCGGACTGTTGCTCGCGCATCACGCGCCCGGCGTGCTTGATCCCGAACACGACTCCCCAGAACAGAACGCGGAAGGCGGCCTCGGCTTCGACGAACGGCGTCTCGAGTATGGAGCCGCCAACCCCGGCGAACCCGGCGTTGTTGAACATGCAGTCGATCTTGCCGTGTCTCTTCACCGTGTGAGCGACAACAGCCTCGAGATCACGCTCTTCCGCGACGTCCGTGCGGAGATAGGAGACTGCCGATCCCAGGTCCTCGACCAGCCGGGCCCCTTTATCGTCCTGGATGTCGGCGACGACGACCGAAGCCCCCTCCCGAACGAAAAGCTCTACGGCGCCGCGGCCTATGCCGCTCGCGCCCCCGGTGATGATTGCGACTTTGCCGGACAGCCTGCCCATGGACGTCACTCCCTGTTCGTTGTCGCCAGGCGTTCGAACGTCGCCTTCGCGCCACGCATCTACGTTGAATCATTTCCACAGACGTCGCAAGATCGATTGGCTGGGTCGACCGAACCGGTGCGCTCGGCGCCCGCTAGCCTCAGCCGCCGCCAGCCTCTAAGAGTGCGGACCCTCTGAAGCCGGATCCGCGCCTGTTGAACGCTCCTCTCGCCGCCCGCGACAAGGACCGGCCCGTGTTCACCGCAAGGGTCGCTGATGCGTCATGTCGCGGTGATGACCGCGACCGGCGCGATCGGCCTCATGGCGATCTTCGCCGTCGATCTTCTGTCGCTCTTCTGGGTGTCGCGGCTCGGCGATCAGGCGTTCAAGGCGGCGGTCGGCTATGTCGGCCTCGCGACCTTCTTCGCCATGTCGATCAACATCGGCCTCACCATCGCCGTGTCGGCAACCGTGTCGCGGGCGCTCGGCGCGGGCGACCGGCCGCGCGGGCGAAGGCTCGCCGCATCGGCGCTGACGATCACGGCGATCATCTCGGCGGCGGTGTCCGCGGTGATGTTCGCCTTCCGCGACTGGGGCCTCGATCAACGTCCTGCACGCGCATGGCGAGGCCCTGCAGGTCGCCTCGAACTTTCTCGCCATCACCATTCCGGCCAACGTGCCGATGGCGCTCGGCATGGCGATGTCGGGGGTGCTGCGCGCGGTCGGCGACGCGCGCCGGGCGATGTATGTGACGCTCTCGGGCGCGATCGTCACCGCCATTCTCGATCCTGCGCTGATCTTCGGACTCGGGCTCGGCGTCTATGGCGCGGCCTGGGCGACGGTCGCCTCGCGGCTCTGCTTCTTCATCGTCGGCTGGCACGGCTCGGTGCGGGTGCACGATATCGTTGCGCGCCCGAATCTGAACGCCGCGCGCGGCGACTTCGGGCCGATCATGGCGATCGGCTTTCCGGCGATCATGGCCAATCTCGCGACCCCCGTCGGCTCCGCCTATACGGTGCGGGTCTTCTCCGACATCGGCGAGGCGGCGATCGCCGCAGGCGCCGTGATCGACCGCGTGACGCCCGTCGCCTTCGGCGTCATTTTCGCGCTGACCGGCTCGATCGGTCCGATCATCGGCCAGAACTACGGCGCGAAGCTGATGGGCCGGGTCAGGCGGGCGCTGACCAATTCCTTCATCCTCTCGATCGGCTACGTGCTCTTCGCCTGGGGCGCGCTCGCGCTCGCCGCGCCCTGGCTCGTCTCGGCCTTCGACGCCAAGGGCGACAGCGCCGACTACCTGACCTTCTACTGCCACTACGGCGTCGTCGCCTGGCTCTTCCTCGCCTGCCTCTTCGTCGCCAATACGGCGTTCAACAACCTCGGCTTTCCGCTGCTGACGATGGCGTTCAACTGGGGCCGCGCGACGCTGGGCACGATTCCCTTCGTGACCTTCGGCGCGCGTTATGGCGGCGTGAGGGGCGGTCTGATCGGCGTCGCGCTCGGCTGCGCCGTGTTCGGCGTCATCGCCGTCGCGACGGCCTATGCGGCGACAGCGCGGCTGACGAAAGCCCTGGAGGCGCGGGCGCCGCGATGCTGAGACCCGCCAGGCTCCGGCGACGGGCGGGCGCCCGTGTGTCGGCGCCAATCTGCGAGGCGCCCGAGCGGCGAAGACGTCGGGGGCCGTCATTTGCAATGTGGCGCCGGCCCGACTATCTAGCCGCATCCGCCGGCTCGCCCGGCCGCAGGGGTAGAAGCCTTTATGGCTCGCGACGTCGTCGATGGGGAGGTTGTCGAATCGCGCGACGCGCTCGCGGCATGGTTCGAGGCGGGATGCAAGCCGGCCGGCCCGTTTCGCGTCGGCACGGAACACGAGAAGATTCCCTTCTATCGCGCCGACCTGTCGCCCGTGCCCTATGAAGGCGAAAGGGGGATCCGCGCGCTGCTCGAGGGCATGAACGCGCGGCTCGGCTGGGAGCGGATCGAGGACGGCGGCCATCTGATCGGGCTCTACGACGCGACCGGCGGCGCCGCGATTTCGCTCGAGCCGGGCGGTCAGTTCGAGCTGTCTGGCGCCCCGCTCGACACCGCGCACGAGACGGCCGAGGAGCTCGACGCTCATCTCGAGCATTGCCGCGCGGTCGCCGGCCCGCTGGGCATCGGGTTTCTGTCGCTCGGCATGAGCCCGAAGTGGACGCTGGCCGAGACCCCGTCGATGCCGAAGAGCCGCTACGACATCATGAAGCGCTACATGCCGCGGGTCGGAACGCGCGGCCTCGACATGATGTTTCGCACCTCGACCGTTCAGACGAATCTCGACTTCCGCAACGAAGCGGACATGGTGGCAAAGATGCGCGTCGGGCTCGCGCTGCAGCCGGCGATCACCGCGCTCTTCGCCAATTCGCCCTTCACCGACGGCAAGCCGAACGGCTCTCTCTCGGTGCGTTCGGAGATCTGGCGCCACACCGATCCGGCGCGCAGCGGCATGCTTCCCTTCGTCTTCGAGCCGGGCATGGGCTTCGAGCGCTACGTCGATTACGCGCTCGACGTGCCGCTCTATTTCCTCAAGCGCGGCTCGACCTATCTCGACGTCGCGGGCGCAAGCTTTCGCGATCTGCTCGCCGGGCGGCTCGCCGCCGCGCCGGGCGAGCGGGCGACGATGGCCGACTGGGCGAACCATCTGTCGACGATCTTTCCCGAGGTGCGGCTCAAGCGCTATCTCGAAATGCGCGGCGCCGACGTCGGGCCGCCCGATCGGATCGTCGCCCTGTCGGCGCTGATGATCGGCCTCTATTACGACGAGGACGCGCTCGCGGTCGGCGTTCGATCTCATCAAGGACTGGAGCGCCGAGGACCGGCAGGCCTTTCGCGACGAGGCGCCGCGCCTCGGGCTCGCGGCCAAAGTGCGGGGCCGCGATCTCAGAAGCGTGGCGATCGACATGCTCGCGATCGCGCGCGAGCGGCCTTCAGCGGCGGGCCCGGCTCAACGCCAAGGGCGAAGACGAGACGATCTGGCTGAAGCCCCTCGAGGCGATCGCCGAAAGCGGACGCACGCCGGCGGAAGGATGGCTCGAAGCGCTACGAGGGCCCATGGAAGCGCTCGGTCGATCCGGCGTTCGTGGAGGCGGCGTTCTAGCGGCGAGATGGCCGCTACATCTGCGACTTCATGTGCTTGAGCGCCATCGCGCAGCCGACGCTCATGTCCATCTTGTGCGCCTTGAGACAGGCGACGATCCGGCCGCCGCCCGGTTCGACGCCAGGGCAAAGCCGTTCGACGTCTGGCTTGCAATATTTCATCGCGTCCCCGGCGGCCAGCGCGACTTGTGGAAGCCAAGCGAGCGCAAGCATCGAAAAAGACGTGATGGCGAATTGACGGGCAGCCCATGGCGTTCCCCTCCCGATGTGGTCCAAGCAAACCAATGGTAGAGCGGCGGGCGGCCGCCGTCAATTTCCAGCGCGAATGGAAGCAGGTCGTGCGATTCCCGACGGAGCGCAGCGAAGTCAGCGCGCCGGGTCGTGGCTCACTTGCAGGAAAAACGAGTCTTCCGTTCGCGGCGCGTTTGCGAACGAGGCGACTCGGCGGCCCCGACGCTCGTCACGATGGGTGGGGACGGCGGCGCGAATGGAACAGGGCGACCGCCAATTCTCTCCCCGGCTGCGAATTCCGAGCCAGCCGCGACATAGCCGCTGATCCGCGCGCAACCGGCGACATCCTGCGCTCCGACCGAATCGCGGACGGCGTCGTCGCACTGCGCCGGGCGCAAATTCGCCGCAGGCGGCGACGAAAGGCCATCCGCGCTCGCCGCGAAGGCGATGGGCGACGTCAACACGATCGCCGCTGGCGCAAAAGCCCCCGTCAACAATCTTCGGAATTTTCGCTGCATTGGCAATTCGACCTGACCCCGGAGCGGGTCGAAATGGAACGACATCGTGGCGGGAACATGGCGAACGAGGTGCGGCATATTGACTGCTAGCGTCTCGTGCTGCGCTCGAGCCGCCCGGGTCTCGGCCAATCTCCGAGCGTCGCCTGGATGAGGGTCAGCGCCGCGACGGCGGCAGTATCCGCGCGCAGCACCCGCGGGCCGAGGCTGAGCCGCAGGACGCTCGGAACGGCGAGGATTGCGGCGCGCTCCCGCTCGTCGAAACCCCCTTCCGGTCCGATGATCAGGCCGACGCCGTGGCGTCGCCGTCGCGTCCGCAAGCGCGTCGAGCGGACTCGCCTGAGGCGCCTCTTCGTCGCAAAAGACGAGCAGCCGTTCGGCCGGCCATTCGGCGAGGATCCCGTCGAGCGGCTCGGGGCCCAGGACTTCGGGCGTCCAGATCACGCCGCACTGCTCGCAGGCCTCGATCGCGTTGGCCATGAGGCGCTCGACATTGAGCCGCGAGACCTGGGTGCGCCGCGTCAGGATCGGCCTCAGGCGGCGCGCGCCCATCTCGACCGCCTTCTGCGCCACATAGTCGAGGCGGGCGTGCTTCAGCGGCGCGAACAGATAGTCGACGTCGGGGGGCGCTTCCTGCGGGCGGGTCCGCGCGCCGACGAGGAGGGAGGCCCCTTTTCGCGAGACGGCGGCGAGCGAGGCGGAATATTCGCCGTCGCGCCCGTTGAACACGAGGACGCGCGCCGTCGCGCCGAGCCGGAGCACGTTGACGAGATAGTTGGTCTGCTCGGCGGTCAGCGCCAGCGTTGCGCCCTCGGCCAGCGGCGGGGGCGACGCAAAGGCGGGGCGTCTTGAAATCGGTGCGGGCCATCAGCGCTCGGCGGGAGTGGGAGCGCCCGCGTTCTAGCATCAGCTCGAGCCCGGGCGCGACCGTAACAAGCGCCTGCGCCGGGCGAATGTCGCTCGATGGGCGCGTGGCGCGCCCTCGTCGGAGACGACGACGATGACGATCTGGCAGAAACTCGGCGTGGGCTTTGCCGTCCTGGCGGCGCTTTCGGCGCTCCCGAACATGGGCTTCGCCGCCGACGCGGCGCATCCGACCGTCGTCGAACTCTTCCAGAGCCAGGGCTGCTCGTCCTGCCCGCCGGCCGAGGCCAATGTCGCCGCCGTCAGCGACCGGCCCGACGTGCTCGCGCTCGCCTTCGAGGTCGACTATTGGGACCGGCTCGGTTGGAAGGACACCTTTTCCAAGGCGGCCTGGACGGCGCGCCAATACGCTTACGCTCACGCCATGGGGCGCGACGGCGTCTATACGCCGCAGGTCGTCGTCAACGGCCGTGTCGAGGGCGACGCGCTCGAGCCGGGCGGACTTGCGGACCTGATGAGCCGTGGCGAGCGCGGCGCCGGCGGCCCGAGCGTCGGCTTTGAGGGCGGCGCCGTTGCGGTTGGGGCGGGCCCGGCGCCCGCCGGCGGCGCCGACGTCTGGCTCGCCCGCTACATTCCGCGCGTCGTCGATGTCGCGATCCCGCGCGGCGAAAACGCCGGCCGCACCCTGCCGTACAAGGACGTGGTGCGCGAGATGGTTCTCCTCGGCCATTGGCATGGCGAAGCGGCGACCTTCCCGCTGCCGGCCGGGCGGCGAACCGGCCTCGCGGAGGCGGCGATCGTCCAGGGCGCCGGGGAAGGGCCGATCCTGGCGGCCGCGCGGCGATAGGCGCAGACGCAATTTTGTCGACAGCGTGAATTTTCCCTTGCGCGGGTCTTGATGTTCTGCAAATGTTCTTGCAGACGACGAGCCCGGGCAGGGGGGCGAAATGGTGTCGCGCGTATCGACGGTGGCGTTCGAGGGGGTCGAGGCCCGTCCCGTCGACGTGCAGGTGCACGTCGCGTCCGGGAACGTTGTGTTCAACATCGTCGGTCTCGGCGACAAGGCGGTCAAGGAATCGCAGGAGCGGGTCCGCTCCGCCCTGATCGCCTCTGGCCTCGCGCTGCCGGCCAAGCGCATCACCGTCAATCTCGCGCCCGCCGACATGCCGAAGGAGGGCAGCCACTACGACCTGCCGATCGCGCTCGGCGTCATGGCGGCGATCGGCGCCATCCCGCTCGACGCGCTCGAGGGCTATGCGGTGATCGGGGAGCTTGCGCTCGACGGAACGATCAGCGCGGTCGCGGGCGTCCTGCCGGCGGCGATCGCCGCCAACGCCGCCGGAAAGGGCCTCATCTGCCCCGCGGCCTGCGGGCCCGAGGCGGCCTGGGCCTCGGCCGATCTCGACATTCTCGCGCCTCGCTCGCTGATCCAGCTCGCCAACCATTTCAAGGGAAGTCAGGTGCTCTCGCGCCCGGCGCCCGCCTTGCGGGCGCCGGGCGCCCCGCAGCCGGACCTGCGCGACATCAAGGGGCAGGAGAGCGCCAAGCGTGCGCTCGAGGTCGCCGCGGCCGGCGGGCACAATCTGCTCATGAGCGGCGCGCCCGGGGCGGGCAAGTCGATGCTCGCCCAGCGTCTGCCCTCGATCCTGCCGCCGCTGACGCCGCGCGAACTGCTCGAAGTGTCGATGATCCATTCGGTTGCCGGGATCCTGGCGGGCGGCGCGCTGACCGACCGGCGGCCCTTCCGCGCGCCCCATCATTCGGCCTCGATGCCCGCCCTGGTCGGCGGCGGCGTCCACGCCAGGCCCGGCGAGATTTCGCTCGCCCACAATGGCGTCCTCTTTCTCGACGAACTGCCGGAGTTCCAGCCCCAGGTCCTCGACAGCCTCCGCCAGCCGATCGAGACGGGCGAGGTGGCGATCGCCCGCGCCAATCACCGCGTCGTCTATCCCGCCCGCTTCCAACTGGTGGCGGCGATGAACCCCTGCCGCTGCGGCTCCGCCAACGAGCCAGGCTTTGCCTGCCGGCGCGCGCCGAACGAGCGCTGCGTCGCCCAATATCTCGGCCGCCTCTCGGGGCCGCTCCTCGACCGGTTCGATCTCGTGGTCGACGTGCCGGCCGTGTCCGCGGCCGATCTGATGACGCCGCCGCCGAGCGAAGGCTCGGCCGAGGTCGCGGAGCGGGTCGCCGCGGCCCGCCGGATCCAGATCGCGCGCTATGCGGCCCTCGGCCTCGACACGGTCGGCTGCAACGCCGCCGCCCCCGCCAATCTGGTCGAGGAGATTGCGGACGCCGACGACGCCGGGCTTCGGCTCCTGCGCGACGCGGCCGAGCGTCTGCGTCTCTCGGCGCGCGGCTATCACCGGGTTCTCAAGCTCGCCCGCACGCTCGCCGATCTCGACGGCGGCGGGCCGGTGCGGCGCGCCCATCTGGCGGAGGCGCTGTCCTATCGCATCGCCCCGGATCGCGCCGCAGCGGCGGCCTGAAGGCCCCCGGCCCAGGGCGCAACCTTACGGAAGCCGAGCGTCGCGCCTGGTTCGCAAGGGAATCTCAACCCCCGCCTGACACCTTGCCCGTCTGGTTACGGCCCGCAGGCGGGACTCTTGATGGACGCAAGCTCAATATTCGCCGCTCACGCGCTTGGAATCGGAACCGGGGCGCTGATCGCGCTTCCGATTGCGCTGGCGGCGGCGCTGGCTCGCGCTCGCGCGCGGATCGAGGACCGCGCCGCGCGCGCCGCCGCCGAGAACGAAGCGTTGCGCGACGAAGTCTGGCGGCTCAAGGAAGCGGCCGCTGCGCGTGATCGCGCCGAGGCCGCGAGCGAGGCCAAATCCCGCTTTCTCGCCACCATGAGCCATGAGATCCGCACGCCGATCAGCGGCATCATCGGCATGGCCGACCTCATGCTGCTGGTCAAGACGTCGCTCAGCCCGGAGAGCGCGAGCTATGTCGAGGCGATCCGCAGCTCGGGACATGCGCTGATCGCGCTGATCGACGAGATTCTCGATCTCTCCAAGATCGAGGCCGGCCGTTTCGATCTTGCGCTCGAACAGGTCGATCTCGTTCGTCTCGTCGAAGGCGTCGTGGAGCTGCTCGCGCCCAAGGCGCAAAGCAAGGGGCTCGAGATCGCCGCCTCGATCAGCGCCGACGCGCCGCGTTTCGTGCTGGCCGACGCCATGCGCCTCAGGCAGGTTCTGACCAACCTCGCCGGCAACGCGATCAAGTTCACCGGCCGCGGCGGCGTCTGCGTTTCGATCCACCGCGCCGGGGGCGAGGCGCTGCGCTTTGCGGTCACCGACACCGGCCCCGGCGTGCCGATGGATCGGCGCGCCGCCATATTCGAGGATTTCGAGCAGGGCGACGGCTCGAGCGCCCGCCGTTTCGAGGGCGCGGGGCTCGGCCTCGCCATCTCGCGGCGGCTCGTCGGCCTGATGGGCGGCGCGCTCGCTTACGAGGACAACCCCGGCGGCGGATCGATCTTCGCCTTCACCGTCGGCCTGCCGGAAAGCGAGGCCGATCCGGCCGGCGGAACGGCCGACGTCGCGCCGGTCGCGCTTGCGGGACGACGGGCGCTGATCATCGCCAATTCGCCGTTCGAGGCGCCCTCCATCGCGGCGCGCCTGGCCGAAGCCGGGGCGACGGTGGCGCGCGCCGAAGGCCTGGAATCGGGCCTCGCCGCGCTCGCCGAGCCTGAGCGTCCGGACCTCGTCATCGTCGATTGCGCGCTTGGCCAGGAGGCGACCAACCGGCTCGCGCGCGCGGCGCGGGAAGCCGGCGCGCCGCGGAGCCTCGTCCTGTTCTCGCCGTTCGAGCGGCGTGCTTTCGGCGAAACGTCGCTGCAGGGCTTCGACGGCTGGCTGGTGAAGCCGGTGCGGGTGCGCTCGCTCTACGAGCGGCTGGCGGCGGAGTTCCCCGGGCGGCCGCTCGTGTCCGCGCCGTCGCCCGCCGCCAAGACCGCGCCGCGCCGCGCCCTCCTCGCCGAGGACAACGACATCAATGCGCTGATCGCGCAGAAGGCGTTGCGCCGGCTCGGCTTCGAGGTGACGCGCGCCAGGGACGGCGCCGAGGCGCTGCAGCTCGCAGCGCCTACGGGCGATGGCGCGCCCTCTCCGTTCGATCTGATCCTGATGGATCTCAAGATGCCCGGGCTCGACGGCGCCGAGGCGACGCGGCGCCTCCGCCGGCGCGAGGCGGCCAGTCGGTCTCCGCGGACGCCGATCGTCGCGCTGACCGCGAACGCCCTCGACGACGACCGGCGCGCCTGCATGGAGGCCGGCTTCGACGCCCATCTGGCGAAGCCGTTCGAATTCCGCGATCTGGCCGAGACGATCGACCGGGTCTCGGCGCCGGAGGCGGAGGTCGAGCCCGCTGCCGCGCGCGTCATAAAACCGTCCCCGGTCCATGCTCTTGCTCTTGGCCCAGGGGCAGGGCGAATTCGCGGGGACGCGGGGTGACGCTGACATTCGCATCGAGGCCGACGGGAGACGGCGCGCGCACGTTCATCGAGCGCTTCTCCCGCAAGCGCGACCTTGGCGGGCTCGGCCCGGTTCTCGCCCGCTCCGGCGCGCTCGAAGCGCGTCTGGCGGCCACGGGACAGGGACGTCAGGCGCGCGCAGCGGCTGCGCTATCGCGTCTTCTTCGAGGAGGGCGGCGCGATCCCCGATCCGGCCCGGCGTCTGACCCGCCGCGACCTCTGCCCTTTCGACGCCGTCAGCGATCATCTCTTCGTCGTCGACCGGGCGGCGCCCGGCCGCGACGGGCAGCCGAAGGTCGTCGGCGTCTATCGCCTGCTGCGCCAGGAGGCAGCCGAGCGCAATTTCGGCTTCTACAGTTCGGCCGAATTCGACGTCGACGAGCTCGTCGCGCGCCGCCCCGGCACGCGGTTCCTCGAGGTCGGCCGCGCCTGCGTCGCCCGGAGCCATCGCGGCGGGCGCGTGCTCGAACTGCTGTGGCGCGGTCTCTGGGCCTACGCCCGCCACCACGCCATGGACGCGATGATCGGCTGCGCGAGCCTTCCCGGCGCCGACCCGGCCGCCCATGGCGCGGCGGTCCGCTGGCTCGCGGCGGGCGGCGATCCGGCCTGGCGCGTCAGGCCGCGCGCGGACCGCGCGGGCGCGCTCGGCGATGAGCCTTCAGGGCCTCCCGCCAGCACGCGCGCGCTCATCCGCACGCTGCCGCCGCTCGTCAAAGGCTACTGGCGGCTCGGCGCGACCTTCAGCCCGGTTCCCGCCGTCGATCCGGCCTTCGGCGCGACCGACCTCTTCGTCGTCCTGCCGCTCCGCGACGTCGAACCGCGCTATCTCGATCATTTCGGCGTCGAGGCGATTCCGCCGCCGCTCGCGGCCTGAACGTTGCGGGGGAATTCCCTTTCGCGCCGAATTCGGTTATGGGGAGCGACGGCCGCCTTGTTCGACGGCGGCCGGCGATGCGCCCGTAGCTCAGCTGGATAGAGCGTTGCCCTCCGAAGGCAAAGGTCAGAGGTTCGAATCCCCTCGGGCGCGCCACTTCCGAACAAAACTGGGCACTCCGGCCGGACCGCCGCCGCTGGCGGCGACGAGCCGTTCGAGGACGCTCTTGCGGCCCCAGATGCGGATTTCGTCGTCGTCGACTTCGACCTGGTCGATGACCGAACGGATGTAGGCGCGGCGGAACGGCGTGTCGCCGGTCAGGACGTTTGAGCGCATCGTCTCGACGAATTTCGCGATCTTCTCGTCCGTGATGCGGGCGCGCGGGTTGGTTTCGGCGACGGCGCGGTCATAGGCGATCTGCGCGAGGTCGCGCTCGGTTTTGACGGCGGCGACGCGGTCTTTGAGCGTCTGGTCGTTCAGGTCGGCGACGCCGCTTTCGATGGCGGCGTAGAGGCGGCCGAGGCGGCTTTCGGCGTCGCTGATTTTGGCGCGCAGCGCCGTCAGGCGCGTGGCGTGATCCTCGTCTTTCGCCGCCTGCCGCTCCATCAGGCCGGCGAGGAGATTGCCGACGCGCTCAGGCGTGAGGAGGCGGTCGGCGAGCCGATCCGTCACCAGCCGGTCGAGCTTGTCCATCGGGATCGAGCGGCCCTTGCAGGCGCTCTTGCCCTGCCGGGCGCAGGTCGAGCAGGTGTAGTAGCGATAGCGCCCGGTCTTGCCGGTGCGCAGCGTCATGCCGCCGCCGCAGCTCGCGCAGGTGGCGATGCCGGTCAGGAGGATCGGGCCGGTGACGACGCGCGGCGGCAGGACTTTCGGGTTTCTGGATTTGAGCTGCGCCTGCACGGCGTCGAAGGTCGCGGCGTCGATGATCGGATCGACGGCGACGGGGACATGGTCCGCTTCGGGCTTTGCCTGCTTGGTCTTCCAGACTTTGCGGTTGAAGCGGTGCTCGCCCTTGTAGGTGGAGCGCGTCAGAATCTCGTGCAGCGGGCCGATGCCCCAGCGCGCGCCGAGGCGCGTGCGGTAGCCATGTTCGTTGAGCCAGCTTGTGACGGCTTTGACGCCCATCGGGCCGGACGCGCCGTCGCCCTCGCGGAACAGCCTGAATATCAGCCGCACGACTTCGGCCTCGACCGGGTCGATGGCGAGGCGTTTCTTGGTTTTCGCGCCGCGCTGTTCCGCCGCGACGACGGCGTAGCCGTAGGGCGCTTTCGAGCCGTTCCAGAAGCCCTGCCGGGCGTTTTCCTGCATGGCGCGCAGCGTGTGCTTGGCGTTCTCTTTCGACTGGTATTCGTCGAAGAGCGCGAAGACCTGCCGCACCATCACGCTCATCGGGTCTTCGCCGAGATCCTGCGTGATGCTGACCAGCCGGACGCCGGCCTTGCGCAGGCGGCGCACATGCATCTCCAGCGCGAAATGATCCCTGGCAAACCGGCTGAAGGAATGGACGAGAACGACATCGAACGGCGCGCCGCCCGCGGTCGCCATGTCGAGCAGGCGCTGCAATTCCGGGCGGCGGTCGTCCGTGCCGCTCATGCCGGGCTCGACGAATTCTATGGCGACATCCCAGCCGCGCGCGGCGCAATAGGCGAGCGCCTGCCGCCGCTGATCGGGGATCGACAAGTCCGCTTCCGCCTGCCGTCCGGTCGAGACGCGGAAGTACAGCGCGGCGCGCGTGGGCGCTTCGGTCTGTCCGGGGTTGAGGGCGGCAGTCATGGCGGCTTCTTCTGCGTTTAGATTTCCTCACGCAGCAGTTCATTGCGGCGCTTGTGAGTCGGCGTCGGTATTGGCGCGGTGCTGAGCTTTGTTGTCCCCGGCTGAATGTCTGGTGCGTCGGCGAGCAAGGCATGCACGAGCGGCATCAGGAAGGCTTCGACGGCGTCGAGTTCGGCCGGGGTGACGGGGCAGTCATGCGCGAGATCGTCGACGACGCGCCATGAATGGCTGTCGTCGCACGATGAATTTGCCGGTCTCCGCACCTTGCTCATGAATTCTATGTGCGGATGCGCGGCCTTGGATTCCTGGCCGCGCGCTGGTCATTGCGTTGCTGAATTACCTTCGCTGCGATCCGTGCGGGCTTCCGGGGCTTGCAGGTCTCGTAAGGATGAGCGGGATCGGCCGGGCCGGCAGGGCCGTACGGTTTCTCGCCCTTTCGGCAGAAGGGGCGCGGATCGGCGGTAGCAGCGAGCGGCAGGTCCGCCTCCAGGACGAAGACCGTCCGGTTTTCGTCCGGGATCGCACAGGCGCAAGGGGCCGAGGGCGTGCATGCGCTATGTCTGATCGCCATCACGCAGCGGGCCGGTCGCGTCGCGATGGTAGGCGCGGTGCCGGAAGACCAGAGCAGGCACAGCCCGTTCGCCATAAGCGCCATCGCCGCGGTGGCGATTTTCGCAGTCACGGATCAACTCCTCGTCAGGATTTGCGAGGAGATGTATGACGGCGCGCCGCGCCGTTCCTGGCCGTCGCTTTGGTCAGAGTGCGTTGGGCGGCGCATACGGCGGTATGCGCCGTCAGAGCACCGTGAATACCCGAAGCGATAGCAGGTTAACTAGCCCAAATTCCCCACCAAAACGGCCTAGCGTGGAGACGTGTCATGATCGGGAGCGGCCATCGTCCAATCGTCTTTCGAGACTACGGCCTGCGTGCCGTTCCCGGCCGTGCTCCTTAACCGAACGGGATGTCATCGCGGGCCTCTCCCATCGCCCAGTGTTCGAGGAAGGCTTTCGCCTCATGAACGGTGCTGAAGGAAGTCGGGTCCTGCCATGCATTCGTGCGGGCAAGATAACGCATCTCGGTTCCAGCGGTGCCGGACTGTCCAGGACTCACACTTTGATCCGGCGTCAGACGAGCCACCGGCTGTCCGCTTTTCGAGAGGATCAGGCCGCCATCCGGCATTGTGCTCCAGGAAAGTGACGACCACACTTTCGCTTTTGCATGGGCCGCCGCGCGACCACGCAGATCGGGGCCGCGCCCCCCGATCTCGCTAAAATCAATCCCCTCGCACGGACACACCTCGGCAAGGTAGTTCGGTTTCGCGGGATTGCTTTCGAGCCTTCCGATGTCGCGGAACGCGGCCGCCCACCGGGCCGTCCCCGGCGTCTGAGCGCCCATGTCGCCGCCGAGCCAGCGTACAAATTGCCGATGTGCGCGCGCTGCTCCTTTGGGGCCTTCGGGGAAGTGTTGGGCCAGGATCGCCGTGACGGCAGACACGGCGTCCTTCAGTTCGCCACGACTCGCTACGCGGCCAGTCGCTTTTTCCTGCATGGGTCTGCAAACGACGCGCACCTGTTTCCATGCTTTGTCCAGGTGACTCGGCCTCGGCGTCGCCCGCGCCGTCTCAAAGAACCGCATCGGGTTCTCCCGCTGCCGCTCCGGCTTCGAAGAGGGGTCGGTGCCGTCGCGCATGTGTCCGCGCATTTGCGCGAAGAGCGGGTCGTGGACATCCCGCTCTCGTTTCTCGTCAGTCTCTCTTCCCTTGTCCTGACTCATAGTCCGCGCCCTTCATTCAACGGCGTCGCCAACGGTCTTTTCAACGGGATAGCCCGCGGCTCCAGCCGTGGGCCTGTTCCTGTGTCTGCTCCTTTCGCTGTGCCGCGCGTTCGAAGGTGCGCTGCGCAACTCCGATCTCCGCTCCCCGGCTGCGGACGTGCGCCTGCGCCAATTGCTGTCGCTCCATACGGTGCAGCTCGAATATCGCTTTGCGTTCCTGGGCCTGGCGCATCCTCGCCTGCTGCGCGGCGGCGAATTGCCTCTCTTTCAGCGCTTCGAGATCACGGTGCTTGACGATGCGCTCGGCTTCGCAGCGATCGACGATGGCGTCGGCTTTCCGCGCATAGTGCGCCTCGCCTTTGACGAGCGTGACGGCCCGGCCGATCAGGCTTTCACGGCGCGCGCCGAGCGCTTCCAGCGCTTGCTGCTCCCGCTCATTGATGCTCTCGATCTCGTGGGCGTGTCTGTCGATGGCCGCGTCCTCGTTTTCCCTGAAGCTGTGCATCTCGTCGTGGTGCAGCGTACGCACGTGGTCCGTCTGCCGACGATGCTCCTCCTGCTGTTGCGCTTTCTGACGCTGCTGGCGCTCGGCGACTGCGGCCTCCGCGCGCCGCCTGATATCCGCGTCGAGCGCGCGTTTCTTGTCCTGCTCTGCGGCGGGATCGGCTTTGTTCCTGTCTTCCGCCTGGCGGCTGAATTGTCGCCGGGCACGCTCCTTTTCGGCGGCTTCCTTGCCGTTCTGTATGCGACGCTCGGCTTCTTTGCGGAGGGACTCCTGCCGGTGTTCCGCGCGCTTCCGTTCTTCACGTCGGCGGCTTTCGGCGACGCGCTGTTGTTCCGCCTTCGTTGACTCGGCCTTTCTCTGCGTGTCGGCCTTCGTCTGCTCAGTCTTGCGGCGCTCCTCGCGAAGGACGAGTTCGCTTGCGCGTTCGTCGCCTGCGGCGTCTCGCCGCTGATCGTCATTGGACATGTCGCTTGCTCCGCCTTGTCGCCACGCTTCCGCCTGCGCCGGCGGACACGCGGAACGGAGTTAGCGCGAGTGTGCTGGACATATCTTGAGCACCGTGTTGCCGAGGCCCTGGCACCGTTTGCCATCGTGTGCGTCGAGACTCTTCCCGCCAGATTGCAGGCCAGGCGCGAGCCGGCGCGTGGCATCGAGCGCGAGCGCCAGCAGGAACGCGGGCGCGACGGGCCGGATTCGTCGCCGTTCTGAATTCGAGGGCTTTTGCCTTGTCACACGTGGGAACGTCCGGAATCCGGGCGTCGCCTTCGGCCGGGCTCTACGCGCGGCGCTTCGCGCCGCTCCCGGAACCCGTTCCGGTTT
>CAVZJZ010000020.1:0-122422 GCA_963775665.1 uncultured Alphaproteobacteria bacterium | reverse complement strand
TGTCAAGGCAAAGTAGAAATGTCCCCTTCTCTGGCAAAGTAGAAATGTCCCCTTTCGGGCTGGCGGCGGATTGGGTGGGGGTGGGTAACGGCGGGCGACGCGCGCCCCCCGTAGCGCTGTAGCTAGCCCGCCGTTATCCACGCCCTTGCGGGGTCCGTCGGTTGGGACGGCTGTAAGCGGGCGATGACGGCGTCGAGGCGGGCGTCGAGGGTTTTGTCGTCTTCGACCGGCGGCGGGATAGGCAGGGTCTTGAAGGGCGTGAAAGCGAGGTCGCGGTCCTTGAAGCGCACGCGTAAGGTCCCATCGGGAAAGTGGAGAAGCGTTACCTTGGCTCGGCGCAGCGCCATGCCCGGCCCGGCCGTCTTGACGGCGTAGCGGATTGCGCCGGCGCTGAAGGTGAGCGCCTTGGAGAGCGTGCGTTCTTCCCGGCGCGCCAGGGCCTCGGCGAGATCGGCCTTGGAGCCGGACCAAGGCCGATGGGCGTCCTCGGCCTGCCGCGGGGCGACCGCGAACCTTTTGTTCCAGCGTTCGCGGAAACCGTCGGCGAACGCCTGCGCCTCGTCGATGGACGACACGCCGGCCAGGCGCATCTCCTTGATCAGCCGATCCTGCAAGGTCTGGTTGGCGCGCTCCACCCGGCCCTTGGCTTGCGGGGTGGCGGCGTGAATGAGTTCGATGCGCAGCCGTTCGACGACGCGGCCGAACTCGGTGAAGCCGTCGCCGCCTTGCGCCTCTTTGGCGTTGACGCGGAAAATCCCGTGCCGATCCGAATAGAACGCCAGCGGCAGGCCGTGCGCGAGCACGTGCGCCTCCAGCGCCTGCAGATAGGCCTTGGTGGTCTCCGCCAGGGCGAACCGCAGATGGGTCAACCGCCCGGTGGCGTCGTCGATGAATACGATCAGCGCGCAGCGCGGCCCCCGGCCCTCCAGCCAGTCGTGCGGGCTCCCGTCGATCTGAATGAGTTCGCCGAAGCGCGGCCGGCGTTCGCGAACCCGGAAGATTTTCTTGACGCGTCGTCGCTTGGGCCGCCACAGCCCCAGCCGGACCTGGATCTGCCGGACCGTCTCCTTCGACACCGAGACGCCCTCGATCTCGCAAAGCTTCTCGCTGGCCAGCGTCGCGCCGAAATCAGCGTAGCGCGTCCGCAGCGCCGCTTCGATCGCCGCCACCCTCGCCCCATCGAGCCGGTTGTTCGAGGGCCGTCCGCGCCGGCGTGACACCACGCTCGCCGCGCCTTCGCAGCGATAGCCGCGAACCAGCCGCTTCACCTGCCGAACGCCGACGCCCAGAAGCTCAGCCGCCCGCGCCTGCCGCAGCTCGCCCCGCATCAGACGCCCCAACACGTCAAGCCGTTGCCGCTCCGCCCCGCTCAACACCAAAACATCCCCGTTCAAACCCGCCCCCCTTCCGCTTCCGCAAAAGGGGACATCTCAACTTTGCTCAAAGGGGACATTCCAACTTGGCTGTAACAGAGACCACAAAATAACTTGACATCGCTAACTATGGAAAATACTGTTAACGAACCGCAAATAGCAGCGGGGCAGTGTAAGGGGCATCAGAATGAGACTTCGAATCCTTTCGGCGGCGTCAGCCGCGGCGGTGGCGACCTTAGGGTTGAGCGCAATCTCCGCCCAGGCCCAAGTTGCTCCCAATGACTTCGTTTTTCTGTGGCAGGACACGACCGACACCCTGTACGGCATAACCTGGGAGAACGGGACCATCATCCAGAACGTTAACGTTGGATCCGAGTCCTACTCTGGCGGGTATGGCCTGGGCTGGGATCCGAACTCCTTTCTGGCTTCGAACGTGAGCCTTAATGTGAACATTTATGAGACGGACGGCGTCACCCTGAGCGACACCTGGCAAATCTTCGGCAGCCAAGGCGACGGGAATATCTCAATCCCCTTCTATTCCGATGTCGAAGGGCAGACCCTGACGCCGCTTGTCAACGCGATTAGCCTCATTGAAACCGGCGCGCCGCAGACCGTGCTTCAGTTCACGCTCACCAACGGCGATCACTATACGTGGCAGTTCCAATCTGACGTGAGCGACGTGCCGGAACCCTCAACGTGGGCCCTCATGCTGGTTGGTTTCGCCGGTCTCGGCTTCGGAGGCTGGCGCAAGACACGGACGGCTGCTTTGGTCACCTGATCGTCAAGCCGCGCAACGGTTCGAAAGGCGGCCTCCTCGGCAGACCGTGTGAAAACTCCGCGGAGTTTTCACACGGTGCTAATTTCGGCGTGTTTTCGAGCCCTCAGAGCGATCAGAAACGGAAAAATCGCGGAAAATTTCTATCCGCGAGACAATTTTGAGATTTTGCCCAGAGTTTTCACACCGCCTGCGAGGGGCGGCCGTTTTCTGTTCTGCATTCCCCCTGATACTGTGACTGAATAGAGGCGTCCCTCACTCGCGCAGCTGGCATCAATACTGCGCCCGAGACTTGTCGTGAGGCGCGACAATGGATTCTCGTCAGCTGACTGAGGAAACGACTGTAATCCCCTCTGCTGCCGACATTCGTCATTGCGATTCGCAACGACCGGTCAACGTCGATTCCGACCGTTGCACAGCTCAAGCTCCTTTCGTTTCGTCGAGATCACGAGCTTCTTTGCACCATACAACTATGCGGCGATAAAGGGGGCGCAAACGGGGGTCGGAAATGCTGTCTTGGCTGCGGCGCAGACGCGAGAGCGGTCGCGCCCGCATGCCGCTTCGCCAGAGATTGACCCTAACAGCCCGTTGACGAAGTCGGGCACGGCTGATTCTCTGCGGTGGAGGTGCTTCGGCAGGGTGATTTGCGATGGCGATGGGGCGGTCCGAGGGGGTTCAGGACGACCTGATGGCGACGTGGGCGGAGATGCCGCGCTCGCCGGGACACGCGTTCTACGACCGTCTGCAGGAGTTGCTGCAGGAGGCCAGGTTCGACGCGTTCGTGGAAGAGGTGTGCAAGCCCTACTACGCGCCGAGGATGGGCGCGCCGTCGCTGCCGCCGGGGCGGTATTTCCGCATGCACATGATCGGCTATTTCGAAGGCATCGACAGCGAACGCGGCATTGTGTGGCGGTGCGCGGACTCGTTCTCGCTGCGCGACTTCCTGCGGCTGTCGAACCGCGACAAGATTCCCGATCATTCGTGGCTGTCGCGCACGCGTTCGCGTCTGCCGCACGAGGCGCATGAGAAGGTGTTCGGCTTTGTGCTGAAGCTGGTCGCCGAGCACGGCCTGGTGAAGGGCGAGCGGATCGGCGTCGACGGCTCGACAATGGAGGCCAATGCGGCGCTGCGCACGATCGTGCGGCGCGACAACGGCGAGAGCTACCGCGAGATGCTGACGCGGATGGCGACAGAGAGCGGGATCGACACCCCGAGCGCCGAGGACCTGGCGCGCTTCGACCGCAAGCGCAAGGGCAAGACGCTGTCGAACGCCGACTGGAAGAGCCCGACCGACCCCGAGGCGAAGATCGCGAAGATGAAGGATGGGACGACGCATCTGGCCTACAAACCGGAGCACGCGGTCGATCTCGACACCGGCGTGGTGGTGGCGGCGCCGATCCATCCGGCCGACCAAGGCGACACGAAGACGCTTTCTCCGACCCTCGAAGTCGCCGCGCGCAATCTCGGCGAGGTTGGCCTGGCGCCGAACGAGGACGAGCCCTGCGTGCTTGTCGCCGACAAAGGCTATCATGCCCGCGATCAACTGAAGGTGCTCGACGGCGGCGTGTGGAAGACGCGCATCGCCGAACCCGAGCCGGCCAAGGGCTACCTGCGCTGGCACGGCGACGAGGCGGCGAGGCGCGCGGTCTACGCCAATCGGGCGCGGCTGAAATCGGGGATCGGGCGCGAGACGATGCGCCGGCGCGGCGAACTGGTCGAGCGCAGCTTCGCCCATGTCCTCGATCGCGGCGGCATGCGTCGCGCATGGCTGCGCGGACGCGAGAACATCCACAAGCGCTATCTGATTCATGTCGCCGGGTTCAACCTCGGCGTGCTGATGCGCGCGCTCTACGGTCAGGGCACCCCGAGGGAGGCCGCGGAGGCCGCAATGGCCTTCCTTTTTGTCCTGCAAACCGACGCCGCGATAGCCTTCGGCCTGATCGCCGTCATCGAAGGCGAGTTCGTCGCGCTCATCGTCATCGCCGCCCCGCCGACCTCAAGCTGAAAAACGGGACTTCCTCAACGGGCTGCTATGGCAGAGTTGAAACGGATCATCTCGCGGCGGTAAAGGATTCCGCGTAGTACAGAAGGGCAGACTTGGACGTTTAGGCGTTATGTCTTCCGATTCGACAGTTCATGGTCGACTAAATCGATCGCGCCAGCGCTGCGGCGCGCGGGTCAAGAACCTCCTCAAAGGCCGCGCGCAAGGCGTCGCCATTCTCCGCGATCCCTTTTGCAAAGCCTGGGCGATGCCGAACGGCCGCTGCCGGGTGCACGGCGGCGCGTCGACGGGGCCGAAGTCGCCAGAAGGCAAAGCTGCGCGAGCCCGCCCGAGCGGAAGCGCGAAGGCCTGGGGCGGGGCGGTTCACGCTTGATCGATCGTTGACGCTCGCCCTGCTCAATAGCGCGAAAGGCGACCCGGCGGCGAGGGCAAAAGCGAAGGCGAGGCCCGACATTTGGAGGGGCACACAATTCAAGATCGCGACTTGGAAGCGGGCGATTTACTTGACTCCGGTGTCTTGAGAAGTTCTGCCGGTTGAACATCGAGAGCTTGCGCGACCCTACCAATGATTTTCAAACTCGCGTAGAAGCCCCCTTTCTCCAGTTGGCTCAAATAGCTCCTACTGACCCCGGCCTCGTATGCGAGATCGTCTTGCGACATGCCTTTCGCATGCCGCAAACGCCGCAGATTGCCGGCGAAAACTTCCCGCAAATCCATGCGGGAAGCAAACCCGGTTGCTTAATATGCACACCTCGATATATTAAACAAAATGCGAGGCTTTGGCGTCTGTCCCGGCGGCTCGCCGCGTGGCCAAGTGACAGCCGCCGCCTTTCAGTGGGAGGCGCTACGATGCCAGACAACGATAGGGACACGCGCAATGTGGTCCCTGCACCTCCAAGCAGCGTCCCGACAAGCATCCCGCTAGGGTCAGCCACTCACCTCGATCTCTCATGGATGCCAGAGGATCAGCGGCGTGCGCTTTTGACAGATTATGCCCGAAATTCATTGAACTTGGCTGCCAAAGCAAGTGAGCTTGGAATTGAGGTAAATGTTTTGCGCAGTACGCTGGAGACTTTGGCCGGGACAACGCAAACCGTTTCAAAGAATGGTGACGCGGTTACAATTACGCACGTCCAAAATTCTAAATTTGGAAGAACGGAAGTCATTATGGGGAATACAGAAACCGCCAATAAAGGAAGGTTGAGCAAGAGTCAAACTGGCGAGTTTAACTGGATTCCATTCTACATAATTGGTGGAGTAATTGCGGTATTAATTGTTATAAGTTTGATTGTCCGTCACTGACAATGCTGCACAGAGCAATCGAAGCAAGCGTTACAACGGATATATCGACTGAAATAAGCCGACTTCAAGCATGGTGTGCTTCCAAGGGCGTTTCGGCTGACGAAAATTCGCTACTGGCGAGGCAAGTTGAAATAGCGTTGTCGGATTTGAAGACAGCCGCTCTGTCGGTTTCTTCGTCTGGCAGCACGTTTCACGCAACTCGCTCCATAAAAACTGACAATTGTAGCGTAGACGTTACGTTTAGATCTGAACCAACACGCTCGCGGGTCGCCGAATTCTTAAAGCGGATTGGGCTCGGATGAATTCATGCGTCGATACAGGACCCCGAGATATGAACGCTCAATCGGCTTGGAACGGGCCAAGGCTCATATCGAGGCCGCCCGGCAGCTTTCAGTAGAACTTGGGGGGACAGATCGAGACGTAAAGGCGTATTTCTTTGGATTGCCGGCTTCCGAAGTGCGAGCCGTCCTAGAGGAGTACGGCAGCAAATACGGCCCCCAAGCCAAAGGGTATGCTCAGGAGACAATCCCGAAGTGGCGAACTGGTCGAGTTCACATGAGCGGCCTCGTAGCGGGCCGTCTCTACAGCCTGTTACCACCAAGGATGCAGATTGAGTCAAAGTATAAACTTACTGAAGATTTGTGGCGGCATATCGGCCCCTCATCGAAGAAAACACTTCGCGTCGGCAATGGCGCATCTATCGACGCAATAGTTGAAATTGCTTCTAAACATATTGATGAAGTGGTGATTTGTTACAAAATTCCAGTCGACCTAGAAAGAAGATTTAATTGGTTATCATCTGGAGATGTCGAAGTCAAACAAAAACTTCTAAACCATTTGCGCGTGATGGAAAAAACTCTAGTAGTAAACGCCCTCCGAGCCCAACTACCTGTCTTAATGGATCATCTAAAATCATCGGAGGGGAGATTTACGCACAGACTTGCGCAGGTTGCAAAAGTTGGCAAACATGAGCTTGAAATCCTGCTAGATAGAAACTCTACAGGCGTCCGGCTGGAGGAAACGACGGGTCAAGCAATTGTGCGAGCACCACTGAAACGACGATTTGTGCTACTGTGGGTTGTCCTGTTGATTGGCATCGTATTTCTTATTTGGCTTGGGCATCAATTGGGCTGAAGGGAGGTTGAGAGCTCCAAAAGCGCCCATGCTCATGCGTGTCGGAATTTCAAAAATGCGCGCGGTTTTCGACCGGGGTCTAGAAAATTATGGGCGAGGGGGAGGCCCCCGCCCGTTCCCCGAGTTACATGGGCGCAACCGACTCCCACGGCCTATCCTAACTGCGTGTATTTTTTGAGGACTTCCGCCGCGTTCTTCGCTCCGGGGTCGCCAGCATGGAACATGACGACGTTTACGCCAACGTCGGCTGTCGGCCTGCAGAGCGGCGTCGAGAAGCCGCTGGAGTAGCCTGTGACGAACGCGGCGTTGCCGTAGCCGGAGCCGAACGCCGAACTCGTTCCCGACGAATAGACGCCCGCGAATTGCGAGCCGCGTGACACTTGAGCGTTCTCAAGCCGGAAGTGACTGTAGCCGTTCTGTAGCGTGAGTTCCGTCGCGCGGCGCATCGTCTGACTGGGTCGCTTGGCCGACGAACAGCCTGCCCGATGCATGCGTGTCGAGTGCCCGTCGCGCGAGCGGTCTGCGGCTACGAGCTGACAAGCCCAAGCCGGCGATGGTCCCAACGATCAATTTTCGCATTGTCGTCCGAGCTATATCGCAATTCCAAACGCCGCAAAGACGAACAGCGCGGGTCCGACCTTGGGGCCGATCCGCGAGGCGGGAAGCCGGCCGAAGGAAGGCCGCCAACGGCCGCGCTTGCTTCCCATATGCTTCCCAATCGCGAATCTTGGGAAACATCATCAGCCTGTCGCTATATTAAGTCTTTGATTTTGCTGGCGCGCCCGGAGAGATTCGAACTCCCGACCCCCAAATTCGTAGTCTGGTGCTCTATCCAGCTGAGCTACGGGCGCGCAATCGGGCTCTCGCGGGCTCGGGAGCGGCCCGCGAGAAGCGTCGCGGGCGTCTAGCCGTTTTCATAGGTCGGGGCAAGCGCAAATTGGCAGGCGGAAGAGGGGGCTTGAGGCGCTACAGGCGGAGTGCGCCAGCAACGGTCAATCCGCTGCGATTTGTGGGAACGGAAAATCGACTGGCGCAAACTCTGGCCTGAAGCGATCTGGCGGGTTGAGTGTGCTCGTGCGGTTCGAGTATGCTAGTATTGCACGTCGGAGGCAGCGATGAGCGAGACCCGCAAGCTCGCCGCGATCCTGGTTGCTGATATCGTCGGATTCAGCCGGCTCGCCGGCATCGACGAGGAACGGACGCTTGCGCGCCTACGCGCGCTGCAGGGCGATCTCATCGACCCCGCCGTCGCCGCCCATCACGGCCGCATCGTCAAGCGCACTGGCGACGGCTCGATCATCGAATTCCGCAGCGTGGTCGACGCGGCGCGCTGCGCCATCGAAATGCAGAACGGCCTCATCGAGCGTAACGCCGGGGTGCCTCCGGAAAGGCGGATCGAATTTCGCATCGGCATTCATGCTGGCGACGTCGTCGAGGAGAGCGACGGCGATCTCATGGGCGATGGAGTCAATATCGCCGCGCGGCTGGAAAGCATCGCGAAGCCAAGGGCGATCTGTCTCTCAGAGGACGCCTATCGACAGGTCAAGGGGCGGCTTGAGATCGAGGCCCGCGATCTCGGCCCCACTCGGCTCAAGAACATCGCAGAGCCGGTGCGCGCCTATCTGATCGAGGTCGGCAGGCCCGCCGAGCCGCCGAAGCAGTGGTCGGCCCGCCGCCATCGGCTCGTCGCGGCTCTCGCCACGCTGGCGATCCTGGTCGTCGCTGGCGCCGCGGGTTGGGACTTTATCGCCGACAAGCCCTCAACAACGGCAAACTCGTCCGCAACCCCCCCGACGACCGCGAGCTTGTCCACAACGCCGACGGCTTCTTCATTCGAGCCGAATGTCGCTATCGTGCCCGCCACGGGCAACCAGCCGACGGCGTTGTCGCATACCGAGACCCAACGTCAGGCGAAGTCCGCATTGACCATCCAACCTGATGCGGAGCCTACGTCAAGAAAGGTCGTGCACACTTCAACAAAGCGTCAACCCCCCAAGGCGGAGCCGGTCCAATCTCCCTCTGTCGAAAGCGCTTCGAACTCTTCGCAACCCTGCTTCATTTCGGCGGCGCAGATGAACGGGAACCACCAGTCTTGTGAGTATTTGCGCGGCCAGCCATTGAAGGCGGAGCCGGCACAGCCTCCCGCTGTCGAAAGCGCTTCGAATTCTTCGCAACCTTGCTTCATTTCGGCGGCGCAGATGAACGGTAATCACCAATCTTGTGCGTATTTGCGGGGATATTGAATACGCCGAGTCCAGCGCAATTCTGTCGCTTGCCGAGCCGGTACTGACTCTTAGATGACGTGCTCGACTGCTTGAGGCGGCGCTTGTAGGGTCGCTATCCTGCCGATTCCCGCCGTTCAATCAACCGTCGGTGGTCCGTCGGGAGCCGACCTACAAGTTGGTGTCCCAACCCTAACTATCGACTGCAATAGTCACCGCAGCAGACGCAATGGTTGGGGCTGTAGAATTCTCTTTTGGTCCCTATAAGGCTATGAAATTATGTATTGAAATCTAAGCGCGGCGTGTGGGCGCCGACGCAGGAGGACGCTCGCCCTCTCAGGGATATTCTGAAAAACCGACATTTTCTTGCCAAGCCAGCGGATTCGTGGTTTACTGGTTGACGGGCGTGGCACAATGGGAACCGATTGAGGGAGAGATAGTTTACTTGATGACTCTAGTGTAACATATTGAAAAGTTACATTTATTAGGGTAGAACAGGCTGGAGATCGTGCCTCGGCGGGTCCTCGGCATGAGCCGGACGCGGGCTTGGACGGGTCCTTTATAAACCACGGCTACAAGACGTCTTATAGACGCCGCGGCGCCCATCGAAAGTTGCAAAAAATGGCGCCTAAGTCTTTGAAAAGCCTATCTAGTGAACGGATTCTCAGCCCGGCCCGCGCCTCGCCGACAACTCGGATAGGGCGCGGGCTCTTTTCCATCTGGGCCGCCTGTGTGATCGGCGCCGCGCCGGCTCTCTCCGCCACTAGCGCCACGCCCGCGCCGGCCGCGCCCGCGGCTGTTCCAGTCACGCCCGACAATTTTCCCCGGGCCGAGACGGATCTTCATTTCAGCGGCCTCGTCAAGGAGGCCGGCCTCGGCAAATTCCGGCATCAGCGCGCGCCCGCCGCGCTCGACAAGCAGAGGGCGGTGCGGATCGACCGCGATACGCTGACCTCCGACGCCGTGTTCGACCTCGCCGCCGGTCCGGTCACGATCACATTGCCGGACCCGGGCAAGCGCTTCCTCTCCATGCAGGTGATCGACGAAGACGGCTATACGCCAGAGGTCGTCTACAGCGCCGGCAGCCATACGCTCGCCAAGGATCAAATCGGCGCACGCTACGTTCAGGCGACCATTCGCATCTTCGTCGACGCCGACGATCCGAAGGACATCGATGCGGTCAAGGCGCTGCAGGACGCCGTCAGGGTCGATCAACCCGGCGGGCCGGGCGCGTTTCAGCCGCCGAACTGGGACGCCTCCGCGCAGGCCGAGGTTCGCACCGGCCTGGTCGTCCTTGCTCTGACCCTCCCCGACGCGAAGGGCATGTTCGGCGCGAGGGGCAAGGTCGACCCGGTGCGCCGCCTGATCGGCTCGGCGACCGCCTGGGGCGGCCTTCCCGAAGAGGACGGCCTGTTTCTCGACGGGACGCCGGACCGCAACGACGGCAGGACCGTCTACCGGCTCAACCTCAAGGACGTGCCCGTCGACGGGTTCTGGTCGATCAGCGTCTATAACGAGAGAGGCTTTTTCGAGCCGAACCCGAGCCACGTCTATACGGTCAATTCCGTCACGGCCAAGGCTGAGCCGGACGGATCCACCGTCGTCCAGTTCGGCGGCTGCGACGGCAAGATCGCCAACTGCCTGCCGACGCCGCCCGGATGGAATTATCTCGCCCGCCTCTACCGCCCCCGCGCCGAAATCCTCAGCGGCGCGTGGACGTTTCCCGAACCGACGGCGGCGCCTTGACGCAAGATCGGGGAGGCTGCGTGAGCGGCCCGAGACATGGGTGACAGTTTGGGTCGGACAATTTTGAGCGGTGGCGGAGACGGAGGGATTCGAACCCTCGATAGGGCTTTACAACCCTATAACGGTTTAGCAAACCGCCGCCTTCAGCCTCTCGGCCACGTCTCCGGCTACGCAGGGCGCGGCCGAGATATGCCCGACGCCCCGTGGCGATTGCAAGCGCTGTCCCCGACCTAACGCGCGCGCTGGCCGAACAGGATCTTGCGCGCCTCTTCGTCTTTGGCCAGGTCGTGCGGCTTGCGGCCCGGAATGTCGAGCGCGAACCCGCGCTGCACCGCCGGCCGCGCCAGCACCGCATCCAGCCAGCGCGCGAGATGCGGAAAGTCGGTGATCTCCTGTCCGTAGCGCTTCCAGCCCCTGCGTCCAGCCGACGCTCGCCATGTCGGCGATCGAATAGGGGCCGGCCAGATATTCGTGATCGGCGAGCCTCCGGTTCATCACGCCGAACAGCCGGTTCACCTCGTCGGTGTAGCGGTCAATCGCGTAGGGGATCTTCTCCTTGGCGTAGACGCGGAAGTGATTGGCCTGGCCGGCCATGGGGCCGAGGCCGCCCATCTGCCAGAACAGCCACTCGCTGACCGCCACCCGTTCGCGCGGCGTCTCGCCGCCGAAGCGCCCCGTCTTGTCGGCGAGATACTGAAGGATCGCGCCCGACTCGAACACCGAAATCGGCCCGCCGTCGGGTCCGTCGGGATCGACGATCGCCGGCATGCGGTTGTTGGGCGAGATGGCGAGAAAGGCCGGCTCGAACTGCTGGCCGGCGCCGATGTCGACGCCGCGCACCGCATACGGCAGACCGCACTCTTCGAGCATGATGGAGATCTTCCACCCGTTCGGGTGTCGGCCAGTAATAGAGCTCGATCGGCCTTGGGGACTGGGTCATGCGACGCTCGCTTCGCTACGCGGCGCCTGCGTCGATCGACCATCGAAACCAACATATCGCCAAGCGCCGTTGCGTGAAACTGCGCCAGCCACAGCGTCATGGCAAGACGCCAGAGAGGCTTTCGAGCGATCGACGACGGCGAACGATTCATAGCTGGCGCCCTGCTTGCTTCGGACGCGCAGCGGATGCGACGACGGCCAGAACAGGATAACGGCCGATCAGGCTTGGCTCGTCCGCCTGAGCCAAGCCCGATCAGCCGGTCCGCGAATGCGCGAGACGATCAGGTTTGCGGCGTCTCCGAGGATGTTGGAGGCAATAGCGAGGCCACCTTCTTGCGCACGGCCTTCTTGACCACGGCCCTGCGCACGGCCTTCTTGACCACGGCCCTGCGCACGGCCTTCTTGACCGCGGCCTTGCGCACGGCCTTCTTGACCACGGCCTTGCGCACGGCCTTCTTGGCGACGGCCTTGCGCACGGCCTTCTTCGCGGCGGCCTTTTTCCCGGGCTTTTTCTTGGCGGCGGATTTCTTCACCGCCTTCTTAGCAGCAGCTTTCGCCATGTGTTGCGTCCCTCTCACTTCGCCTGCTTTGCGCGCGAGTTCTTCGCGCTCTGCAGGAACGTGAGCGAAGGTACATTCGTTTTGATTCGACGCAAGAGTTCAACGACTGCGAAACAGCTGCACAACCAGATGACTATCGAATTATCGCGCGCGTCTCGACATCACTGCGCGGGCTTCCGGCGAAGGAACCGAACAACGCGCGCGCTCGCGACCTCATCGTCCATTGCTGCCGCCGGCGCGCCCATGCGTTGTTTCGGAGAGACCTGGCGACTCTCCGAGTGGCCTTGATTTGCTGGGCTCTCCGGGGATCGACGCAGGCTGCGAGAAAGCGTGCTCGCACGCGCCAGGAGCCTCGCGGGTCAGCAAATCCCTGAAGGATCGCACAAGCAGACGAGCGCGCACGCGTATCAAATCGAAACGGCGCGCGCGCGAATCGCGATCGAATTTTTCTTGGGACAAGTCGCCGCATTTTCGTTGCGACGCCATGAAACTGCAGCGTCTCTCGCGCGTGAGCCGTTGCAAATCAGCTGATTCGCGTAGCGCGAATCACTTCGACTCAGATGCCGAGCCTTCGCTTCAGCGCATCGCTGACGGCCTGAGGATTGGCCTTGCCGCCGGTCGATTTCATCACCTGACCGACGAACCAGCCCAACATGCCGGGCTTCGTCTTGGCCTGTTCCGCCTTGTCCGGGTTGGCGGCGATGACCGCGTCGACAGCGCTGTCGATCGCGCCAAGGTCAGTGACCTGGCGAAGGCCGCGCGCCTCGACGAGCGCTCGCGGTTCGGCGCCGCGGTCCTCGCCCAGGAGCATGGCGAGAAGATCCTTGGCTATCTTGCCCGAGATCACCCTCTCGCCGATAAGATCGACGAGGGTCGCCAGCGACGCCGCGCTCAAGCCCGCTTCCGCCACAGGGATGCCTTGGGCGTTCGCGTGCGCCGAGAGATCGCCCATGAGCCAATTGGCGACGGCCTTGGCGTCGCGTATGGCGCCGTCGTGCTTCACCGCGCTCTCGAAAAAGTCAGCCGTCTCCCGCTCGGCGACGAGAACAGAGGCGTCATAGGCGGAGAGGCCGTAATCAGCCATGAACCGCGCTTTCTTTGCGTCGGGCAGCTCGGGCAAATAGGCGGCAAGCGCGTCCACCCACTCCGGATCGACCTCGAGCGGCAGCAGATCGGGATCGGGAAAATACCGGTAGTCGTGCGCCTCCTCCTTTGAGCGCATCGAGCGTGTCTCGCCGCGCGCGGGGTCGAACAGACGCGTCTCCTGATCAATCGTTCCGCCGTCCTCGATGATCGCGATCTGCCTGCGCGCCTCCGTGTCGATCGCCTGCCCAATGAACCGGATCGAATTGACGTTCTTGATTTCGCAGCGTGTCCCGAGCGGTTCGCCCCTGCGGCGGACCGAGACGTTGACGTCTGCGCGCAGGTTGCCCTTCTCCATGTCGCCGTCGCACGAGCCGATGTAGCGCAGGATGGTGCGCAGCTTGCTGACGTAGGCTTTGGCCTCCTCGGCCGACCGCATGTCGGGCTTGGAAACGATTTCCATCAGCGCGACCCCGGAGCGGTTGAGATCGACGAGGCTCATGGTCGGCGACTGGTCGTGCAGCGACTTTCCGGCGTCCTGCTCCAGGTGAAGCCTCTCGATGCCCACCTTGATGGAGCGCTCGGGCGTCAGATCGACCTGAATCTCGCCTTCGCCGACGATCGGGCTCTTGTACTGCGAGATCTGATAGCCCTGCGGCAGATCCGGATAGAAGTAGTTCTTCCGGTCAAAGACAGAGCGATGGTTGATCTTGGCCTTGAGCCCGAGGCCGGTGCGCACCGCCTGCGCCACGCATTCGCGGTTGATGACCGGGAGCATGCCCGGCATCGCCGCGTCAACCAGCGAGACGTGCGAGTTGGGCTCCCCGCCGAAGGCCGTCGAGGCCCCAGAAAACAGCTTCGCTTTCGATGTCACCTGGGCGTGAACCTCAAGTCCGACGATCACCTCCCAGTCGCCTGTCGCGCCCTGGATGAGCTTGGCGTTTGCCGGCTCAGTCGTCATGATGACCTCGATTTTCGCGTAAGCGGATTGGGACGTGCGGCGGTCACACCCACCAGGGTTCGGGCAAATCCGTGCGGCCGGCGGATCGTTCGAGCGCCTCGCAAAGCGTGAAGAGAGTCTCCTCGTCGAACGGACGACCGATCAATTGCAGCCCGAGTGGCAGGCCATCGCTAGAAAGCCCCGCGGGCGCGACGATTCCCGGCAGGCCGGCCATGTTTACGGTCACCGTGAAGACGTCGTTTAGATACATTTCAACTGGATCCTCGGAGCCCTTCTCGCCGATGCCAAACGCAGCCGACGGCGTCGCCGGGGTCAGGATCGCATCGACGCCATCCGAAAAGACGCGTTCGAAGTCGCGCTTGATCAGGGTGCGGATCTTTTGCGCACGGACGTAGTAGGCGTCGTAGTAGCCGGCCGAAAGGACGTAGGCGCCGATCATCAAGCGGCGCCGGACCTCGGCGCCGAAGCCCTTGGCCCGGGTGTTCTCGTAAAGGTCGACGATGTCGGCGCCGGGCTCGCGCAAGCCATAGCGAACGCCGTCGTAGCGCGCCAGATTGCTCGAAGCCTCGGCTGGGGCCACTATATAATAAGCGGGCAGGGCGTGGCGCGTGTTGGGCAGACTTACGTCCACGACCCTCGCGCCAGCCGCGCGCAGCCACTCGGCGCCGCGCGCCCATAGCGCCTCGATCTCGGCATTCATTCCATCAAGGCGATATTCTCTCGGCATACCAATCGTCAGGCCGCTCACCGAGCGGCCCACGGCGTCTTCGTAGTTCGGAACAGCCGAGAGCGAGCAGGTGGAGTCCTTGGGGTCGGGACCGGCCATCGAGCGCAGCATGATCGCGGCGTCGCGCACCGTGCGAGCCAAGGGACCAGCCTGATCGAGCGACGAAGCAAACGCCACCATTCCCCAGCGCGAGCACCGGCCGTAGGTCGGCTTGATCCCCACGATGCCGGTGAAGGCCGCCGGCTGCCGGATGGAGCCGCCGGTATCGCTGGCGGTTGCGGCCAGGCAGAGCCTCGCCGCCACCGCGGCGGACGATCCGCCCGAAGAGCCGCCCGGAGTCAGAAGGCCACGCTTGCCGTTGCCGAGCGCGGCGCGCGCCCTGTCGCGACCCCAGTTCGGGGGCAGCCACGGCGAGGCGACAGGCCCGTAGTAAGAGGTCTCATTGGACGAACCCATGGCGAATTCGTCCATGTTCAGCTTGCCGAGCATCACTGCGCCATCGCGCCACAGGTTGGAAGTGACGGTCAACTCGTAAGTTGGTTTGAAGCCATCGAGAATGTGGCTGCATGCCTGGGTGTGCACGCCCTCAGTGGCGTAGAGATCCTTGATCCCGATCGGCAGGCCCTCCAGCGGGCCGCCTTCTCCCTTGGCGAGGCGAAGGTCGCTTGCTTCGGCCATTCGCACGGCCTTGTCGGCTGTTGTCACTATATAAGCATTGAGCGCTTGGGAGCGCTCTATCGCCTCAAGATGGGCGTTGGTGATTTCGAGGCTCGAAATCGCTCGCGCCTTGAGTTGATCGCGCGCCTCGGCGAGCGTCAGGGATGTCAGGTCGGTCAAGTGTTTTCCTTGGAATGTCGCCGCGACAGCGGGTCGTTCACTCGATTACTTTTGGCACGACAAAGAAGCCATCTTCAGTCAAAGGCGCATTGGCCAGCACGTCTTGCGCGATACCGCCATCGGTGACGACGTCGTCTCGCATCGGCAGGCCCATTGGAGTGACCGACGTCATGGGCTCGACGCCCTCGACATCGACCTGCTCCAGGGCCGCCACAAACTTCAGAATGGCGTTGATCTCGTCTTGCAGATGCGGGATCTCCGCTTCGCTCACGCCGATGCGGGCCAAATGCGCGATGCGGCGAACTGCGCTGAGATCGACGGACATCGAGGACTCTCCGGAAAGCGTGAGATAAAATGGGGCGCGGCCCCTATACATCGCCCTCATTTTGCGCGCAAACGCCGCAGACCGCGTGTGAACAAGCGGGTTCGACTTGCTTCGCCCCTCGTGATAGCCGCGTCACATGAATCGTCCGATCGATCTCGAAGCGCTTGTGTCGCGGCTTCCTGCGAAGGCCCGCCTGATCGGCCTCGACCTCGGAACCAAGACGATCGGACTGGCGATCTCTGATGTCGAGCGGCGTCTGGCCTCACCTCTGAGGACGCTGCGGCGCGGGGCGTTCCAGAGGGACGCAGATGCGCTCAGTGCAATTTTTGCCGAATTCGAGGTCGCCGGCGTGATCCTCGGACTGCCGTTCGACCTCGAAGGGCGAGACGGCCCGCGGACCCAATCGACGCGCGCCTTCGCCCGGAACCTGTCCGTACGGACCGTCCTGCCCATCGCGTATTGGGACGAACGCTTTTCGACCGCCGTGGTCACTCGGTCGCTGATCGCCAACGACGTGTCGCGGGCGCGCCGCGCCCAGGTCGTCGACAAGATGGCGGCAGCCTACATATTACAGGGCGCCCTTGACCGGCTCGGCGGCCTGGCGCGAAAGCTGGGTGACGCATCGTAACTCTTTCATAATGTTATTGCGGTCGAGTTGCGTTTTTGAGATGAAGGGGAGGGCGCGTTGACGGCGCTCACGCCTCGATCGAGTTCGCAAACCGCGCTGAAGGCTCTCGCTCAAGCAGCGCGATCGGCGAAATATCTATCTCGTCTCTGTCGCATGGATTGTCTTGTCGCATGACCGGCGAAAGTGGGTTCCCAAGACGAAAGCGCGCCGGTCGCGGGCGAGACGCGCGGGACCCGCAGGGTCCGGCGACGATGTATGCCGACCCGTCTGTCCGCATCGCCCCGCGGGAGGCGCTGGACGTCGCCCGCTACGTTACCGACATGACGGCCCAATTGGAGGCGATGGCGGTCGCAGCGCGACTCGATCTTCTGGCCTATTTCCTCGGCATGGCCAAGGCGGAGGGGGATCTTTTCGTCCGGGGCAACTCCCAGGCCGACGGCCCGGCCGAAGAATCGACTGAGTCCGGGCTCGGCGATCCTGAAACCCACGACGACAATTCGCTCGACTGAGTACGCGTGAACTCTGCGGGCTATCTGGTTTCGCCTGGCGCAATCCGGAGCGCGACCCGGTTGCCGCCGGAAAACTCCACCCGACCGGCCAGCTCGAGCTCAATCAGCGTGACGCGCACCTCCCGAGTCGAGGCCTCCGCCGCGCGGGCGAGTTCATCGAGGGAGACCGGTGACGGACCGAGCAGCGCCATGATTCGGTCGCGCGCGCCGTCTCCGTCGCCCGCGGGCTGATTGGCGCCGCCACGAGCGCCGTCCAGTTCGTCGCCTGGACAGGAGCGCGGCGTCGCACCCGGATCGACGCCGAACAGCGACTGTTCGCCCCAAAGCGGCTCGCCCTCGTCGCCGCCTTCGTCCAGAGACGCGAAGAAGTCGCCCGAACGCGCCGGTTCGAGCGCGGTCAGCACGTCGTCGACATTCGTGCAGATCATTGCGCCCTGCTTCAACAGGTCATTCGTGCCCTCGGCGCGCGGATCGAGCGGCGAGCCCGGCACCGCGAACACCTGCCGGTTCTGATCGAGCGCGAATTTCGCGGTGATGAGCGAGCCCGAGCCGCGCGCCGCCTCGACGACGACCGTGCCGAGCGCAAGCCCGGAGACGATGCGGTTCCGGCGTGGAAAGTCCCGGCCGCGCGGCTCCCACTCGATCGGCATTTCCGAGACGACCGCGCCGAACTCGACCATCCGCGCGATCAGCGGCGCGGCTTCGCTCGGATAGGGCTTCGCGTGCCCGCCGGCGAGCACGCCGACGGCGCCGGTCGCCAGACTTGCGGCATGGACGCGCTGATCGATGCCGCGCGCGAGCCCCGAGACGACGACATAGCCGGCCTGCCCGAGTCCGCGCGCGAGCCGGTCGGCGAAGGTGAGGCCGGCGGCGGAGGCGTTGCGCGACCCGACGATCGCCACCGCCGGCTGTTGCAGCGCCTCTTCCCGGCCAGCGAGGGCGAGGACGGGCGGCGCCGAATCGATCTGACGCAGGACCGGCGGATAGGCCGGCTCGCCGAGCGCGACGAACCGCACGCCGAGCTTGCGCGCGACGGCAAGTTCTCGCTCGATCTCATCGACCGAGGCGACCCGGATCGGGCGAGCCGCGCCGCCACGCCGGGCGAGTTCGGGGAGCGCCTCGAGGGCCGCGCGCGCGCCGCCGCAATTGTTGAGGAGCGCCCGAAACGTGCGCGGTCCGACGTTTTCCGAGCGGATCAGGCGCAGCCAGTCGAAGCGCTGCTCGTCAGTGAACGTCGGGGCTTTGGGCCTTGTCGCCATCGGCTACCCCTGGCCGATCTTCGGCTCGGCGCCGCGGAGGAGGCGAGCGATATTGGCGCTGTGCTTTAACCAGACGAGCGCGGCGAGCGCCCAGAAGACGACCGCGACCTCTTGAAGGCCGATCAGGAGCGCGACAAGCGGCGAGACCGCCGTTGCTGCGAGCGCGGCGGCCGAAGAGCGGCGCGTGACGGCGGCGACCGCGAGCCAGACGACCGCAAAGGCGATCGCCGCCGGCCAGGCGAGTCCGATGCAGGCCGCCGAGAAAGGTCGCGACGCCCTTGCCGCCGCGAAACTTGAGCCACACCGGATAGAGGTGGCCGAGGATCGCGCCCGCCGCCGCGGCCAGCGCCGAGGATGGGCCGAAAGCCCATGCGGCGAGGAGAACAGCGAGGGTCGCCTTGAGGGCGTCGAGGACGAGCGTCGCCGCGGCGAGACCTTTCCGCCCGGTGCGAAGCACATTGGTCGCGCCGATGTTGCCTGAGCCGATGGACCTCAGATCGCCCGCGCCTGCGAGCCGCGTCAGGACAATGCCGAAGGGGATGGAGCCCAGGAGATAGCCGAGCGCCAGACCCAAGGCCGCGCCGCAGGAAATCTCGACCATCCGCTGAAATCTCCGGCTTCTTTGCGCGTGAGACTATTCGTGGGCGACGCGCCCGGCAACCAGCGTCAGCTTCACCCGGCCCTCGAGCCGGGCCTCGTCGAAGGGCGTGTTGCGGCAGCGCGAATGGAGCTTGGCAGGATCGAGCACATAGGGCTCGTCGGGGTCGAAGCGGATGACGTCCGCCGGCGCGCCGGGCGCGAGCCTGCCGGTCGGGAGCTTCAGGATCTCCGCCGGCCTCAGCGTCATCGCGCGGATGAGCCGCGGCAGGCTCACATGTCCTCCCGCAACAAGGCGCAGGCTCGCCGACAGCATCGTCTCGACGCCGATCGCGCCGGCGGCGGCTTCAGCGAATGGCAGCCGCTTGGTCTCCACGTCCTGCGGATCATGGTCGGACGCAGACGACGTCGATAAGCCCGGCGCTCAGCGCTTCGACCAGCGCCATGCGCTCCTCCTCGGCGCGCAAGGGCGGCGTCAGCTTGAGGAAGGTCCGATAGTCGCCGACGTCGAGTTCGTTGAGCGTGAGACTGTTGATCGAGACGCCGCAGCTCACGCTCGAGCCCCTCGTCCCGCGCCCGCGCGATCGCCGTCAGCGACAGCCGGTTCGAGACGAGCGCGGCGTGGTAGCGCGCGCCCGTGAGGCCGACGAGACGCAGGTCGCGTTCGAGCGCGATCGTCTCGGCCTCGCGGGGAATGCCGGGCAACCCGAGCCAGCTTGCGCGCAGGCCCTCGGCCATCACGCCCTCGCCGCGGAGCGACCGGTCCTCGCAGACGGGCGCGACGAGCGCGTCGAAGTCGCGCGCGTAGGTCATGGCGCGGCGCATGGTCAGCGCCTCCGCGACCGAATGGGGCCCGTCGCTGAAGGCGACCGCGCCGGCTTCGGCGAGGAGGCCGATCTCCGCGATCTCATGCCCCGCGAGCCCCTTGGTCAGCGCGGCCGAGGGGTAGATGCGAACCTTCGCGTCGTCGCGCGCGCGGCGCAGGATGAAGTCGACGACCGCGGGATCGTCGACGCAGGGGTTGGTGTCCGGGCGCATGACGAGCGCTGGTGACGCCCCCCGCGGCGGCCGCGGCGCTGGCGCTCGCGATCGTCTCGCGATGCTCGGCCCCCGGCTCGCCGACGAAGCAGCGCATGTCGATCAGGCCGGGCGCGACGACGTCGCCGGCGCAGTCGACGATGCGGGCCTCAGCGGGAATGGAATCGCGGGTGACCGCGGCGCCGACGCCGGCGATCAGCCCGTCGATTACGATGAGCCCGCCCCGCGTCTCGGTCTCGCGCTCCGGGTCGACAAGCCGGGCGTTGAGGAGAGCGATGGGTTGAGCGGAGGGCACGCGTTGCGCTTAGTGAGCGGCGCCGGCGATTGCAAGCGATGCTCCCTATCCGGTTCGGGAGAGGGGTGGGCGCGAGGGAGCCGCTGCACTTTTGTCCACGACAAAGTCTTTTCAGAGGTTTAGGCGCCAAATTCTGTCCCGTTTGAGCTTCGGCGCGCGCGTGGCCCGCGCCTCCCGCCGGGAGACCGAAGAGGCGGGTGGGCCTTCGGCTCCCTCCGGGCCCTCGGGCCTCGGGCAAGGGTCTGCCATATAACACAATATGAGACAGTAAATTTGCCTCGCCAGAACAGACGCCTCGGTCGCCCGGGCTCCCTATCCACAGGCCGCCTTGAAAAAGCCGGGAGCGCGACATTCCATTCCTCGATCCGGCACAGAACTTGCAATTCGCTTCGACGCCGGACGCGCGGCTCAACGCGTGGCGCTCTGGCTGGAGATTTCACTTCGCGCGGAATGGAGACCCGCGCCTTCGGACGGCGGCGCTTAGGCGCATTCGGGAGGAGTCCAAGCGTTCAGGGGGGCGATCGGCATGCGGCCTGATCGCATCGACGAACGCTTCGATCGGTCGGCCGCCAACAGGAGCGGTTGACATGATGAAGGCTCTCTTTCGGGCGGCTCTTGGCGGCGCCCTCGCCTTGGCGTCGTATCTCAGCGGCCGGCGCGCACGACATCTATACGGGCGTGCACGGGAAAAACGGCCAGCTCTGCTGCGGCGGCAATGACTGCGCCGCGACCTCATATCGCGAGCAGGGCGGCCATTATGAGTTCCTGACGCGCGAGCAGCGCTGGGTTTCGATCCCCGAGGAGCGCATCACCTTTCTGCCGATCCCCGGCGACCCGCCCGACGGCGAATCCCACCACGCGCATCTTTGCTACCGCTCGGCGACCGAGAGCGACCGGCTCGGCCCGATGGGGTCGAACGTGTTCCAGGACATCTACCTCTATTGCGCGTTCATTCCGCCCGGCTCGATCTGAGGGCTCTCCACGCCGGAAGGTAACGAAGCCGCGCATTGGCTTGCTTATGGCCGCCTGCGTTTACTATTCTGGCTACAGATAGCCAGAATCTATGGGCGTCAACATGGGCACCTATTCGATCGCTGAAGCGAAAGACAGATTATCGAGTCTCGTGAAGCAGGCAGAGGAGGGTGAGGACGTCGCCATCACCCGGCATGGCAAGGTCGTCGCGTATTTGCGGCCGGCCGCCGAACGCGCCCATCGGCGCCCAAGTCGGGAATTCATCGAGCAACTCGCGGAGCGCGCAAGGTCGCGTCCGCGGTTGGGGGAGAATGCCGTCGACATTATTCGCCGGATGCGAGACGGCGAGTGGGACTGATCTATCTCGACGCCTCGGTTCTCATACCTCTGCTGGCAGCGGACGCGCGTACGACGCGGGCGGTCGCCTGGTATTCCAACCTGAATGCGGCCCTCACGTCAGCGACCTCGCCAATCTCGAAGTGAGCGCCGTGGTCTCACGCGACCAGCGCAAGGGCCGCTTCACCCGAAAGGCGGCCGAGAATGCGCTGATGGACTTCGACGCCATGCGCGCCAATTGCGAACGGCTGAGCCACGGCGCCGCCGATTTCTTGCTCGCCGAGCGCATGGTCCGGGATTTCTCGATGAAGCTTGCGGCTGCGGACGCGCTGCATCTGGCGAGCGCAAGAACGCCGGCGCCGCGCTCGCCACGCTTCGACGAGAGATTGGCTGATGCGGCGCGGATGCAGGGCGTGGATGTGGTTGGGTTGGAGTAGCCGACAGGCGATCAAGATCGCCGCCGACAAACGCGACGTCCCCTATCGGTCGCTGATCAAGATGTGGCCCAGCGAGAAGGTGGGGTAGGGGAGGCGCGTCTCAAAGGGAGCGGCTTAAAATTTGAATCCGGGCCTTCCTAGACGCCAAGGATGGAAGGGCGCCCGCGGCGCGCGACGGACCTTACCTTGTCGCTGTGGACAATGTGCGAATAAGGCGTAGTCTTGAATATGCTTCGTCGTCGCTGGCGTTTTTGATTGGGTTCCGATCAATTGCCGGAACTCCCAGCGCCCTTCGAAATATTCCGACTGACGTTATCGCTCATGTGGAATCCTTACACACTCTGCAGCGGTAGCTTACTATTGGACGGCAGGTTGTCTTTGATCAATTGAGAGAGAGGACCCCCAATGCGTCTTGGCTTTGCCATCTCGTTGGTTCTCGTCCTGGCGCACGCGGCGCTTGCGAAGGCGTCGGCGCAGGCAATCCCAGTCATCCTGACCGACCAAGGCCCCAACTGGACGTCGGAATCGCGGGCCGATTATTACAGCCAGGACCAGGGATCGAAGATGATCCCGTTGGACTGGCTGCGCTCGCTGACCCAATCGAACGGTCAGCCGTTCCTGTCCGATAACCTCGCGCGTTACGGATATTTGCCCAATCCAGCCAACACGAACGGGCTGCCGGTCGGTTTCACGGCTTCCGGGCCCGCCGGAACCCAAACGGTCGGCATAACCTGCTCGGCCTGTCACACGAGGCAAATCACAGCTGAGGGCAAAGCCTATCGCATCGATGGGGGCCCGGCGATCGTGGATTTTCAAGGTTTTCTGAGCGATCTCGACACTGCCGTGGGGAATGCAGTGTCGAGCGAGGCGGCATTCGCCTCCTTTGCAGCCTCCGTGCTCGGTTCACACTCGCCAGATCCCGAGGACGTCTCGGCGCTGCGCAAGGACGTGGACGCCTGGTCTTTGAGATTTCACACGCTCGTTTCTCGCGCGCTGCCGATGCATCCCTGGGGACCGGGCCGGCTGGACGCGGTCAGCATGATCTTCAACCGGGTGACCGGCATGGACGTCGGCCCGCCGCCGAGCCTGCTGATCCCGGTCAACATCTTGCTGGCGGATGCGCCGGTTCGGCCTCCCTTCGTGTGGAACGCGCCGATTCAGGACCAGACCCAATGGTCCGGGTTCGCCAACAATGGCAACGATGTGCTCGCGCTCAGCCGTAATCTCGGCGAGGTCTTTGGCGTGTTCGGCGTCTTTCAACCCAGAAAAGAAGGCGTGGTCATCAATTTTCTCAATAACAATTCGGCGAATTTCGAGGGCCTGAACAGAAGCGAGGAACTCATCCGGCGAATTGGCCCGCCGAGATGGCCTTGGGCGATCGACAGCAATCTCGCAGCGCAGGGCAAGGCAATTTTCGACAGGCCGACGGACCAGGGAGGCTGCGTCGAATGCCATGGCATAAGGAAAGGTAGGCTACGGTCCCTATCGGAACAGACCTGGGCCACGCCGATCCAGGACGTTGGGACCGACACGCGGCAATTCGGCGTTCTCGGCCGCAAAGCGTCGTCGGGCGCGTTGCAAGGCGCCTTCATTCCCTTGCTCACAAAACCGCTAGGCGAGACCGATCTGGCGTTCAATATTCTCGCGACCTCGGTGATCGGCTCGATCGCGGAACACCAATTGAATATCGGCGGCGGGCCGGCCGCGGCGGCAGCCGCGGACGTCGCCGCCGCCTTGCCAAAGGCGTTTCCGCCATCGCAACTGAGCGGCCGCCTGCCGCCTGCGTTGCGCGACCTCCAGGGCGCCTTCAATCTTCCGGGGGACGTCGCCACAGGTCTCCCGACGCTCAAGGACCTGCCGGCGCTCGCCGCCCCGACGCCGTCAAAAGGCGCATACGAGGCTCGCGTGATGCAGGGAATTTGGGCCGCCGCGCCCTATCTGCACAACGGTTCGGTTCCGACGCTGGCCGAGTTGCTGAAACCGGCGGCGGAGCGGGTGAAAACGTTCAAGGTCGGTCAAGCCTACGATATCGTGAATGTTGGCCTGGCGGTGGACCAACCTGAGTTCAATTTCGAACTGGAAACCACCGATTGCTCGGACCGCAACTCGGGCGACAGCCGATGCGGCCACGAATTCGGGACGGGCCTGAGCGCAGAGGAGAAAAAGGCGCTGCTCGAATATCTCAAGACGCTGTGAGGATGGGGAAAGCGCGTAAGGCCGTTCCGACCTTCACAACGAGGCCGAGGAGCGCGCCTATTGGGAGCGATCGGACTCGCGGGCCGACCTCAACTGGAGCTGCGCCGGGCGGGCGCGATTGCCGAACCCCATGCCGAGCACCACGGCGATTTCGCTGCGCCTTTCCGTCAGCCTGCTCGAGCAGATCAAGATCGCCGCCCACAAACGCGACGTGCCCTATCAGTCGCTGATCAAGATGTGGCTCAGCGAGAAGGTGGGGTAGGGGCGCTCGGTTAACTGCCCAGACCCTCGTGCACGGGCCGACCCGTGACCGGACCCTTCGAGTCCTCACAGACAGAAAGACCGCCTTGCGGCGGTCTCTCCCGACTCTAACCCTAATATTGACGATCAGGCCGCGAATTAGGTCGGTTTGGCGCTAGCCGCGCGCCGATAGCCCGCAAGGCCCAGGCCCGCGAAACCGAGCAGCATCATGGCCCAAGTCGAGGACTTGGGGACGCCCGGGGTCGCTTGATCGAAACCGACGTTATCGACGAAGAAATCCCAGAACCCATTCGTAGCGGCGCTGGTGATTGTCACGACGGTGCCGGTCGCCGCCAGACTGAAAAACTGGAGGCCGCTGTTCAAATTCGGAGGGATCACAAAACTGGCTGTATTCCCCAAGTCGTCGGCGATCGTGTAGGTTTCGTTAATCGTGTTGCCGTTCAGGATGTCCAGGAAGAAGTTGTGCACGGGCTCGCTGAATGTAATCGTGAGCGGATTGCTATTAGGGGTGTCAGATACCGTCCCGTACACGCTCGTTTCGTCCGCCGGCAGATTGGTCGTGTTGGTCAGAATGGTGCCGCCCGTAAAGGTCGCCGTCACACCCGGGAAGGTATAGGTTAGCGTCTCATTCGGAGCGCCAAAAGTCGATGGACCTGTCTGATCCTCAAAGTCGACGATGAAGGCGTTCGCGCCGACCACGGAGCCAATCAGGACCGTGCCGGCAAGCATAACGTTTCGCATTGCATTGAACATTGCGCATGCTCCCCACAAAACACAATTCTGGGGCGCGACCGCTCGCCCCCAGCAATTGCATACGAGCGACGTGGTTTTAAGGCTACGGCGCCCGAATAGAATGACGCCGTAACGCGCGTAAGTTAAGTCTCGGCCGCGTCCCGGTGAGTATTGAGCTCTCTCTGACGGGAGCGAATACGCTCCATCCGAGTGATCAGTGTTCACTATTCATGCTTCTGACAAAAGTAAACGTTGTTGACGAAGAAAGAACGAGTCAATACCGACGATCTGCCCGCTTTGTCACCGTTCTTGAGGATCTGCTGGACGATTTGTCGGGCGATGCCGCAGGACCCTCGGTCACCTCGAAAACTTCTTATACTTCAGCCGATGCGGGATGACGCTGTCGATCCCGAGCCGTCGCTTCTTGTCTTCCTCGTAGTCGGCGAAATTGCCCTCGAACCACTCGACGTGGCTGTCGCCCTCGAAGGCCAGCATGTGGGTGGCGATGCGGTCGAGGAAGAAGCGGTCGTGGCTGATGATGACGGCGCAGCCGGCGAAGTCGAGCAGCGCCTCTTCGAGCGCGCGCAGCGTGTCGACGTCGAGGTCGTTGGTCGGCTCGTCGAGCAGCAGCAGGTTCGCGCCGCTCTTCAGCATCTTCGCCAGATGCACGCGGTTGCGCTCGCCGCCCGACAGCATGCCGACCTTCTTCTGCTGGTCGGGGCCCTTGAAGTTGAAGGCGCCGCAATAGGCGCGGCTGTTCATCTCGCGCTTGCCGAGCGTGATGATGTCGTAGGCCGCCGGAGATTTCCTCCCACACGGTCTTCTTGTCGTCGAGCGCGTCGCGCGACTGGTCGACATAGCCGAGCTGCACCGATCTCGCCGATCTTGATCGCGCCCGAATCCGGCTTCTCCTGGCCGGTGATCATGCGGAAGAGCGTGGTCTTGCCGGCGCCGTTCGCGCCGATCACGCCGACGATGCCGCCGGGCGGCAGCTTGAACGACAGCTTGTCGATCAGCAGCCGGTCGCCGTAGCCCTTCGACAGAGTCGCGAAGTCGATGACGTTCTGGCCGAGCCGCTCGGCGACGGGAATGATGATCTGGGCGGTGGTCGGCGCCTTCTCGCTGCTCTTCCTGACGAGCTCGTCATAGGCCGCGATGCGCGCCTTGGACTTGGCCTGGCGGGCCTTGGGCGAGGCGGCGATCCACTCGCTTTCCTCGGCCAGCGCCCGCTGGCGCGCGGCGTCCTCGCGGCCCTCCTGCTCGAGCCGCTTCTGCTTCTGCTTCAGCCACGACGAGTAGTTGCCCTCGTAGGGAATGCCCTTGCCGCGGTCGAGCTCGAGAATCCAGCCCGTCACGTTGTCGAGGAAGTAGCGGTCGTGGGTGACGATGAGGATCGCGCCCGGATAGTCGCGCAAGTGCCCTTCGAGCCAGTTGACCGTCTCGGCGTCGAGATGGTTGGTCGGCTCGTCGAGCAGCAGCAGCTCCGGCTTCTCGAGCAGCAGCCGGCAGAGCGCGACGCGGCGCCGCTCGCCGCCCGAAAGCGTGGTCACGTCGGCGTCGTCGGGCGGGCAGCCGAGCGCGTCCATCGCCTGCTCGACCTGGCTGTCGAGATCCCACAGGCCCTTGTGCTCGATCTCGTCCTGCAGCCGCGTCATCTCGTCGGCGGTCTCGTCGGAATAGTTCATCGCCAGCTCGTTGTAGCGGTCGAGGATCGCCTGCTTCTCCCTGACGCCGAGCATGGCGTTGCCGCGCACGTCGAGCGTCGGGGTCGAGCTGCGGCTCCTGCGGCAGGTAGCCGACCCTGGCGCCCTCGGCGACGAAGCCCTCGCCGACGAATTCGGTGTCGAGGCCGGCCATGATGCGCAGGAGCGTCGACTTGCCCGAGCCGTTGACGCCGAGCACGCCGATCTTGGCGTCGGGATAGAAGGAGAGGTTGATGTTCTCCAGAACCTTCTTGCCGCCGGGCCAGGTCTTGCTGAGGCCCTGCATGTGATAGATGAACTGGCGCGCGGCCATGGCTAAACGTCCTTGAATGAAGGGGGATTTTGAGTTGGCGCGGTGGTAGCAGGGGCGGGCAGGGGTGACAATCCGCGCGTTTGTCATTCCCGGCAAGACCGGTTGCCGGGAATCCAGGGATGACGCGCTCCGGCGGATGCCAGTCGTCGCGATTCCCGATCCGGCCGCGGAGCGGGCGGCGGGAATGACGGCTCAGCCCAATCGCGCCGCCGCGAAATCCGCCGCCTTCCGCGCGGCGACGCCGACGCCGCTGAGGATCTGCTGCAGGAGGGTCTTGCGCGCTTCGGTCGAGACTTCGAAGAGACGCGCGCTCTCGCGGGCGCGAAAGAGATAGTCGTCTCCGGTCGAGAGCTGATCGACGAGGCCTAAGCCCAGCGCCTCGCGTCGCGAGCCAGTGGTCGCCGTTGGCGACCTGATCGATGTCGACGTTCGGACGGCATTGCTGGACGAAATGCTTGAAGGCGCCGTGGGTCGCGTCGAGCTTGCCGCGGAAATGCTCGCGGCCCGCGGGCGTGATCTCGCCCAGCACCGACACCGAGCGCTTCCACTCGCCCGCCGTCATCTCCTCGAAATCGATCTCGTTCTTCTTCAGAAGACGATGGAGGTTCGGCACCGGCGCGACGACGCCGATCGAGCCGACGACCGCGAAGGGCGCGGCGACGATGCGGTCGCCGGCCGCGGCCATCATGTAGCCGCCGCTCGCCGCCACCTGATCGACGAGCGCGGTGACCGTGATCTTGCGCTCGCGCAGTCGCAGGATCTCCGCCGCCGCGAGGCCGTAGCCGGTGACCGTGCCGCCGGGGCTGTCGAGCCGAAGCGCGACCTCGTCCGTGCCCGGACGGGCGACGGTGAGGACCGCGTCGATCTCATGGCCGAGCCGCTTGACCGCGCTTGCGCGCATGTCGCCCTTGAAGGCGAGCACATAGAGGCGCTTGGCGGGGTCGTCGCCGCCGGTCTTGGCTCTTGCCCTGGCCTTCGCTTCTTTCTTGCGCGCCTTGAGGAGCGCCTTTCGCGCCTTCTTGTCGAGGAGGGCCGCGTTCAGCGCGTCGCGCATGTCGTCGTAGCGCTCGTTCAGCGAGCGGACCTTGATCTCCTCGTCCTTCGGCTCGCCCGAGCGCGTGAGGCGCGCGATGAGGAGGGCGAGCGCCGCCGATGGCCGCCACGATCAGGAACGCCTTGAGGGCGAAGGCGGCGATGTCCAACCAGAAGGCCATGCGAGGGATCCAAGAAAACGAAAGGTCACATATAGGGCGCGAGGGTGCTTTGTCATGTGTGCGCGGGGGCGCATGGCTGGCCGGGCTCAGCCCCGGGAGAGCTAGGTCTTCGTCAGCCGGCCGCTCGGCCCGATCGTCATGGCCGCTGCCGGCTTGACGTCACGCCAAGCTTTTGGGCCAAAGCCGCAACGATCGGCCTCTGGCCCTTCGTTGCTTTCTTCGATGCTTCATCGATGGAAAACCAGCCGGCCTTGTCGACTTCCGGGAATTCCGCCGTCTTGCCGGAACGAGGCGGCCACTCGATCGTGAACAGATTGCTCTTGAGCGAGGCGGCGTCGAAGTCGCCCTCGGCGGCGAAGGCGACGATCGTCTTGCCGCCCGGCTGTTTGTGCGCTCCGAGGTCCAGGAAAGTCTCCGCCAACCGTCGCGCCCGTTTCCTCGAGGAATTCCCGCTTGGCGGCCGTGAGCAGGTCTTCGCCCTCGTCCGCCAAGCCCTTTCGGCATGGACCAGGCTCCGTCGTCCTTCCGCGCCCAGAAAGGGCCGCCCGGATGCACGAGCAGGACTTGCAACGCCCGCCTGACGCTTCCGAAACAGGAGGATTCCGGCGCTTGTCTTCGGCATTCCGCAACTTCCTGCTCCCAAAGGCGCGAAGTCAACGGCGCGCTTGCGAAGATCGCAGTCATTCCCACGAGAGCTGGTTCTTCGGCAGACGGCCGCTCGGGTCGAAGACCGAAACCTTGTGGGGCAGGCGACCGCTCCAGCGCCAGAGGACGAGATTGGCGTCTTCAGGCGCCCGCCCCGTTGACGTAGCTCGGAGCGAGCAGCCCGGCCGCGCCGCGCCGCATCAAGCCCCGCGCCACGCGCCAGGAGGGCGGCTCGCGGCCGGCCGCCGCCTCGCCGAACCAGGCGCAAGCCATGTCCTCGTCGGCCACGTCTTCGGACTGACGCTGGTCCCCCGTCCGAAGATCGACCACATCCTCGCAGTCGATCTCGTAGGTGCAGAGCACGCAAGGCTCGAATTTTCGCGCGAAGCCTTGCGCTGCTTCTTTGATCGCCGTCATCGGGTCGAGCGCGACATAGAGCGCCGGCGTTCCCCTGGGGTTGAACCGGCCGCCGTGGATCGCCGCGCCTTCGCCCGACATCGCTTTGAACGACCAGCGGGGATCGTGGGCCCGATACGCGAGGCCCTCGAACCTCAAGCAAAGCCGCCCATCGCGATGGAATCGAGATACTCGCGCAACGCAGTCGCCTGACCCGACTTGACCAGCGACTCCGCCGTGCGTCCGCCGAACGCCGGGATCGGCTCCGCCCGGTACCAGGCCATGGCCTGCGCCTTGCCGCCCGCCCAGCCAGAGACGCGGGTGAGGATCTCCGTCATCTCACGCAGGCGCGACTGCGTCCTGGCCGCGCTGAGGCGCCGGCTCTTGTAGAGAGCCTCCGGGGCGAGACCGATCGTCTCGGCGAGCTCCTTCTTGGTCAGGCCGAAATCCTCGACGAGGCCGGTCGAAGACTGCGACCGCGCGGCCGCGCCGCGTGGCGGGGCCCTGCGTGTCGGCTTGGAAGGCATGCCCTGTCCTTTGCCCTATGAATAGGGCATACTATGAGGCAAATGACGCGCCGAGGCAAGCGCGCGCTTGCGCGCCGACGGGGGAGTCCCTCCCATGGGGCGTCGCGCTGTCCAACGAAACAAGAGAGCAAGAGCGCACTCGATCATCTCGCGGTCCGCGCGCCCCCACCCCGGCCCGCCCCCACATCGCCCGTCGAAGGAAGAGCGTTCTTCCGAACGCCCTTTGGGGGGCGGGTGCGCTAACGCGGTCGACTCCACCGATGTGCGGCAGGCTTCAGATCACATAGGACTTCAGCGGCGCGAAGCCGTTGAAGCCGACCGACGAATAGGTGGTCGTATAGGCGCCCGTTCCCTCGATCAGAACCTTGGCGCCGATCTCGAGCGTGACCGGCAGCAGATAGGGCTCCTTCTCGTAGAGCACGTCGATCGAATCGCAGCTCGGGCCGGCGAGCACGCAGGGGCCGAGCGCGTCGTCGTCGCGGTCGGTGCGGATCGGATAGCGGATCATCTCCTCGGTCGTCTCGGCGAGACCGTTGAACTTGCCGATGTCGAGATAGACCCAGCGATGCCGGTCCTCCTCGGACTTGCGCGAGATCAGCACGACCTCGGCCTCGATGATCCCGGCGTTGCCGACCATGCCGCGGCCCGGCTCGATGATCGTCTCGGGGATGCGGTTGCCGAAATGCCGGCGCAGCGCGCGAAAGATCGTCTGCCCGTAGGTTCTGACCGCCCGGGACGTCCTTCGTGTACCGGGTCGGGAAGCCGCCGCCGAGGTTGATCATCTGAAGCTGGATTCCCCGCTCGGCGAGTTCGCGGAAGATCGCAGCCGACGTCTTCAGCGCGCGGTCCCACATGCGCGGGTTGCGCTGCTGCGAGCCGACATGAAACGAGAGCCCGTGCGCGACGAGGCCGAGCGCCTGCGCCCGCTCGAGCACGCGCGGCGCCATCTCCGGCGCGCAGCCGAACTTGCGCGAGAGCGGCCATTCCGCGCCCGCGCCGTCGCAGAGAATGCGGCAGAACACTTTCGCGCCGGGCGCGGCGCGCGCGATCTTCTCGACCTCGGCCTCGCAGTCGACCGCGTAGAGCCGGACGCCGAGCGCGTGGGCGCGCGCGATGTCCTTCTCCTTCTTGATCGTGTTGCCGAAACTGATGCGGTCGGGCGTCGCGCCGGCGGCCAGCGCCTGCTCGATCTCGGCGATCGAGGCGGCGTCGAAGCAGGAGCCGAGACCTGCGAGCAGGCTCAGGATTTCCGGCGCGGGATTGGCCTTGACGGCGTAGAAGACGCGCGTGTCCGGCAGCGCCTTGGCGAAGCCGAGATAGTTTTCGCGCACGACGTCGAGATCGACGACGAGGCGCGGGCCGTCCTCGCGATTGCGGGCGAGGAACTCCTTGATGCGATCCGTCATAGCGGCATCCCCCAAGAGCGCGCGTGAGCGCGCCTGGCAAATGAAGGATTTACCGGCGATGCGACGCCGCCCCCGCGCGTTGGAGACGCGGAAGCGCAGTCGTTGACCCGCCGACGCGATCGCTCTTTCGCTTTCGCCGGGAGCGGAGAGCCGCCGGCGAAAGCCTCGAGCGATCAGCTGCTGAGCCGTAGCCATGACATGCCAAAGCCGACCGGCCTTAGCGTTCATGAGCCATCGTTTGGACGAGGAAAATCCCGTCCGCACGCCCGGCAAGAAAGACAAGCCTCTTTGATCGCTGACCTTTGGAGGGCCAGCAGAGACCAAAAAAGCCCGGTCCGTCGTTGCTTCAAGTCGCGTCCCCCGTTGGGCGGGGTACGCCGGTTCGCCTCCGGCTGCCGGTCTTCCAAGGGCGGTTGACTGGCCTCTTGTCCAGATCCCCGCCGACCGACACACGACCACAGGCACGTGCGTATTGGGCAAGGCGTGTTATTTGGTCGAATCGCTCTGAAGCGCAAGAGGTTTTTTCCGTCAGCGTGAACAATTTTGCGCGACGGCCATCTGCGCCGGCGATAGGCGGATCGGGCGTGGTCCGCATCCCCCGCGTCGGCGCGGTCTCCGCACGCTCCGCTGCTCGGGCTGGGATTTGAATCGTTTCTAATCTGGCTCCCGCCATTCTTGTTCCGTCGGCGCCGGGTCGTTATTTCAATTATGCGGCGCGGGAAAATTGACGCCGGCAGCCGTCGCCCTTGAGCAAGCGTCCGCAGGAGCGGGATTTGGAATGATGATCGACAGGCCGATGTCCTACCTTGCCGTGGCGCTGGCGCTGGGCTTCGGCGCGCCGCTGGCGGCGGCCGACGAGCCGGCCAAGGTGACCGTCACGCTGAAGGATCACAAGTTCTCTCCGGCGGAGCCGACCGCTCCCGCCGGCAAGCCGATCCTGCTCGAGGTCGTCAACCAGGACGGAACGCCGGCCGAGTTCGAGAGCAAGGCCTTCAAGGTCGAGAAAGTGATCGTCGGCGGGGGAACCGTCACCGTCAACCTGCGGCCGCTGAAGGCCGGACGCTACCGCTTCTTCGACGACTATCACGAAGCGACGACCGAAGGTTTCCTTGTGGTTCAATGAGCGATATCGTGACGCGTAGGAGTTTCTGGTGCTTGGCGCGCTGATCATCGTCTTTCGCGAGGTCATCGAGGCCGGCCTGATCGTCGGCATCGTGCTGGCGGTGACGAAGGGCGTCCATGGCAGCCGGGCGACCATCGTCGCCGGCGTCGCGGCCGGCGTCGTCGGCGCCTCGCTGGTCGCGGCTTTCGCCGGCGTCATCGCCGACGCGCTGGCGGGCGTCGGCCAGGAGATCTTCAACGCCTCGATCCTCCTGGTCGCGGTGGCGATGCTCATCTGGCACAACGTCTGGATGGCGAGCCACGGCCGGGAGCTGGCCGCCAATGTCAAGCGGGTCGGCGACGCGGTGCAGGACCGGCTCGCAGCTCCATCGTCGCGCTCGGCGTTGTCTGCGCCGTCGCCGTCATGCGCGAGGGGTCCGAGGTCGCGCTCTTCATGTACGGGCTCGTCGCCTCGGGGGGCTCGACGACCTCGGAACTCCTGACCGGGGCGGTTCTCGGGTTGCTCGCCGGCGCTGGCGTGACGTCGGTGACCTATCTGGGGCTGGTGACGATCCCGCCGCGCCGCCTGTTCGCCGCTGACGACCTTGCTGATCAGCTTCCTCGCGGCCGGGCTTGCGGCCCAGGCGGTCGTCTTCCTGCAGCAGGCGGGCGTCGTCACCGCGCTCAGCGACACCGCCTGGGACACTTCGGCCATCCTCTCCGACACGAGCCTGTTCGGGCGCGTGCTGCACACCCTGATCGGCTATTCGGACCAGCCGTCGGTGCTGCAGGTCGTCGTCTATGTCGCGACGCTCGCGCTCATCGTGCTTCTGACGAAGGCCTTCGGCCATCGCCCTGCGCCGGCGCCGAAGGTCAGGGGCGCGCCCGCCGAATGAGCGGAGAGCCGCCCCGCCTCTGTCGCGCGCGCTAGTGCATCAGCGGCCCCCATGACGGATCGCTGGCGTAGTTGGGCGTCGGCACCAGGAATTCGCCGTGGCCGAAGATGTCGGTCATGTAGATCTTGGGTCCGCCCGTGCCGCCGGAGTCACGGAAGAACATCACATAAAGGCCATTGGGAGCGAAGGTGGGGCCTTCGTTGTGAAAGCCTTCGACGAGAATGCGCTCGCCCGATCCGTCGGGTTTCATCACGCCGATGCCGAATGATCCTCCTTTGATGCGGGTGAAGGCGATGAGGTCGCCGCGCGGGGACCAGACCGGCGTCGAATAGCGGCCTTCGCCGAAGGAGATGCGCTTCGCCGGCCCGCCGCCCGCGTTCATGACGTAGATTTGCTGCGTCCCGCCGCGATCCGACTCGAAGGCGATCTGGGAGCCGTCGGGCGAGTAGGTCGGCGACGTGTCGATGGCGGAGGTGTCGGTCAGCCGCGTCGTCGCGCGCGAGCGCAGATCCATGGTGTATAGATTGGTGCTCGCGCCCTCAGAAAGCGACATGATGATCTGCGCTCCGTCCGGCGAGAAGCGCGGCGCGAAGGTCATGCCGGGGAAGTTGCCGACCGCCTCGCGCTGTCCGGTCTCGAGATTGAGCAGCGTGACCTTGGGATCGGCGGCGCCGAACGACATGTAGGCGACTTGCTGGGCGGACGGCGAGAACTGTGGCGTCACCACGAGATCGTCGCCTCCGCCGGCGAGGGGCTTCACGTTGGCGCCGTCCATGTCCATGATTGCGAGGCGCTTGCGGCGCTTCTCCTTCGGACCGCTTTCGTCGACAAAGACGACGCGCGAGTCGAAGAACCCCTTTTCGCCGGTCACGCGCGAGAAGACCGCGTCGGCGATCATGTGCCCGACGCGGCGCGCGTTCGCGGCGTCGGACGTATATTGCTCGCCGGCGACCTGCTCGCCGGTCGCGACGTCCCACAGACGGAACTGGGCGCCCACGTGTCCGCTATCCGGATGCAACACCCGCCCGGTCAGCACGAATTGCGCATTGACCGTCTTCCATGCGTCCATATTGGGCGGGGCGTCCGGATTGCTGATCGTCTCCGGAAAGCTCGACGCATTGACCGGCAGCAGAAAAATCGAACGGGCGAAATCGTTGCTGATGACGCTGCCGATCTTGTCCGCGCCCTCCTCGCCAGCGAAGGGCGTGACAGCGATGGTCACCGGTTTGAAATTTGGCCCTGCGTGAACGTAGACGTCGCCGGCGGCGTTCACCGGGCTGAAGCCGGCAGCCATTAGTGTCAGCGCGAACATAGCTATCGCGGCAATACGAAAAACAAAAGAAGAAACGGTCATCAGGGATCTCGCGGGAACAAGAAGACGTTTCGCCTGCCGGAATTACCGAGCGGCGACCTGCGGGTTGAAGTGAATCGTCTTGGTTTTCCATTGCTCATAAAAGGGGCGATATTGGGCCGGCACGGACAGGGGGTTGCAGGTCTGCACAGCCTGCATGACGCTCTTTGCTTGCGGTTTCATGGCCGGATCCGCCGGGGGATTGACGAGTTTCGGCGGCCTCATGAGCGAGCCGTCAGGTTTGAAAGCCAGTCGCACCTGCGCGACATAGGGGTCCGCGTCGGCGGGCGCAGCGACGGGCTTCCAGCACGCGAGATACGTCTTGATCATCCAGGCGTCGAAGTCGGCGAGCTGGGCCGCCGTCATGCGGGCGGGCGGCTCGGGCGCCGGGGGGGCGGCCGTCGCAACCGGGGCCGGGGCGGCGGCCGGCGGCGCGGGCTTGCTTGTCTCCCTGGAAGCGGTCTCCTTGGAGGGCCAGATGCGGTCGCAGCCAGCGACGCCCGACGGCGAGAGTCGCTGTCAGGATCAGGGCGAGGGCGGCCGTGGAGCGCATGGTCATGGAACGGACTTTCCTGGAGTTTGGCAGAACGGGGACTACCCTTGGGTTTCTCGCGGATCGAAGTGGATCGTCTCGACCTTCCACTGGTCGAAAAAGGGCGCGTATTGCGGAGGAACGTGCAGCGGATCGCACTTCTTGACCGCCCGCATCGCGCTTTCGGCATGCGCGCGCCAGGCCGGGTCGGTCGGCGGATTGATGAGGACCGGCCGCGCCGACAGCGAGCCGTCGGCGTTGAACACCACTTTGATCTGGGCGACGTAGACGTCGCCCTCGGGCATGGTCGGCGGCGGCGTCCAGCAGTTGAGGTAGCTCTCGGTCAGCCATGCGTCGAGCGCCGAGGCCATCGAGACCGACATGTGCGGCGCATCATGATGCGGCAGTCCCTGAGGCGTCGCCGCTGTCGCGCCGGCCGCGCTCGTTGACGCCGACGGCTTGTTCTGGCCGATCAGCTTGGCGATCGCACTCGGATCGTAGGCGTGCGTGGGCTTTGGCGGGGCCGTGTCCGGTTTCGGCTTCTCCTGCGGCTCCTTCGGACGCTCTGGCGGAGTCTCGACGACCTTCGGCCGAGCCGGAGGCTCGGGCGCGTCCTCGGCAGTGGGCTTTGGCGGGGGAGGCGGCGCGGGTTTTGGCGGCGGGGGCGGAGGCTCAGGCTTCGGCGGAGGCTCGGGCTTCGGCGGGGGCGCAGGCGTTGGCTCTTCCGAAGCGCGCAGATCCGGCGGCGCCGCCGGCGGCGTGGGCGGCGCAGGGGCAGCCTGAGGCGTCGGCGGAGGCTCCGGCGCGGGCTTGGCGTCCTTCTCGCCGTTCATGATCTGGTTGAGCTCGCTTTGCGAGACGGTCTCGACGGGAATCGCTTCGGGGCTGTCCTCGAATTTCGGCGCGATGGCGAAGCCGAACACGAGGAGAGCCAGAAGCGCGGCATGCATTGCGCTCGAGGCCGCCCAAGCCCAATATGACCGCCGCTCTTCCAAAGCCGCTCCGGGCTATTGACTGATCGGCTCGGTGACCAGCGCCACCTTCTTGAATCCGGCTGAGGTCACGGCCGCCATGATCTGCGCCACCCGTCCATAGGGAACGACCTTGGAGGCGCGCACATAGATTCGCTGCTCGACGTCGTTCTGCGAAACCGCTCGAAGCTTCGCCGGCAGATCGGCGTCGGCGATCGGTTCGTCCATGACAAAGAGCTGTCCTTGCTCGTTCAGAGAGACGGCGATCGGCTTCCTGTCGACATTGAGCGCGCTTGCGCTTGTCTGCGGCAGATCGACCGACACGCCGGTCGTCAGCAGGGGCGCAGCCACCATGAAGATGATGAGAAGCACCAGCATCACGTCGATGAATGGCGTCATGTTGATGTCGGCCATGGCGCCGTAGCGCGGAACGCCGCGGCGTCCGCGGCCGCTCTTGCGCCCGCCTCCGACTGTGACGCCCATCGACGCGGTCCTTCTTCAGGAGACTTTCTCGACCGACAGATGATGATCGATCTGCCGGGAAAGGATGGACGAGAATTCATCGGCGAAGCTTTCGAGCCGCGCCTGCGCTTTCGCCACGTCTCCCTGAAACTTGTTGTAGGCGATGAGCGCCGGGATCGCGGCGAAGAGGCCGAGGGCGGTTGCGAGCAGCGCCTCGGCGATGCCGGGCGCCACGACCGCGAGCGAGGTGTTCTTCGAGGTCGCGATCGACTGGAACGAGTTCATGATGCCGAACACCGTGCCGAAGAGGCCGATGAACGGGCCGGCCGAGGCGACGGTCGCCAGCACCAGCAGATTCGATTCGAGCCGCTCGACCTCGCGGGCGATCGAGACGTCGAGGACCTTGTCGATGCGCGCGTGCAGTCCCCGGAAAGAGCCGGCCGCCTGCTGAAATGAGCGCTTCCACTCCCGCATGGCGGCCACGAACAAGGCGGCGGCGCCAGTGTTCGGTTGGCTCGACAGGGACGTGTAGAGCTCTTCAAGCGACTGGCCGGACCAGAAGATCTGTTCGAAATTCTCCATCTCGTTGCGGAATTTGCGGAAGAGGCGAGTCTTGTCGAAGATGACCGTCCAGCACCACAGCGAGGCGAGAAACAGGCCGAGCATCACCGCCTTGACGACGATGTGGGCCGACCAGAACATCGACAAGATGCTCGCGTCCGGACTCGCGGCTGCGGCGGCAACATCGGCAGGATTCATGGGCGTCTTGGAACCTCTTCTGGCGGGCATGGCCGCTCAGCGAGACGGCGGACGGTGGAGTCGGCGCGGGGTCTGCATTCCAAATAGGCCGAAACTTGGGCCGGGCCGGAGGACGGCTTGACCCCGTTTTGTCCAAGCGATTTAAGCCCCTGATAGGGTTAAGGTCCGGTTACCTTTACGTCGCAAGGGGGCATGAAAGGCGAATCGCCAGTAGCGGGCAGCGAAAAGGGTAATGACGGCGGGCTCGCTGGCCGGCGCTCGCCATTTGCGCTTCTGTCCCTACCCAAATCGCCGACGCGCCATTATCGTGGCGCCGTCGCGCGACGTTCGGCGACACGGAGGGTTCTTGATGGGGGCGCTTGAAGCCTATGCCTGGGAATGGGGCTCGGCGCTTATCCGCTGGCTGCATGTGACGGCGGCGATCGCCTGGATCGGCGGGTCGTTCTTCTTCATGCATCTCGACGCCTCACTCAGAAAGCGCGCGGGCGACGATCCCGCGCTGGCCGGCGTCTCCTGGCAGGTGCATGGCGGCGGCTTCTACCAGATGAGCAAGTACCTGCTCGCGCCGTCGGCGCTGCCCGAGGAACTCATCTGGCACAAATGGCAATCCTACTGGACCTGGATCAGCGGCTTCGCGCTCCTCTGCTGGGTGTACTACGGTCAATCGACCTACTTTCTGATTGACCCCGCCGTGATGGCGCTGCAGCCTTGGCAGGCGGCGCTGATCGGCGTCGCGGCGCTCGCGCTCGGCTGGATCGTCTACGACCTGCTTTGCCGCTCGCCCATCGGCTCCAACGAAGAACTGCTGGCCCTTGTCGGGTTCGGCTACGTCGTGGCGACGAGCTGGGTCTTCACCCAGTTTTTTTCCGGCCGCGGCGCGCTCATCCATACCGGGGCGCTGATGGCGACGATCATGACCGCCAACGTCTTCTTCGTCATCATGCCGAACCAGCGCAAGAGCGTCGCGGCGCTCCTCGACGGCAAGAAGCCCGATCCGAAATGGGTCAAGACCTCGAAGACGCGCTCGACGCACAACAATTACATCACCCTGCCGGTGCTGTTTCTGATGCTGTCGAGCCATTACCCGATGACCTACTCCAATCCGAGGGTCATCCCGGCGATCGTCACCTGCGTCATCGTCGCCGGCGCGCTGGTCCGCTATTTCTACAATGTCTGGCACCTCGATCACGACCGCGCGCCGTGGTGGGCCTGGGCGGTCGCGGGCTTCGCGATCCTCTGCGCCTTCGGCTTCGCGGCGACCGCTTCGCCAGGCATGCGCGCGCTCATGGGGCTTGCCGACCTGTCCGAAGGGGTCGCGCGCGCCGACGAGCCTAAGGCGCCGCCGGAGGTCGTCGACATCGTGACGAGCCGCTGCTCGATGTGCCACACGCCGGCCCCGATGGAAGACATCGGCGAGGCGCCGAAAGGCGTGATCCTCGACACGCCCGAGCATATTGCCCGTTTCGCGCCGGCAATTCGCATGCAGGCGGTGCTGACCCACGCCATGCCGCCGAACAATTTCACCCAGATCTCGGACGAGGAGCGCGCAGTGCTCGCGCGCTGGCTCAAGCTCGAGACGGCGCAGAACTGATGGCAGCTCTCCTCTCCGACGCTGACCTCGCCGCGGGCGCGCGTCTCATGTCGCGCCTCGACGCGTTTGCGGCCTTCACCGACGAGCCGGGGCGCCTGACACGGCTCTTTCTATCCGGCGCGCATCGGCGCGCCGCCGATGCGTTCATCGGCTGGTGCGGCGAAGCCGGGCTCAAGGCGAGGATCGACGCAGCCGGCAATGTCGTCGCACGCTACGAAGGCAAGCGCGAGGGCGCGCCGGCGCTGTTGCTGGGCTCGCATATCGACACCGTGCGCGACGCCGGGCGCTACGACGGCAATTTTGGCGCTCTGGCTGCGCTCGCCGTCGTCGAGGCGCTGAGATCAAAAGGCGAGCGCCTCGACCATGCCGTCGAAATCGTCGCTTTCGGCGACGAAGAGGGCGTTCGCTTTCGCACGACCCTCACCGGCTCGCGCGCGCTCGCCGGAACCTACGACGAGGACTTTCTCGACCAGAAGGATTTCCTCCGGCGTCGGGATGCGCGACGCGCTGAAGGCCTTCGGCGGCGATCCCGACAAGGCCGGCGCCATCCGCGCGGACAATGTTGTCGCATTCGTCGAGGCGCATATCGAACAGGGCCCGGTGCTGGAGGCGGTGGGCCTGCCGATAGGGATCGTTTCGGCCATCAACGGCGCGACCCGGCTCGAAGTCGGGGTGGACGGGGTGGCCGGCCATGCCGGCGCAACGCCGATGAAGCTTCGCCGCGACGCGCTGACTGCCGCCGCCGAAATGGCGCTGGCGATCGAGGCCCGCGCGCGCGAGGAGGCCGATCTCGTCGCCACCGTCGGGCGGCTCGAGGTCTGGCCTGGCGCGACCAACGTCATACCCGGCCACGTGCAGTTCTCGATCGACCTTCGCGCGCCCGACGATTTACGCCGGGCGGCTGCGCTCGGCGATCTTACGGCCCGCATCACCGCGATCGCGGAGGCGCGCGGCGTGCGCGCGAGCCTCGCCAAGACGCATGAGGCGAACGCCTTCATCTGCGATCCCCGGATTGCGGCCGGCCTGACCAGGGCGGTCGAGTTGCTCGGCGTCCCGCCGCGCCTGTTGCCGTCGGGGGCGGGGCACGACACGATGATCATGGGCCGTTTCTGTCCGGCAGGTATGCTGTTCATCCGCTGCAAGGGCGGGATCAGCCACAATCCGCTGGAGTCCATCACGGTCGAGGACTGCGCCTTCGGCCTTGCGGCGTTGACCCGCTTTGTGCGGGACTTCCGGATCGCTTAAGAATCCGGGCTTTGGGAGGAGATCAGAATGACCAAGCGATTTTTCGGCGACATTGGCCCGGTGCGCTACGAGGGGCCGAAGAGCGATAGTCCATTCGCCTTCCGGCATTACGATCCGGCCCGCGTCGTCATGGGCAAGACGATGGCCGAGCACTTGCGCCCCGCCGTCTGCTACTGGCACAACTTCGCCTGGATGGGGTCGGATATGTTCGGCGCGCCGACCTTCGAGCGGCCGTGGGAGGGCGACGACATGAAGGCCGCGCGCCGCAAGGCGGACGTCGCCTTCGACATGTTCGCGACGCTGGGCTTTCCCTTCTTCACTTTCCACGACAAGGACGTCGTGCCGGAAGGCGCGAGCCTCAGTGAATTCGGCCGCAACCTCGCCGAGATGACCGACGTCTTTGCCGAGAAGATGCAGGCGACGGGGGTCAACCTCCTGTGGGGCACCGCGAATCTCTTCAGCCATCCGCGCTATATGGCGGGCGCAGCGACCAATCCGGATCCTGACGTGTTCGCCTACGCCGCCGCGCAGGTGAAGAACGCAATCGATGCGACCTACAAGCTCCACGGCGCCAATTACGTGCTGTGGGGCGGCCGGGAGGGCTACGAAACACTCCTCAACACCGATCTCGTCCGCGAGCAGGAGCAGCTCGGCCGCTTTCTCTCGATGGTCGTCGACTACAAGCACAAGATCGGCTTCAAGGGGGTTCTGCTCGTCGAGCCGAAGCCGCAGGAGCCGACCAAACATCAGTATGATTTCGACGTCGCGACGGTCGCCGGCTTCCTCAGGCGTTTCGGGCTCGAGCGCGAGGTCAAGCTCAATATCGAGGTCGGCCACGCGGTGCTCGCCCATCATTCGTTCGAGCATGAGGTGGCGCTCGCGGCTGCGCTCGACCTCCTGGGCTCCGTCGACGCCAACCGCAACGATTACCAGTCCGGGTGGGACACCGACCAGTTCCCTAACAACGCGGCCGAACTCGTGCCGGCGCTCTACTTCATCCTGAGGAACGGCGGGATCGCGCCCGGCGGATTCAACTTCGACTCGAAGGTGCGCCGCCAGTCGATCGACCCCGGCGACCTCCTGCTCGGCCATATCGGCGGCATCGACGCCTGCGCGGAGGCGCTGCTTGGGGCGGCGCGCCTCATCGAGGACGGCAAGTTCGACGCGCTCAGGGCCGAGCGCTACATCGGCTGGAGAGCGCCCTCGGCGCAGGCGATGCTGAAGCCTGGGGCGAGCCTCGAGGCGATCGCCAAGCGCGTGGCCGACGAACAGATCGATCCGAAGCCCCGCTCAGGGCGGCAGGAGTTCTTCGAGAACCTCGTCGCCCGGTATCTCTGACCTTTTTGCCCTTCGGTCCTCCGAATTGCTGAAGCTTCAACACCCTCAGCTTTCCCGGTCCGGACCGAATGGACTCCCTCTTTAATGTTCGCACCTAGCCGCGCCGTCCTTCTCCGCTTTAATCTCGCCCGACCCACCCCGTATGGAGCCCTCCCCATGAAAACCCGCGCCGCCGTCGCCGTCGCCGCAGGGAAGCCGCTCGAGATCATGGAGGTCGATCTCGACGGCCCGCGCGAGGGCGAGGTTCTCGTCGAGATCAAGGCGACGGGCATCTGTCACACCGACGAGTTCACCCTTTCGGGCGCCGATCCGGAAGGGCTCTTTCCAGCCATTCTCGGCCACGAGGGCGCAGGCGTCGTGGTCGATGTCGGCGCCGGAGTGACCAGCGTGCGCAAAGGCGACCATGTCATTCCGCTCTATACGCCCGAGTGCCGCCAGTGCCCGTCCTGCCTGTCGCGCAAGACCAATCTCTGCACCGCGATCCGCGCCACCCAGGGGCAGGGCGTCATGCCGGACGGCACGTCGCGCTTTGCCTGCAGCGGCGACAAGGTCTTCCACTATATGGGTTGCTCGACCTTCTCGAACTTCACCGTTCTGCCCGAGATCGCGGTCGCTAAAGTCGACCCGGCCGCGCCCTTCGATAAGATCTGCTACATCGGCTGCGGCGTCACGACCGGCGTCGGCGCAGTGCTCAATACCGCCAAAGTGGAGGCGGGGGCGACGGCGATCGTCTTCGGCCTCGGCGGCATCGGCCTCAATGTCATCCAGGGCTTGAGGCTCGCCGGCGCCGACATGATCATCGGCGTCGACGTCAACAACGACAAGAAGGCCTGGGGCGAGCGCTTCGGCATGACGCATTTCGTCAATCCGAAGGATGCCGGCAAGGACCTCGTGTCCCATCTCGTCAACATGACCAAGCGCGGCGCCGACCAGATCGGCGGCGCCGACTACACGTTCGACTGCACCGGCAACGTGAACGTCATGCGCCAGGCGCTGGAAGCCTGCCACCGCGGATGGGGCCAGTCGATCATTATCGGCGTCGCGGGCGCGGGGCAGGAAATCTCGACCCGTCCGTTCCAGCTCGTCACCGGGCGCGTGTGGAAGGGGACGGCCTTCGGCGGCGCCCGCGGCCGCACCGACGTGCCGAAGATCGTCGACTGGTACATGGCAGGCAAGATCGAGATCGACCCGATGATCACCCACACGCTGAAGCTCGAGGAGATCAACAAGGGTTTCGAGCTGATGCACGAAGGCAAGTCGATCAGGAGTGTCGTAGTTTATTAGGCGAAGAAAGAGGAGGAAAGCATGCCGCAAGCCGAAAAGCTTCACCCGGCCATCGACGGAGGCGTAACGCCCGCCGCCCCGAATTTCACAGGGGGGACCCTTGTCTGCCTGTGCAAGACGCGGCCGGTCAAGGTGCGAATCGAAGGCCAGGTCGCGCACAACCACGCCTGCGGATGCACGAAATGCTGGAAGCCGGAGGGCGCGATCCTGTCGGTAGTCGCAGTCGCGCCACACGACAAAGTGACGGTGCTCGAGAACGCCGACAAGCTCAAGGTCGTCGACCCAGGCGCGCTCATCCAGCGCCACGCCTGCGTCGAGTGCGGCGTCCACATGTACGGACCGGTCGAGCGCGACCATGCGTTCAAGGGGCTGGACTTTGTTCATCCCGAACGCTTTCAGGAATCCGGCTGGGCCGCGCCGGGCTTTGCGGCCTTCGTCTCCTCGGTCATCGAGTCAGGCGTCGAGCCATCCCGCATGGACGGGATCCGCGCCCGCCTGCGTGAACTCAGGCTCGAGCCCTATGACTGCCTTTCGCCCGCGCTCATGGACTATGTCGCCACCTGGACCGCGAAAAAGTCGGGCGCGCTGAAGGCCTGATTTCGACGGGTCGAAAAGGACGCGCGAAGGCAAGGGACCGGGCGGCTTGGCACGCCCGCCAGCTCGGTCGGAAGACGAGGCAAATGTCGTTCGATCGCAGCGAGCTCGCCGTGCGCGTCTATTACGAGGACACCGACTTTTCCGGCCGCGTCTATCACGCCTCCTATCTCCGCTTCCTGGAGCGCGGGCGCACCGAGTGGCTGCGTGGGCAGGGCATGACCCACCAGGACCTGGCGGCGACCTCTGGGATCGCCTTCGCCGTGCGTTCCATGCAGATCGATTTTCTCGGCCCGGCGCGGATCGACGACCTCTTGCGTGTCGAGACCCATGCGGCGACGGCGAAGGGCGCGTCGATCGAGTTTCGTCAGCGGGTCGTTCTCGGTGAGAAGACCCTTATCGCCGCAACCGTGCTGGTTGCTGCGATAAGGGACGGACGCCCGGCGCGGCTGCCCGTCTCGGTCCGACAGGCGCTCGCCCCTGCGCGAGGCGAAGGGCGCTGAGATTCGCGCAACGAACGGAGCGGGCCTCTTGCGCTCGTCAATCGCATGCGGCTAGGCCTTAGACCCACGTGCGCAGGTTGTCTCCAACGCCGACGTGATCTATGCCGACCTGCCTGTCCGGTGCGAGGCCGATAGCCTCGCCGCCGCGCACTTTCCAACCGAGTGGTGAAGAGACCCCTTGTTTCCCAAACCGTCGCCAAAGCTTTCGCCCAACACCTACGCCTACGAGTCGCTGCCGATGGTGAAGCCCACCGGTTTTCGCGAATATGACGCGCGCTGGTTGTTCGAGCAGGAGATCAACCTCATGGGCGTGCAGGCGCTGGGCCTCGGGCTTGCGCGCCTCTTGAAGGAGCTCGGCGTTGCGCGCGACGTCATTGTCGGACACGACTTCCGCAGCTATTCCGCCTCGATCAAGCTCGCGCTGACGGCGGGGCTGATGGCGGGAGGGGCGAAGGTTCGCGACATCGGCCTCGCGATCACGCCGATGGCCTATTTCGCCCAGTTCGCGCTCGACGCGCCAGCGGTCGCGATGGTGACCGCCTCGCACAATGACAACGGCTGGACCGGCGTCAAGATGGGCGCGGCGAGGCCGGTGACCTTCGGGCCGGAGGAGATGGGGCGACTGCGCGACATCGTCGTTAGCGGCGACTACGGTCCCGAGCCCGGCGGACTTTATGAATTCGTTCCCGACTTTCCCGCCCGCTACATCGCCGACCTGACCAGCCGCCCAAAATTCAACCGAAGGATCAAGGCGGTCGCCGCCTGCGGCAACGGAACGGCGGGCGCTTTCGCGCCGAAGCTCCTCGGCGCGCTCGGCGTCGAGGTCGCGCCGCTCGACTGCGACCTCGACTTCGCCTTTCCGCGCTATAACCCCAATCCCGAAGACCTGCACATGCTGCACGCGATGGCGGAGGCGGTGAAGGAGAGCGGCGCGGATGTCGCGCTCGGCTTCGACGGCGACGGCGACCGCTGCGGCGTCGTCGACAACGAGGGCTGTGAGATCTTCGCCGACAAGATCGGCGTGATGCTGGCGCGCGACCTCTCGACGCTGCACCCGGGAGCGACCTTCGTGGTCGACGTCAAATCGACCGGGCTGTTCTCGACTGACCCTGCGCTCGCCGCCAATGGCGTCAAGGCCGACTTCTGGAAGACCGGCCATTCCCACATCAAGCGCCGGGTGCGCGACCTGAACGCCCTCGCCGGATTCGAGAAGTCCGGCCATTTCTTCTTCAACGCGCCGGTCGGACGGGGCTACGACGACGGCTTCGTCACCGCGATCGCGGTCCTCGACATGCTCGACCGCAACCCAGGGAAATCGATGGCCGATCTCTATCGCGATCTTCCGAGGACCTGGGGCTCGCCGACCATGTCGCCCCATTGCGCGGACGAGGTGAAATACGCTGTGGCCGACCGCGTCGTCGCCCGCTTCAAGGCGATGCAGGCCAATGGCGAGCCGCTGATCGGCCAGGCAATCCGCGACGTCGTCACCGTCAACGGCGTGCGCGTGACCGTCGAGGACGGCACCTGGGGGCTTGTGCGGGCCTCCTCCAACAAGCCGGAGCTGGTTGTCGTTGTCGAGAGCCCGGCGTCGGAGGCGCGCATGCGCGAGATGTTCAAGGCGGTCGACGGTGTATTGCGCGAGAACCCCGAAGTCGGCGCCTATAATCAATCGATCTGAGCCCGTGCGCCTGACTTCGCCGCCGCACGTTCTGCCGGACATTCTTCTGCCGGGGCTCAAAATCGTCTTCTGCGGCACCGCCGCCGGAACCGTGTCGGCCGTGCGCGGCGCCTACTACGCCCATCCGCAGAACAAGTTCTGGCGGGTTCTCTTCGCGGTCGGACTGACGCCGCGTCTCGTCAAGCCCGAGGACTACGCCGTACTGCCGCAATGGAGCCTCGGCCTCACCGACATCGCCAAACATGTGAGCGGGATGGATCGCGAATTGCCGCTCGGCGCGCTTGGAGACGGCGCATGCGCCGCGCTGACCGCGAAAATCAGCGAGGTTCAGCCAGCGCTGCTCGCCTTCACCAGCCTCAACGCCGGCCGGCGCTACTTGGGCCGCGCCGCGGGCTTCGGGGACAGTGGGGACCGCATTGGCGCGACGCGCGTCTGGCTGTTGCCATCACCTTCACCGACGGCTGGATGGAACTGGAACGAGGCCTGGTGGCGGAAGTTGGCCGAAGAGGCGGAGACTTAGCCGCTGCTCGCCGCTTCGATCGCCGCGCTCAGTCTCACCGCATCGGTGATGACGATCGCTCCGCGCCGGCGTTCGATGAGCCCGGCGCGCTCCATTGCGTTGATCTCGCGCGAGACGGTTTCCCGGCGCGTGTTGATGCGGGCGGCCAGTTCGGACTGGTTTGGCGGCGTCACGATGATCGCGCGCTTCGGGTCGTTGTGGTCGGGCCGGGCGAGGCGCAGGAGTTCGGCATGGACGCGGGTGCGAACGTTGAGCGACCCGAGTTCGCCGACCCTGCGTGACAACTCGCGCAGCCGCGCGATCAACGTCGAGACGATGGCCTCGCCAAGAGGGCGATGGGAGAACATCGTCTCGACAAACACCGGGGCGGGCATTTTCGCCACCAGCGAATCGACGACCGCGAAGACGCTCGAAGCGCGCGGGGCGCCGTCAAAAGCCGCCATCTCTCCGAAGATCGATCCCGCCTTCATGTCGGAGAAGATGAGGTCCTGACGCGCCATGTTGAGCACCGACCTCATATGGCCCGACATGATGAAGTAGACGTCGCGGTCGTGCGCCGACTGATCGACGATCCAGGCGCCAGATGGAATCTTCAGCCAGACGCACTGGCGATCCAGAATATGACAGGCCTCGGGATCGAGCGTCTTGAAGCAGGCATGCGCCGCAAGCGTACTGGGGACCAACATCGCTTCCGCCGAGGTTCCCGAAACGGTGACGGAACGTCGACCGGCCGTCAAGGTCTTAGACCCATGACCTGCGACGAATCCCACCTGTACTCACGCGCCAACTCATATGCGCCGGGCAGTGAACATCGTTTCTACGAACCATATCCATGTTCCTGCCGCGAAACAGGTGTGACGGGGCTCACAGCGCGACACGCCGCTTGCATCTAAAAGTCGTCAGGTTCCGCGTGGCCGCGCCGTGGGGAAGGGCGCGAAGCGCGGCCCTGCGCCGAGGCCTCCCATCGCGCGGGGGATCAGGGCGCGGCGTCCGGGCTTTCCGCGGTCCGGGCGCCGCGCTCGTCGAATTGGCGGGAACGGCTGGCGTCAGCGAAGGCGAAACTCCATGTGAACGCGCCCGTGGCGGCGGGTCGCGCTGGGCGACCAGCGCCCGACTCTCGACCCTGACGACGCCGCAGCGGATGGAGCGGGCGCGCCGTGGCCGAACTCGTCCTGCGCATGGCTCACGCCGACGTCGTTGGCCTTCGGTCCATGACTGGCCAGGCAAGCGTTGTAGGCGAGCGGCTCCTGATATTTCGCGCAGGCCGGGTCGGCTTGGCCAGGATCGGCTTGGGGCGAAGGCGCCGCGCGGGAGCGCAGCGATCGTCAACGCCACGGCCATCAACGTAATGCGCATCGCCATCGGCCTCACCCGCGTAGCGTCGCCCCCGTCTTCTTCGAGACCTCTGCGACGATCCTGGCGATCGCCGCGTCGATCTCGGCGTCGGTCAGCGTGCGCTCGAGCGGCTGCAAAGTCACGCTGATCGCAATAGATTTTGAGCCCTCCGGCAGGCCCTTGCCCTGGTAGATGTCGAAGACGCCGATGTCTGAGACGAGCGAACGCTCGGCGCCCTGCGCCGCCTTCACGAGGTCGCCCGCCCTGACGCTTTCGGCGACTACGAACGCGAGATCCCGCTGGACCGGCATGAAGTCGGAGCGCTCGAGCTTCGGCTTCGTCCTGGTCGGCTTCGTCTTTGCCGCAGGAATTGAGTTCGAGCACGATCTCGAAGGCGACGATCGGTCCCTCGGCGTTGAGGGCTTCGCAAGCGCTCGGATGCAATTGCCCGAACCAGCCGACAACCATCTTCGGCCCGAACTGCAGCGTCGCCGAGCGGCCGGGATGCAGGAAGGCCGGGCCGCCGGGAACGACCTGGACGGCGTTGGCGACGCCGAACGCGTCGAGGAGGGCCATGGCGTCGCCTTTGGCGTCGAACACGTCGACGCCGCCGCCGCCGCTCCAGTGCCGGCCTTCGCCCGAGGCTTTCGCCATCCCCCGCCGCACCGCGGCCGCCGCCATGCGCTGATCGTTTTCGCCGGAGCCCATGAAGATCTGCCCTACCTCGAAAAGCGCGACGTCGTTCAACGCCCTCCGCGCGTTTCGCTCGGCGGCGGCGACGAGGCCCGGGACGAGGCTCGGCCGCATGTCGGAAAGGTCGGCGGCGATCGGGTTGGCGAGCGCGAGCGATGCGTGGCCGCCGCCGAAGAGTTCCGCCGCGCTCCTGGAGATGAAGGACCAGGTCACCGCCTCGCGCAGCGACAACGCAGCGAGCGTGCGCTTGGCGAGGCGCGTGCGCTTCTGAAGAAGCGTCAGCAGCGACGCCGGAACGCCCTCGTCAAGTCGCGGCAGCGGCGTCGTCGGCGCGCGGTCGATGCCCGCGATGCGCAGGATCTGCTCGACGATGTCGGCCTTCACCTGCACGTCGGGCCGCCAGGAGGGCACAAGCACCTTGCCGTCCTCGACGCCGAAGCCGAGTTGGGTCAGGATCGCGTCGCCCTCTTCGCGGGGGATGTCGACGCCGATCAGCCGCCTGACCTCGCCGTAGGGGAATTCGATCGCACGGCGCGGCGCCGAAGGGTCGCCCGCGACGATCATGCGAGAGGGCTCGCCGCCGCACAGCTCGATCACGAGGCCCGTCGCGAGGTCGCAGCCGGGCACGCAGAAATCGGGGTCGACGCCGCGCTCGAACCGGTAGCGCGCGTCGGTGACGATGCCGAGCCTGCGGCCCGTCTGGGCGATGTTGGTCGGGTCCCATAGCGCGCTTTCGATCAGCACGTCGCGGGTGGTCTCGTCGCAGCCCGAATGCTCGCCCCCCATGACGCCCGCGATCGATTTCGACGCCCTTCGCATCGGCGATGACGACCATGGTCTCGTCGAGCGCATAGGTCTTGCCGTCGAGCGCCTGCACGTTCTCGCCGTGACCGGCGCGGCGCACCGAGAGGCCGCCCTCAACCTTGGCGAAGTCGAACACGTGCAGCGGCCGTCCGCGATCGAAAGTCACATAATTGGTGATGTCGACGAGCGCGCTGATGGGCCTCAAGCCGATGGCGCGCAGACGTTTCTGCATCCACTCCGGCGACGGGCCGTTCCGAACGCCGCGCACGAGACGGAGCGCAAACGCGGGGCAGAGATGCGCGTCCGATGGCGCGAAGTCGAGATGGACGCGGGTCGGGCAGTCGAAGGCGCCCGCGATCGGCTTCGGCGGCAGCGTCTTCAAGACTCCGAGCCCCGCGGCGGCGAGGTCGCGTGCGATGCCTGCGACGCCGGTCGCGTCCGGGCGGTTCGGCGTCACTGCGACGTCGATGACCGGATCGTCGAGCCCGGCCCATCGCGCATAGGCGGCGCCAACGGGCGCGTCATCCGGCAGCTCGATGATCCCCTCGTGATCGTTGCTGAGCTCGAGCTCCGCCGCCGAGCAGAGCATTCCGTTCGAACTCGACGCCGCGGATCACGCCGTTTGCGAGGGTGATCTTCTTGCCTGGGATATATGTGCCGACAGGCGAAAACACGCTCTTCAGCCCCGAGCGCGCGTTCGGAGCGCCGCAGACCACCTGCACTGGCTCGCCGCCCGCATCGACGATGCAGACCTTCAGCCGGTCGGCGTTCGGGTGTTGTCTGGCCTCCATGACGCGGGCGACGACGAAGCCGTCAAATTTGGCGCCCGGATCCTCGACGCTCTCGACCTCGAGGCCGACGCGCGTCAGCGTGTCGACGATCTCGGCGAGCGAGGCCTCAGTGTCGAGATGGTCCATGAGCCAGGAGAGGGTAAATTTCATCGCGCCGTTCCAGCAGCCGTGACGCGCTCGAAGATCATCGCCTTGTTATTTCGCCTCACCCGCTCAATCCTCCCGCGAGCGTCGGGACCTCGAGCGGCTTGAAGCCGTAGTGATTGATCCAGCGGAGGTCCGCGTCGAAGAAGTCGCGCAGGTCCGGCAGGCCGTACTTGAGCATTGCGACTCGGTCGACGCCCATGCCCCAGGCGAAGCCCTGGTAGACCTCAGGGTCAATCCCGCAGTTCGTCAGCACGTTTTGGTGGACCATGCCGCAACCGAGGATTTCGAGCCAGTCCTCGCCCTCGCCGAAACGGATGTCCCCGCCGGAGCGGCGGCACTGAATGTCGACCTCCATCGAGGGCGAGGTGAAGGGGAAGAAGCTCGGCCGGAAGCGCATGCCGACGCGGGGCACCTCGAAGAACGCCTTGCAGAATTCCTCCAACACCCATTTGAGGTTGGCGAGCGTCGCGCTCTGGTCGACGACGAGGCCCTCGACCTGATGGAACATCGGCGTGTGCGTCTGGTCGAAGTCGGTGCGATAGGTGCGGCCCGGGCAGATGATGCGGATCGGCGGCTTCTGGCTCAGCATCGTGCGCACCTGCACGGGGCTCGTATGCGTGCGCAGGACCTTGCGCTCGCCATGCGCGTCGGGCTGAAGAAAGAAGGTGTCGTGCATGTCGCGCGCCGGATGCCCGGGCGGGAAGTTGAGCTTGGTGAAATTGTAGTCGTCGCTCTCGATGTCCGGCCCTTCGGCGACGGCGAAGCCCATGTCGGCGAAGATCGTGACGATCTCGTCCATCACCTGGCTCAGGGGGTGGATGCGGCCGGTCTCGACGCCCGGCAGGCGGACAGGCAGGGTCACGTCCTCGGCCTCGCGCTTGAGCTGCGCCTCGAGCGCGGCGGCCTTGAGGATCGCGCGCCGCGCCGCGAGCGCCTCCGTCACCTGGTCTTTCAGCGCATTGATCGCCGCGCCGTGCGTCCTGCGCTCGTCGGGGGTGAGCTTGCCAAGCGTTGCGAGGAGAGCCGAGATCGAGCCCTTCTTGCCCAGCGCCGCGACCCGCACGGCCTCGAGCGCGGCTTCGTCGCCTGCGGCGTCGATCGCGGCGAGCGTTTGGTGTTGCAGGGCGACGAGGTCGGACATTCGCGGGCCAATGGTGAAGAAGGCGGCGAAACCCTTCTCCCGCTCCGCGGGAGAAGGTGGCGCCATCGGGCGTCTTTCGACGCCCGTCTTTTGACGGGCTTTGGCGCCGGGTGAGGGTTTACGGATAGGGCGGGGCCCCTGACCCTCACCCCAGCCCTCTCCTGCGGGCGGGAGAGGGGCGCTTCGCGTTACGCCGCCTTGGGCAGATGCCCCTTCGCCTGTTCGACGATCGCGGCGAAGGCGGCGGGCTCGGCGATGGCGAGTTCGGACAGGACCTTGCGGTCGACCTCGATCCCCGCCGTCGCGAGGCCGGAAATAAATCGGCTGTAGGTGAGCCCATGCTCGCGCACCGCCGCGTTGATCCGCTGGATCCACAGCGCGCGGAACTCGCGCTTGCGGTTCTTGCGGTCGCGGTAGGCGTATTGCATCGACTTGTCGACCGCGGCCTTGGCGGCGCGGATCGTGTTCTTGCGGCGGCCGAAAAAGCCCTTGGCGGCCTTCAGGACCTTCTTGTGCTTGGCGTGGGACGTTACGCCCCTCTTGACGCGTGCCATCGTTCAAATCTCCGGAAAAAGGGGCCTTAGCCGTTCGGCAGGAAGAACTTCTTGACGTTGGCGCCGTCGGTCTTGAACAGAACGTTCGTGCCGCGCAGATTGCGGATCTGCTTGGGGGTGCGTTTGATCATGCCGTGCTGCTTGCCCGTCTGGGCGTAGACGACCTTGCCGGTCCCGGTGATCTTGAAGCGCTTTTTCGCGCCCGATTTGGTCTTCAACTTGGGCATTTGGCTCTCCCGGGCTTGACGCCCTCTTGAGATTTTGGCGGGACCGAAGTCCCGTTCGCGTCGGAATGAGCGAAAAGAACCGCCACGGCAGCCCTTTACGGCCGGGCGGTTCTGAAGGGCGGGCTCATACGCGAAAGGGCGCGAAGATGCAAGGGCGGGGCGGGCTTTAGGTCCGGCGCCGGGCGGGGCGACCTCGGCCGGATCCCGAAGTCCCCTGCAGTTTTGTCCGCGCGCAAGCGATTCCAATGGATTAGGCGCCAAAACCTGTCCCGTTTGGGCCGCGCTGAAGCGCGCCCTCGACGAGTTTGCCTATTTATGCAAGCGATTTCAATGTGTTAGTGGTCAAGCGCGGCATCAGCGGCCGGCGCGGCGTGGGTCAGGGCGAGGGGCGCGGCGGGCGGCGGTTCGGGCGCGTCAATGAGCGGGGCGCGCGCGGCTCCCCTCGGGCGCTGGAGCCCATGATAGCGGTCAAGCTCGCCGACGATCTTCACCAGGGGGGCAAGCCCGCGCACATCGCCGCGTTCGATCAGACCATCGGCGAAGCGCAGCGCCTTGGTCAGCCGCGCGACCTGCAGGTGAGCGTATCGCTCGGGCGCGTCGAACCGCCGGCCCGCGATGGCGCGGTCGATCTCGCGCCTGACAGTCTTCACGCTGACCTTGGCCGTTTCGGCGATCTGCTCGGCGGTGAAGCCGCCCGCCAGCGCCTCGAAGAAGACCTGGCGCATCGCCGCCTTCTGCGCCCGGCGCGCGCGTCCCGCGGCCCGGCCGCGGGCGCGCTGGGAAGGCGGGTTTGGGTCGTCGGTCATGAGCGGGCTCCTTTTCAGAACAATGTGGGCAGTCAGGACATTGTATACGCGATTTTGATAATCCGAAAGACGCTGCTTCAATGTCTTCCGATAAATCATTGAAATAATGAAGATATTTCGCTTTCTTGGCTGGACCGCGTTCGACGGAGATGAAGTCTCGACCCAACATTAAGAAACGAATGTAAGATATTGTATTATAATAAGATTACTGATCGTGGACCGACCAATGCGGCGCCGCGCCTGGCGCCTTGCCGATGCAAGGGAAAGCTGTCCGCCACCAGCGCCGGAGTGGCCTATCTGGCCAGCGACGTCCACTGCGCGGCGATGAAACCGCGCCCGTCCAGCTTTTCCGACGACGCGATGCGCGGTTCGCTCCCGACGCATGTCCAGGTGTGAATTGTGGCGTGGCCGGTCGCGACCATGGGCACGACGTCCGATCCCGGATGGTCCTTGCACCAGGCCGCCGCGCCTCTGGATACGCGGCTGACGTCGCCCTTGGCGCAAGGCAGGTTCGCGCCGTGATTGCAGAGCCAGACCTGACCGCTCATGCAGCGAAAGACCGTGCTCGCCTGCAGCGCCGCGTCGGGCTGGCCCAAACCCCCGCCGAACAGGCGCCGCGCCTCGGGGACGAGCGACGCGGGAATGGGCTTGACGCGATCGTCGGCGCCGACGGACGCGCAATGGGCGTCGAGGTTTTGCGCCATCGCCGCCGGAACAGGCGCCACGGGGACCGCGCCAATGACCAAGGCTAGAATCCTCGCAAGTCTGGACCGAGGCGTCACGATTCCTCTCCCGGAATACCTCCCTGAGACTTGGGCTCGCCGACCGCGGGGGCGACGAAGGACAGAGGCTGTATCAATCGCGATCATCGACCGCCCTGCGATAGCGCCTCGCCGCCTCGTCGAGGAGGCCCTGATGCATCTCCTCGACCGAAATGGCCCGGTCGACCGGGCCTAGACATCCGAAGACGTCCTCGACCTTCGTTGCGCCGATGCTCGTCGCCGCGCGCAAGAGAACGCCCTCGGGCCGGTCCTCGACGATCAATTCGACGCCCGCCGTCCAGCCGCGCCTGTCGCGGATCGCTTTCGGCAGGATGACCTTCCCCCCGGCCGACACTTTGGTTCTCAAACGAGAAAGCTTTGCCATCGATCGCTCTGAAGCCTCCTGACGGACAATAGCTGCATGCGCCTCCGGCCGGCGATCCGCAAGGAAGCCTGCCGGGTCACTCCGTGACCTTGCCGCGCCCGCGCCCGCGTCGTATCGCAGTGCAGCAACGCAAGCGCAGGCTCGCTCATGGACCCGCTCATCGAAGGCTACCGGAAATTCCGCGCCGAGACCTGGCCGGCCGAGCGGGCGCGCTACGAGGCGCTGGCGCACTGGGGACAGAGCCCCGAGACGATGGTGATCGCCTGTTCGGATTCGCGCGTCGATCCGCAGACGGTGTTCGGCGCGGTGCCGGGCGAGCTCTTCGTCGTGCGCAACGTCGCGGCGCTGGTCCCGCCATACAGTCCCGACCCCGGCTATCACGGGACGAGCGCGGCGCTCGAATTCGCGGTGAAGGTGCTCAAGGTCGCGCGCATCGTCGTGCTGGGACACGGGCAATGCGGCGGCGTTCGGGCGATGGAATACGGGGCGCCGCCCCAGGCGCGCGATTTCATCGCCTCCTGGGTCGAGATCGGCAAGCCCGCGCTCGCCGCGGCGGGCGAGGCGCCGGAGGGGCGGCTCGCCCGGATCGAGGCGGAGGTCGTGCGGCTCTCGCTCGCGAATCTCATGACCTTCCCCTGGATCGCCGAGGCGGTCGCGGCCGGCCGGCTCAAATTGCAGGGCTATCAGTTCGACGTCCACACCGGGGTGCTGGCCGCCGTCGGGGCGGACGGGCTGACTCCGATCGACTGAGCGACGGCGCCCTTGTAGACGCGGTCGCTGGCCTACGGGATGCAAGCATCACGCGGCGCGCGCACCCCTTCCCCAGCTTGCTAAGCAAAGCTGGGGAAGGAGCGCGCCTGGATATTGCGATAGGCTGGAAGAATGGATGACCCGCCCCGTTTCCGTCAGTCGTCGCGCAAATTCGCTCGGGCTCAGCGTCGCAACATGACGCGGGCGGAAACCATGCTCTGGCGCGCGCTGAGAAACCATCAGATCGATGGGCATGGCTTTCGCAGGCAGACGCCGATCGGGCCTTATTTCGCAGATTTCGTTTGTCTTCAGCGGAAAATCGTCGTTGAAGCGGATGGCCGCACGCATGAGACGGCCGAGGCGGGAATTCGGGACGACGAGAGAGATGCGTGGTTCCGGCGCGCGGGATTTCGCATCCTGCGCTTCCCGGACGATCTCGTCATCGGTGGATTGCCGATCGTCATCGATCGGATCCGCGCGGCGCTCCGCGAACGATGACACCGGATAAAGTGTGAAAGTCAGGATCGCTGGCGCCGCCCTTCCTTCTCCGCGAAGCGGGGAAGGTGTCGCCGAAGGCGACGGATGGGGTGCGGAGAGCAGGATCGTGTCGAGGATCGTTTTGGCGGTGACGGTCGTGCAATCCGACTTTTGGCCGAAGCAGCGGGCAAGCTTGCGCGACCATAAGAGCGAACCGTCGGCGACGCATTCCTGCTCTCCGTACCCCATCCGTCGGGCTTCGCCCGACACCTTCCCCACTTCGTGGAGAAGGGGGCGCGCAACCGCCTCATATTCGAGCGAAAACAACTTCGCTCTCGCCGCGCTCGGGGGCCACGCAGGTGTGCATGCCGTAGGTCGGCCCCCTTTGTAGCCGCGCTCAGCGAGCGCGGCTACAAAGGGGGCCCCGGTCACATTTTCTTTGCGAAGCGCGCCCCAGGCGCGCTATGCCGGGCGGGCAGGAGAAAGACGCTCGATGCAGGATCTGGCGGACGTCGCCCTTGAGGCGCGGCGGTTCGACGCGGACTTCCAGGCCGAATTCGCCGAGCTCGTGGCCTGGCGGCGCGACGTGCGCCGCTTCCGCTCCGCGCCCGTGCCCGAGGCGCTCCTGGACGAGCTCCTCGGCCTCGCCGCGCTCGCCCCCTCGGTCGGCAATTGCCAGCCGACCCGGCTCGTGCGCGTCGACGACGAGACCCGCCGCGAGGCGGTCCGCGCCAATTTCGAGGCGGCCAACAGCCAAGCGCTCGCCGCATACGAGGGCGAGCGGGCGCAGCTCTATGCGTCGCTGAAGCTCGCGGGCCTGCGCGAGGCGCCGGTGCATCTGGCGGTGTTCTGCGACGACGCGACCCAGCAGGGCCATGGCCTCGGCGCGCGCACCATGCCCGAGACGCGCCGCTATTCGGCGGTCTGCGCGCTGCACACGGTCTGGCTGGCGGCCCGCGCCCACGGCCTCGGAGTCGGCTGGGTGTCGATCCTCGATCCCGGCCGGCTGGCGGAGGCGCTCGACGTCCCGCGCGAATGGTCCTTCATCGCCTATCTCTGCGTCGGCTGGCCGCAGGAGGAGCGCCTGACGCCGGAGCTCGAGCGCGCCGGCTGGCAGGCGCGGACGGCGCATCCGGTCATCCGGCGGTAGAGCGGAGGCCGGGTCGCGAACGGACGCGATCGCGGCATCCTTCCCCCCACACCCAGTCGAACGACGGGCGTCGTCGACGCCCATTGCGGGAGAAGGTCGGGGGCAGACGCGGCCGGTAGGAGGCGCGCATAGTGTGATGACCGTCACTGCGTGTAACGGCAGTCTTTGCTTTTACTCCTCAGCGTCTAGCCTTCGGTTCCGATCGTTATCCCGCGTCGAAGTTGATACGTGTTATCTATCCAGAAACGGGGAATTCCATGGCGCAAAATCAAATCGGCAACAACACGACTGCATCCAGCCCATTTGTCACCGCCAGCGGCGTGGTCTACTTTCAAGGGACGGACAATAAGCTCTGGAGAGTCAATGGAGACGGCACAGGCCAAACACAGATCGGCACAAACAAGACCAAGTCGACTCCGTTCGTCTTTGCGGACCCGCTGACCGGGGAATGGATCTATTTCCAGGGCGCCGACAAGAAACTGTGGAAAGTTAGAGGCGACAGCGCCGGGACCGACCTGACCCAAATCGGCGCCAACAAAACGAACTCGACGCCGTTTGTTACCTTCGACAGCAGCAGCGGCGACGTTTGGGTCTATTTTCAGGGCACCGACAACAAGCTGTGGAAAGTCAAGAGCGACGGCAGCGGGCAGACGCAGATCGGCTCCAACAGAACCAACTCGACGCCGTTTGTCTTTGCCGACCCTCTCACTGGAGAATGGGTCTATTTTCAGGGCACCGACAACAAGCTGTGGAAGGTCAGGGGCGACAGCGCCGGCGCCGACCAGACGCAGATCGGCACGAACACGACGAAATCGACGCCGTTCGTTACTTTCGACAGCAGCGCCAACACCGTATGGGTTTATTTCCAGGGTACCGACAACAAGCTGTGGAAAGTCAAGAACGACAGCGCCGGCAGCGGCCTGTTGAACATCGGCCAAAACAAGACAAACTCGACCCCTTTCGTGACCCCGGATGGCTGGGTCTATTTTCAGGGCAGCCGACAACAGATTATTGAAGGTTTTCAACGATGGGACCCTAGGCTCCCAACTCGGCGGCAACACGACTTCATCGACCCCGATCGTGCAACGAGTCGAACTCGGCGACGGCAGGGTCGAAGAGTGGGTGTATTTCCAAGGCACAGACAACAAGCTGTGGCGATACTTCGAGTTAGTGGGCGGAAATCGGCGCAATTCACAGCGAAACAGAACGGCTGGCATTTCGACAACAAGTTTGTGAATCACATCATTGGCAGTCTCGAAACGCAGGGCCTGTGCGGCGGAATGGCCTACTCGGCCCTGGACTATTATTTCAACGATCTGCCCATACCAACACACCGGCAAGGGGACTTTGGCGGTCCGGACGTGGCGGTGCCTCCCAGCGGTCGGCTCCACTCGATGATCTTCAATCGCCTGATCGACAGTTTTGCGGATAATTTTGGCAAATGGTCCTGCGTCTATCCTGAGCTGGATGCTGCGGTCGGGGCTGCGCTCGGTCTGGTGATCGGGGGCGGCTTGCTGGGCGCGGTGGTCGGCGCCGTGTGGGGAGGCGTCTACGGGGAGCTTCACGAGGTGTTCGAGTGCCCAGGCGGCGGACCTGCGGGCATGACGCGCCAGGAACTTCCGAACCTCACGCAGAATTTCCTCGACAAGGGCCTTCCCGTTCCGATCGGGCTTATCTACGACAGCGACATTTTCAATATCGGGCTCCGTCACCAGGTCGTGGCCTATGGGTACTCCCTGAGTGGGACGACCATGACCATCAACATCTACGACAACAGGTACCATGACGACGAGTGCACGCTGGTCCTCGACGCCGCAACCCGGGTACCATCGTGGAAACTTCCCTCACGAACGGGCAGGAGAATTGGGCCGGTCTTCTGGTCTCGGACGGATATCAGCCGCAGTGGCCTTCCTATGGCCCGGATATCAGCATCGCCTCGCCGCAGTCTCTTCAGCTCACCGGACCGGTGGTGTCCGGGCCGCTATCGGTCCGTGCGGAACCGCCGCCGCGACAACGGCGTCGCGCTCCCGCCCGGGCTCGCTGACGGCCGGACTGAACCAGATTGTCATGGTGGCTCAGCAGCAGCAGGCGATCGGAGACGCGCTCGTCGACGCCTATTCGGTGCAAAACTACGGTGAATTCCCTGCGCACTATGCGTCTCTGGGTATCGAGATCTTCGCGCCGGACGGTAGCCAGTCGTTCGCGCAAGCGCCCGCGCCGGCGAGCGACAATCAAATTGCGCCAGGGGACACTGTCGGAGTGACGATCAACGTCGCGAGCTTCGGGTCCGTGCCTGGGAATTATGAAGTGATGGCCGGCTTCACCAGCGTGGGACTAGATATCAACAACAATGCAGGCCCGGGAGCCTGGAATCAAATCTTGTACCCTCCGGCGAGCGTGACCGTCGCCTCAACTCCCATCATCCAGAGCCCCGCCGCGAGGCGCGTCAAGAGCAAGACGCGCAAGGCTTCCGCCACGCGTGTCTCCTGATGCTGGCGATTGTCGAATAGCGACCGCTGTTTCGGGACGCTGCAGAAGGACCTACGTCAGCCGACCCGGATGAAGGTCGTCGACCCATTCGACCGACTCCGGGTTCAATTCGACGCTCGGCAGATCGAGATTGACGACGACCGGCTCCTGGCCGCTGCGCACGACGACGCAGGACAGCGGCTCATCGTCGTTGGCGTTGATCTCCTGGTGGGGGACATAAGGCGGCACGTAGATGAAATCGCCGGGGCCGGCCTCGGCGACGAATTCGAGCCGCTCGCCCCACCGCATGCGGGCGCGGCCGCTGACCACATAGATGACGCTCTCCACGGCGCCGTGATGATGCGCGCCGGTCTTCGCCATCGGGTGGATCACCACTGTCCCGGCCCAGAGCTTGTCCGCGCCGGCGCGGGCGTGGGTGATCGCGGCCGCGCGATTCATGCCGGGCGTCTGCGGCGTGTTGATGTCGAGCTCGTTCGCATGGACCACCCGAACGCCGTCGAGGCGCCATCGGGGCGTGTTCGCATCTTGCATCGTGGCCCTCCAGGACAGAGTTGCGAGCGCGGGGTCGCGCGGCGCGTCGCCGGTTCCGTATTTAGTCCGCCGCGAGCGGCTGAGAATATTCCTCGGAGCGTCGGCGCCAGATCAAGGTTCCGACGCGCAGGGATTCGACCCGCAACTCGCCTTTGGGCTCGAACAGGTCGTCGCGAACGCCGATCCGGCCCTCCGCCTCAACAACGCCCACAATCGCATATGCGGCGGACAGCATGCGCGCCGCCGAGCCCGTGTACCACGACCAGCCGCCTCGCCCGTCGTGGCCCCAGCCGTCGTAAATGTCGGCGGGCTGCTGAATGGGGACGAGTCCGTAAATAGCGACGCGCTCGGGATCGGTCTTCTTCAGCGGGGAGATTTTCTCGAAGATTTCAAAGGCCCGGGCGCTCAAGTCGGCGGCCTTCGCCTCGTCGCCCCCACGTCGGGCCGATTCGGCCAGCCGAACGAAGCCGTCGACGATCCAGGACGCGCCGTGGCTGTACTGGCCGCCGTTCTCCCGCACTCCTGGAGGATAGTCGGCGATGCGGCCCGGGTAGGGCTGAGAATGTTCGTAGAAGGGCGTCTCCAGAAGCAGGACGCGGTCGGGACGCTCGATCGCCCTCAGCCCTCCCTCGATCGCGGCGAGGGCGCGCTCGTCGTCGCACGCTCCCGAATAAGCGGCCCATCCGGTCGTCATCGCATTGGGCACAGCGAGCACCTGCCCGTCGTCGGCGAAGTCGAGCGCGTAATGATCGCCGAGCCAGCCGACCTCAAGAGCCTTGCGCTGCGTTGCAAGCGCCTCCTCGCAGCGGGAGACGAAGGCCTCGTCGCCCTTTCGTCGGGCGAGCGGGATGAAGCCGTCGAGGATGTTGGCGAGAAAAAATCCCATCCAGACGCTTGTGCCGACGCCCCGCCGCCCGAGGACGTCGATGCCGTCGTTCCAGTCGCCGGCCCGAAGCAGCGGCAGGCCGTTCTGGCCGAGATAGCGCAGCGTGAATTCGATCGCGAGCCGGGCATGCTCGTAGACGGTCGCCGTCTCCCGAGAAACGCGGGGAATGACGATCCAGGTGTCCTCGTGTTCCGGGACGGCCTCTCCTTCCAGGAAGGGCGTCGACTCGTCGAGAACGGTGGCGTCCCCGTGCTCGCGAACGTAGCGCGCGAGCACGTAGGGCAGCCACAGATGAGGGTCGCTCGCCTTGGTGCGCTGGCCGAGGCCCGTGCCGCCGTTCGGGGCGCGGTGCCACCATTTGAGCACGTCGCCCTCGCGAAACTGCTGGCTGGCGTGCAGCACAATCTGGGCGCGGGCGAGGCGCGGTTCGAGCAGGATGAGCGGCAGCACGTCCTGCAGCTGATCGCGATAGCCGGTGGCGCCGCCGCGCTGGTTGGGCCCAACCCGCCCCCACAGCCGGGAGGCATAGAGCTGATAGGGCAGCCACGTGTTGACCAGGCGATCGAAGTCGGGCCGGTTCGTGCGCACCTCGACCTTGCCGAGCCGATGCGCCCAGGCCGCCCGGGTGGCGGCGAGATCCGCTTCGGCCTCGACGATCGTCGTCCGGGAAGCGGCCGCCAGCGCCTCCGCGCGGCTTGGCGCCTGACCGAACAGGATGACGATTTTCGTCTCTTCGCCCGGCGCAAGGCTCAGTTCGCCGCAGAAAGCCGCGACCCGACGCCCATCGTCAACCGCCGCTCCATCGGCGAAGCCCGTTTCGACCATCGCCGGTGAATGGATGTCACGCCCGGGCCCGCCGAAGAAGCGCCTGCGGACCGTCTCGGTCGTCGGCCCCGCGAGGCTGGTCGCCGCGAAGGCGAAGCCGCGCTCGAAATCGTTGCGAGGATTTTGAAACAGGAGGGTCGAACCGACCGTCTCGTCGACAATCTTGTCCACGCTCTCGTTCGGACTCTCCTCGAGCGCAATGTCGAAGAACGGCGCGATCCGCAGGCGCTTGGGCTTCTCGCCGACATTGCGCAGCGTCAAAATCCGGGTGTCGCAAGGACGATCCGGGCTGACGAAGACCACATATTCCAGAGTGAGGTCGCCGCGCGCCTTCGCAAAGGTCGCCACTCCCGGCTCGTATGTTGCGCCATGCATCGCATCGCCACGCTGGAAAGGCGCAAAGCCCGGCGCGTCAGTCTCGCCGGTTTCAAGATCGCGCAGATAGACGACCTGGCCCGGCTGGACGACGGTCGCGCTGTCGAACCGGAAGGCTGTCAGGCCGTTCTGGCGGGCGTTGCCGAAGGCGGAGAAGATCTCGCCGTCGTTCGAGACCATCGTCGCCATGCCGAGTTCGTTCGCCATGACATGCGCCCAGGGGCGCGGCGTTCGATGGGTCAGGGTCAGGGAATTGCCGTCGGGGGAGAAGGCGAACGGCCAGCGGCTGGGCAAGGCGTGCGACGGCTCGACGGCGCGCGTTTCATAAAAGCGCGTGTGCAGGTCGACTTCGGGTAGCGCGGCAAGGCCAAGGCGCCGCGAAATGAGGTCGCTCGCCCAGACCGCGTTGTCGGAGCGTCCGACGATGAATTCGGCCTCTGACGATCCGTTCGCCTCGAGGCTCGCTTCGAGGGTGAAGCTCGCCGCGGGATCGAAGGTCCAGAGCTTGCCCTCGTCGTCGAGCTTGCGCCAGCGCCAGGGCTCGCAGCCGGTCGGCTGGGCGAGCGATCCTTCGCCGAGAAAGCGCGTTCGTAAATCTTCGTAACCGACGAATTCGGCGCCGGGGCCCGGTTTGACGGCGAAAATCGCGACTTCGCCCCGATCGGCGCGGGCCGAGCGCAAGAGCCGGTTGCGGGCGAGAATGGCGTTCAGCCCGCGAACGAAAACGGTCTCGACGTGCATCCCGGCGAAATCGAGATCGCGCGCATAGGCTGCGGTTTCGGCGCCGGCGATTTCGCAGAAGCTCGTCAGGCGCAATCGGCGCGGCCGACCCGAAATGTCCGTCAGACGTATCCGCCAGCCTAGAACCGCGGCTTGCCTTTCGTCGGGCGCTATCTCCATCCGCGCCTCGACGCCGTTCAGCGTGTGGACGATCGCCAGCCGATTGAATCCCGGCTCTTCGATCCAATATTCGCCGGCGCGGCGGGACGGCTCGAAACCGATTGACCAGGGCGCTTCGCCCTCCTCGCTGACATAGAAGAAGTGGCCGCGCGCCTGCAAAGGATCGAGCGGGCGGCGGATGAGATCGATCGGGCCGCCGCCCCGCTCCGCGCCCATGACGAACGCCGCCCCCCGGCCGTCGCGCAGGATTTCAAGCCCGACCGCGCCGTTGTTGAGGACGTATCGGTCGGGCCGGCGCGCGAGTTCGGGCGGCGCGCCCTTGAGCCAGGGAGCGGGCGTCCCGACCCTCTGGCGGACCTTGGCCAGGATGGCGACGGAAGCCGCCGCCATGATCGCGACGGCGGCGGCATAAGCAAAGGCGAGCGTCCTGACCGGCTCAGGCATGGGCGCGGCCCCCTTGGCGAGCGTCTCGGCGCCCGTCCAGGCCTGATCCCATTCGGCTCCCCGCGGAATGTAAAAGGGGATCAGCAGCGGCGCCCAGGTGCCGAACCGGCGAATGCCGTCGGGAATCGCCCGGGTCCGGCCCTTGTGGCCAACGAAGCGCGCGGCAGCCTCGTCGGCGCGGTCGCCGCCGAGAAACGACAGGTTGACGAGGCTCGCCACCCTCAGGCCCATGTGGTCGAACCAGATCAGAATGCGCAGCCAGTCGTAGGCGAGCAGACCGGTGAACAGCGCCAGGCTGAACCGGCGGAAGTTTTCCGGGCTTTGGCTTGCGTCCGCCCCGATGGCGACGACCGTGCGGACCGCGCCGTCCTGGTTGTACCAGCTCGGATTTGGCGACTGGCGCAGGAACGAATTGATGACGGGGGCCATCCAGAGGCCCCAGCGCAGCACCCGAACGCCCTGCTCGACGAGGCCCTCGACCCCTGTCGGGCTGACGAGATTCTTGATTGGCCTAAGACTGCGCTGCAGCGCGGCGTCCAGGAGGACATAGTTGATCGAAAACAGCGGCGCCGCGAGCGACCAGTTGATGACCCCCGCCACCGACTCCGTCCAGAAGAGACGCACGCCTCCGGCGACCTGGCCGAGGTTGACCATGCCGTACTTATTGAAGATGGGATAGGTGGTGAAATCGCCAAGCGCGCGGCCGTCGAGGCGGTAGTCGACGTCAGCGTAGGCCCAGAACTTGGCGATGACGACCTGGAGCTGGGCTGCGTCGAAATACCATCCAAGCGCGCCCGCGACGGTCCCGCCCAGGGCCGCTCCCAGTGCGTAAAGCCGCCAGCTCTGCAATTTTTTCCGCTCACCGCGCGCGACGCTCGCGGCGTCGAAGCCGAGGTCGACGCCGCCGTAGCAGAGCGCCCCGACCGCGAACATCGAAAGAAACCGCAGGCCGTCGCTGAAGGAGGCGAGATTGGCCGCATAGGCCAGCGCCATGCCGAGTCCGGCGACGACGCCGCGCACCGGCGCGCGCGGATCGCGATAGGCGGCTTTGAGCCGGCCGAAGAACGGCGGCGTTCCGTCGGCGCTGCCGACGACGGTCATGCCGAGCGGAAAGAGCAGTGCGCCGAAGAGCGGGCCCGTGACGAGCGCGTAGCGACTGAGCGTCGACGCGGCCCCCGGGGCGCGCAGGACGAGGGCCGCGACAAGAATGAACCCGATGAACAGCGCGCCGTAGATCGAGCCCTTGATGAAACCCGTCCGCCAGTGATTCCACACGGCGTCGAACCGCGGCGGCCGGCCGCCGAGCCAGTCGAGCGCAACGCCCGTCATCAGATACACAATCGCCCACAGGCCGCCCTGGGCGAGGGCGGCGCAGGCGCCGGAAAAAACGATCGCCAGAACCGGCTGAGGAACCAGTTGGGCTGCATTGGCGATGAGCGGCGTCACTGCGGCGAAGATTGCGCTGACCGCATAGACGACATGCGAGCGCTGCGAAAGCGGCGGCCGATCGACGCTGACGAAGCAGATGAGCGTCAGCATGGACTCGCCGAGAAAGAATAGCGTCAGCGCGCGGCCGATCGCGACCTTGGCGGCGAAAGGCAGAGTCGCATTCAGGGTTACGACGGCGCCGATTTCCGCCATATGCCAATCGGCGGAGAGAACCACCAGCAGCCCGAACAGGAAGGGAATAGCGATCAGGCCGAAGGCCTCCACGAGGCGGAGGCCGCGAGCGCCGGCGATCAGCGCCATGACGGAGCCGCCGAAGTAGATCGCGAGCCCGATCGTCGCTCCCGGAACATTGAAGCGGAACACGTCCGCCCACGGTCCCGGCAATTGCCAGAAGCCGAGCCCGTCGTTGCGCTGAAATGCAAAGATCGCGAAGGCCGCGGCGTCGAAAACAGGGAGCGCCATGGAATACGGGCGCTCCGACAGGGCCGCGCGCAGGAGCGCGAGCCCGCCCGCGCCGGCGATCGCGGCGAAGGCCGGTTCGCGCGCTGCGACCGCGAAGTAGAACCCCAAGGCGACCAGGGCCAGGCCCGCCGCCGCGGGCAGAGCCTTCGCAGCGGTCCGCCGCGCGACAGGGGGCGTCGTCATCATGCTTTGCGCCCGCTCCCCATTCCGCTCGGCCCCGTTCCTAGCGAATTCCGCGTCGAGTCGCATCCCCGCATTGCAACCGCAAGCCCCGCGGCTCATAACCCGGTGTCGTGACCAAAGGGAGTCCGAAGCAGGATGTGCAGATCGATCGTGTGCGGCTTCCTGGCCGCGCTGACGCTTGCAGGCTCCGTGGCGGCGGCGGAGCTGCCGTCCCAGAACAACAAGAAGAACAAGGCGCCCGAAGCGCTCAAACACTGCAACATCGCCGGTTACCCGGGGGTTCAGGCGGCGAACGGGATCTGCGTCAGGCTTAGCGGCTATATCTCGGCGGGGTTCAACGCGGGGCAGATCAAATAGCCCCCGAAAAGCCGCGTGCGGGGCGCGGCCTTGCCCATTTGGCGCAGTCGGGACAAAACCGGCCCATGACCAAAGACTCCGCCTTCGCCCACCTCGGCCGCCCGTCGCGCATTCCCGACAAGCCCGACGCCGGGACCCTGGACCGGGCGCCGAACCCGCACGCGGACACGGACTATGTCGCCCGCTTCGCCGCGCCCGAATTCACTTCCCTCTGCCCGATGACCGGCCAGCCCGATTTCGCCCATCTCGTCATCGACTACGCGCCGGACCAATGGATCCTCGAATCGAAGTCGCTGAAGCTCTACCTCGCGAGCTTCCGCAACCACGGCGCGTTCCACGAGGACTGCACCGTGCGGATCGGCAAGGATCTGGTCGGCCTCCTGAAGCCCCGCTGGCTGAGGATCGGCGGCTACTGGTTCCCCCGCGGGGGCATCCCGATCGACGTCTTCTGGCAGAGCGGCCAACTGCCCGCTGGCGTATGGGTCCCGGACCAGGGCGTCCCGCCCTATCGCGGGCGGGGTTGAGCAGTGGGCGCGTGGGGCTCGCCTAAGACAGACCATTCTCCCTGTTACTCCCTGCTAACAGGGAGAATCTCGCGGCGAAGCGCCCTGGCTATTCCCGTAATCTGCGTCGCTTCAGTGACTTGCGAGACATTGCTCATGTAGAACATGAAGACGGAACAGGGAGATTATTCTCCCTGTTCAGTCCCGTAACAGAAGGACGCGCGAGCGGAAAAACCTTGCCGAGCGGTCCGGCGCGGCGGCGCGATTCGTCAAAAATTTCTAACTTTCCGAAGTCAGTTAAAGCAACCTCTCAAGCAGCGGCCGCATCGGATTGAAATCACAGGGATATCCATGAATGGCCGGCCGGCCGTGACGGCCTCTGGCGGGCCTTAAGCCGCCCTCTGGGCCTTCAGCGCGGCGCGCACCGGCCGCAGCAGCTTATGGGCCGGGCCGCGCGGCTTCTCGACCGCGGGCGCGAGCCTCGCGAGCCCATAGACGCGGGTGCGCAGCTCGTCGGCGAGCGCCTGCCGGTCCTTGACGCCGGCGATCGCGGCGAACGGGATCGGCGCGCCGATGACGACCGGCAGGCATGTGCCGATCCGCGTCCGGACCTCGTGGAAAATGAGCGAGAGGCGCAGGGTCAGGCTCAGATGGCTGGCGATCTGGAAAAGCCGGCTGTTCTGCCCGCCGAACCAGATCGGAACGACGGCGGCCTTGGACCGCTGGATGAGCTGGGAGACGAACGGCTGCCAGCGCGCGTCGACCGCCGGCTTCAGGCCGAGCTTGTCGGGCGCGGTCGAAACGGCGCCCGCCGGGAAGACCACGACCACGCCGCCCCGATCGAGCTGCGCCCGGGCCGCGGCGCGCGTGGCGAGGTTGGTGCGCCTGGCCTCCTCGGTCTCGCTGAAGTCGATCGGCAGAATGAAACCCTTGACCTCCGGCGCCCGCATCAGGACGGCGTTGGTCAGCACGACGAAATCCGACCGGACCTTGCTGATCAGCCAGGAGATGACGATGCCGTCGAGAACGCCGTAAGGATGATTGGCGACGACCACGACCGGGCCGGTCCTGGGGATGGCGGCGAGCGAAGCGGCGTCGTAGCGGACGTCGAGCGCCAGCGACCGCACCGCCGCCTGCCAGAAGCTTTCGTCGGCGCGCGGAAACCGCTGGTTATGGACGTACATCTGCTTCAGCTTCGGCTGGCCGGTCGCCTTCTCGACGAGGCGGATCAGGCCCCGCTTGAACGGCGGGTCGCTCGCGGTGGCGTAGCTGAAGAGATATTTGTCCATGATGCGAATTTGTGAAGCGGCCTCGTTTCCGAACTATCCCGTGCTCGCGACCGCCATATGACAGCCGCCCGGTTGGCTGACAATGCGGCAAATGGTCGGAGGCCATGCTTGCCCCCTTCTCCCCTCGGGAGAAGGTGGCGCGAAGCGCCGGATGAGGGCCCTGCGACCCCTCATCCGGCCGCGCCAAAGCCCGTCGAAAGACGGGCGTCTTTCGACGCCCTGTGGCGCGGCCACCTTCCCCCGGAGGGGGAAGGAAGGGGCGCTGGCTAGTCTGAAACGTTCCCCCCGGCCGCCAGGCGCGCGCGCTTCGCCAGCCGGTCGAAGTCCTGCAGTTCCTCAACAAGCGCCTCGAAGTCCTTGAGCGGCACCATATTCGGCCCGTCGGACGGGGCATGGTCCGGATCGGGGTGGGTCTCGATGAAGACGCCGGCGACGCCGACCGCGACCGCGGCGCGGGCCAGCACGGCGACGAATTCGCGCTCACCGCCGGAGGACGCACCCTGTCCGCCCGGCTGCTGCACCGAGTGGGTGGCGTCGAAGATGACGGGAGCGCCGGTCTCGCGCGCCAGGATCGGCAGCGCCCGCATGTCCGACACCAGCGTATTGTAGCCGAAGCTGACGCCCCGCTCGGTCACCAGGATGTCCGCGGCCCCCGCCCCGTCGAGCTTCAAGACCACGTTCTTCATGTCCCACGGCGCCAGGAACTGCCCCTTCTTCACGTTGACCGCGCGCCCGGTTTGCGCCGCGGCGATGAGAAGATCCGTCTGGCGGCAGAGGAAGGCGGGGATCTGCAGCGCATCGACCGCTTCGGCGACGGCTGCGCATTGTTCGCTTTCGTGCACGTCGGTGATCACCGGCAGGCCGAGCGTCTCCCGGATCTCGGCCAGGATCGGCAGCGACGCCTTGAGCCCCAGTCCGCGCGGGCCGGAGGCCGAGGTCCGGTTCGCCTTGTCGAAGGACGATTTGTAGACGAGGCCGATCCCGCGCCGCGCCGCAATCGCCTTCAGCGCGGCGGCGGTTTCGAGCGCATGCGCGCGGCTCTCGATCTGGCAGGGCCCGGCGATCAGCGCCAGCGGCAGTCTTGCGCCGAAACGCGCCGCGAGCGGGCCCTGGCCGACCTGAACGATGGCGTTGTTGCGCACGGCTGTCCCGATTCCGCTTTCGCTGGCAGGGACGGGTCTTTGAGACAAATCAGGCGAGATGGCAAGGATGGGCGGCGGGATTCGGCTTGTAGAGAAGGGCATCACGGGCGCGTCGTCGGACCCCGGAACCCGCCCGGTTTCGACGTAAACCGGGCGTTGCGGTTTACCGCTTTGATCGTACCGAGCGAAGAGAGCATCGCGTCTCGCTAGTCGGTCAGCGCGCCACTGGTCGGAGGAGGCCACAGGGCCCCGCGCAGATGCAAGGCGCGTCGGGCATGCCGCTCACAGCCGGCGCAACGACGGGTCTCGCACGTAACGAAGGTAAGAGCGTACTTTGCGGAGACCGCCCTGGTCCGCAAACATGCGCTCCGCCTCCTCATCCGAGATGAACGGCAGAACCACCGTATCGTCTCCGGGCGCCAGTTCACCGGCGTGGCCACCCGGTACTTGGTCGACAATTGCAAGGCGTCCAGGACGCGCAGGATCTCATCGAAGCTGCGGCCGACATGGGCCGGGTACGACAGGATCAGTTCGACCCGCTTCGACGGCGAGATGATGTACACGTTGCGCACGGTCTTGGTCTGGCCGACGCTGGACCCGTGGCGGAAGTGGGTCGCGTCGAGCATGCCGAAGAGCATCGACACCCGGCGGTCCTTGTCCGCGATGATCGGGAAATTGACGCGCCGCGCCTTGGGTCTCGTTGATGTCGGCGATCCAGCGCCCGTGATCCTCGGCGCTGTCGACGCTGAGGCCGAGCACCTTGACGCCGCGCTTAGCCCATTCGGGCTGAAGCTTGGCCGTGGCCCCGAATTCGGTGGTGCACACCGGCGTGAAGTCCGCCGGGTGCGAAAAGAGCACGCACCAGGAGTCGCCGATGAACTCGTGGAAGCTGATCACCCCCATGCTGGTCTCGGCGATGAAGTCGGGAACATTGTCGCCGATCCGTATATAGCCCTGCATTTCGAGCTGCTCTTGGGTCTTGCTGAAGACGTTCTCCGGTCCCGCATATTTGAACTCGAGAGATTCGCGCGGCGCCTCGTCAGCGTCCGGCAGCAGCGTCTCGTACTCGTGGTCGAGCAGCTTCACCGTGCGCTTCTTGATAGTTCCGGCGAAAACGAACGACCCGTTTGGCCGACGGATCAGCGGCAAATCGAAGCGGAAGGAGTTATTCCCGAGGAAGTCCTCCTCCGCCACCGTGCTTGCGCGCTGCAGCAGCTTGTTGCGGTGGGGAAACCGGCCGAAGCGCTTGATCACCGCAACGTGCCGGTGGAAAATCTCGTGAAAGGCGTTCAGCGGATCGTCCGCCTCCAGCTCGGTCATCGCCCGGTCCCATTCCTCCATGCACAACAGCTGATCGTTGAGCGCCTCGGAGTGGGTCAGCACCAGGCAAAGGAAAACCCGTTCGATCGGTCGCAGGCTTCCGCTGCCGCCGGCCCGCAGTCCCCGCTTCACCAGCGAGAGGCAGTGCGCGTCGCAGGCGTACATCTGCGGCGTGTCGCGGTACATGTTGCGGGGAAACTGGTCGAGCATGATCACCAGCGCCACCAGCAGGCGCGGGTGCTCGACATCCAGGGCCCAGTGGTCGTAGTGCCCCCTAGATGCGAGCGCGACCTCGGCGCCGAACTGGGTCCAGATCTCCTGGTCGGTCCGCTCCGACTTGCCGAACCACAGGTTGAGACAATCTTCGATTTTCGGCCGCATCATGTATCCCAAGACCAGCTCGGCCTTGTCCATTTCGGCCGCGGCGATCTCGATCCGCTCGCGCTGAAGCAATCTTCGCAGGTCCCGCCGCAGTTCCTCCGTGTCCGATGCTGAAAGCTCGCCCTGCTCGTCCAGTCCGGCGAGGATCACCTGCAGGCTCTGCTGGATGCGGTGGCCGAACGCCTCCGCCGGCGCGATCGGCATCTGAGTTGGGAGCACATCTGTCATCCTCAGCCTACCCCGTCACACATCGGTTTGGCGTCTTCTTTCAGAAGGCGAGCGCCGCCCCTCCGACCCCGCGGCCAAGCAGAGCGCCTTGCGGGGAGGCCGCAACCATTGAAGTCATAGCGCATTGTCTCCAGTATGACATTCATTTCGCCGGTTGAGACGCAAGCCCACGTCCCCCTCAACCTTGCCGTGTCCGGATCATCGCCGAAGTCGAGGTTCGGGGATCGAGTTAGTGAATTAGGGGTCCTGGTTTGCCAGACTCACGGTATGCTTTGTTGGATCAGTGCCCTTGGGAATGCCCGCTTCTTGCGTACGGCAGACGGCCGGGGTCGACCGGACGCCGTGACTTGGGAGGCCGCAGCGCGTTCCAGCATGGGCAACGCGCGACCCAAAGCCGTCAGGTTCCGCGGTCCTCCGCCGCTCTTGGCTTGCAGCTGAAGGATGCGACGCGGGTGTCGAGCGGCAGCTTGGCCATTTCTTCTTCCGCCCGAGTGTTCCCGACCACGACCAGCCGCACCATGGGTCCGCCGACGGTGACAAGTGTCGACGCCCCGCGGGGAGGCTACACACCAGGCTTCTGCACCGCGTAATTTACCGATTTTATTGACGTCGAATCCTGGTCAAAATCTTGAAATAAGAAACAGTCCGAGGCTCACCTCTCGAAAGGGGTTTTGAGAGCCGAGTTGTCCGATGCCTGGGAATCCTTGTTGGCCTCCCCTTGTTCCGTGATGAAGGTCACAGCGACTATCGAATGCGCGCGATAGTCGTTACCTGTCTACGTGGAGGTAGACAACAATGCGGGGCGCCATGCCATCCCGCGTCGTCCTTTGCCTGCTCGCCGCCTTCGCCGTGTCGCCGGCCGGCGCCCAGGGCGACGCCAACGCAACAGTCTGCGCCGCAGACGACGACAGCGCCCTCTCTCCGGAACAGCGCATAGCGGCCTGCGACGCCTTGATCAAAGCCGTGCGGAACGCGCCCAAGGAGGTCGCGGAGGCGCTCGTCAATCGGGGCGCGGCCGCCTGGTACGCCGGCAAGATGAGGCAGGCCTTCGCCGATCTCGATCGCGCCATTGCGCTCGATCCGAACAACGCCCGAGCCTTTCGCGAGCGCTCCAACGCTTACCGCTCGATCGGCAAGCTCGACCGCGCGCTCGCCGACGCAAGCGAGGCGGTGCGCCTCGATCCCACGGACGCCAAAGGCTTCGACAACCGCGGCGACGTGTTCGTCGACAAGGGCAAATACGATCGCGCGATCCAGGACTATGACGAAGCGCTGCGGCTCGATCCGAAACTGAGCCTGGCGTTCAGGGATCGCGGGGTCGCCTATTATTTGAATAAGGATTACGACCGCGCGATCAAGGACGATGACGAGGCGATCAAGCTCGATCCGCGCAGCGACCGCGCCTACTCCAATCGCGGCGCGGCCTACAAGAAGCTCGGCCGCAACGCGCAGGCGATCGCCGACGAGAGCGAGGCGATCAAGCTCGAACCGTCTGAGCCTGTCTATTTCGACAATCGCGGCCTGTCCTACGCGGAGGAGGGCGAGTACGACCGCGCCGTCATTGACTATAACGAGGCGATTCGGATCTCCCCGCGGGCGAATTTTCTCACCAATCGCGGCAACGCGTATCAAGCCAAGGGCGATCTCAGCCGTGCTATCGCCGACTACGACCGCGCGATCCAGCTTAACCCAGCCTTCGCGGACGCCTACAACAACCGCGGCGCTGCCTTCCGCGGCAAGGGCGATCTCGACCGGGCGATCGCCGACTACCAGGCGGCGCTGCGCATCGATCCGCGGTATGAGACAGCCGCTGAGAACCTTGCGGCCGTCCAGGCTCTGCGCAAGCGAACAAGGAGATGAGATGAGAAGGCAGATGGGTTGACGTGCGCCACGCCTACGCCAAGCCCCATCCGATCACTCAAAAGCCGCAGATTTTCAGTGACGACTTGAGCCGTTCGCGAAGCCGTCGGCAAGCGACCGCGATTGCACTCCGGACGGCAAAAGTCGACGTTGAGCTATCGTTGAACATCGCGGAACTGAAGGTCTCATTTGAGCCAGGAAGCGGACGTACAGGGAAGGTGCTGACTGCGCCCTTGAGCGGGCATTGATCCTATTCGGGAGCGGAAAAGGGCATATGACCGGGTCTTTGTGCTATCGCTCTTGGCGAGAGGCGGGCGCGATGATCGAAACACGAAAGCTCTCGGCAATCCTCGCCGCTGACGTCGTCGGATTCAGCCGTCTCGCCGGCGCCGACGAGGACCGCACCCTCGCGCGTCTTCGGGCGCTGCGTAGCGATCTGGTCGACCCGACCATCGCGGTTCACCATGGTCGAGTAGTCAAACGCACTGGCGACGGCGCACTGGTCGAATTCCGCAGCGTCGTAGACGCCGTGCGTTGCGCCGTCGAAATTCAGCAGGCGATGGTCGAGCGCAACGCAGGCGTAGCAGCCGATAGCCGCATTGAGTTCCGGATCGGCATCCATCTCGGCGACGTCGTCGAGGAGAACGACGGCGACCTGATGGGCAATTGCGTCAACATCGCCGCCCGGCTAGAAAGCATTTGCGAGCCGGGCGCGATCTGTCTGTCGGAGGACGCCTGTCGCCAGGTCAGGGGCCGGCTCGATCTCGCTGTGACCGACCTCGGCCCGACCCAGCTCAAGAACATCGCCGAGCCGATCCGGGTCTTTTCGCTTCAAGTCGGCGCGCCGGCAGCGACGAAGTCCACGCCGGCCCCGTCACCCGAAAAATCCGCCCCGCCGCGCCTCTCGATGGTCGTCCTGCCGTTCTCCAATATCGGCGGCGGCCCGGAGCAGGAGCACTTCGTCGACGGGGTCACGGAGAGCCTCACGACTGATCTTTCGCGCATTCGCGGCTCGTTCGTGATCGGGCGCAACACCGCCTTCACGTATAAAGGAAAGCACGTCGATCTGAAGCAGATCGGGCGCGACCTGAACGTTCGCTATGTCCTCGAGGGCAGCATTCAGCGCGGCGGAAACCGGATGCGCGTCAATGTCCAACTCATCGACGCGGAAGCGGGCAATCATCTCTGGGCCGAGCGGTTCGATAAGCCGCTCACCGATCTCTTTGACATGCAGGATGAAATCGTCGCGCGGCTGGCGAGCGCGCTGAACGCGCACCTGATCACCGCCGAGGCGCGACGCGCCGAACAGACCCCGACCCCCGACTCGGTAGACCTGTATTTTCAGGGATTGGCTTGGCTCAATAAGGGTCCGACCCCGGACAACCTGGCGCAGGCGCGCTGCTTTTTCGACCGCGCGCTCATCGCTGATCCTAACAATGTCGACGCGCTGATCCAATCTGCGCGGGCGAACGCACTCGAGGGCTTAATGTCCCTAGTGGCCGATCCCACCGCGGCCTTCGCGGCGGCTGAAGCGAAATTGACCAAAGCCTTGTCCTTAGTGCCGGATCATACGCACGGCCATATGGTCTTAGGCCTTGTCGACATGTGGACTAGGCGCGCGGCGGAGGGTATCGCCGAGTGTGAACATGCCTTGGAGCAAGATCGAAATCTTGCAGAAGCCCATTCACTAATCGGATATGGTAAGATTTTTGTTGGTCGCGCTGAAGAAACAGAGGCGCATATTGCCGAGGCGCTGCGCCTCAGTCCCCGCGACTTGAATGCTTACGGCTGGATTTTTTTTGCCGGTCTAGCGAAGTTCGTACTCGGCAGCTATGAGCAGGCGATCGTGTGGTTTCGGCGGTCTATTGAGGCCAACCGAAATTTTCAGCAACCACATTTTGTGTTGGGCGCCACCCTCGCGCAGTTGGGTCGACTGGACGCCGCGCGTTCGGCAGTCAAAGCCGGTCTCGCCCTCAACCCAACCTTCGCAATCTCCCGCGAACGCCACGTCTTTACGGCAGCTAGCGACGATCCGACGTATCTGTCCACGTTGGAGGTCTTTTTCGATGGCCTGCGCAAGGCTGGGGTACCTGAGGCATGACCTCCGCGCCGGGCGATTCGCAGCAACTCGCACAGCGGACGGCCGGGGTCGACCGGACGCCGAAAGGACGGCGCGATCACTGAGGTCGCGCCCCTCCGGGGTGACACGCAGGCCGCAGCGCCTGCCATCACGGGCGACGCGCGACCCAACGCCGTCAGGTTCCGCGGTCCTCCGCCGCTCTTGGCTTGCAGCTGAAGGATGCGACGTGGGTGTCGAGCGGCAGCTTGGCCATTTCTTGTTCAGCGCTTGCGTTCCCGACCACGACCAGCCGCACCGTGGGTCCGCCGAGGGTGACAAGCGTCGACGCTCCGGGGACAGGATCGATGCGGGCGAAGGTGGTCTTTCCTTCGACGATTCTGACCTTCGTTACGTATTTGCCGAATTGAAAACCTCCCGGGAACTTCTTGATGTCGCTCGCGGACAGGGAATGGGCGCCGGCAGGAAGGTTGACATAGGCAAAACTGCTTCCGATGACGTCGCACACGTCCCTGTCGACGTCGAAGACGAATTCGCCGCCGGTCGCCCAATCGGCGGTCCAGACAGAGACTTGCCGGTTGGGCGCGTAGACGAAGAGGCGGCCCGAACCGGGCGGAATGGGAGGCGCCGAGGCTTTCCAGGCGGCGTAGGCGTCGCCCGTGCCGGCGGCCCGGGTCACCACGCCCACGCCCAGGCCCATCGCGCCGCCGCAGCCTTCGAGAGAAAGAGCAAGCCCCAGGAGCGCCAGAGCGGCGACGGCATTGTGTTTCATTCTAACCCCTCGATGCCCGCCATGGTCGAAGCCGGCAAGAAACCCCTGGCGGCGCTGACGGCGACCTAACGCGAAAGTGCCCATGAATCTGCATGCCGGTCAACGTGGTGAACGGCTCGCCCGCAAGACCTTCGCGAACGCCGCTGTGGGGTCTATTGTCAGGGCAAGAAATGATAATATGGGAGCCCGAACGGATCGCGTCCATCTGGCTTTCATATAGAGGCGTGGGTCTCGGCGAGAGCGCGCTCTATCAGAGACTGCACGATTTAAGGATTGCCGCCATGCCCGGACCGAGCGTCCGAACCGACAGCCCCGCAGCGGCCGATGACCTCGGCATCCTTGCCCGCCGGAAAATCGAAGCCGCGGTGATCGCTCCGATCTACGACGAGATGCGCGCGGCGTTTGGCGAGGAACGCGCGCGGGAGGTGCTGCGCAGGGCGATCCGCCGCGCGGCGGTCGCCGCGGGCGCCGAGATGGCCGCGAGCGCGCCCGGCGGGGCGGATCTCGAGAGCTTCAAGGCGATCCAGCACTTATGGACGAAGGACGACGCATTGACGATCGAGGTTCTGGCCGACCGGCCCGGCGTCTTCGATTTCAACGTCACCCGATGCCGCTACGCCGAAACCTACCGCGCGATGGGGCTTGGCGGGATCGGCGACCTTCTCTCGTGCAACCGCGACGGCGCCTTCTGCGAAGGCTACGCTCCGGACATCAAGCTGACCCGGACGCAAACGATCATGGGCGGGGCAAAGTCATGCGATTTCCGCTATCGCTCGGGCGGCGGGGAGCCGTCGAAAGACTGAAGCGCCGGCGGAAGCCGCCGCAGAATGGCCTTATCACGACGTTAAATTGCGATGCGATGGGGTTACTCCTGGGTTGTAGCCGCGATCGTTGATCGCGGCTGACGCGGTCCAAAGGGCGTCCGGAAGGACGCCCGTCTTTGACGGGCTATCGACAGCGTCTAGAGCCGCCGCTGGCGGACGAGAAGGGTTGGGGATGATGAATTTTCGCGCTTTGGGGCTCGTCGCGTTGGCAGCGATGTCGCTTTCCGTTTCGTCCGCTTTCGCGCAGACGAGGCTTCTCGAGGTCAACAACCCGCGGACGATCGAGGTCGGCGGGGAGGCCAGCGTCAATGCGGCGCCGGATTTTGCCCGGATCACCCTCGGCGTGACGACCACCGGCAAGGACGCCCGCGAGGCGCTCGCCGCCAACGCGAAGTCGGTCAATGCGCTGATCGCGGCGATCAAGGGGGAGGGTGTGGCGGCGGCGGACATCCAGACGTCGAGCCTGTCGATTTCTCCACAGTTCCCGAACGCGGCGCAGGCCTCGCCCGCGGCGCGGACGATCGTCGGCTATTCCGTCACCGACACGGTGACGGTCACGGCGCGCGATATTTCCCGCCTCGGCCCGCTGATCGACAAGGCGGTGGAGGCGGGCGCCAACACGATGTACGGGATCGCTTATGGCGAGAACAATCCGAGCGCGCTGCTCGACAAGGCGCGACCGCTGGCGGTGGCCGACGCGAAGCGCAAGGCCGAGATCTACGCCGAAGCTGGAGGCGCAAAGATCGGCCGGCTGATGTCCCTGACGGAACAACCGGTCGGCCAGCCGGTTCAGTTCGCCACGCGCGCTTACATCCAGGGCGCGGGGGCGGCGCCGACCCCGATCGAGGCGGGCGAAGACAGGCTCACCGTCGCCGTCACGGCGCAATTCGAGCTGACACAGTGACTTGCCCGCCCGGCGTTCGCGAGGAGACCGTCATGTGCCGCAACATCCGCCCGCTGTTCAACTTCGAGCCGCCCGCCAGCGAGGACGAAATTCGCGCTTCCGCGCTTCAGTTCGTCCGCAAGGTGAGCGGTTTCTCAAAACCTTCCCAGGCCAACGCCGAGGCCTTCGATCGGGCGGTCGAGGAGGTCACGGAGGCGGCGCGCAGGCTGATCGGCTCGCTTCACAGCGCAGCTCCGCCGCGCGACCGGGAGACGGAGGCGCTGAAGGCGCGCGAGCGGGGACGGCGGCGCTTCGCCTGAACCGCTGACCTGGGCGGCGGGTGATCCGGGATCCCGCTTCCAGCTTATGCGTTTACCGGAAGAGCGCCGCTGCGGCGCCAGCACGAAGAGGAGAGACCCCATGCGAGCCTATCTTGTCCTCGCGGCGCTCGCCGCGTTCAGCGTTTCGCCCGCTCTGGCCGAGACCCTGCACTTCAAGGCCGCTTTGACCGGCCCCGCCGAGACGCCGCCAACCGACAGCAAGGGCGTCGGCACGGTCGACGCAACTTATGACGACGCCACCAAGACCCTGGGCTGGACCATCAACTACTCCGGCCTCACGGGACCGGCGCTTGCGGCCCATTTCCACGGACCGGCCGCGGCTGGGACGGCGGCGCCGATCGAGGTGCCGCTGACCGGTTCGCTCGACAGCCCGATCAAGGGCTCGGCGACATTGACCGACGCCCAGGCCAAGGACCTGACGAGCGGCATGATGTACTTCAACATCCATACCGCCGCCCACAAGCCGGGCGAGATTCGCGGCCAGATGGAAAAGGCGATGTGAAGCAGCCCTGGGGCTTGAGGCGCGCCGCCGACCTCGCGGCGCGGCCTGGCGACAGGCTGGAGACGGGATCGGGCTCCGATCGCCCCTGCGGCATTTGGCGCCAGCCTTGCGGGCGCGGCCGTCGAGGTCCCGCTTGCGCGTGACGCGCGCGGCTCCTAAAGCCTTCAGGCGCGTCCGGCGGTTCGCCGCCCAGGCGCGCCGAAAGCGGAAACGGGAGGCTTTGATGTCGCACAAGATCCTTGTCGCCCAAGGCGGCGGCCCGACCGCGGTGATCAACCAGTCGCTGGTCGGCGTGGCGCTTGGAGGCGCGCCGGTTCCCGGGCATTTCGCGCGTCTATGGCGCGCTGCACGGGGTGCGCGGCATCGTCGACGACGATCTCGTCGATCTCGGCCAGGAGACGGTCGCCAATCTCGAGGCGGTCGCCGCCACGCCCGCCGCAGCGCTCGGCTCGACCCGCGACAAGCCTGATCTCAAATATTGCCAGGAGATCTTCAAGGTCCTCAAGGCGCACGCGATCGACACGTTCTTCTATATCGGCGGCAACGATTCCTCCGACACCGTGCGCATCGTCTCGGAGGAGGCGAAGAAGGGCGGCCATCGCGCTGCGCGCCGTCCATATCCCGAAGACGATCGACAACGACCTCGTCGGCTTCGACCATGTGCCCGGGCTTTCCCTCCGCCGCGCGCTTCGTCGCGCAGGCCTTCGCCGGGGCCAATCTCGACAATCAGCGCTTTGAAGGGCGTCTATTGCGCGGTCGTGATGGGCCGCCACGCGGGCTTCCTGACTGCGGCCTCGGCGCTGGCGCGCAATTATCCCGACGACGGGCCCGCATCTCATCTATCTGCCCGAGCGCACCTTCGTCGTCGACAAGTTCCTGACCGACGTGAAGGAGACCTTCGAACGGCACGGCCGCTGCATCATCGCGGTCTCCGAGGGCATCCACGACGAGAAGGGCGAGGCGATCATCACCAGGCTCATGGGGAAAACGGAGAAGGACGCGCACGGCAACGTGCAGCTTTCGGGCACCGGCGCGCTCGCCGATCTCCTCTGCGAGGAGGTCAAGTCGAAGCTCGGCATCAAGCGGGTGCGCGGCGACACGTTCGGCTATCTGCAGCGCTCGTTCGTCGGCTGCGTCAGCAAGGTCGACCAGCGCGAGGCGCGCGAGGTCGGCGAGAAGGCGGTGCAATACGCCGTCGGCGGCAGAAATGACGGCTCGGTGTCGATCCGCCGCGTCGCAGACTACGCGGTCGACTATCCGCTGATCCCGCTGGATGACCGTCGCCGGCAAGACGCGGGTGATGGAGGACCATTTCATCAACGCGGCCGGCAACGACGTGACCCCGGCCTTCCACGACTATCTGCGCCCGCTTGTCGGCGCGGACATGCCGGAGGTAGCGCGGCTGCGCGCGGCCAGAGTCGAGAAGGCGAACGTCCTCATCGGCGATTCGACCTGAGGGCCGCGCCGGCCGCGATCGGCGATCGCGGCTAGAGTTTCGTGTGCGCCTTGCGCGGCACGAGCCCGAGCCACTGCAAGGCGAGCGGGGCCGTCAGTCCCTGGACGATGACGGAGAAGGCGACGACCGCGAAGGCGACGATGAGGATGTCTTCGCGATAGGGCAGGTCGGCCGGCAGCGAAAGCGCCAGCGCGAGCGCCAGCGCCCCGCGCAATCCGCCCCACCATAAGAGATGCTGCTGGTTCAAGGGCGCCGCCCAGCGCGAGCGCGAGAACATGAGGCAGATCGGATAGACGGCGACCGCGCGGCCGATGAGCGCGAGCAGGATCGCCAGCGCCAGCGCCCGCCAGCCTTCGCGGGCGAAATCGATGGTCGCCATCGCCGATCCGATCAGCAGGAACACCAGGGAGTTGGCGAGGAAGGCGGCGAACTCCCAGAATTCGAGCACGAAGGTCCGCCCCTGGGCGCTCAGCGCCATGCCGAAGCCCTCCTTCGGTCCGAGGACGCCGAGATTGCCGAGGACCACGCCCGCGGCGACGGTCGCCAGCACGCCGGAGGCGTGAAAGCGCTCGGCGATCAGGAACGAGCCGAAGGCGGCGATCGCGCTCAGCGCCGTTTCGACGAGATGATCGTCCGAGGTTCCGGCGAGGGCGACCGCGGCGAGGCCGACGACGAGCCCGACCAGGAGCCCTCCGCCCGCGATGACGACAAAGGCGCTCGCAACCGCGAAAGGACCGCCCGCGGCCGACGGATCGTGCGCCGCCCAGGCCAGGATCAGCGTGAACAGGACCGCCGCCGCCCCGTCGTTGACCAGGCTCTCGGCCTCGATCAGGAGCCTGAGGCGCCCGGTTACGCCGGACTCGCGCAGCAGCGCGATCACCGCGATCGGGTCGGTCGCGGCGATCAGCGCGCCGAAGACGAGCGCGGACTCGACCGGCCACCCGAGAAACCAGGTTATCCCGCCCGCGACCACCGCTGCCCCGAGCGCGACGCCGACAGTCGACAGCGCGACCACGGGCAAGAGATCGCGCCTGAGCTCGCTCCAGTGCAGGTTCAACGCCGCCTCGAACAGGAGCGGCGGCAGGACGACGTCGAAAATGAGGTCGTGCGTCAGCGCGAGACCGGCGTTGACGCGAAACGCCGCCAGCGCCGCCCCTGCGAGCGCGAGCCCCACCGTATAGGGCAGCCTGAGCCTGCGCGCGGCGAGCGCGACCAGGATGGCGAGGCCGAGCAGCGCCAGCGCGCGGATGATCACGACGTCCATGCCGCCGGTTTAGCGGCGCGGGCCGCGAAGGGGAACCAGAGGAGCCGGACTTTCCGCCGTTAGCCGTGGTTAAACCGGATTGAATCCGCGACGCTCCGACAAATTGTTAACGGGGAACCCAGCATTGCACAAACTGCAACTCGTAAGTTGCTACTCTTGACACAGGGGGAATATTGTTTACACTGAAACAATGAAAGTTGGGCGCGTCCAGGGCGAAAGCCGGACAGTTAGGGCGGGGAGCGGCCCTTTCTCGACGAGACGCGGCGCAACAAGAGGGGGTAGCAATGACAACTTCAGGATTCATGATGAAAGCAAAATTTGCCGGGCTGGTCGCCGCAGGGCTCCTCGGGACGACATGCGCGGCTTCGGCCGTGACGATAACGGACGTGGAACTCCTTCCGAATCCGTACAACACGCTCAGCGTTAATGCGACTTCGCCCGCGGCCTATAGCGGCAACCCGTATGCGGGATTGATCATGCTGACGACGAGCGGTGGCCAGACCCTCCCCGTGTTCTGCGTGGACCTGTTCCACGAAGTCGGGATTGGCGGCGGGCAAAGTCTTCCCTACGTCAACGATCCGGTGACGACGGACTCATTCGGAACCGCTTCAGGGACCGGAGATCCGCTCAGCGCGCAACAAAAGGGCGCAATCCAGACGCTGGCGGACATCGGTTTCGGCGACTACGTGCACAACGTTGCGGACTTGGGCGACAAGCTGACTGCGCTCCAGGGCGCAATCTGGGATATCGAGTACGGCGCCACGGTCGTCTCGACCAGCAACCCCAATGACGGCGACATCAATAACCTGATTGGACAATATGTTACGTATGGCTGGGCCCATCCGGCCGCCTTTTCATACGGACTCTATCCGGTCGGCGCAAACGGGCAGGGCTTCGGCACGAGCCAAGGGTTCGTGGTTGGCGTTCCCGAGCCCTCGACCTGGGCAATGATGCTGCTCGGCTTCGCGGGCCTTGGCTTCGCGGGGTATCGCAGTGTTAAGTCGAAGGCGGCTTTCGCGAAGCTGTAGGCGCAAGTCGTTCTGGTCACTGGTTCAAGGCCGCCCGCGGGCGGCCTTTTACGTTTGTCGGATTTGGGAGCCTGCGGCCCCGTTGCTCAGAGCGCCTTCACCGCCGCGAGGACCTCCTCGGCGTGGCCCGGCACCTTCACCTTGCGCCAGATTTTCGCGATCCGCCCGTCGGGGCCGATGAGGAAGGTCGAGCGTTCGACGCCGAAATACTTCCGGCCGTACATGCTCTTTTCCTTCCACACATCGTAGGCGTCGATCGCGGACCGCTCCGGGTCGGCCGCGAGCGCGACGCCGAGCTTGTGTTTCAACTTGAACTTGTCGTGGCTCGCGGCGGTATCGGGCGAGACTCCGATGACGGCGGCGCCGGCGGCGGTGAATTTCGGCTTCAGCCCGCTGAAGGCGATGGCTTCGGCGGTGCAGCCGGAGGTGTCGTCCTTCGGATAAAAATAGAGGACGACGGCTTTGCCCTTGAGGTCTGCGAGGCGCGCCTGGCCGCCGCCGTCGGTCGGCAGAGAAAAGTCCGGCGCCGCCTCGCCAACGCTCAAATCTCTGCTCATATCGCCCTCGTTTCGTCTCATTATCGTTTCAATGCGTCGGCAGGAACGGCCTCGCCGTCACCGAGATTGACCCGCCGTGCGGCGGGTTTCAAGCGGCGAAAACCCAGGAGACCAGCTCGCACGGGGTGGTGCTATGATCGCCGCCAGCGCAGCGGCGTGGAAGGCATGTTCGCCGCGCGGAGCCCACGGAGGACGTTCCTCAATTGGTCGGTCGATTCGAGCTCGGAGCGCGCTCTCGCGCCCGGGCCCACATGCGCCGCATGGTCGAGAGCGCCGAAGGACCGCGCCTTTCGACGCCTGCGCGGGGCGGCGGGAGGAGGCAACTCCTGCATGTGCTCGCGCGGGTCGTCGAGGCGCTGGCGGTCCTCGCCCTCGTCGGCGCGCTGGCGCTCGCCGTCCGCCTCTCTCAGGGGCCGATCTACCTCGAGGCGCTGCACGACAAGATCGCCTGGAGCCTGCAGGAGCGCGCGGGTGAGGGCTACGCCGTCGATCTCGGCCCGACCTATGTCATGCACAATTCGTGGGGCGTGGGCCTCGGGTTCCGGCGCCTGACGGTTCGCGACGCCGCCGGACGCACGGTTCTTTCGGCGCCGACGGGCAAGATCGCGCTCGATCCCTTCGCGGCGTTTCTGGCGCAGGTGAAGGTCCGCCGGCTTGAGCTGGACGGGCTTTCGATGCGCCTCCGGGTCGCCCAGGACGGCGCGCTTTCGATCGCCGTTTCGGGCGACGATAGCGCGGCGCCCATCGCCCTGCCGAACTCGGGTTCGGGGCTCGGGAGTCTCAACCTCGCCGCGCTGATCCGCGCCGGCGCCGAGGCGATGGCCGGCGCGGCCCAGGCGGTCGACCGGCTGACCCTCGCCAACGGCCGCTTCAGGATCGACAACGATGCGACGCATCGCTCGGTGACGTACAGTGATTTCAGCCTCGTCTTCGATCATTCCGGCGAAGAGGCCAATGCGAAAATCTCCGCGACCGGTCCCACGGGTCCCTGGACCATCGAGGCGCGCGCGACCGTGGGAGACGCGCCAACTCTGGCTCTGGAGGCCCGCGACGTCAGCCTGGCCGACCTCGAAGCCTTCGACAAGAAACCGCCGCCGCTGTTCGCCGAGGGGCCGATCTCGTTCAAATTCGACTCGCGCCTCGCGCCGGACGAGACGCTTCAGAGCCTGACCGGGCGGTTCGCCATGGGCGCCGGCGAAGTCCGGCTCAACAATCCGGACGCCCGGCCGTTCCTGCTCGACGAAGCGTCGGGGAAAATCGACTGGGTCGGCGACGCCAAGCGGCTTCGGTTCAGCGACCTCGCGATCCTGGCGGGCGAAACGCATATCAACGCGCACGGCTGGCTGTCGCCGCCGCCCGATCCTGCGGGCGCATGGGCCTTTCGCCTTAAATCGAAGGACACGCGGTTTGGACCGGAACGACGCGGCGAGGCGCCCGTCGTGATCAATTCCCTCGTCGCCGACGCCCGCTTTCTCGCCTTGGAATCGCGCTTCGTCCTCGACGGGCTGACCGTCCGGGGGCCGACCGTCGACGGCTCCCTCAAGGCGGAGGTTGCGCCCGACGGCCCGGGCGTCTCGCTGAAGCTCGGCATCGACATCAAACCAAGCGTGACGCCGGACGTGATCCGCCTGTGGCCGCAGTTCATCAATCCGGACGTGCGCGACTGGTGCTCCCAGAACCTGCACGGCGGACAAATTCAAGGAACGATGGCGGCGAACTGGACCGCCGCGGATCTCGATGCGATGGACCACAAACGCGCCGTGCCGCGCGAGAGCGTGCATGGCGCGTTTTCGGCTCGCGACATCGGGGTCGATCTCATGCCGGGCCTGCCGATGATGGTCTCTGGCCAAAGCTCGGGGACCTTTACCGGGCGGGACTTTACCGTCACCGGCGACCACGCGACGATGACGCTGTCTCCGACCCGGCGCATCCAGGCCGACAATCTCGTCTTCACCATTCCCGACACCACGCCGAGGGAGATCGTCGACGGCCAGTCGCGCGCCCACCTGACGGGAACCGCCGACGCGCTCGCCGATCTGCTTAGCCGCGAGCCCCTCCGAAAGCAGGCGGGATTGCAGATCGATCCGGCGACGATCAAGGGGCAGGCGGAGGGCGATCTCGTTCTCGACCTCAAGCTCGGAAAGACGGCGAAGCCCGACGACACCCAGTTTCATGCAACCGGCGCGCTGACCAGCCTGACGCTGGACAAGTTCATCGGCGACGACAAATTCGATCAGGCGACAATCAGCGTCGAGGCCGACCGCAACAATCTCAAGATGGCGGGCGACGGCCAGCTTTTCGGCGCGGCGACCCGCATCGACGTCAGCCGGGCGCCGGGCGACGAAGGCTCGGCCACGCTGACGCTGACGCTCGACGCCGCCCAGCGCGCCAAGCGGGGCCTCAATTTCGGCTGGCTGACCGGGCCTCTCCCGATCAAGCTCAAGGCGCCGCTGTCGCGCGCGAGCGCCGACGTCGAAATCGATCTGACCCCGGCCGGCATCGACAATCCCGTTCCCGGCTTCGCGAAGGCGGCCGGAAAGCCCGGCAAGGCGGCCTTCCAGGTCAAACCCGCTCCGGAGGGCGGCGCTTCGCTCAACGCAATCGCGGTCGATTTCGGAACCGCCCTGATCAGGGGTTCAGCCGACGCCGCGGCCGACGGCTCCATTCTCGCGGCGAGACTGACCCAGGCGCGCATCTCCGCGGGAGACGATTTCAAGGCCGACATCGTCAACAGCGCCAGCGTCATCAAGGCGACGGTGCGGGGCGCGACGCTCGACGCCAGACCGTTCATCAAGTCGCTGACCGGGGCCGGGTCGCCCTCCGCAGGCTCCGGCCCTGACTTCGACATTGACATGAAGATCGCGACCGCCGTCGGCGCGAACAAGCAGACGATCGGCAACCTCGAGCTCAACGCCTCGCGGCGCGGCGGCGTTGATCGCCTCGCGCTCCTGCGCGGGCGCATCGGGCAGGGGGCCGTAACCGCCAGCGGAGATGCCGGGGGCGATCTCCGGCTGACGTCCAGCGACGCGGGCGCTCTCGCCCGGTTCGCCGACCTTTATTCGCGCATGGAGGGGGGCAATCTCGATCTCACGCTCCGAGGCGGCGGCGACTCGAGCTTGGGCGCGGCGACGATCACGAACTTCGTTCTCAAAGACGAGCCGGCGTTCCGGCAGCTCGTCGCGGCGGGACAGGCACAGGCGCCCGGCGTCGAGGTCGATCCGTCATCGGTGCGGTTCCAGAGGATGACGATGGCGTTCGAGCGCTCGCCGGGCGTGCTCGACATCCAGGACGCAGTTATCTACAATCCGAATATGGGGTTGACGACCGAGGGGCGCATCAATTTCGCCCGCAATGAGATCGACGTCAGCGGAACCTTCGTCCCCGCCTATTCGGTCAACAGCTTGCTGAACAAGATCCCGCTCGTCGGCGTGCTGCTCGGCGGAGGCCAGAACGAGGGGGTTTTCGGGATCAGCTACCGCGTGCGCGGACCGATCAACGCGCCGCAGGTTTCGATCAATCCGCTGTCGGCGATCGCGCCGGGCATCCTGCGCAAGATCATCGGCGCGGTCGACCCGACCGCCTCGCGGGGCAAGTTCACGCCAGGAGATGCGGCGGTCACGACGCCGGTCCAGCGCTGAGCGCGCAGCCATTTCTCTGGCGCTGGCCCCGATGCGAGAACCGTTCGCGTAGAATGGGATGATTTCATACCGGACAAAAAGCGAACTTCCTTTTTGTTCCAGTTCCCGGCGGAGAGAAAAGAGCGCGCTACGCGCGAAAACGAAGCCGTCAGGCGGCTCGCGCCGGCGGGCCGGCCAATTCCAGCTCAGCAACCTCCTCGTCGGTGAACACTCGGCTGCGGGTCAGGAACCGCACGCCCTCCGGCGCCTCGAGCGTGAAGCCCGCGCCGCGTCCGGGCACGACGTCGATGATGAGCTGGGTGTGGCTGCCAGTACTCGAACTGGTGCCGCGCCGATGTAGAAGTTGCAGCCGGCGATTTCGCCCAGCAGCACGTCCTGCGCGCCGACCCGGAACTCGCCGGCCGCGAAGCACATCGGCGTCGACCCGTCGCAGCAGCCGCCGGACTGATGAAACATCAGCGGACCGTGCTGCGCCTTCGAGCGCGCGATCAGCTCCGCGGCCTTTTCCGTGAGGAGAACTCTCGGGACCATCGGATCGTTCCTTGATAGACCCCCCCCTCTCCCGCGCTTGCGAGAGAGACGACGGGCCGTCGAAGTCCCGCATCCGCGCCCTGCCCGTCGAAGCGGCGTCTTTTGACGCCGTATGCGGGAGAAGGGATTTCGCTCAGAAGAAGCCGAGCGCCTTGGGCGAGTAGCTGACCAGGAGGTTCTTGGTCTGCTGATAGTGATCGAGCATCATCTTATGCGTCTCGCGACCGATGCCCGACGCCTTGTAGCCGCCGAACGCCGCGTGTGCGGGATAGGCGTGGTAGCAATTGGTCCAGACGCGGCCGGCCTGGATCGCGCGGCCCAAGCGATAGGCGCGTGTTGCCGTTGCGCGACCACACGCCGGCGCCGAGGCCGTAGAGCGTGTCGTTGGCGATCGCGAGCGCCTCCGCGTCGTCCTTGAACTTCGCGACCGAAACGACCGGCCCGAAGATCTCCTCCTGGAAGATGCGCATCTTGTTGTTGCCGGCGAAGATCGTCGGCTCGACGTAGTAGCCGCCGGCCAGTTCGCCCCCGAGATGGCGCCGTTTGCCGCCGGTGAGCACCTTGGCGCCTTCCTGCTTGCCGATGTCGAGATAGGACAGGATCTTCTCGAGCTGGTCGTTGGAGGCCTGCGCGCCGATCATCGTGGTCATGTCGAGCGGATGGCCCTGCTTGATCTTCTTCGTCCGGGCGACAGCGCGCTCCATGAACTTGTCGTAGATCGATTCCTGCACCAGCGCGCGGCTCGGACAGGTGCAGACCTCGCCCTGGTTGAGCGCGAACATCGCGAAGCCTTCGAGCGCCTTGTCGAAGAACTCGTCGTCCGCGTCCATCACGTCGGCGAAGAAGATGTTGGGCGACTTGCCGCCGAGCTCCAGCGTCACCGGGATGATGTTCTCGGTGGCGTATTGCATGATCAGGCGGCCCGTCGTCGTCTCGCCGGTGAAGGCGATCTTGGCGATGCGCTTGCTCTGCGCGAGCGGCTTGCCCGCCTCGAGGCCGAAGCCGTTGACGACGTTGACCACGCCCGGCGGCAGGATGTCGGCGATCAGCTTCGGCGAGCACCAGAATGCTGAGCGGGGTCTGCTCGGCCGGCTTCAGCACGACGCAATTGCCGGCGGCGAGCGCGGCGCGAGCTTCCAGACCGCCATCAGCAGCGGGAAGTTCCACGGGAATGATCTGGCCGACGACGCCGAGCGGCTCATGGAAGTGATAGGCGACGGTGTCGTGGTCGATCTCGGAGATGCCGCCTTCCTGCGCGCGGATGACGCCGGCGTAATAGCGCCAATGGTCGACGCACAGCGGCAGGTCGGCGTAGGTCGTCTCGCGGATCGGCTTGCCGTTGTCGAGCGTCTCGACGAGCGCCAGCAGCTCGAGATTGGCCGCCATCTTGTCGGCGATCTTGTTGAGCAGATGCGCGATCGCTCGGCGACCGGCGTCTTGCCCCAGGCGTCCTTGGCCTTGTGCGCGGCGTCGAGCGCGAGTTCGATGTCGGCGGCGGATGAGCGCGCGATCTGGCACAGCTTCGCGCCGGTGACCGGGCTCGGATTGTCGAAATAGCGGCCTTCGACCGGTGCGACGAACTTGCCCCCGATGAAATTGTCGTAGCTCGGCCGGATCAGGACCTGCTTCGAGATCGTGTCCAATGCCTGCTGGAACATGTCGTTTCCTCCTGTTGTCGCCGCGCCCGAGGCGTCGTGCGTCTAAAGTCAACACCTGACCCGCAGTCGTTCCCGTTCTCTTCGTTGGTGATCGACGCCGTCAGCTTGGCGCCGCCGACCTCGATCTCGACATGCGATGTGGTCGCGCCCTTGTGGACTTCGGTGATCGTGCCGTGAAGCTGGTTGCGCGCGCTGATTTTCATGTGATCGCCCCATTTTGGCGATTGCGGATCGGACCGCTTCCGATTAGTATCGCGGGATATAACGCGCCGCGACGATAGCCGCCCTGCAAGGGCGGCGAGCAAGCGCGCAATCGAAGCAGGGCGTGATCGGCCATGTTGCTTGATGTTCAAGGCTTGCCGCGGGGCTTGCCTCGGCGCTGCACCTGTTCGCTGCGCCCGCTAGCCAGAGCCGGCCAGACCAATGTCGCCGTCGCCGCCAACTTCACCGAGCCGGCAAAGGAGATCGCCGCGCTGTTCAAGCAGAAGACCGGGCACGACGCCATCCTGAGCTTCGGCGCCTCCGGCCCCTTCTTGACGCAGATCACCCACGACGCGCCGTTCCAGGTGTTCCTGTCGGCCGACGAGGACCGGCCGAAGGCCGCTGATCGACGACGGCCTTGCGGTTCGCGAAAGCCTCTTCACCTATGCGATCGGCAAGCTCGTGCTGTGGAGCAAGGTCGTCGATGTGACCAAGGGCGACGAGGCGCTGAAGGCCGGCGCGTTCTCGAAAGTCTCGATCGCCAATCCGAACGCCGCCCCCTACGGCGCCGCCGCGATCGAGACGATGAAGGCGCTCGGCGTCTACGACGCGCTGCAGGCGAAGATCGTTCAGGGAAACAGCATCGCGCAGGCGTTCCAGTTCGTCGACACCAGGAACGCCGAACTGGGCTTCGTCGCGCTTTCGCAGCTCTTCGGCGTCACCGACGGAACGCGCTGGGTCGTTCCGCAAAATCTCTATTCGCCGATCCGGCAGGACGCGGTGCTGCTGAAGAAGGGCGAGAACGACGAGGCGTCGAAGGCTTTCCTCGAATTCCTGAAGGGACCGGAAGCGCGCGCCATCATCGAGAAATTCGGCTACGGCCTCGACTGACCCGCGTGTCGGACTTCTCCGCCCACATCTGGCCGCCGGTTCGGCTGACGATCGAACTCGCGACGATCACGACGCTCCTCCTGCTTGTCGTCGCGACGCCGCTCGCCTGGTGGCTCGCCCGCTCGCACGCCTGGTGGAAGGAGGCGATCGCCGCGGTCGTCTCGCTGCCGATGGTCCTGCCGCCGACCGTGCTTGGCTTCTATCTCCTGGTCGCGCTCGGGCCGGACGGGCCGGGCGGCGCGGTCGCGAGCCTGTGGGGCGCGCGCACGCTCGCCTTCACCTTCACCGGCCTCGTCATCGGCTCGATCCTCTCCTCCATGCCGTTCGTCGTGCAGCCGATCCGCAACGCCTTCGCGGCGATCGGCGACCGGCCGCTCGAGGTCGCCGCGACCTTGCGCGCTTCGCCGGCGCGCGCCTTCTGGACCGTCGCCCTGCCGCTCGCCAGTCCCGGGCTCCTCACCGGCGCGGTGCTCGGCTTCGCCCACACGGTCGGCGAGTTCGGCGTCATCCTGATGATCGGCGGCAACATTCCCGGCCGCACCCGGGTGATGTCGACCGCCATCTTCGACTATGTCGAGACGATGCAGTGGCGCGAGGCCAACATCCTCGCCGGCGGCATGGTGGTCTTCGCCTTCGCCGTGATTCTCTCGATGATCCTGATCGAAAAGCGCGTCTCGCGCGGCCCGCGCATGAGCGCGGACCCTACGATCCGCGCCGAGTTCAAGGGGACGATCGGCAAGTTCTCGCTCGACGCCGGCTTCACCTCGCCGGCGAAAGGCGTCACTGCGCTGTTCGGTCCCTCGGGCTGCGGCAAGACGACGGTGCTGCGCTGCATCGCCGGCCTCCTGCGTGTGAGCGACGGCGTTTGCGAAATCGACGGCGACCGATGGCAGGATCGGTATGGGACCTTTCTGCCGACGCACCGGCGGCCGCTCGGCTACGTGTTCCAGGAAGCGAGCCTCTTTCCGCATCTGACGGTGCGGCGCAATCTCTTGTTCGGCGCGCCTCGACAAGTGGGCGGCGCGGCAAGAGAGGCGATCGCCTTCGAAGAGGTCGTCGATCTTCTCGGCGTGACGGCGCTGCTCGACCGTTCGCCGCGCAATCTTTCCGGCGGCGAGCGGCAGCGGGTGGCGATCGGACGGGCGCTGCTGTCGCAGCCGAAGCTCCTCCTGATGGACGAGCCGCTGTCGGCGCTCGACCGGGCGACCAAGAACGAGATCCTGCCATTCCTCGAGCGGCTGCGCGACCGTCTGTCCCTGCCGATCGTCTATGTCAGCCACGACCTCGCCGAGGTCGAGCGGCTCGCCGACCAGATCGTGCTGATGGACAAGGGCCGGGTGCTCGCCGCCGGGCCGCTCGACGTCCTGCAAAGCGATCCGTCGCTGCCTCTGGCGATGGGCCGCGACGCGGCGGTCAGCCTGGACGGCGCGATCGAAGCGCATGACTCCCGCTACGGCCTCCTGACGCTCGCCGTTCGCGGCGGCCGCTTCATCGTGCCCGCGCCGTCTGCGCCGATCGGCGGGCGTCGCCGCATCCGCGTCGTCGCCGGCGACGTCTCGCTCGCGCGCGAGCCGCCGGGCCCGAGCTCGATCCTCAACATCCTGCCCGCGCGCATCGTCGCCATGAGACCCGTCGACTTGAACGCGATTGTCGCTGTGGTCGCCCTCGGCGCGGATGGCTCGGGCGCCCGCCTTCTGTCGCGGCTCACGCGAAAGTCGTGTGATCAGCTTGAGCTCGCCGAGGGCGTCGGCGTCTACGCGCAGGTCAAGGCGGTCGCGCTGGCGCCGGGGCGGGGCGAGTTCGACGGGTAGCGCCGTCGCCGTGCTGACGCCGCCGCTGAAACAGGTTGTGCTCCGAGTTGACGGGTTGCGGGGCGACCAAATTTGGGAGCGGAGCGACCCATCGGAGAGGCCGTTATTGTTGCTCATGTAACGCATGAAGATCCTTACCTAATCCATTGTAAAATCAGGAGCTTCATCCCGCAGTAGCGGGCCAAAATGCAGCCATTCCGCCCGGTTCCGGATGGCTTGAGGCCGCTGAGTTTAGAAATTCTATACTTTCGCGCCCTCCGCCGGCCCGCGAAAACCGGTCTCCGACTTCGGCTTTCCCGATTGTCTGCTGCCTGTTATGCGGCTTAACAGGGAGATGGCCTCCCTGTTATTTCGCTCAACCGTTACATGAGAAACTCATCGCAATCGACTGATAATCATCGTTTTAATGCCTTAAGCCCAAGCGCGGCGGGCCCCGCGATCCCTGTTAGCAGGGGATAACAGGGAGAATTCCGGTTTTGGCGAAGTTGCAGGCGGCGCCCGGCGCGAGGGCATGAGTATAGATTTTCTATCCCATCGACGGCGTTCCGTCGAAACGCGGCATGCTCTGACGCACTCCAGGCGGCGCCCGTAATTCCGTTATCCAAGCCTATCGCGTCGCTTCGCCTGTCTTGGGGTCGAGTATTACGGCCCTCGCCGCCGGATGGGCGAAGTCGAACATCGCGTCGAGCGGCCCTGCAAGCTCGTCATAGGATTGATCGCCCAGACGGCCGAGGCCCCAATTGTCCTCGACGAAGCGAAGGATCGAGGTCTGGTCGGTCAACGCGTGGTCGACGAAATTGACCCGGGAGTAGGGCGAGATCACGAGCAGCGGCAAACGCGGCCCATAGCCGCAGCGGCCCGGGTGGCCGCTCAAGCCGGCATTGCCGCATCTGCCCGGGCCGTTGAGGGCGTCGACATTCGCAATCGCCGAGCCCTTGAGGATCGGCGGCATCACATGATCGTACCAGCCGTCGGAGTCGTCGTAGGCGATGACGATGGCTGTGTCCTTCCAGGCGGGCGACGACTCGACCGCATTGACGAGCGCGACCAGGAAGGCCTGCTCGTCGACCGGATTGGAGTAGCCGGCGTGGCCGTCCTGGTATCGTTTCGCCTTGACGAAACTGACGGCCGGCTGGCGGTCCGCGCCCAAGAGCCTCGAAGAAATCGGCAAGGTCGTACTGGTGGTTCGCCTGATCCGTCCGGCCGATCATATCGGGAGAGCTCGGCGGCAAGTGATGCGGATTGGCGGTTTGTGGAAAGTATTGGAAGGGCTCGTGGTGCGGGCTGTAGTCCGCGACTTCCCGTCCCGCCAGATTCGTCGACTTCGCGTCGCACACCGCTTTGCCGTCTTTGGTCCCGGTCGGCTCGGAATCCGCCCTCGAACCAGCCCCAGGGGACATCTTTGGCGCTGAGAAGGTCGCCCACATTGCGCCCGCTCATGGCGATAAGGCCGCCGGTCGAGCGGGAGCAATCGTCGAACTGCGGATCGGCGTCGCCGATCACCGTTCCCTTCACGCTGATCGCCTCGCCGCGGGCTTCGAGGTCTTCAGGGGTCGCGCCGTGGGTATTGCCGGAGACGAGATTCAGCGCCCCCGGCGTCGAGGGCCCGAACGTGGAGTCGAAGGAATTGTCGCTCATGGCGAAGTTCTGCGCATAAGTCCACAGCGCCGTGACCGTATTGCCGTCGAAATAGGCCATGACCCCGCCGCTGTCGCAGTCCTTCTGGCCGGGATAGGCCGAGGTGAATTCGACGAACTTGTCCATCAACCCGCCGTCGAAAGCCTCCTGCTCGGACGTGTAATCGTGATCCATGTCGCAGGTGACCGCCTGCTGCGGCGACAGCCGGCCGGGGTTGGCTTTGTTCGGATTGTGGAGGAGGAGCGCCTCGGTGAGGCCGTTCACGCTCGGCGTGCCCGGCGCCGCGGCGAAAGGCGGCTCGCCCGGCAAGTTCAGCGCCTTCGGGTACGTGCCGAAATAGTGATCGAAGGAGACGTTTTCCTGAAAGACCACGACCAGATGCTTGATCGGCGTGGCGGTCGCTTGCGCCGCGGCAGGACGGCTCCCGCCGAGCGCCGCGAGCCCAAGCGCGGCGACAAAGCAACCCGCGCGGATGGCCAGCGGTTGATGGATCATGGGATAGTCCTGCTCGCGCAACGATAGCGCGCAAGTTCTAGCGCGTTCTGCGGGGAACCGGAATCGTCATTGCGAGGAGCGAAGCGACGAAGCAATCCACCCGTCGGCCGCCGTAAGCCCTTGTCGTTCAAGAGCGAACACAGCGGCGGCTGAACCGTGGATGGCTTCGCTCCGCTCGCAACGACGGGTAAACCTGACTGCGGAACGCTCGAGTAGCAGGCGGGACCAGGATTCGACAGTCGGCGGATGACCCGGATCCGGACTTGTACGCGCGGATCAACGTCGGCGCGCAGCTGCGTCGACCATGCCGCCATCCTCTTTGACAAAGCGGCCGATATCTGGATTGGGCAGGATGTCGAGCACCGCCTCCGAGGGCCGGCAGAGCCTGACGCCCTTCGGCGTGACCACGATCGGTCGGTTGATCAGGATCGGGTGGGCGATCATGACATCGAGGAGTTCATCGTCCGACCATTTTGGATCGCCGAGGCCGAGCTCGGCGTAAGGCGTCCCCTTCTCGCGAAGCAGGTCGCGGACGGAAATCCCCAATGCAGCGACCAGCTCTTTGAGGCGCTCGCGGGTCGGCGGGTTTTTCAGATATTCGATGATGACGGGTTCTTCACCGCTCGCGCGGATCATCGCCAGAACGTTGCGGGACGTGCCGCATTTCGGGTTGTGATAGATGGTGACGGTCATAGCTGCGCCAGGGGACGCGCGGGCGCCTTCACCCCGCTTTCGTACCAGCCCTTCGACCGGTTGACGATCGAGACGACCGACAGCATGACCGGCACTTCGATCAGCACGCCGACGACGGTCGCGAGCGCGGCGCCGGAGTTGAAGCCGAAGAGACTGATGGCCGCGGCTACGGCCAATTCGAAAAAGTTGCTGGCGCCGATCAGCGCGGAGGGGCCGGCGACGCAATGTTGTTCGCCCATATAGCGGTTCAGCAGGTAGGCCAGCCCCGCGTTGAAATAGACCTGGATCAGGATCGGAATCGCTAGCAGCAAGATGATAACGGGCTGGGCGATGATCTGCTCGCCCTGGAAACCGAATAGGAGCACCAGCGTCGCCAGCAGGGCGACCAAAGAGACGGGTTGAAGCGTCGCGAGCACGCGGGCGAGCGCCTCCGGCCCTCCGGTCGCCAGCAGCCGACCGCGTAAGAGCTGCGCCACGATCACGGGCACGACGATGTAGAGGATCACCGAAAGCACCAGCGTATTCCACGGAACGGAAATCGCAGAGAGGCCCAGCAGCAGACCGACGATCGGCGCGAAAGCGAAGACCATGATCGTGTCGTTCAGTGCGACCTGAGTGAGCGTGAAATGCGGTTCGCCCCGGGTCAGGTTCGACCAGACGAACACCATTGCCGTGCAGGGCGCGGCGGCGAGGATGATGAGGCCGGCGATATAGGAGCTGATCTGATCGGCGGGCAAATACGGCCGGAACAGATAGCCGATGAAGAATGCGCCGAGCGCAGCCATCGAGAACGGCTTGACCGCCCAATTGATGAACAGCGTCACGCCGATGCCACGCCAGTGCTGGCGAACCTCGCCCAGCGCGGCGAAATCGATCTTGATCAGCATGGGAACGATCATGAGCCAGATCAGCGCCGCTACCGGCAGATTGACCTTTGCGATCTCCGCCGCGCCAATCGCATGAAACGCGTCAGGCGCAAGATGGCCGAGGACAACACCGGTGACGATGCAAAGGGCGACCCACACGGTGAGATAGCGCTCGAACAGGGACATTGAGGAAGTCCTTTGCCGCTGCGACCCGCCACGAGGCGCCTTCATGCGCTGAGCGCCTTCGCCATCAACACAGCCGAGGCCGGGCACAGCCCTGCCGCCTGGCGCGTCCCAAGAATCGCGGGTGGGGCACGCTTACGATCGACGACCGCGAATCCCAGCCTTTCGAAATAGGCTTGCGCGTCCGTCGTCAAAAGGAACGCGCGCCGAACACCCTGACGCGCGGCGTTGGTCAGCAAACGTTCCACGATCCGCCGGCCGACGCCCAGATTGCGCTTCTCCGGATCGACGACAATCGACCGGACGAGCGCATTCTCGCCGCAGATCTCGAGGCCGCCGTAGCCGACGACGCCGTCGTCCTGCTCGAAGACGTAGAGCGTGACGCCGTCCGCCTCGACGTCGTCGTCGGGGAGACCTGCGGCGCGCAAAGCCTTGCGCACCAGGCCTGCGTCTTCGCGTGCAATCGGCGCCGAGCGGAGGGCGCCGACGATTTCGGCGCCGTTAAGGGATTCGACCCCGACGATCTGCGTCATGCGACCTCCGGCCTCGGCCTCGTCGCGCCTTCAAGCTGCCCGATCTCGCGAAGCTTCGAATTGAGGGACATCTTGTCGAGGCTCCGGATCGGCAGGCTTCTGAAGATCGAAATCCGATTATTGAGATATCGCGTCGCCAGAACGAAGGCCGCTTCCTTCTGAATATCGGTTCCCTCGACTGCAGCGGGGTCCTCGATGCCCCAGTGGGCCGTCATCGGCTGGCCAGGCCAGACAGGACATGCCTCGGCGGCGGCGGTGTCGCAGACCGTGAAGACGAAATCCATGGCGGGAGCGCCGGCAGCCGCGAATTCGTCCCAGCTCTTCGAGTGGAAGCCGGCGGTCGGATAGCCATAGGACTCGAGAACTTTGAGCGCGAAAGGATTGACGGAGCCCTTGGGGTGGCTTCCGGCGGAAAAAGCGCGGAAGCGCCCGGCACCGTCCTTTTGCAAGATGCTTTCGGCAATGATCGAGCGCGCGCTGTTGCCGGTGCAAAGAAACAGGACGTTGAACTCTCGATCGCTCATCGTCTCCTCCTCAGGCGTCGCAGCAGCTCGGAGCGCAGCATGCGCCAGCCTTCTCCATCGCGCTTTGACCCGGCTTTTTCGCGCGCACGAAGGCGCTCATGAACTTGCCGTCGACCAGGGACGCAATTGCGTCCACGTCGACGCCCTTGCCGGCGAGGAACTCGCGCGCGTCGTCGACCTGGTAGACGCGTGTCGGCTCGACGCCGATCGCCTCGAACCCGGCGACGGCGAGCTTCAGCCGATAGTCGTTCTCGTCCAGCGCGCCGGCGATGCAGCCGACCCAGAGCAGCATGTCGCGGCGAAGCCGTTCGGGAATCGCCCCGCGCGTGACGACGTCGGAGACGGCGAAGCGTCCGCCCGGCTTCAGGACGCGGAACGCCTCGCGAAGAACGCGATCCTTGTCGGCCGAGAGGTTGATGACGCAGTTCGAAATGATCACGTCGACCGAATTGTCCGGCAGCGGGATATGCTCGATCTCGCCCTTGAGGAATTCGACGTTGGTCGCGCCCGCCTTCCGCTGGTTTTCACGCGCGAGCGCCAGCATGTCGTCGGTCATGTCGAGGCCGTAGGCCTTGCCCGAAGGGCCGACGCGGCGCGCCGAAAGCAGCACGTCGATGCCGCCGCCCGAGCCGAGGTCGAGGACCGTCTCGCCTTCTCTCAGCTCGGCGAGCGCGGTCGGATTGCCGCAGCCGAGCGACGCCAGCACCGCCTCTTCCGGCAGGGCGCCGGTTTCATGGTCGGCGTAGAGATTGGAGGTGATCGGGCTCGCTCCGGCCAGCGCCGCGCCGGCGCCACAGCACGAACCGGGCGCGCGCACGTTACGTGCGGCTTCGGCGTAGCGTTCGCGCACGACTTCTTTGATATCGATCTCCGGCATGGCGCTTCTCCTCATGGGCAGGCGCAGGTGATTTCCTCGGGGCGAATCGCCTTGTTGCGGGTGCAGCACTCGGCGAACAGGAAGCCGACGATCTCCTGCAGCGCCTGGGTGCTGGCGGTGTAGCGAAGGAACGTGCTTTCGCGCCGCACCGACACAAGCGCTTCGTTCTTCAGCTTTTCGAGATGATGGGAGAGGGTCGACGGCGGGATGCCGAGCTCGGACCCGATTTCCCCGACCACCAGCCCTTCGGGATGCGCCGAGAGGAGCAGCCGCACGATCCTCAGCCGCGTCTCCGTGCCGAGAGCTGCGAGCATGTCCGCGTAGCGGGCGATCTGGTCTTCAGGGGATGTCGCGATCATCGTGTCCTCAGTTCCGTAATTCTATAATTGTAGAATTATGGAATGTCAAGGCGTGCGGAGCCCGATTGGCGCTCTCGGCGCTTCGGAATGGCGTGGCCGCTCTGGAGCCGTCCTTCAAGGCCGCTTCGCGGCGCCTCAGGGTGTGCCGGCGTTAGACTGGCGCTTGACCCATAGCGGCGCGCCGACTCGCCTTCGATCCTCTTGCATGAGCAAGAGGCTTCGAACGACGCTCCAGATCGCGCCGGAGTTACACCGCCCGCAGCAGCACGTGCTTCTTGCGCCCGAGCGACAGTTTGACGACGCCGCCCGCCTGCAGCGCCTCGCGGGTGATGATCGCCTTCTCGTCGCCGAGCGCCGCGTCGTTGACGCGCAGGCCGCCGCCGCGGATCTGGCGCCGCGCCTCTCCGGTCGAGGCGACGAGGCCGGCGCGCACGAAGGCGGTCAGCGCTCCTAAGCCCGCGTCGAATTCTCCGCCGGGCACGTCGACGGTCGGGAGGCTTTCGGCGAGCGCGCCTTCCTCGAAGGTTTTGCGCGCGGTGGCCGCGGCGGCTTCCGCCGCGTCCGCTCCATGCAGGAGGGCGGTCGCCTCGCTGGCGAGGATTTTTTTCGCCTCGTTGACCTCGGCGCCGGGCAGGGCTTCGAGCCGGCGGATCTCGTCGAGCGGCAGAAGGGTGAAGAGCTTGAGGAACCGGCCGACGTCGGCGTCGTCGGCGTTGCGCCAGAACTGCCAGTAGTCGTACGGGCTCAGCATCGTCTCGTCGAGCCAGACGGCGCCGGCGGCGGTCTTGCCCATTTTCGCCCCCGAAGCGGTGGTGATGAGCGGCGAGGTCAAAGCGTAGAACTGCTCGAGCCCCATGCGCCGGCCGAGATCGATGCCGGTGACGATGTTGCCCCACTGGTCGGAGCCGCCCATCTGCAAAGTGACGCCGTAGCGCTTGTTGAGCTCGGCGAAGTCGTAGGCCTGCAGGCACATGTAGTTGAATTCGAGGAAAGTGAGCTCATGCTCGCGCTCGAGCCTCAGCTTGACCGAATCCATCGCCAGCATCCGGTTGACCGAGAAATGCCGCCCGACCTCGCGCAGGAAGTCGATGTAGTTGAGCCTTGCGAGCCATTCGGCGTTGTCGGGCATGATCGCGTCATGCTTGCCTTCGCCGAAGCGGATGAAATGGGCGAAGGCCTTGCGGATGCCGGCCTTGTTGGCTTCGATCGCCTCGACTGTCAGCAGCTTCCGGCTTTCGTCCTTGCCCGACGGATCGCCGACCATGGTGGTGCCGCCGCCCATGAGCGCCACCGGCTTGCCGCCCGTCTCCTGGAGCCAGTGCAGCATCATGATCTGCACCAGCGAGCCGACGTGCAGCGAGGGCGCGGTGCAGTCGAAGCCGATATAGGCGACGAGCGAGCCCGAACGCGCCTTCTCGTCGAGCCCCGAATAATCGGAGCATTGATGGATATAGCCGCGGTCCTGCATCACGCGCAGGAAGTCGGATCGGGGCTGGAACGCGTCGGTCACGGAATCCTCGAGAAAAGAGGCGCGAGCATTAGGGAAGCGGGACCGGAAGCGCAACCCGCAGCCCGAGGCGCGGGGACCTGGCGCCCCCGCGACATCGTTCTCCCGATGCGCTAACAGACCCGCGGCCGGACTTCCGGCGCAAAGCATCCGAGTCTCGAGCCTTATGTCCCCCCGTCCCACCGAAGACGAACTCATCGCGCGCATCTTCGCGCCTTTCGCGGGTCCGGCGGGTCTCGGGCTTCGCGACGACGTCGCGGTTCTCACGCCCCCGCCGGGCGAGGACCTCGTGCTGACGACCGACGCGCTGGTCGCGGGGGTGCATTTCTTCGCCGACGATCCGCCCGACGCGATCGCCCGCAAGGCGCTGCGCGTCAATCTCTCCGACCTCGCCGCCAAGGGCGCTAGGCCGCTCGGCTTTCTCCTTGCGCTCGCGCTGCCGCGCGACTGGCGCGAGGACTGGCTCAAAGCCTTCGCCGTCGGCCTCGCGGCGGACGCTTCGACGTATGACTGTCCGCTCGCCGGCGGCGACACGGTCTCGACGCCGGGGCCGCTGACCTTGTCGATCACCGCCTTCGGCGTCGTGCCCTCGGGGCGGATGGCGCTGCGCTCCGGCGTCAGGGCGGGCGACCGGCTCTATGTGACCGGAACCGTCGGCGACGCCGCGATCGGGCTCAGACTGCGGATGGGTCGAGGCCCCGAGATTCCGCACGCCGATCGAGAGTTTCTGCTCGACCGCTACCTGACGCCGCAGCCCCGCCTCGCGCTGGCGCAGGCGATGCGCGCCCATGCGCACGCCGGCATGGACATTTCCGATGGCTTCGTCGGCGACCTGACCAAGATGCTCGCCGTTTCGGGAGTCAACGCCCGCGTGCCGATCTACCGCCTTCCGCTCTCGCCTGCCGCGCGCGCCGCAATCTCAGTCAATCCGGATCTGTTCGCGGTTGCCGCGACCGGCGGCGACGATTATGAACTCCTCGCGTCGGTCGCGCCTGGGTCCGCGCGCGCCTTCGAAGCGGAAGCCGCCGCCGCGGGCGTGCCGGTCACCTTCGTCGGCGAGGCCGTCGAAGGCTATGGCCCGCCCCGCTTCATCGGTCCGGACGGCGGGCCGGTGACGTTCGCCCGCGGCTCCTACAGTCACTTTTGAAGGAATGAGGATGACCGACGACGATCCGATGCAGATGCGCCTGCTCGCGGCGGAGGCGATCGCGCGCGAAGCGGGCGCGGTTGCGCGCCGCCGCTTTGTCGATTCCTCCTTCCATGTCGGCTTCAAGGGACCGCAGGATTACCTGACTGAAGTCGACAGTGAGACAGAGGAGCTGATCTCGGGCCGCCTCCACCAAGCCTTTCCCGATGACGGCTTCATGGGCGAGGAGACCTCCGGACGCCCGGCCCGCAGCGGCGGGGCGTTCTGGGTCGTCGACCCGATCGACGGCACCGCGAATTTCGCTCGCGGCATTTCGCATTTCTGCGTTTCGATCGCCTGCGTCATGAACGGCAAGGTCGAGGTCGGCGTCGTCTACGACCCGATGCGCGACGAATTGTTCGCTGCGCGCCGCGGGGCCGGGGCGCGCCTCAACGGCGCGGCGATCCGCCCCTCCGAGGCCGCCGCTCTCGCCAATTCCTCCGTCGAGGTCGGCTGGAACATGCGCGCAGGCGCAGCGAAATATCTCGATCTCCTTCGGCGGGTGACGCTCTGGGGCGCGGCGCCCTTCCGCACCGGCTCGGGGACGCTCGGCATCGCCTATGTCGCCGCGGGACGGCGCGACGGCTATGTCGAGCAGCACATGAACGCCTGGGACTGCCTGGCGGCCATTCTGCTCGTCAGCGAAGCCGGCGGCTACGTCAGCGATTTTCTCGCCGGCGAAGGGCTGACCAAGGGCAACCCCATCATCGCCTGCGCGCCCGGTCTCAAGGACGCGCTCGTTTCCGCCGTGGACATCGAAGGGATTGCACTATGACTGACATCGCTCTCACGCACGGGTCTGCGCGGGCGACGATCGCGCTCCTTGGCGCCGAGGCGCGCACCTGGCGGGTCGGAGCCCGCGATCTGCTCTGGCCTGGCGATCCGGAGATGTGGCCAGACATCAGCCCGATCCTCTATCCGGTCGTCGGCTGGACGCGTAACAGCGAGGAGCGGGTCGACGGCCGAACCTATCCGCTCGGTCTGCACGGCTTCGCCCGCTTCGAGGCTTTCGTAGTCGAAGCCTCGGGCCCCGACTTCGTGCGACTGACGCTGAGCGACAACGAGCGCACCCGCGCTGTCTATCCTTTTGCGTTCACTTTCGCCGTCGAATATCGCCTGAGCGACGACGCGCTCGACATGACGCTCGAAGTCGCCAATCCCGGTGAGCGGCCGGCGCCGTACGCCTGCGGCGTCCATCCGGGCTTCCGCTGGCCGCTCGGCGACGCGGGGCGCGACGGGGCGCTGGTGCGCTTCGAGCGCGAAGAGCGCGCCGAGGCACCCGTGATCGCTCCGGGCGGCATGGTCTCCAAAACGACGAAGCCGGTCCCTCTCAAAGGCCGCGACCTGCCGCTGACCGACGCCCTCTTCGCCGGCGACGCGGTCTGCTTTCTCGATTGCAGGAGCCGTTCCCTTGCCTTCGTCGACGCCTCCGGCGCCTCGATCACGATGGAGTTCCCCGACTATATCCACGCAGCGCTGTGGACCCGGTCCGGCGCCCCCTACATCTGTCTCGAGGCCTGGACCGGATACAGCGATCCCGACGGGTTCGACGGCGACCTGTTCGAGAAACCGTCGATGCGCGTCCTCGAGCCCGGCGGGCGCGCCCGTCACGGGGCGCGTTTCGTCTACCGGGCGGCGTGAACGCCCCCCACTTCGCAGGACGACGGAATGACCAAGGCCTATGTGCTGGACGGCAAGGCGATTGCGGATGGCGTGATCGAAAGGGTCGCGGCGGAGACGCGGGCGCTCATCGCGCGCGGCGTGAAGCCGGGGCTTGCCGTGGTGCTGGTCGGAGACAATCCGGCGAGCCAGTCCTATGTCGCCGGCAAGGGCAGGGCCGCGGAGTCCTGCGGCTTTCACTCGGTCCAGCACACGCTGCCGGCGACGACGAGCGAAGCCGAGTTGCTCGCGCTGGTCGCGTCGCTCGACGCGGACCCGGCGGTGCATGGCGTCCTCGTGCAGCTGCCGCTGCCCAAGGCCGTCAACGCTGCGCGCGTGCTCGAAGCCGTCGATCCGGCCAAGGACGTCGACGGGTTTCACCCGATCAATGTCGGCCTGCTCTCGATCGGCGAGACGGGCCGGGCGCTCATTCCCTGCACCCCGGCAGGCGCCTTGATCATGATCGATAAGGCCTGCGAGGCGCTGGGCGCGACGCTCGCAGGCAAGGAGGCCGTCATCATCGGCCGCTCCAACATTGTCGGCAAGCCAATGGCGCAACTGCTGCTCGCGCGCCATTGCACCGTGACCATCGCCCATTCGCGCACCCGCGATCTGCCCGCAGTCGCGCGGCGCGCCGACATTCTCGTCGCCGCCGTCGGCCAGCCGGAGATGGTGCGTGGGTCTTGGGTGAAGCCGGGGGCGATCGTCATCGACGTCGGCATCAACCGCGCGCCCGGGCAGGGGCTCGACGCCGCCGGCAAGCCAAAGACGCGCCTCGTCGGCGACGTCGCCTATGCCGAGGCGGCCGAGGTCGCCGCCGCGATCACGCCGGTGCCGGGCGGGGTCGGCAGGATGACCATCGCCATGCTGATGGCGAACACGCTTCAGGCGGCGAAGCGCGCGGCCGGCTGAGGCCGCCCGCTTATTTGCCGTCCGGGGGCCCGGGGCGTCGGACGTCTCGGTCCATGATCCCCGCCGACTTGGCGTAGTAGAGGAGCGCGATCGTCTTCGCGTCGGCGATCGCGCCGCTCGCGATCATCGCCAGCGCGTCGGCGAACGGGACTTCGATCACCTCGATATCCTCGTCCTCGTCGACCCCGCCGCCGGCTCCCTTCCGGTCCTGCTCGCGATAGGGCGCGACGAAACAGGCGATCTTCTCCGTCATGCCGCCGGGGCTCATATAGGCGTCGAAGACGCGCCGGGCCCCGTCGATCGCGACGCCGGTCTCCTCGAGCGCCTCGCGCACCGCGCAGGCTTCCGGCTCGTCGCCGTCCAGCATTCCGGCGCAGACTTCGATCGTCTCCAGCGCGCCGTCGCTTAGGTACGCGCCCGCGCGGAACTGCTTGACCAGGATCACCACCGAACGATCGGGATCGTAGAGCAGCACCGCCGCGGCTTTGCCGTGGCGGTAGACCTCGTGCGACAGCTTGCGGATCACGCCGTCGTCCTCGACGACTTCGAGGTCGGTTCGCGTCAGATCGAACCGGCCTCTCGCCATCAGGCTCTCTGAAAGGATGCGCGCCGACTTCGCCATGGGCGCCTCTAGTAGCCGAACTGCTCGCGCAGGATTCGCTCGTCGAGCGAATGCCCAGGATCGTGCAGGAGGATCAGCGACGTCGCCCGTTCCATCGCCATCTCGACCCGGATGACGCTGCGAATTTCGAAATGATCCGCCGCGGCGGCGACCGGCCGCTTGTCCGCCTCCAGAATCTCGATGGTCACGCGCGCGGTGTCTGGCAACAGCGCGCCGCGCCACCGCCGGGGCCGAAACGGCGAGAGCGGCGTCAGCGCCATCAGCGGCGCGTCGAGCGGCAGGATCGGCCCGTTTGCGGAAAGATTGTAAGCTGTCGAACCGGCCGGCGTCGCCACCAGCACCCCGTCGGCGATGAGTTCGCTGAGCCGCGTGTGCTGGTCGACTTCGATGCGGAGCTTCGCCGCCTGATAGGTCTGGCGCAGCAGCGACACTTCGTTGATCGCCCGCGCCGTGGTCTCGACGCCGCGCACGTCGCGCGCGCGCATGACCAGGGGATGGATGATCGAGGGCTTGGCGGCGGCCAGCGCGCTCGCGTAAGCCCCGCTCGGAATATTCGTTCATCAGAAAGCCGACCGAGCCCCGGTTCATCCCGTAGATCGGCTTCGGCGAATTCATAGTCCGGTGGAGGGTCTGCAGCATCAGGCCGTCGCCGCCCAGCGCGACGATGACGTCCGCGTCTTCGGGAGCGGCGCTTCCATAAAGGCCGGTCAGCCGCGCCAGCGCCTCATCGGCTTCCTTTGCGCCGGAGGACAGAAAGGCGATCGTCTGGGTCCGGACGGGGTCGGCGACTGACATGCGTGCTTTCCTCTCGCGAGGGCGGCAGTCGCAGCCTCTTCACGAAGGACGCACTCTTACCCGAGCGCCGCGTCATGCAAAAGCCGCGGGGGGCTGCCCCGCGCCCGCCAGCGGCGGTCAGGCCTGGGGCAGGGCGGGCAATGTCTTGCGGACGGCGCGCTCGGGCGTCGGCAGCTTGATCAGGAAACGCGCGCCACAATAGAAATCGTCCGCCTTGGCGGGGGCCAGCGTGATTGCGCCGCCGTTTCGCGACACGAGATCGGCCGCAATCGCCAGTCCAAGGCCTGCTCCGGCTTCGTTGGTCGACTTGTGAAACGGCTCGAAGATGCGCTCATCCAGATCGGTGGGAAATCCGGGTCCGGTGTCGCTGATTTCGATCAGCGCGATGCTTTCGGTCCGGATCGCGGCGAAGCGTATCGCTCTCGGGCGGTCGTCCGGCGGCCCCTTGGACAGAAGGACCTGGGAGGCGTTTCGAGCCAGATTCTCGAATACGCGCAGCATGTGGTCCGGATCGGCGTAGACTTCGAAGCGGGGCGGGATGTCGAGATGGTATTCGATCGCATCGTCGTTCTCGGCGCGCGCCGACTCGGCGACCTGCCGCACGAGCTCGCTGAGGTCGAACCGCCGGCGGTTGGGCGGCTGGTCGCGCGCGGCGCCGTAGGTCAGGGTCGCCTGGCAGAACTGGATCGCCCGGTCGAGCGTCGCAACCAGGCGCGGGGCGAGGCGTTGCGCGAGCGGATCGGGAATTCTCGCCAGGCGGTCGGAAATGAGCTGCGCCGCCGTGAGCATGTTGCGCAGGTCGTGATTGATGCGCGCGACCGCCATGCCGAGCTCGGCAAGACGCTTGCGTTGCACCAGTTCGTGGGCCAGCGAGCCCTGCATCGCCGCCAGCGCGGTTTCGGCTCGGCCGATCTCGTCGTGACGTCCGCTCGGGGCGATCATGCGCGAGATGTCCTGCGGATGTTCGCCGAAGGCGATGATGTTGGAGGTGAGCCGGCGCACCGGCCGCAGCACCATCTGCCACAGGGCGGTCCAGAGCACGCAGGTGACGACCGCCGCGATCATGAGCGAGATGTTGAGAAACGTATGCGACACCCGCCACAGTGCGGCGATGAGCGGCGTCTGATCGAGGGTGACCGTGACGCCGGCCTCATCGGGCAAGGTACCGTCCGTCACCTGAATGACCGTTCCCGGTTTGGCGAAGAGCGCGCCGAAGGCGCGGCCCACGCTGTCGAGGAATGTCTCGCTGTCGAGGCTGACGGTCTCGGCGGCGGCGAGCGGCTCGCCCGGAATTGCGAGCACGCGCCCGCCGGAGGGGGTCGAGATCGAGATCGATTTGACGCCGACGCTCGCAAGCAGCTTCCGCGCCAGCTCCGGGGGGAGCTCGGTCGCTCCCCCGGCGTCGAAGGCCTGGACGACGGTCTCGGCCGACGCGAGCTTGTTGTGGAGCCAGGTCTCGCGAAAGGCCGCCAGACGGGCGACGTAGAACAACGCCATCGCCATCAGCACAAAGCCGATGGTGATGACGAGCACCCGCCCCGCGAGGCCCAGGCCGCGCGGGCGCTGCGCCCTGCGCGGCGCCGCCTGGTCTTCGGCGAACGCCGCAGCCGACGGCGCGATTTCGGTCCCCCTCTCGCTTCGAACCGGCCAATCCAACATCGCCTGACCTCAGCCGTTGAAATCGTCTTCGAGGTAAGCCCTAATTATGGCTGAAAAATCGGCGTCGGCTCGAAAACCCAGAGCCTTGGCCCGGGCGGGGTCCAGGTTGCGCGGCCAGCCTGCGACGATGCGCGCGATCGTCTCGTCCCGCTCCCTGCGAATGAGCTTCACCGCCTTCTCGCCGGCGATCTGCCGCAGCGCTTCGATCTGCTCGCCGACCGTCGCCGAGACGCCGGGAAGATTGAGGGTGCGGCGCGCCCCAAGCAGCGCGGTGTCGATTTCGGCCGCCCGGAGAAGGAATCCGACCGCCGAGCGCGGCGAGGCGTGCCAGTGGCGGACCTCGTCGCCGACCGGCAGGATCGCCTCCTTGCCCGAAAGCGGCTCGCGGATGATTCCCGAAAAGAACCCGGACGCGGCCTTGTTGGGCGCGCCCGGCCGCACGCAGATCGTCGGCAGCCGGAGGCCGATCCCGTCGAAGAATCCGCGCCTGGAATAGTCGGCGAGCAGCAGGTCGCAGATCGCCTTCTGCGTGCCGTAGCTCGTCAGCGGCGCGGCGAGGAACTCATCGCCGATCGCGTCGGGGAACGGCGCGCCGAAGACCGCGATCGAGGAGGTGAAGACGAGCCGCGGGCGATAGGCGCCGCCGGAGAGGACATGCTCCCGCCGGATCGCCTCGAAGAAGGCCTGCGTTCCGCCGAGATTGATGGCGTAGCCCTTGTCGAAATCCGCCTCCGCCTCGCCCGACACAACGGAAGCGAGCAGGAAAATCACGTCCGGCCGGCCCGCGGCCAGTTTCGGCGGGACATAGGCGGCGGCAATGTCGCAGGCCTCGCGGACGACCGGAAAGGAGGCCTCGAGGGGCCCGGGCGCGACAATATCGGCGAGATGCGCCTCGTCGATCGTCTGCCCCGCCAGGCTCCCGTCGCGCGCCAGTCTCTGGCAGAGCTTGCGCCCGATCATGCCGGCCGCGCCGATGACAAGAACTTTCATGGGTAAGTCTCCTCCGTCAACCGGCCTACCGCACTCTCACATCTTGCACATCTTGCTTCAAGCCGGGCTCCATCCCGGGAGTCAGCGCACCCGCCCCCGCAAAGGGCGCTCGGAATAACGCCCGTCTGTCGACGGGCTATCGGGGGAGGAGACAATCCGGTCTGACCCGGCCCATCGCCGGAAACCGCCACTTTAGAATGGTTTGCCGGCGCCCCATAAACCTGACCGCCTGGTCAAGTCATATCATAGTCTGACGCAGCTGTAATTGCGTCGCCTTTTTTTCGCCTTAAGTGACCGGCAGAGGAGCCGAGTAACGTGGTCAACAGAGAGGCTCACTGAATGCGGAAATTCATTTTTGCTTGTGCGATAGTCACTGGATTTACGACCGCGGCTTCGGCCAGCGAATTGGGTATAGCTTCATATTACCAAAATCCTCATTTCGGCGGCTTGATAGCCGCCCACCGGACGCTGCCCTTCGGGACGCAGGTCAAGGTGATCAATCTCGACAACGGCCGCAGCGCGGTCGTGAAGATCGTCGACCGTGGCCCCTTCATCCGCGGGCGCGTCATCGACGTCTCGACCGCCGCAGCCGGCGTGCTCGGCTTCCGCCAGTCGGGCGTCGCCCGGGTGAGGCTCGAGAGGCTCTGACCGCGCGCCGCACGGCGGCCGGCTCTCCGATTTCAAATTGACATTGGCGAGCGATCGCGTCGACAACGAACGGGACCGTTCGGCGCACGACGGATCGCCTGAGCCGCGAACAGATCGCGGGGCGCAGCGATGCGCCCCGCAGACGGCCGGACGCCGGAACTTCATGAGCGTTCGATGTCGTCAAAACTTCTCATCTATGGCGCGACCGGCTTCGTCGGCGAGCATGTCGCCCGGACGGCGGCCGCCTCCGGCGTCAAGCCGATCGTCGCCGGGCGCGACGCCGCCAGGCTCGACAAGATCGCGGCTGCGCTCGGCCTTAAGAGCCGCGCGTTCGACCTGACGAACGCCAGGGCGATCGACGGCGCGCTGAAGGGCGTCGCCGTTGTTCTCAACTGCGCCGGGCCGTTCAAATACACGGCCGAGCCGCTGGCGCGCGCCTGCCTGCGCGCGGGCGCCCATTATCTCGACATCACCGGCGAAATCCCGGTCTATCAGGCGCTGCAGGCGAAGGACGCCGAGGCGAAGGCGCAGGGCGTCATGCTGATGCCCGGCGTCGGCTTCGACGTCGTTCCGACCGATTGCCTCGCGCTCCACCTGAAGCAGCGGCTGCCGTCCGCGACGCGGCTGAGGCTCGCGTTCCGGACGGTCGGCCCCGCCGGACTGCCGCCGGGCACGCAGCGCACCGCGATCGAACTCCTCGACGAGGGCGCCCGCGTCCGCCGAAACGGCAAGCTCGTCCCCGCAAGAGCGGGCGGCAAGACGATCAGGGTCGATTTCGGCGACGGCGCGGTCGAGGCCGTGCTTGTCCCGTGGGCCGACGTTTTCACCGCCTGGCACAGCACCGGAATTCCGAACATCGAGAGCTATTTCGCCGCGCCGCCGGAGATGCGTCTCATGCTCGCCGTCGGTCTCATGCTTGCGCCGTGGACGAGGTGGAAGCCGGTGCGAAGCCTGCTCGGCCTCGCCGTACGCCCCGGTCCCGGCGCCCATTTGCGGGCGCGCACCAGGACCGACGTCTGGGGCGAGGTCGCCGACGCCGAGGGTCGCCGCGCCACGGCAAGGCTGCATGGGCCGGAGGCCGGCGTCGTCTGGACGACGGCGACCGCGCTCGGCGCGGCGCGGAAGGCGCTGAGCGGCGTCGCGCCGGCGGGCTACCAGACCCCGGCCATGGCCTTCGGCGCGGACTTCGTGCTGGAGACCGAGGGCGTGACGCGCGAGGACGTCGATTAGGGGGAGACGCTGCGCCACGCTGCCCGCGTTATTTCTCGATTGCACCAAAACTGCGCGCCGAACAGCGCTGTCGAGCTTTTCTGACGCTATCTCTATTGCGCCTTCCCGGTTCCGCATGTGTACATAAGTGCCTCGATATGCGCACAAATGACGCGCACTCGACGGAAGTGACAAACGGACTTTACCCAAAACGCAGTGAGAATGGCCAATTATCAGCTGAGCGAGTAGGCTACGGTTCACGTTCGCAGAAGGGCGCCTCAAATGCCTTGGTACGTTCCGTTGCTAGCCGCCGTTGTGGGAGCCGCCATCAGCTTTGCTTCCGCGTTTGCGATTAGTCGATATACATTTTCCCGCCAGATAAATCACGAAAAGACGAATCTGTTGATCGCCTTGCGAATTGAAATATCAGCACTTGTGCAATTTTTGGGGCAAGCCGTAGCCGATGCTGCCCCTGAGGTAACCGTGGCGCTCCTGCCGAAAAGAGAGTTTGAAAATCTATGCGCCGTTTACAAGAGCAATTGCGGCAAGGTAGGACTGCTTCCAACGGCATTGGCCTCGGAAATTGTCGCATTCTATGCGCACGCCCTTTCCCTTCCGCCAAAAGACCCGGAAGGCAACGGCAGCCTATATGATGTCAAGAACGTTGCGGCCTGCGTCAAAGCCGGAAGGAGCGTTCAATCCGTCCTTGAAGGCTTGGAGCTGCAAAATGCTAGGGACAGTCGTAAACAATAAGCAATTGCTTGAGCTTCAAAAATTGGATCGCATCCGCATACATCCGTTTGACCCGGGCTTCTCGAAAACAATTCACTACCCTCTGACGCAGTGTCGAAATTCCTTGAGTGCGCCGGTCGAGACGGGACGGAGCCAAAATTCAATGTTAAATACGATTTCGAAGCAGGTCTGACGAACGCAGAATTTGGTCCAAACGAGTACCTTGTTCACAGATAAAGCAATCGATAGAGGTTAAAGATGGGATAGTTGGTCATTTTATCCCTTCTTCTAGCTTGTGGATTACGGCTTTGGATTAACTTGCGGCGTATAGAGGCGCCATATGGACTAAAAGGAGAAGTCATACGTTTTGGAGTGAAAAATCAACTTGACGCAAAAAATCGCCTTGGGCGACGAGGCTTTATTGCTTATGTAACATCATTTTATCCCTCCTGCATTGTCGAATATGAAATTCGATTTGTCTGAGGAGGACAAGATTCTCTAGGCGCTGGCAGAAAAGGTTCAGCATACGTTCAAGACGATGGTGTACATCCAATGGATGATCTAGCGTTATTCGTTAATTATGTATCGCATGGCTCTTCAGCCGAACTTTTCCAATGCGTAACTTGTGAATTCCCCCTCGCGCTGCATCGCCTCTCTCAGAACAGGGAGGTGATCGAGACGCCGCGTAGCGCGACTGCGCCGATCTCCGAGTTTCGATCGCATGGAGCATGACACAGAACAGATAAATTCCGCCGCGCGGCTGGAGGCAGACGTTCCGAAGGCACCTACGCGAAACTTCGCGCGACTGCATTCTGGCGCTGGTTGGGAGGCATGAACGCGCATTCTGGTCGGTGGCGCGGTTCAGTTCAAGCCTAGCAGCTTCTGGCCAATTTCCTCGACCGTTCCGAAGTGCTCGTGCAGCTGAAAGTGGAAGTACGACCGGAGGTTTCTTGTCCTGCAAGCGCGTCGGTGTTTCATTGCTATACAGGTTCCGAAAAACTACGAGTTTTAGCTGCTCGGCCTTGATGCGCTCATATTCATCTGCATCCCGCGTGGCTAGCTTGCGAGCATCGAGAGCCATATACTCGTCGTCGTTTGCATCTGGCACACAATAGGGCGGCACGAAAAGCGGTATCCGGTGCGCCAAAGCGTCCCTGAAATCCACAATGTGGGCGAACCACGGTTCCAATTTGGACAGGTAATCCTGCATTTCTGGCGAAAAGGACGCTCGAACCGCTTTGCATTTCGGGCCGAGCCCGATTTTCATCTGGTCGATCGCCAAGGATTTTTCGCTCACCCAAATCCAAGCGAGATTATCCAGCGCTCCAAAAACATTCATGACGAACGCCTGAATGCAGATTGTGGCGTCAGTTAAAGAGTTGTTTCCGGCAGCGCATCCTGCTCCGGGGGTAGCAACTCGAATACTCTTTCAATGCAGCGGGTCATCGTGTAGAATCTGCGTAAATAACCATGTGCGGCGTACTCTCGTCCCAGCTCGGTTTTATACGTAAATTCTACGTATGAACTCAGTAATTGCATTATTGCGCGCCTTTAGGCTCGCGTAGCTTTCTGCGAGGGTCTGCAAAACATTTGGAGCGAACATTGCCACTCTGGCATCCCTTCTCATCATGGACCATGACCGGATCGAGCCGTCCCGCTTCAAACCTTCGTTGGCCCGAGAGGTCAAAGTTAACCGGCCGCGCGTTTTTTTGAAAGACCTGCCGCAACCCTTTGAAAAGTCCCGATTCGAAATCCGCAGGCCCAAACCTTCACAACATCATCGCCACGGATCGACGACCGGCGCGCGGGCGCGCTCGTAATCGCTGGCGCCGCGGGACAGGATGGTGAGGCCATGGGAGAGCGCCGTCGCCGCGATGATAAGATCGGGTTGCGAGAAGCTATGCCCCGCCTTGCGGCCTTCCTCGACCAGCAGCCGCCATTTGAACATAATGTCTTCGGTGACGGGCAAGACGCGCTCTTCGAACATCGGGCGCAGTTTGTGCGCGAGCCAGTCGTTGAGCTCGGCGCGCTTGCCGGCGTCGGCGACCAGCTCAATGCCGAAGCGGATTTCGGCGAAGGTCACGACGCTGACATAGAACTGTTCGAGCGGAGGCGCGGCGATGAAGGCGAGCACTTTGCGTTCGGGCTTCGGGCGGCGCAGCTCGGAGAGGATATTCGTGTCGAGCAGCCAACCCGTCACAGATCGACTCCGGGCGCCGGCATTGGGGCGCGCTTCGGTTCGATGTCGATGTCGCGGTAGGGCGAGGCCTGCATCACGGCGATGAGCGCTTCGCCGCTGCGCTCGTCCTTGAGGCGGCGGAATTCTTCCGCCGAGACGACAAGCTTGCCAAGATCTTTCTCGCCGGCGTTCAGCTCGCACCTGCACCGCCATCCTCCTCAACTGATGACAACTAGTGTAGTGAATCTAACGCAAAGCGCCCAGTCCGACTTCAGACACTACGCGTTTCAGGCGGTCGCTTGGGGTCGAAGCGTTAAAGACAATACACTAGTAGGTGCGCCCTGCCGGCGCACCAAAAATAAAGACCGCCTTGCGGCGGTCTTTAAATTTCAGAACAGTTGATTTGGAAGCGAGGATCAGGCGGCCGCCGGGGCAGTCGTGCGGCGATAAGCCAAAAAGCCCGCACTGGCGAAACCGATCAGCATCATTGCCCAAGTCGACGTTTCAGGAACACCGGAGATGTGGACCACGGAACCGTTTGTCGCGGTTAAGGTCTCCCCGGGATACGCATCAATAGTCAATCCGCTCCCGCTGTAAAATGCCGGACTGGCAAAATCATAGTAGACCGTCACCACAATATTTGAATTTACCGGACCGGTTCCGAAAAAACCACTAACCGATGCGTCGCCAAAAAAGATGCCGTCATAACCTAGGTTGTCGCCGATTAGCGGGAACAATACATAAGGAGGAGTTCCAAAGCCATCGATCTCACCTGCTGTGGTATCCAGTTTGAAAGTCTCGATGGGACCTCCTGCCCAATCAATGGTGAATTTAAGTACTGAGGCCTGCGAAACCGATGCGACAAGCGTGCCCGTCACAAGGACTGCACCCGCCATAAAAGCCCTAACGTTCATGTTTACTATCCCCTGTATGCGAGAGGAACGCTGTTACCCATAGCCCGAATTGGTAAATAGTGTAGCATGATTTTCGACCTTTTCGGATGTGGCCAATCGTCGCGTCAAGGCGCAATGCGCGGCGGGCCCCGGCACGTCCGAGAGCAAGGCCTACCGCAAAGCCATCGACAAATTCTTGCGTAAATCAGAAATCCGTGGCATCATGAACCCATGACCGGATCGAGCCGCTCCGCTTCAAATCTTCGCTGGCCGCGAGAGGGCATGGTTGACCGCCCGCGCGATTTTTTGTCCCTTTGCAGCTGCCAAGCTCTTGCCGGCCGATCCCCGCCGACCCCACCGACCTCGTCCTGAGGCGCCGCGGAGCGGCCTCGAAGGACGCTTCAGCTTGCGCCGGCGGTTCGGCAGCCAAGCGTCACAAGCACGCTTTTGAACCTCTCTTCGAAAGCGCCGCCAGCGCCGAGAAATCGCCGCGAATGTAGGCCTCCTTCTTCGCTCTCGACCAACCCTTGATCCGCCGCTCCGCCGCAATCGCGTCGACGATCCGTTCGTAGTGTTCGGAGAAGACCAATTTCACCGGCCTTCGCGTGAACGTGTAGCCGGGCATCAGCCCTTGGGCGTGCTCGCTCACACGCTCGTCCACGGAGCGCCGCGTGATGCCGGTATAATAGCTGCCGTCTGAGCAAAGGAGGATATAGATCGACGCTCCGCCCAAGTCATCGCCCCGTCGTTGAAGCCAATGATACCGAGCGCGCGTCGCCAATTCGAGACGTTTCTCTTGAGCGCTTCTGGAATCGTCCTTCGAGGCTCTTGCTCCGCAAGAGCGCCTCAGGACGAGGTCCGGGGGTCTGTGGTGTGGCCAGGTCCCCCAAACACCCAACGCCTGAGGGACGGCTTGGGAGTTACATTCTTTCGGTAACTCCCAAGCCGATCGTCGCGACTACGGTTCGCACCCCGGAGGACCTCGCCCTGAGGAGCGGCGCGAAGCGACGCGTCTCGAAGGGCGGCTCGCGAGCGTCCTTCGAGGCCCTTTGCTGTCGCAAAGGGCGCCTCAGGACGAGGTGGGTGGACTTCATGGCGCAACCCTTTGAAAAGTCTCAGATTCTGCGCGAGAAAAGCAGGGTTAAAATCGTCTCCCGGCAGTGTCCGCGCTCGCGTTCCGGACGCGCGGCTCGACCGCGCGGCCCGACTTACACAAGATAAGCCGTAGTTAACAGATCTGCCCCCTCAGTTCCCGCCCTCCAGCAGCCGCCGGGCGATCACCTGCGCCTGAATCTCCGCCGCGCCTTCGAAGATATTGAGAATGCGGGCGTCGCACAGCACGCGCGAGATCGGATATTCGAGCGCGAAGCCGTTGCCGCCGTGGATCTGCAGCGCATTGTCGGCCGCGGCCCAGGCGACGCGCGCGCCGAGCAGCTTGGCCATGCCGGCCTCGAGGTCGCAGCGCCGCCCCTCGTCCTTGGCGCGGCCGGCGAAATAGGTGATCTGGCGGGCGATGTGGATCTCGACCGCCATCATCGCGAGCTTGTCGGCGACGCGGGGAAAATGGATCAGCGTCTTGCCGAACTGCACCCGCTCCTTGGCGTAGCGCAGGCCGAGTTCGAACGCGCATTGCGCGACGCCGACCGCCCGCGCCGCGGTCTGGATGCGGGCCGACTCGAAGGTCTCCATCAGCTGCTTGAAGCCCTGGCCCTCGACGCCGCCGAGCAGCGCCTCGGCGGGCACGCGGAAGCCGTCGAAAGCGATCTCGTATTCCTTCATGCCCCGATAGCCGAGCACCTCGATCTCGCCGCCCGACATGCCCTTGGCGGGGAACGGATCGGCGTCGGTGCCGCGCGGCTTCTCGGCCAGGAACATCGACAGGCCCTTGTAGCCGCGCTCGTGCGGATTGGTGCGCACCAGCAGCGTCATCAGGTCGGCGCGCACCGGATGGGTGATCCAGGTCTTGGCGCCGTTGATCACATAGGCGTCGCCCTCGCGCGTCGCCCGGGTGCGCAAGGAGGCGAGGTCAGAGCCGGTGTTGGGCTCGGTGAACACGGCGGTCGGCAGGATCTCGCCGCTGGCGATCTTCGGCAGGTATTTGGCCTTCTGCGCCTCGTCGCCGCCGACGAGAATGAGCTCGGCGGCGATTTCCGAGCGGGTGCCGAGCGAGCCGACGCCGATATAGCCGCGGGAGAGCTCCTCCGACACGACGCACATCGCGACCTTGCCGAGACCCATCCCGCCATAGGCCTCCGGGATGGTGAGGCCGAAGACGCCCATTGCGGACAGCCCGGAAATGACCTCGAGCGGGATATAGGCGTTGGCGCGGTGCCAGTCCTGGGCGTGCGGCGCGACCTCGGCGTCGGCGAAGCGGCGCATCTCGCCGCGAATGGCCTCGAACGTCTCGTCGAGGCCGGGGTCGCCGATCGCCCCCTCATGCGCCTCCCCGATCAGCGCGGCGAGGGCGGCGCGATTGGCGACGGTGTTGCCGGACTTGATCAGCGCCTCGACCACCGGCTCGTCCCGGAAGGGTTCGATGTCGGCCTCTTCCAGTCCGAAGTCGGAGAGGCGGACGATCTCGCCCTGGTTCATCGGGATGCCGGTGAAGATCTGGGCGAGATATTCGCCGAGCCCGATTCGGGTCAGAAGCTCCTCGGTCGGCCCGAACCGCCCCTCCTTGTGCAGGCGCTGGACATAGGACGCCATTTCCTTGATCGCCTCGACATAGGTCGCAAGCCATGCGAGCCCATGGGCGGCGCGCTGTTCGGTCTCGATCCTGGCGGCGTCGAGGCGTCCGTGCGCGCTCACTTTTTCGCGCACGGCCGTCACCGCGCATTCCAGCAGCCCCTGGGCGGCGTAATGGGCCTGGCGGGCGAGATCGTCGAGCGTCACCGTCGTTTCTCCTCGTTCGGCGCTGTTGCGCCGCACAATGCGGCGGCGCCGCCGCTGTTGCAATGCGTCTTTTTGGCGTCACGGAGTGGAATTAGCCCGCCAATGCGTTAGCCTTCGCCGCCGGCGAAGACGGGCGGGCGGAACTTGGGGCTCTTCGACATTGCGCAGGCTTTTCTGGATTTTCTGGAGCGCGGGCGAGAAATTCATCGCCGACGACGGCTGGGCCATCGCCAGCTACATCGGCCTGACGCTGCTGACCTCGCTATTCCCGTTCCTCATCTTCGTCGCGGCGCTGGCCGGCTTCTTCGGCTCGGCGGAGCTTGCGAAAGAGGCGGCGCGGCTGGTGTTCGCCGAATGGCCGGACGTTGTCGCCCGTCCGATTGCCGAAGAGGTGTCGAACGTGCTGACGGCGCCGCGCAGCGGGCTCCTGACGCTTGGCGTGGTGCTGTCGTCCTGGTTCGCCTCCAGCGCCATCGAGGCCCTCCGGGTCGGGCTCAACCGCGCCTATGGACTGGTGGAGAGCCGGCCGTGGTGGCTCTTGAGGCTTCAGTCCCTCGGGCTTGTCCTGGTCGGCTCGCTCGCGCTGCTGGCGCTCGCATTCCTGGTCGTGCTCGGCCCCCTCATCCTCGATGCGCTGGGGGCCTATCTGCCCTGGGTCGCCGCCGCCCGCGAACTTCTGACCTTCGCCCGTCTGGCCGTCGCGGCCTTCATGCTCGCCACGACGCTGCTCCTCGCGCACCTCATTCTCCCGGCCCACCGGCCAAGGCTGGTTGATCTTCTGCCTGGGGTCGCCCTGACCTTCGCGGGCAGCATCATCTTCAGCGAGGCGTTCGGCGTCGTATCTCAGCCAGTTCGTGCGGAACTACATTTCGATGTACGCGGGCCTCGCCTCGGTGATGATCGCGCTCGTCTATCTCTACTGGGTGGCGCTGCTGTTCGTTTTCGGCGGCGAGCTCAACGCGGCGATCATGCGCGCGGGCGCGCGGAGCCCGGGTTAATGTTGCGCTCGATCAAAAGGGCGGCCTCGGCGCCGTGTTAGTCACGTCCCTGCGGCTCGCTCCGGCGGGCCTTCAACAGTGGACGAGGGTAGGAATGACGACGCTCGACAGGGGATTGCAGGCTATCGCCGCTGAATCCCGGCGAGCCGATTTGGCGGGCCTGGTGCGGAAGCTGTTCGATTTGCGCGCGAAAGGCGACGTTGAGGCGATTCTCGAATGGCTTGCTCCGGACTTCATCTACAAGACGTGCGGCGAATGGACACGGCCGCCCTATGTGGCCCGCCAATGCGATCGCGAGACGTTCGCGGAGTTGCTCAGGCTGGTCAACGTGGAATTTGAGCAACTGGGTTCGGAGATCCACGAGCTCTTCATCGACGGCGATCGCGTCGCGGTCCACAGGACGATCAGGATGCGCAATCGCGGGGCGGGCGCGGCCGTGAATCTCGACAAGTGGGACTGCTTCCGGTTTCGCGAGCGCCTCGTGGCTGAATATGCGGCCTATGTGGACGCGGCGAAGCTCGACGGGCTTGAAAAGCCGGCAGCTTTCGCGCCGCTATAATCACCCGGCTCGGACGCCCTCGGCCGGCTGGGGGTTTGCATCCGGGCGCTCGGGCCACGCCCGTCTTGGGAGCGGAGCGACGCTCCAGAGAGGCGTTATTTTTGCTCATGTAACGCATGAAGATCCATGCGTAATACATTGTAAAATAAGGATTTTCATCCCGCGATAGCGGGCCGGAACGCCGCCATTCCGCCGGATTCCGGGCGGTTTCGGGCGGCGGAGTTTAGAAATTCTATACTTTCGCGCCCTCAGGCGGGCCGCGAAAGCAGGTCTCCGGCTTCGGCTTTCCCGATTGTCTTCTCCCTGTTATGCGGCTTAACAGGGAGTTTGCCTCCCTGTTATCTTGCTCAACCGTTACATCAGCAATTCATCGCAAGCGACTGATATTCATCACTTTCATGCTTCCGATCCAAGCGCGGCGAGGCCCGCGTTCCCCTGTTAGCAGGGGATAACAGGGAGAATTCCGGTTTTGGCGAAGTTGCAAGCGCCGCCCGGCGCGAAGCCATGAGTATAGATTTTCTATCCGGTCGCGCGCCTCGCGATAGGGGTTCCCATCGAAACGCGGCATGCTCTAAACTTGGACGCCGAAGACGCAGATCAGTCCCGGCGCCGCGAGGCCCGCCTCCCGCCGCGTCGAGGCGGAACGGATCACAAGGGGGACGAATCCCGCTTCGCGCGCAGTTGCTTCGATGTAACCGCGCGCGTGGGCAAAACGCATGGTCGGGCGGAGCCGGAAGCCTTCACCCTCGAACGTCTCGATCGAGAAGGCGAAGAGCCCAGCGTTCGCCAGCGTCCGCCGGCCGGCGCTGAAGATCGGCCCGAGATCGCCGATGTAGCAGAGCGCGTCAGCGGCCAGGATGCAGTCGTAGGCGGCCGGTTCCGAGCGCGCGAGACATGCGGCCGCCTCGGCGGCCTCGAGCGCGTCGTAGAGGCCGCGCTCGCGCGCTCTTGCGACCATGCCGGGCGAGAGGTCGACGCCGACGAGGCAGTCGACCCGCGCGCGGACGGCTTCGCCCATCAGGCCTGTGCCGCAGCCGATGTCGAGGGCGACGGCGAAGCGGCGCCCCTGCGCGACGAGACCGAGCGCTTCGACGATGAGCGCCGGACCCCGATAGCTGAGCTTTTCAGTCAGATGCGCGTCGAAGCGCCGCGCGTAGCCATCGAAGAGCCGCGCGACATAGGCCTGGGGCAGGGCGGTCGGGTCCGCGGCGCAGCCGATCAGAGCAAGGCGCGGAGCGGCGCCAAGCGCATCCGAAGGGTCCAGCGCCAGCGTCGTGCGGAACGCTTTGGCGGCGCCGTCGACATCGCCCAGCCTCTCACGCGCCTCGCCGAGCGCAAACCACGCCGGCGCCCAGCCGGGAGCCTGTTCGGCTGCTTGCTCGAAGACCTCGGCCGCCGCAGCCCAGTCGCCGTCGTCGGCGGCGGCCCGGCCGTAGTCGTAGCGCCGCGCGGCGATCGGATCGTCGCAGCCGAGAGGGTCTTGCGCTTTTCTCATGGACCGTCGCCGTTCACGCTTCGTGGGATGATGGCTCATCCGGCAGGGGTTGAAGCGGCTCCTTCATTCGAAGCGAGCGCGGCCTTGAGGCGCGGCTGGCTTGCACGAAGCTCATTGGCTTCAGCAAGAGCGATCAGTCCGCCGAAACGCCGCTCTTTCTTGGCCTGGTGGTTGGTGAAGATCTCGGCGAGGCGGTGATCGAGAAAGGGATTGCGGAACCGGTCGATGACCGTGTCGCGATAGGCGCGCGCCTCCGTCTCCATTCCAATCCCGCTGAAGACGGGCAGCACTTCCTTTTCATAGAGAGCGTCGAGCTCGGCGCGCAGGGACGCGTCGGCCATCGCCTCGCGCACCGTCATCGTGGGCGCGCCATTCCGCCGGCGCCAGATCTCCGCGAGATAGGTGTGGCCGAGGTTGAGGATGAAGAGCTTCAGCCGCTCATAGCGCTTGAGATCGGTCGTCACGACGACGTTGGCGTGCCGGCAGGGTAGCTCGAGGCCCGGCTGGTCTTCGATCGCCCACAGCGCGTAAGGCTCGGCCACCGCCCCGAGCGGCTCGAGCGGCTGCGAGACGATGCGATCGACCAGCGAATTGACCCAGACGCAATCGTCGCCGATCCAGCGCCGGGCCGGCGGCGCAACGCTCCAGCGGTCGAGGACCTTCAAGACGATGGCGCGCAACGTCTTGCCGTTGTCGGGGGTCAGCTCGCAAGGGTAGAGCGTGATCGGCGGCGCGCCGGCCCGATGGCGGGCGAGCAGCAGCTTTGCGAGCTTGGCCGGGAAGGATCGTGGCGTCTCCCCGTGCGGCCTGTCGGAGGCGTCGGTTTCGTAGCCGCGGTCGGCGGTGTTCGAGACCATGCAGCGGGCCTCGCTGAACAGGCGCTCGACCTCCTCCCAGCGCTCGCCGGCGTCGACGCCGCCCCCGACGCTCGAGACCTCGACCTCGTGGTCGACGACGGCGCCGCCGGCGAGCCCCTTGATCTGGACGATATAGGGCCGGCCTTCGGCAAAGGCTGCGATGCGTTTGCGGCTTGCCGGATTCTGCGTCGTCTGCACCGCGACGATGCGTCCCATGGCCTCGCCCTGCGCCAGCGCCTGACTGACGAACAGGTCGACGTGGGCCTGCAGGAACCGGCTGGTGCCGAATTGAATGATCGGGAACGCCATGCGGGCCATATCTCGAAAAGCGTCGTGATCGCGCCGGTTTCGGGCTTGATCCATTCTGACGGCCGGCGCAAGGCCTGTCGGGCGGCGCGCGAGGCGGTTGATTTTTTCGCCCGTCTCTGGTTGATAGGGTCCGATGCGAACGCAGTCGACGACCCTGCAACTTAGCCGCCCGGCGCTCTGAAGCGCCGGGACGCATAGTTTCGCTTCCGATTTTCGAAACAACAGGCTAGGCCGGCTGCGCTTGACGCAGGGCCGCCGCAAACGCTTCCAGGGTTCGTCATGACAGCTATGCCTATTTCCAAATATCGCGCGTTCCAGCCCATCATCCTGCCCGATCGCCAATGGCCATCGCGCATCATCGACAAGGCCCCGATCTGGTGCTCAGTCGATCTGCGCGACGGCAACCAGGCGCTGATCGAGCCGATGGGCGTCGACCGCAAGAACCGGATGTTCCGCCTCCTGACGCATATGGGCTTCAAGGAGGTCGAGGTCGCCTTTCCCTCCGCGTCGCAAACCGATTTCGACTTCGTCCGCTCGATCATCGAGACGGGCGCGATCCCCGACGGCGTCGCTATCCAGGTGCTGACCCAGTGCCGGCCGGAGCTGATCGAGCGCACGTTCGAGGCGGTCAAGGGCGCGAAGAAGGTCATCCTCCACTTCTACAATTCGACCTCGACCCTGCAGCGCGAGGTCGTCTTCCGCACCGACCGCCGGGGCGTGACCGAGATCGCGGTCGCCGCGGCGAAGCAAGTGAAAGCGCTGGCCGAGGCCTCGCCCGGCACGGATTTTGAGTTCGAATATTCGCCGGAGAGCTTCACCGGGACCGAGCTCGATTTCGCGCTCGAGATCTGCGAGGCGGTGAAGGACGTCATCCGCCCGACGCCCGAGCGACGGCTCATCCTCAACCTGCCGGCGACCGTCGAGATGGCGACGCCGAACACCTACGCCGACCAGTTCGAATGGTTCGGCCGCGCACTCGGACCGGGCGAGCGTCATCCTCTCCGTCCATCCGCACAACGACCGCGGCACGGCGGTGGCGGCGGCGGAGCTGGCGCTGATGGCCGGCGCCGACCGGGTCGAGGGCACGCTCTTCGGCAACGGCGAGCGCACCGGCAATGTCGACATCGTCACGATGGCGCTCAACCTCTTCACCCAGGGGGTCGATCCGGCCCTCGACCTGCACGACGTCAACGCGATCAGGGAGGTGGTCGAGCACTGCAACCAGCTGCCGGTGCACCAGCGCCACCCCTACGCCGGCGAGCTCGTCTACACCGCTTTTTCAGGCTCGCACCAGGACGCGATCAAGAAGGGTTTCGACGCCCAGGCCAGGCGTAACGATCCGCTTTTCCAGGTGCCGTATCTGCCGATCGACCCGAAGGACGTCGGGCGCGACTATGAGGCGGTGATCCGCATCAACAGCCAGTCCGGCAAGGGCGGCATGGCCTATATCCTGCGCGCCGACTACGGGCTCGACCTGCCGCGCACCCTCCAGGTCGAATTCTCCAGGATCGCCCAGGAGCGGATGGACGCGGACGGCAAGGAGCTGACCTCGCCGGAACTGTGGGCCCTGTTCCGCCAGGCCTATCTGCTCGACGACGCGCCGCTGACGCTCATAAAGCAGCAGACGGTTCCGACCAGCCCCGACAACCGCGAGCTGGTGGCGACGCTGCGGAAGGCAGACGGGACGACGTTCACCATCGAAGGCGAGGGCAACGGGCCGGTCGACGCCTTCGTCGACGCCCTCAAAAAGGCCTTCGGGGTCGAGTTCTCGTTCGTCGACTATCACGAGCATGCGGTCGGGCGCGGGGCGAACGCGACCGCCGCGAGCTATGTCGAGATCCACGACGCGGACGACCGGGTGCTGCACGGCGTCGGCATCGACCCCAATATCGTGATGGCCTCGCTGAAAGCGACCTTGAGCGCGGTCATGCGCCTCATGCGCCGCGACGGCAGGGCGTAGGGTCTGGCGCAGAAAGTGCTGCCGGTCGATTCTCCCTGTTACTCCCTGCTAACAGGGAGAATCGCCAAAACCTGGCTCCGCAGGGATTGCGAAATCCGCGGTTATTCATAGGCTTGCACGAAATTGCTCATGTAGAAGGTTAAGACGGAACAGGGACATTGTCTCCCTGTTGCGGCCGATAACAGGAGAAAGCGTCTCGCAAACGGCGCGGTGGACGGGCCTCGAAATTTCGTCCAACCTCGCTACGAAAAGTCACGCTCTTTCAGTTGTTTATGAATGGATCTTCATGCGAAACATGAACAGTTGCGGGTGGAGGGAAGGGAACTCCGGTCGAAATCGCACATGACGCAGCTGAGTTATGCGCTCGTCGCATGCGCCTCATGCGAAACTGCAGACGCGATCATTGATCGCGTCCGGCCGCGTTCAGCGACCGCTCAATGCGGGCACCGCCACCAGTCGCCGTCCTCCTGGTAAACACAACCCCTGCGCTTCAGCCGCGCGCCGATCTGGTCGCGCTTCTCGCAGGCCTGCGCCGCCTTGGGGCCGCCGCCCTTGCATTCGGCGTTGGCGGCGAGCCACGCGGTCAGCACGGGCGGTTGCGCGTGCGCCGGGGCGGGGAGCGGCAGGACAAAGCCGGGCGCAGCCAGCGTGAGCGCGAGGGTCACGACCGTCCTGGGACATCCGCCGCAAGCGCCCCGGGTGAGGGGGCTTGGCAAAGGGATGGTCGGTCGTCCACATCAGTCCAGGATATGGGCGGCGAGGTCGCGGCGCAAGCGCCTCGCCGCTTGCAGGCTTAGCCGGGCCACTCCGCGTGGCGGCAGGCTTCACTTACGGGTACGGCCGGTAGAAGGGGCATGAGCCGTAGCGCGGGAAGCAATAGAACGGATAGGCGGCGATCGAGCCCAGATCGGCCACGCCGCCGACCACGACATTGGCCGCAGCCCCGACCGGGTCACGGCTATAGGCGGCGTATCGACGCCCGTGGCGCCATGCATAATGGGCGTGTCGGGCGTAATGACCGCCATTGATGTGCGAGGGGCGTTCGGGGGGCATCGGCGCGGCGCCCGCAGCTTCGTCTGGAGCCGACGCCATCCCGCCGGTTGGGGACGTCGCGAGGCTTGGCGTGGGCGCCGGCTCGGCGAGACTTGGCGCAAGACTTGGCGTGGGCGCCGGCTCGCTGAGCGAGGGCAGCGCCGCGCCTGACGGGGGCGAGTCCGCGCTGGCCGTGGACAGTGAATAGATTGAAACAAAAGCAGCTGCGCCGAGCGCGATGGCTGAAACGTGAAGAGCGCCGTGTGTCATGGCGAGCTCCCTTCTGGTGGGTTTGCGGCAGCGCCGCACTGACCAGACCAACGCGGAGGCCGACCGCGCGGTTCCGCGCCACGGAGTTGAGGCCGCAGGAGACCGCGAAAACAACGAGACCGAACACGGAAAGGCTGCGGAACAAAGGCGGCCCGTGCAGGCCGTTAGCCGGACACCATCCTCGATAGGATGGCGATGAGGAAATCGACAAGGCCGCTCGACGAACACCCTCCCGGCATAATTAGGGATTGAGTAAGCTGTCACCGAATAAATGCGCGGAACGGTGGTATGTGGCGCCGGATCGAGCTTTATTTATACGGCAATCGCCTGGATCTCGAATTTGGCGCCTCCCCACAGCGCGGTCACTCCGCAGGCTAGCTTCGCGGGTCCCCCTTGGGGAAAGTATTCTGCGTAGACGGTGTTCACCCTCCCGAGTTGTTCGAATTCCGTCAGGTAGAGAGTAGCGGAGACCACGTTTTCCAGGGACGAACCCGCCGCTTTCAAAATCGTCGCGGTATTCTCGATCGCCTGGCGGG
>CAVZJZ010000019.1:0-17198 GCA_963775665.1 uncultured Alphaproteobacteria bacterium | reverse complement strand
AAATATCAGACGAGGCGCGTGGGCTTGAAACCGGGTTCGGCTCCGTAGCTCAGTGGATAGAGCAGCCGCCTTCTAAGCGGCAGGTCGCAGGTTCGAATCCTGCCGGAGTCGCCAGCAAAGTCATGGACAATCGCCGGCAGGGCGAGATCAGCGCCTCCCGGTCGCCAAGCCGGAACCGCACCTTGCGTCCCAACGTTACGCTGGATCGAACAGGGAGGCTGAGATGCCTGACCAAAAACCTTCTGAGCAGAAGCCCGAGGACTTTTCCAGATCGCTTGAGCGGCTCAAGGAAGAGTCGCAGGAGGTGAAGGCCAAAATCGAGAGAGAGAAGCGCCGGCACGACTTGCCCCTCGATTCCAACCTTGGCGACCCGGCATGGGAGGAGAAGGTCGCTGACGGGCGCCTCGACATTCCCGAAGACGAGGACGAGTAGCGACTCCCTGCTGGAACGCGGGTCTTCGAGAGGTTGCTCAACGGATGTCGTAACGGAACCCTTGTTCCTGTCCGGTTGCGGTCCGGCATGCGGACTGCTTAGGCGCAGCGCTATCGTTGACATCGACGGCAAAGCGCTGAGATTGAGATTATGACGAACTGTTCACTGGCGCGAAATTCGGAACCATGCTTCAGTGCGAGCCGAAAAACCTGTGCGCGGTTCATCGCTCGAGCGATGATACGTATCTATGTCTGCATTGAGTTGAATTAAGTCGAGGCGGCTATAGGCACTGAAGGCGCTTGTAATGTCAAAGAAAGAAGCTTTTTCGACTGGTCTTTCAGACGCGCTTTTCAATCAGGGCAACAAAAAGAACTCGGCTGGGATGCCTTCTTCCCGGCCAACGCCGGAGGACGGCCGTCGCCTGATTCACGCGTTTATGGACATCAACCACGCGGGTTTACGAGAGGCGATAATCCAGCTTGTCACAGAGTTATCAAAGCGACATCGCGCCCAGAAGTGAGTGCGGCTAGTGACTCTTTCTGGCTCCTGATATTACGACCGGCTTGGTGAATTTCTCTTTATTGTCGTTTCGATAGTTAAGTTTAGCCTCAACTTCTGAAATAGCCATGTCAATGAAATAGACAAGATAATCGTCCTTAACTTGCTCAGCCAGGCCACGAATCTTGGTCAGCTCGATTTCAATTAGTTTTCGTCGCGCTGAGATTGACATAAACTTTCTCACTTTTCGCTCCGTCTTTATTCTATACGATTCACGGACAGGCGCAACGGCCAAATGTGGCGAGTTCATACCGTGAACAGAGCAGATTTGGCCCCGCCGCCTTCGTTGCTGAAGGGCTCGTTGCCGGGTCGGGCGCGCCTTGTCCCCTCCGTACGATGGGCTTGGTCGGTCTTGGCTTTGCCAGCTTTAGGTCGGCGCCGCGCAGGTCGGTCTCGGTCGCCGTCTGACCAATTGCAGGATCTCGATGTTTGGAGAGGCCGCCCGCGGGCGGCTTTTCTATTGAGCTGCGGCGCCTTGGCGCACATGACCTGATGGTTTGGGCAGACAGGGGTTGAACCTCCCGCCGCATTGCGCGATACTTTTCGTATCGAAAGGCTGACCGCGCTGTCAATACGAAAAGTATCAATTCGTCAGATCAAGGCCGCCCGCGCGCTGCTCGGATGGTCTCAGGAGGACGCGGCGAATTTTTCCGGCGTCTCGGTGCCGACGATCAAGAGGCTCGAGGCGACGGACGGTCCGATCGGCGGCCGCGCCAGCACGGGCGAGCGGATCAAGGACGCGATGGAAGCAGCCGGCATCGCCTTTATCGAGGAGAACGGCGGCGGGGCGGGGGTGAGGCTGCGGAGGCCCAGGCATACCGGATATGGGATCGAATGAGCCATATCCGCCGTTAGGCGCTGTGCCCCAGGCGATTCACGGCGCGGCTTCGCCCGGATAGGGCGGGGTGCTGCCCCCGATCGGCGGCCTCTTCATCACCACGAAGCCCGACCGCTCAAGATGCTCCGCCAGCCGCTTCGCCACGATCGACGACATGAGCTCGTCGGCGTTGTGGACTCGCTTGCGCCCGCTGAAGCGCAACGCAAAAGCCAGCGCGTTGGCGACGTCTTCGGCGGTTGCGGGCGTGAGGGCGTCGGCGGGATCGCTCATCCCGGCATGGTAGCCACGGCGAGCGAACAAAACAAGAACTAACGATCCCCGAGACCGACCGCGCCGGGCGAATGGCGGTCGCTCGCCCGACGCTGTCTAAGTCACCGCAGCCCAGCCGACTGCTGTGGCCTGACACGAGCGTAGTCCGAGCGGGCCGCCGGCGGAATTGCGATCATTGCCGCAGACGCCCGGCGAATTGTCGCACCCGCCGAGGAAGGCCCGGTGTCGCGGCACGCCCGGTCGTGTGAATTTTCTGTGACGAATTCGCGAATTTCGGTTGCTTTCGACACATTTTCGCCCGTATAATTAACACCCAGCCGCGCCGGACAACCAATGCCCGGAACCAAAGGGACGTGAACCCCCTACGGACCTTTGGGCGATGCGGTCGATGGGAGGCGATGGGCTCAGCACCACCCAGGGATGCAATTACGCGCCCTGGCGAATCCATCGTTTTCCCACAACTCGGCGGCCGGGACGCGAAGGTGTTTCGGCCATTTTTTTGTTCGCGCGCCGCGTGTTGCGGATGTGCCCGAGCAAAGCTTGGAGGGCGTTCTTCGGGCCGCGAGGCGCCTCAATTGGCCGCGCCCGCGGGCCGAGGCGCGGCCACGTTCTCGCCGCGATTGGACGTCAGGGATGCCGGGTCGGCGGCGGCCGGGAATCCCGTCGGCAAAGGGGATGGGCGGGCCGCAGACCGTCTGATAGGATCAGCGCAGCCGGGAATGGCGCGCCTCCCGTCCCGGCCGTCGGATCTCATGAGGGTCGAACGGCCCGGATTCGTTAGCGAATTGGAAACGAAGCGGGTTCAAAAGTGCCAAACGGTATTGAGGGTTCGGTGAACGCCCGCCCTGGGGGCTGCCTTCGGGGATTGTGGCGGCAGGCGGGCCTCGGCATGCAGGCGAGTCCGCGTCCATGAGCGTTTCGCGTCTTGAACTGGGCGCCCGCGCGGCCAAAAAGGGATGGCTCGGCGTAGCGGGTCTTTGCTTGACCCTGGCGCTCGCGGGATGCGCAACGCCGACCGCCCAGCAGCATTACGCGCACGGCCACGAATATTTCTCCCAGGCCAAATACGGCCATGCGAGCCCGAAAGTCGTCGCCGACGGGCAGCCCGTTCCGCGCGGCGGCGGCCAGTATCTCGTGGGCCACCCCTACACGATCGCCGGCCACACCTATTATCCGACCGAGAACGGCTCCTTCAACGCGGTCGGCATGGCCTCGTGGTACGGCGCGGCGTTCCATGGCCGCCGCACCGCCAATGGCGAGGTCTATGACATGGCCTCCATCACCGCCGCGCATCCGACGATGCCGCTGCCGAGCTACGCGCGGGTGACCAATCTCAGCAACGGCTATTCGGTGATCGTGCGCGTCAACGACCGCGGGCCCTATCATGGCGGCCGGGTTATGGACGTCTCGTCGCGCACCGCCGACGTCCTGGGTTTCAAGGGCGCCGGCACCGCCAAGATCAAAGTCGAATATGTCGGCCGCGCGCCGCTCGAAGGTTCCGACGACAACACGCTGCTGGCGAGCCTGCGCACGGATGGTTCGCCCGCCAATCTGAACGGCTATTCCGCCCCGGTCATGGTGGCGAGCGCAGACGGCGGCGCCGAGGCGGGCCAGTCGCCGTTTCAGGCGCTCTGGACGCAGGCCCAGGCCGCGCCGCCTCCGACTCCCGCGCCCGAGCCTGAACCCGAGCCGATCCGCGTCGCCGCCGTCGAGACTGCGCCCGCGCCTGAACCGGTTCGCGTGACGTCAAGGAACTCGCCGTCCGAAGTTGCGTGGCGACACGGGGCGGTTCCGCTGCCGCCGGCGCGGCCCTTTGACCTCGGCTCGAGCCAGACATCGACCGTGGTCGCCGTCTCGTCGCAGCCAAAGCCGGCGCCAGCGGCCGTCATGCCGCCTCGCCGTCCGCTGGTCCAGGCGAGCGCGGAGAAGGCGCTTTACTGAGCCGCAGCGAGCCGTTCGAGGGTCGAGCCGCCAATGGGCTCAGTGACGCGCTGCGGCGCCGAATCGCCTTAGTCATGCTGCACATTGCAAACATTTCCCGATCCCGTCAGAGAAGCGCGGGCGGCGGAAGCCGCAATGACGTTTCGAAGGTGCTCCGGTGGGTTGCGTCCGGCTCAGAACGGTTTGGCTTGCGCTCGCCCTCGCGATGGCGCCGGCGCATGCCCGCGACGAGACCTTTACGACCAGCGCGGACTTCGCGCTCATCCAGGATTACGACAGCGGCGCGGTCCTGTTCGAAAAGAACGCCGACGAGCCGATGCCCCCGGCTTCCACCGCCAAGCTTCTGACTGCGGAAATCGTGTTTCGCGAACTGAAAGAGGGGCGGCTCCATCTCGACGATTCCTTTGACGTTTCGGAGAAGGCCTGGCGCGAGGGCGGCGCGCATTCGCACGGCGCCGCCATGTTCCTGGCGCTCAATAGCCATGTCCGGGTCGAGGACCTGCTGCGCGGGCTCCTCATCCAGTCGGGCAACGATGCGGCCATGACGCTCGCGGAAGGTCTCGCCGGCTCGGAGGACAATTTCGCCGACTTGATGAACAAGCGCGCCGCCGAACTCGGCATGACGCATTCCCACTTCGCCAATTCGCGCGGCAAGGCCGATCCGAGTCAGCACGTCACCGCTCGCGACATGGCGCTGCTCGCCGCCCATGTCATCCGCGACTATCCGGACGACTACCACTACTTCAGCGAGAAGGAATTCACCTGGAACAAGATCCGTCAGCTCAACCGCAATCCGCTCCTGACCATGGACGTTGGCGCGGACGGGCTCAAAGCCGGCGACGTCGCGGACGGCGGCTTCGCCCTGGTCGGCTCGGCGGTTCAGGAGAACCAGCGCCTCATCGTCGTCATGAACGGGTTCAAATCCGCAACCGAGCGTGCAGAGGAAGCGCGCAAGCTCTTCAACTATGGTTTTCATTCGTTCGACCGGCGCACGCTCTATGAGGCCGGCGACCGGGTCGGCGCCGCGGCGGTCTATGGCGGGGAGACCGACGAGGTTCCGTTGGTCGGCCGATCGCCCGATCGCGCTCTTTGTCCCGCGGGGCGAAAGCGATAAGCTGGTCGCGAAAATCATCTACACCGGGCCGCTCGCGGCGCCGGTCGAGGCCGGCAAGGACGCGGGCCGGCTCAAGATCTGGCGGGGAGACATGCTCGTCGTCGACGCCCCGCTGAAGACCGGCGCCGCCGTCGCGCTAGGCGGCCTCGCCCGGCGCGCCTTCGACGCCGGCGTGGAGCTCGCAGGCGATGCGGTCAGGCGTGCGCTGAAGCGGCAATGACCCATGCAGCCCGCGGCCGCTTCATCACCCTCGAAGGCGGCGAGGGCGCCGGCAAATCGGTGCAGGCGAAGCGCCTGGAGGACAATCTGAAGTCATTGGGGCTCGAGGTCGTCCGCACCAGAGAGCCGGGCGGCTCTCCGGACGCCGAGGCCCTGCGGGAGGCGATCCTGTCCGGCTTCGCCGCGCAGTTTGGCCCCGAGGGCGAAGCGCTGCTGTTCGCCGCCGCGCGCATCGATCACCTTGACCAGACGATCCTTCCGGCGCTCCGGCGCGGGGCGTGGGTCGTCTGCGACCGATTCGCCGATTCGACGCGCGCCTATCAGGGCGTCGCAGGCAATCTGCCGCCGGCCCTTATCGCCCGGCTCGAGCAGGTCGTCGTGGGGACGAACGCGCCGGACCTGACGCTCATTCTCGACATTCCGGCCGAGGCGGGTCTCAAGCGGGCGGCAAAGCGGCGAGGGAAGGGGGGCGCCGACCGCTTCGAGGCTGAGGCGCTCGGCTTTCACCAGACCCTCCGCCGGGCGTTTCTCGATATCGCCAGGGCTGAGCCGCAACGCTGCGCCGTCATCGACGCGCTCAAATCCCAGAAGGATGTCGCCGCAGACATCTGGGCGACCGTCGAGGCGCGCCTCGATCCCGCGAGCGCATTGCAGCGGAGCGCAGGGTGAAGCGGGGCGAGGCCGAGGACCAGCCGGAGAGCGACGCCTTCGCTGGCGCGCCGCATCCGCGACTTGCGGAGACTCTCGTCGGCCACAAGGCGGCGGAGGCGACGCTCTTGTCCGCCTATCGCGACGGCCGCCTCGCCCACGCCTGGCTGATCGGCGGCGCCGAGGGCGTCGGCAAGGCGACGCTCGCCTGGCGCTTCGCGCGATTCCTGCTCGCCAATCCGGATCCGAGGCGCGGGGCGCGTGCGCGAGGCGTGCGACCTTCACGTCGATCCGAACCATCCCGCGGCGCGCCAGCTCGCGGCCCTGGCGCATCCCGACTTTGCGCTCGTCCGGCGCGAATGGCGGCCGTCGTCGAAAAGCTTCGCCACCGAAATCGGCGTCGATGTCGTGCGGCGCGCGCTCGAGGTGTTTCAGATGTCGGCCGCCTTCGGCGGCTGGCGGGTCTGCATCGTCGATTGCGCCGAGGACCTCAATCGCAGCAGCGCCAATGCGCTTCTCAAGGTGATTGAAGAGCCGCCGCAACGCTCGCTCATCATCATCGTTTCGCACCGGCCGGCGCAGCTGCTGCCGACGATCCGCTCGCGCTGCCGGCGGCTCCGGCTCGATCCACTTTCGGCGGCGGACATCGCCGACGTCATGGCGACGCTCGGCGCGCCCTGGAGCGAAGCCGATCGGGCGTCGATCGCCGCAGCCGCGGGCCGGGCGAGCGGTTCTGTCCGCGAGGCCCTCGCGCGCCTCGCCCCGGAATTGGAGGGGGTCGGCGCGCTGATTGATTCGACCATCGCCGATCTTCCCCGTCCCGACCCGCGCGCGGTCGCCAGGCTAGCCGATGCGCTCGGGGGCCGCGCGGCGGCCGAGGCTTTTCGGGCCTTCCATCGCGAACTCTATGACTGGCTCGCCGCCTATGCGGCGGAGACCGCGTCTTCGACCGGAAGGGCCGAGGAGCTCGGCGCGCTCTGGGACCGCATTCGCACGGCGGCGCGGGAGACGGAAGCGCTCAACCTCGATCGCAAGCTCCATGTGCTAGCGATCTTCGCGGAGATCGCCGCCGCCGCGCGCCGCCGCGGATGACGCTGTCGTAGGTCTCAAGTTTTCATCGTCCGGAAAATGCTCTAGGACGGCGGCCATGAGCCGTTTCTACGTCACCACCGCGATCCCGTACGCCAACGGCGCGCCGCATATCGGCCACGCTTACGAGCGCATCGCGACCGATGCGATTCAGCGCTTCATGCGGCTGGACGGCCGGGAGACGCTGTTCGTGACCGGCATGGACGAATTCGGTCTCAAGGTGCAGCAGGCCGCAGCGCGCGAAGGCGTGACGCCGCAGGAGTTCGTCGACCGCGTCGCGGTCGAGTTCGAGGCGATGGGCGAACTCCTCAACGCGCGCGCCGACGACATCGTGCGCACGACGCAAGCCCGCAACGTCCGCGCCGCGCAGGCGATCTGGGAGCGGATGGCGGCCAACGGCGACGTCTATCTGTCGAAATATTCCGGCTGGTACTCGGTGCGCGACGAGGCCTATTTCGACGAAAGCGAGCTCAGCCCCGGCCCGGACGGGGCCAAGCTCGCGCCAACCGGCGCGCCCGTCGAGTGGGTCGAAGAGGAGAGCTGGTTCTTCCGCCTGTCGGCTTATGCCGATCGTCTGCTCGCGCATTACGTGGCGCATCCGGAGTTCATGACGCCGGAGACCTACCGCAACGAGATCGTAGCTTTCGTGAAGCGCGGACTGACGGACCTGTCGATCAGCCGGGCGACCCTTGCCTGGGGAACGCCGGTGCCGGGCGATCCGAAGCACGTCATGTATGTCTGGGTCGACGCGCTGACCAACTACATCACCGCGACCGGCTTCCCCGACGAAGGCCCGCGGGCGAAATTCTGGCCCGCCGACGCGCATGTGATCGGCAAGGACATCACCCGCTTCCACGCCATTTACTGGCCGGCGTTCCTGATGTCCGCGAAGCTCCCGCTGCCGCGCCAGATCGTCGTGCACGGTTTCCTGTTCAACCGCGGCGAGAAGATGTCCAAGTCGGTCGGCAATGTCGTGAGCCCGGCGAGCCTCGTCGCCGCCTACGGTCTCGATCCGGTGCGTTATTTCTTCCTGCGCGAGGTCCCGTTCGGGCAGGACGGCAGCTATTCGCACGAGGCGATCGTCAGCCGCCTCAACGCCGATCTCGCCAACGACATCGGCAACCTGGCGCAGCGTTCGCTGACCATGATCGCCAGGAATTGCGCCGCGAGCGTGCCGGACCCGTGTGAGGCGGCGCCTGCGCCCGAGGATCTTGCGATGCTCGCTCGCGCCGACGCGCTGTTGGGTCAGGCGCGCCGGCCTATGGGGAGCTTCCTCATCCACCTCTATGTCGCGGCCGTGTTCGAGGTCGTCGGCGAGGCGAACCGCTATTTCGCCAATGCCGAGCCCTGGAAGCTCAGCAAGACCGACCCCAAGCGCATGCGCCTTGTGCTCTATGTGACGATCGAGACTTTGCGCATCGCCGCAATTCTGCTCCAGCCGATCATGCCAACGAGCATGGGCAAGCTGCTCGATCTCCTCGCCGTTCCGCCGGACGCGCGGTCGTTCGCGGCGCTGGAGACGGGCGAGGCCGCCGGCCTTCTCGATGCGCCGCATCGGCTCGAGCCGGGCAGGGCGCTGCCCCCGCCCGCGCCTGTCTTTCCGCGCTACATCGAGCCTGAGGCTACGGCGCAGTGAGGCTCATCGACAGCCATTGTCATCTCGACTTTCCCGACTTCGCCGGCGAACTCGACGCGGTCGTCGAACGCGCGCAAGCGGCGGGGGTCGAACGGATGATCACCATCGGCACGAGGATCGAGAAGGCGGCGCGGGCGGCCGAAATCGCCGAACGCTACGACAGCGTCTATTTCACCGTCGGCACGCATCCGCATGAAGCCGCGGGTGAGGCGGCCGCCGATTTTGCGGCGATGCGGCGATTTGCGGCGCATCCCAAATGCGTCGGCATCGGCGAGGCGGGCCTGGACTATCATTACAATCACGCGCCGCCTGACGTCGCCAAGCGCGTCTTTCGCGGCCAGATCGCGCTTGCGCGCGAGCTCGGGCTGCCGCTCGTTATCCATACCCGGGACGCAGAGGACGACACGGCGGCGATCCTCAAGGACGAGATGGGGCAGGGGCGCTTCGCCGCGCTCCTCCACTGCTTCACCTCCTCGCGCGCGCTCGCCGAAACCGCGCTGGAGCTGGGACTCATGATCTCGTTCTCCGGGGTCGTCACGTTCAAGAAATCGGAGGACTTGCGCGATATCGCCCGCGACGTTCCGCTCGACCGTATCCTGGTGGAGACCGACGCGCCCTATCTTGCGCCCGTTCCCCATCGTGGCAAGCGCAACGAACCGGCATTCGTGGCGGCGACCGCGCGCGCGGTGGCCGAGGCGAAGGGCGTGGCGTTCGAGGCGCTCGCCGACGCGACCAGCGCCAACACGCTGCGCCTGTTCTCGAAGCTCGGATCCGGCGGGCCTAGCGCTTGAGCCTTCGCCTGACCATTCTGGGCTGCGGATCGTCGGCCGGCGTGCCGCGCGCGGGACAAGGCTGGGGCGCCTGCGATCCCGCCAATCCGCGAAACCGCCGCCGTCGCTGCTCGGTGCTCGTTGAACGCGCGCGATCGGGCGTGACGACCGTGCTGGTCGACACCGGGCCGGATCTGCGCGAGCAGTTGATCGACGCCGAGGTGAGGCGGCTCGATGGCGTTCTGATGACCCATTCCCATGCCGACCATACGCATGGGATCGATGATCTGCGGCCGATCTACCTCATCGCCCATCGACAGATCGACGTGCACATGGACGAACCGACGTCGCTCATCGTCAGAAGCGGCTTCTCCTATATTTTTCAGACGCCTGATGGAAGCTCTTATCCTCCCATTGCAACGGACCTGCGGCTGACCGCGGGGATCCCGTGCCGGATCGAGGGCCCCGGCGGGACGGTCGAAGCCGTTCCGTTCGATCTCAATCACGGCGAGATCAACGCGCTCGGGTTCCGCTTCGGCTCGCTCGCTTATACTCCCGACGTCAAGCGCATTCCGGAAGCGAGCCGGCCTTACCTCGAGGGGCTCGAGGTGTGGATCATCGACGCCTTACGCTACCGGCCGCATCCGTCGCATTTCAGCCTCGAGGAGGCCCTCGGGGAGATCGAGGCGATGCGGCCGCGCCGGGCGATCCTCACCAACCTGCACACCGACCTCGATTACGAGACCTTGCGCAAGCGTTTGCCCTCGCATGTGATCCCGGCTTACGACGGCATGCGCGTCGAAGACTTCGAGTAAACCGCTTCAAGGGAGAGAACGCCAATGCCGGTCGAAAAGTCGGTCGAAACCGCCATCCACGATTTCGTCGGCGCGCATCGGGACGCAGAGGTAAGGTTTCTGGCTGAAGTCGTCAAAGTCCCGTCCGACAACCCGCCGGGCGACTGCGACCGGTCCGCCGAGACGGTGGCGAAGCTTCTGGAAGGGCTGGGGTTCACCGTCGAGCGGCACAAGGTTCCCGACGCGCTGACCAAGGCCAACGGCATGATCTCGGCGAGCAATCTGATCGTGCGCCGCAGGTTCGGGCAGGGCGGTCCGACCATCGCGCTGAACGCCCACGGCGACGTGGTGCCCCCCGGCGCGGGCTGGACCCGCGACCCCTACGGCGCCGAAATCGTCGACGGATGGATGGTCGGGCGCGGCGCCGCCGTGTCGAAGTCGGACATCGCGACCTACGCCTTCGCGATGCTGGCTCTGGAAAAGAGCGGCGCCCCGCTGAACGGGACGGTCGAACTGCACGTGACCTACGATGAAGAGGCCGGCGGCGAGATCGGCCCGCGCTACATCCTCGAACAGGGCCTGTCGCATCCGGATCTCGCGATCGGGGCCGGATTCTCCTACGCCGTCGTCAATGCCCACAACGGCTGCCTGCATCTCGAGGTCGAGGTTCTGGGACGCTCGGCCCACGCCGCCCGTCCGTTTACCGGGGTCGACGCGCTCGAGGCGGCCAATGCGGTCCTGACGGCGCTCTATGGCTGGCGCGGCGGACTCGCGGCGCGAACGTCCAAGATTGCCGGCATCGGCTCGCCGCAGATGACGGTTGGGCTCATCGCCGGCGGGATCAACACCAATGTCGTTCCCGATCGGGTGACGTTCCGGCTCGACCGGCGGATGGTCCCGGAGGAAGACCCGGCCGAGGTCGAGGCGGAACTGCGCGCCGTGATCGCCCGGGCGGCGACGCTGCATCCGGACGCCAATGTGACGGTCAGACGCATCCTGCTGGCAGAGCCGCTGACGCCGACGCCCGCCGGCGCGAAGCTCACCGAGATTCTATGCCGCCACGCGAGCGGCGTCATGGGCGAGCCCGTCGTCGCCTCGGGCGTGCCGCTCTATACCGACGCCCGTCACTACGCCAAGGCGGGGGCGCCGATCGTGCTCTACGGCGCCGGGCCGCATACGATCGAGGAAGCCAACGCCCACCGCGCCGACGAACGCCTGCCGCTGGCGGACCTTCATAAGGCGACGGAGGTGATCGCGCTGACGCTGGCGGAGCTGTTGACGGGTTGACGCTTGAAGACGGCGGCGCCGCCTCGCTTCTCCCTGTTACTCCCTGCTAACAGGGAGAATCGCTTTGGCCCCGCTCCCAGGCGATTGCACAATTCGACGTATATTCATAGGCTTGAGCGAAACTCTTCATGTGACAGGTGAAGACGGAACAGGGAGATTATTCTCCCTGCTCAGCCCCGTAACAGGAAGAAGGCGCGCGCGAGAAACCGGGCGCTCGGCCGAGCGGGAGTGCGTGATTGTCAGGAGTTTCTAAGGCGGCACTTTAAGATGTTCCCGCAAGTGACTGAAAATATGTGGCTTTATAACTTCATGACCGACCGTCGGGTCGGCCGGAGGCGAAGACCGTAATCACACGTCCGGCGGGCTATTACCGAGTATAACCAAATAATATAACGGCGCCGTCTTATGTAAGCGTCGTGAATTCGCATAAATGCTCAAACGGAAGTCCGCCAGCTTGAATTTTGCCTCAGTTGTGCTACGAGTCGCTGTAGTTGCGGGGAGGGGTCGATGATTGTCGATCGCGCATGGGCCGAACGAAATATCGGCTTCGATCCAACGAAGACGATAGCGCCAGCCACCACTTACGCCCACCAGGCTGCCGCTGCGCCTGGGGCCGACCCGGACGATCTCCAGCGCGAGATTATCGACTTCAATTCCGAGGGACCTGAGGGCGCCGCATTCCTCGCTTTCACAAGATCGACAGGGTTTAGCCGGTTCACGCCGATTCCGTGGCCGACCGGGCTCGCGCCGCAGACCGGCGGCACGCCGAGCGGGACCGGGGCTGGACCGTTGCCACAGGCGGACGTCCTCGTTGTCACCTGGACGGTGGACGAGGGCCATGCGCTGAGCCGCGTGCTGACGCCCGGCAAGGACTTCCGGGACGACTATGTCCCCTATACCCACAATTTCGCGTCGATCGCGAGCGCCATGAGCCGCGGCGCTCCGGCGGTCAAGGCGAACCGGCTCGGAGCCTTCTGGACGACCGAGATCGGCGGAAAAAATGTCGTCGTGTTCAAGTCGGAATCGCATCTGTCGCAGGACACGAACAAGCACCTTCCGGCGAACGGCGTGCTTCCCAATGCATTGGTGTGGAAGCAGATCATCGAGGAAGTCCAGCCGAGGCTGATCCTGACCACCGGCACCGCCGGCGGGATCGGCAAGACCTTCGAGGTCGGAGACGTTGTCGTCAGCCCGGTTGTCCGCTTCGACTCGCGGAAATGGCTGAAATCGGCCTCCTTTGAGGCGGCGAACTATCAAAGTCAGGCCGCCCAGACCAAGTTTTTTGTCAAGGCCAAGACGCTCTTCAAGGCGAACGCTGGCCAGCTGCCGCCGGACAACGCCCGGCCCCCGAAAATCGTAACGGTGTCCCCAAGCAATCTCGCGTCATCCATCGTCACGACGGATTTTTTTGGCTTCGACACGTCGAACAACTATTACAAGCTTTGGAACCTCGGCGACGCATCCGAGATGGGCGACGCAGTGCTCGGCATGGTGGCGGCTGAGCTGGGGTCGTCGGCCCCGCCGTGGCTCGCGGTGCGCAACGTTTCCGATCCGGAGATCAAGGCGGCCGGACTGACCCTGAAGCAGCAGGCGGCGCTGGCGGCGAACATCTACAAGGCGTTTGGCCGCTGGAGCTCCGTGTGCAGCGGGATCGTCTGCTGGGCGCTTATCGCCGCATTGCAATCGGGAACCACGCTCCGGCCCAAGCGCGCGCGTTGACCCCGGGCTTCGGTCAGGCGTGCGGTCCACCAGGACCCGTGCGCTGAAACGAGGCACATCAAATTCGAGCGGGGCAGGGGGCCGCCCTGCCCCACACGTCGCGTCTCAATAGCCGACGGTGAAGCGCTGGCGGATGTGGCCCGGCTTCTCCAGCTCGTCGACGGCGGCGATCGCGTAGTCCTCGAACGAGATGCTGCTGCCCTTGTCGTTGGTCAGTAGCTGATCCTTGCCGAGGCGGAACTTGCCGGTGCGCTCGCCGGACACGAACATTGCCGAGGGCGACAGGAAGGTCCAGTCGAGGTCGCCGGCTGACGTCCGCAGGAGCTCGAGGAACTCCCCGCCCTTGGCGGCCTCCGGCTTGTAGGCCGCCGGAAACTGCGGCGTGTCGATCAGCTTGACGCCCGGCGCGACTTCGAGGCTGCCGGCGCCGCCGACGACGAAATAGCGTTTCACGCCCGCTTCACGCACCGCCTCGATCAAGGTCTTCGGGTCGCTCGCGGTGAAGTGAATCGAACTGATCACCGCGTCGTGGCCCTTGAGCAGCGCGACGAGGCCCTCCTTGTCGAAGACGTCGCCCTTTTTCGCCGTCACGAGCGGGGAGGCTGCAATCTTCTCCGGGTGTCGCGCGATCGCCGTCACGCGATGGCCGCGGCGGGTGAGTTCCGCAAGCAGACGCGAGCCGGCCTGGCCGGACGCGCCGATGAGCGCCACTTTCATCATATACTCCTCTGTGGTATGCATTCGATACCAGATACCGATGGGATATCTCATGCTCCGGTCCGAAGGCTCTGTAAAGAAGGCACTCCAGGGTCACCAGGTTTCGCCGTTGAAACTGCAGGCGTCGACGCCGCCGCCGAACCCTTACTGATTCGAAATGCCCGACGCGGATCGTGCTCGACCGGATCGCCGACAAGTGGACGGTCCTCGTGCTCGGACTGGTGTGCAATCGTCCGTTGCGGTTCAACCAGTTGCGCCGCGAAATTGACGGCCTGACGCAGAAGATGCTGTCGCAGACGCTGAAAGGCCTCGAGCGCGACGGCCTGATCTCACGAACGGTGAAGCCGACCGCGCCGGTCACGGTCGAATATGCGATCACGCCGCTTGGAGCGACGCTCGCGGCGGCGCTCGACGCGTTGCAACAATGGGCGGGCGATCATATCGACGAGGTGGCGGCGGCGCAGCGGCGCTACGACGCCGCAGCGCGAGCGCCGAACTAGCCCGGCGCGAGGGGCGTCGCCACGCCGTCCATCCCCCGGGCTCGGCGTCGTCGGTTTTGGTTCCATAATATACATTATGCGAATCATGGGCGGCGTGGGCGTGTCTCGGAGAACGACGACATTCTCCGTCATTCCCAAAAGCCTGGCGTTCGCTGTTCGATCGGACCACCCAGCCTCACCGGCGCGATGCATGTGGCGAGACCTGTGGCCGCATCGGTTTCGACAGCGACGCCGCACATTGACGCCGCGCCCTCTGCAGGCAGGAACCGTCCGAACGTCACGCCCGTGGCGAAGCGCCGGACCGGCTCTTCTTTCTGCATCCCGACGACGAAGTAGTAATCGCCCGTCATGCCGACGTCGGTGATGTAGGCCGTGCCGCCGGCAAGGACGCGGTGATCAGCACTGGGCGTGTGCGTGTGCGTACCCACGACGAGACTGACGCGTCCGTCGCAGAAATGTCCCATCGCCTGTTTTTCTCCCGTTGCTTCGCAATGGAAGTCCACGATGATCGCGTCGACATCCCGTCCGAGCTTGTGGGCCTGCAACAGACGGTCGATGGCGCCGAACGGGTCGTCGGCCGGCTCCATGAACAGGCGCCCGAGAGCGTTCAGCACCAGCACGCGCTTGCCGCCGGCGGTCTCGACACGGACAAAGCCCTGTCCTGGCGTGCCCGGCACGTAGTTCAGTGGCCGCACCAGGCGCGGCTCGGTTTCGATGAAGCTCAAGGCTTCCCTGCGATTTCAGGAGTGATTGCCCAGCGTAACCACGTCGGCCCCAGCGCCGCGAATGGCCTGATACGTATCCTCGGTGATCCCGAACCCGCCGCCCGCTGAGTTCTCGCCGTTCACCACCGCGAGGTCGACCTCCCAACGCGAGATCGCATCCGGAAGCATCGATTTCACTGCGGCCATTCCCGCTTCGCCGACCACGTCGCCGATGAACAGAATCCGCAACGAACCCTCCCTCGTCGCGTGATCAGGCGGGAACGTAGGTCAGCCTGATCGCGTCCTCGCCGATTGGATCGCTGGCCACAAGGCGGAGCGGCGGCCGGGGGCCGGCGAAGAATGGCGTGCCGCGACCGAGCACGAAGGGGCGGAAGTAGAGTCGATACTCGTCGATAAGGCCAAGGTCGGTCAGGCTTCGCGCCAGGTCTGGTCCGGCGACGTCGATCTCCCCGACGAGCCGAGCCTTCAGGCCACGTATCGCCGCCTCGAGGTCATCCGAAACAAGTGTGGCGTTGGGGCCGACGGACTTCAGCGAGCGCGACACGACCCACTTCGGCTGGCTCCGCCACGCCGCCGCGAAGTCGCGTTCCTCCGCGTCCCACCCGGGCAGGTCTTCGTCCCAGTAACGCATGATCTCGTAGATGCGGCGACCATACACACTGCCGGCCAGGTCGCGCACGTGCTCGACGAAGTGACGAAAGAGCGCGGGGCCTGGCGCGCATTCGCAGGTGGTCGACGTAGCCGTCGAGGGACTGCGACAATCCGAAGACGAGCTTCGCCATGCTGCAAAACCTCCACCCCAGGGTCTTCAGAGTAGCCGAGGGCCGAAGCTAGTCCAGCCCTGCCCGCCTGAAGCCATCGAGATAGTGCTCACGCTCGGCGTCCAGCTTGATCGGCATTTTTTTGCCCGAAGGTGATCCCGACAGCCGCCGGCGCCAACTCAACGGCCTCATCCTTCGAGACGCCGCGCTTTGCGCGGCTCCTCAGGACAAGGGCGGCTTGGGGTTTACCACCGTCTGCGAGACGCTCTCGGCTGCGGCAGGCCGCCTGCCCTACCGGCAGGTATAGCCGCCGTCGATCGGCAGCGACACGCCGCTGATCATCGAGGCGGCGTCGCTCAGCAGGAACACGATCGGGGCCGCGATCTCGTCCTCGGTCGCCCATCGGCCCAGCGGCATCTGCTCCAGGAACGGATCGCCGATTTCGGGCCGTCCCCAGTAGAACGCCGACATTTCCGTCATGACCACCGTCGGATTCACGCTGTTGACGCGGATGCCGTAGCGCCCGAGCTCGAGCGCCGAGACGCGGGTGATGTTGTCGAGCGCGGCCTTGGAGGAACCGTAGGAAATGTGGCCTGCAAGCGCGACCAGCGCCGCCTGGCTCGACACGTTGACGATCGAGCCGCCTTTGCCGAGGCGGATCATCGATTGCGAGGCGTATTTGATCACCAGCAGCGCGCCCCGCGCATTGATGCTGATGACCTTGTCGAACACGGCGATGTCGGTGTCCATCGGCGTGGCGATCTCGCCGCCGAAGCCGCCGCAATTGACGACGCCCCAGACATCGAGCCCCTCGACGGCGCCGCGCACGCTGTCTTCCGAAGCGAGGTCGAAGGCCAGGGCGCGGCAGCCGGTTTCGGACGGCGAGTCGGTCGAGAGCCTCGACCGAACGGCCGCTTGCGATCACGTCTGCGCCGGCCGCGCGGAGCTGGCGCACGGTTGCGCCGCCGATGCCGCCGCTCGCGCCCGTCACCAGAATGGTGCGACCATCGAATCCCGCCATCGGGTTCCCTCCTTCGATTTTAGAATGCGGGCCCTGCACCCGCCGGTCTCAGGGGGCTCATCCGTCGAACCGGTTGCTCTTCGGGAAACCCTTGGGCGGCAGGCGGCCGGCCTCGGCGCGATTGCCGATCCATTCCTTGAGCTCGGGTCTTGCGACAG
>CAVZJZ010000018.1:0-81438 GCA_963775665.1 uncultured Alphaproteobacteria bacterium | reverse complement strand
CGCCGTTGAGGGCCATCTTCATGTTGCCGGTGCCCGACGCCTCCATACCGGCTGTCGAGATCTGCTCGGAGAAGGTCGACGGCGGCGATCGTCTCCGCGAGCGAGACATTGTAGTTGGGCAGGAAGATCACTTTCAGGAGACCGCGCACGGTCGGGTCGGAGTTGACGATGCGCGCCACGTCGATCGCAAGCTTGATGATGAGCTTGGCCTGTGTGTAGCTGGCCGCCGCTTTGCCGGCGAAGATCTTGACGCGCGGGGCGAATTCGATGGTCGGATTGGCGCGGATGGCGTTGTAGCGGGCGACCGTCTCGATGATGTTGAGCAGCTAACGTCGTAGATCCGTGAATCCGCTTGATCTGCACGTCGAACATTGCTTCGGGATTGAATGCGCTGGCCGAGCTGAGAGGCGATATAGCTCGACAGCGTCAATTTGGCCTCGCGCCGAGCGGCGGCCACGCGCTCCTGCATCGACGGGTCGTCTGCGTAGGCGGCGAAGCCCTTGATCTGCCTCGGGAGAGTTGAGAGCGCGATCGCCGAGCGTTGAGCGGATGATGCCCGCCAGCCCGGGATTGCACTCGATGAGCCAGCGGCGGAACGTGATCCCGTTGGTCTGGTACGACGCCGGCCGGGATAGACGGCATTGACACTGTGAAACACGGTCTTGCGCATGAGGTCCGTGTGAAGCGCCGACGGCACGCCGTTGATCTTATGCGACCCGATGAAGGCGAGATTGCCCATGCGCACCCGTCGGCCCGCCTGCTCGTCGATCAGCGACAGCGAGCTGAGCAGCCCCGGATCGACGAAGCCACGCCGTCTGGCGCTGTCGAGATGACCTGCGTTGATTAGATAAATGATCTGCATGTGGCGCGGCAGAAGACGCTCCATAAGGGCACCGACCAGTTTCCAGCGCCTCAGGCAGAAGCGTGTGGTTCGTGTAGTAGAACGTGCCCGCGCGGTAACGCCCATGCCTCGCTCCCACGAGCCCGATCAATCGACGCAGGACGCGCATCAGCTCCGCGATCGCGATCGCGGGTGCGTATCGTTGAGCTGGATGGCGGCGTCTTGTCGGGAGCGTGGTGCATGTCCTTGAACGTTTGACGTGGCGGCCGCACGAGGTCCTGGCAGGGAGGCGGACGCGAAGAAATACTCCTGCCGCAGCCGCAGCTCCTGCCCGGCCGGCGTCGCGTCCGCCGGGTAGAGCACCTTGCAGATCGCCTCGGCCCGCACCTGTCGGCGATCGCGCCGAGCATGGTCGCCGGCGTTGAAGGCGTCGAGCCGCAGGGATCGACCGCGCGGGCCGACCACAGCCGCAGCGTGTTCACGCGCTTGCCGCGCCAGCCGACGATCGGCGTGTCGTAGCCGACCGCCTCGACCGTCTCCGCCGGATGCCAGATATGGCGCGTGCCTCGCCGTCGGCTTGCACCATTTCGACCGAGCCGCCGAAGCCGATGTCGTAATGCATTCGGGCCGCTCGAACTCCCACGGATTGCCGTGGGCGAGCCAGTCTTCAGGAGATTCGTGCTGCCATCCGTCCCGGATGATCTGCCGGAAGAGGCCGTTGTCATAGCGGATCCCGTAGCCGTGCGCGGCGATCTCGAGCGTCGCCATGCTGTCCATAAAGCACGCGGCGAGCACGCCCGAGGCCGCCGTTGCCGAGCGCCGCGTCCGGCTCGATGTGGCGCAGTTCGGCCAGGCTGACGCCAAGCTCCTTCAGCGCCTCCTCCATCGGCTCGGCGACCCCGACATTCGTCATCGCGTCGAACAGGAGGCGGCCGATCAGGAATTCAAGCGAAAGGTAATAGACCCGCTTGCGCCCGTCGGTGTAGGCGGCCGCAGTCGATTCCATCCAGCGCTCGACGATGATGTCGCGCGTGGCGAACGCAACCGCGAGAAACCAGTCGCGCGGACTCGCGGCCTCCGGAATCTTGCCAACCGAGTAGGTCAGCTTTGCCAGCACCGAGGCTTTCAATTCCGCTGCCGTGCGGGGGCGGACCCCGCCTTGCAGCGGCTTTCCACCATCGCTGCTCAGATCATCCATGGTTCTCCCCCGACTTGAAACGGCTGACCCAGCCCGCCGGCGCCAGGATCGTCTTGTAACACGGCTGCGGTTCCGGACAATCGGCGTTGGACCGCTTCAACAGAGCGGGGGGCAGCTGATCAGGGATTGGTGTTGGGTTGGGGCTTGGCCTCGCGGATTTGGGCTTGCAGCGCATTGAGTTCGGCCGTCGCGGAGTTGATCTGGTTCTGAACCGTCTCGAACTGTTTTTGGGCGGCCGCAGTCTGGTTCTGTGCTTCGGCGAGGGCGGCGCGTGCGGCCTCGACTTGTCCCTGCAGCCTGGCCTGATCGGCGGACAGCGTCTGATCCTGGCCTTGCAACCCGGCCAGGCGGTCGTTTTCGTCTTTGAAGTCTGGCGTCGACCGCCTGAAGATCGCGCGACTTGGCGCTGGCTTCTTCCTGCGCGCCCGATATGGCGAGTTTTGCGTCGTTGATCTGCTTGGTGAGGTCCGCGAGCTCGTTCTGCGCAGAGGCGCGCGCGGCGGCGGCGTCAGAGAGCGTCTTTTCGGCTTCGGCCGCCTTCGCCTTCAGGTCGGCTGCCGTTCCGGCCTGCTTTTGCAGATTCTGGAGGTCTGCAGCCAGGGATTCGCGCGCTTTTTCGGCCGCGTTCAGCGAGTCGGTCATCTGTGTCCGGGTCTGCGCGTCCTGCGACCACAGGAAGGCAGCGAGGGCCCAGCCGATAATCGCTAAGCCCGCCAACGCCAGCGGAACTGGTCGACGGAATTCGCCGCCCGCGTCGTCAGCCATGGCAATCCTCCTGATTCAGTCGCCTTTTGCGGTGGTCCAAAGCCGGCGGCCTTTTCCATATTGGGTGCGCGAGAGCGGTCCGCCAAGCGGAAAAAGCGTCGCAGATTGAACGAACGCGTCCTGTCACGCCCACTTGAGCCCGGCCACGGCGGCTGTTCCTGAGGACGACGGAGCGCCGAACTGACCGCGACGCCAGACGGGACGCGGCAGGGAGCATCCCCTTCGACGCTGGCTTCATTTCGGATGGGCGCATCAAGCCGTGATCACTCGGCGCAAAGCGTTGAGGCCGTCTCAGGGTAGACAAACGCCCGCGTCAATGTCATGCGGCGCCGACAGTCGGGTCACCGAAGGAACGGCGAACGAATTTTCCGTTTGTCAATTTTCTTCGGCGCGGGCTATTGTCCCAGCAAGACCAAGACTTAACTGGCGGACAAGACTTAACTGGCGAAACTGTCGGCAAAAACGTGTGAGGCGCTCTTGCAAAGTGTATTTCGGGGGTTGGCGGCGAGGGGAGGGCGCTCGTTTGCGATTCGAGCAGGCCTTGCGGCGTGCGCGGCGAGCGCAATCCCGGGCGCGGCGAGGGCCGCCCTCTTAGGCGCTCCCGAACCCGGCCAGATCGGCTTTCTTCCGGCAAACTCCATCGTCCAGACCAACATCGAATGGTTCCACAACGCCATTCTGCTCCCGATCACAATCGCCATCTCGCTCTTCGTGCTGGCGCTCCTGGGGTACGTCGTCTACCGGTTCAACGAACGGGCCAATCCAGTCGCCTCGAGAACGGCGCATAACGGCCCGCTCGAAATCGCCTGGACTGTCCTGCCGGCGCTCATTCTCGTTGTGATCGCCGTTCCCTCGTTCCGCCTTCTGGCGCAGCAGCTGATCATTCCCGCGCCGGACATGACGCTGAAGGTGACTGCCTCGCAATGGCACTGGAACTACGGCTATCCGAAATCCGACGGCGGCTTCTCGTTCGATTCCCTGATCAAAGAGGACAAGGACCTCAAACCCGGCGACATTCGCCTGCTCACCGTCGATAACGCCATTTATGTGCCGGTCGGCAAAATAATCGAGGTCGACGTGACGTCGCAGGACGTCATTCATTCGTTTTCGATCCCCTCGTTTGGCGTCAAGATCGACGCCATCCCGGGGCGCCTCAACAAGGCCTGGTTCAAGGCCGACCAGGAGGGCGTCTTTTACGGACAGTGCTCCAACATATGCGGGATCGATCACGCGTTCATGCCGATTGAAATTCACGTCCTGGGCCAGGACGCCTATCAGACTTGGCTTGAGGAGGCCAAGAAGCAGTTCGCCGGCGCCGACGGCGTCGAAATCGCGCAGACGGCAGTCGTCAGACCCTGACGCTCCTTTGTCGCCGACGTAAGAAACAAGCCTTGGAGCCGATAGGATGACGTCAGTCAGCGATTTCACTCATGCGGAAGCACATGCGCACGATGAGCACGAGGAGCATGGCCATCCAACCGGGTGGCGTCGGTTCCTGTACTCGACCAACCACAAGGATATCGGCACGCTCTATCTGGTTTTCTCGATTTGCGCCGGCATTATTGGCATGCTGCTCTCGATCGCGATCCGCGCCGAGCTAATGTTCCCGGGCGGTCACGTGTTTCCCGTGCTGTCGGCGATCATGAATGGCGACGGCTCGCACGACGCTGGTAAGAACCTCTACAACGTGTTCTTCACCAGCCATGCGGTCATCATGATTTTCTTCATGGTGATGCCAGCGATGATGGGCGGCTTCGGCAATTGGTTCGTGCCGCTGATGATCGGCGCGCCCGATATGGCGTTTCCCAGGCTCAACAACCTCTCGTTCTGGCTGTTGGTGGCCGCGTTCTGCATGGCGATCATTTCTATGTTTGTCGATGGCTCGCCCGGATTTAAGGGTTTCGGGGGTGGCTGGGTCCTCTACCCTCCTTTCGCCTCCCTTGTAGGAACGCCGGGTCCGGCGGGCGATTTCTTCATCCTGTCGTTCCATCTCGCGGGCATGGCGTCGATCATTGGCTCGATCAATTTCATCGCAACGATTTTCAATATGCGCGCGCCGGGCATGACCATGTTCCGCATGCCGCTTTTCGTGTGGTCGGTGCTGGTGACGGCGTTCCTGCTCTTGCTTGCGCTGCCGGTTCTGGCCGGGGCGCTCACGATGCTGCTGACGGATCGCAATTTCCACACGTCGTTCTTCGACCCTGCGGGCGGCGGCGATCCGATCCTCTACCAGCACATTTTCTGGTTCTTCGGCCATCCGGAGGTCTACATCCTCATCATCCCGGGCTTCGGCATAATCAGTCAGGTCGTCTCGACTTTCTCGAGAAAGCCGGTGTTCGGCTACGTGGGCATGGTCTACGCGATGCTTGCGATCGGTTTTCTCGGCTTTGTCGTCTGGGCGCACCACATGTTCACGACCGGCATGTCGCTGAACTCGCAGCGCTACTTCGTCTTCGCCACGATGGTGATCGCGGTGCCGACCGGGGTGAAGGTGTTCTCCTGGATCGCCACCATGTGGGGCGGTTCGATATCGCTCAGGCCCCCGATGCTGTGGGCGATCGGCTTCATTTTCGTTTTCACGGTCGGGGGCGTGACCGGCGTGGTGCTCGCCAACGCCGCGATCGACCGTTACGTCCACGACACCTACTACGTCGTGGCGCATTTCCATTACGTGATGTCGCTCGGGGCGGTGTTTTCGATCTTCGCCGGCTTCTACTATTGGTTTCCAAAAATGTCGGGCTACCTCTACGACGAAGCGAAGGCCAAGTGGCATTTCTGGGTGTCCTTCATCGGCATCAACCTGACTTTCTTCCCCCAGCACTTCCTGGGTTTCGCCGGCATGCCACGCCGCGTCATCGACTACGCCGACGCCTACTGGCTCTGGAACTTTGTGTCGTCCATCGGCGCCTTTATCGCCGGCGCGGGCACGTTGGTCTTCCTTTACGTCGTCTATGACGCATTCAAAGCAAAGCGTCCTTCTCCCAACAATCCCTGGGGCCCGGGCGCGACCACGCTCGAATGGACGCTCTCGTCGCCGCCGCCGTTCCATCAGTTCCTCACCCCGCCGCACATTCCCGGCTACGACGACCATGATCCGGTGGTTGCGGGGCGCGGGAGCGCCCATTGAGCGCTAGGGGCGACGAGACGGGCCGGCGCAACCGGCGATTCGCTCTCGCCGGTGCGGCGCTCGCGGTTGGGATGATCGGACTGACCTACGCGGCCGCGCCGTTCTACACCGCCTTTTGCCGGGCTACCGGGTACGCCGGCACGCCGCAGATTGCGAAGGCAGACGCGAGTTCGCAGGGGCGTCGGACCTTGCGCGTCGCCTTCGACACCAATGTGGCGCCGGGCCTGAACTGGCGGTTCGAGCCTGAAACCGATGCGATCAGGGTGCAGACCGGCCGGACGGCGACTGTCTATTTCCGGGTGCGCAATCTCAGCGACAAGGAGACGGCGGCGAACGCGGTCTTCAACGTGACGCCGGACGTGTCCGGCGCCTGGTTCGATAAAGTGCAATGTTTCTGTTTCAGCGAGCAGCGGCTCGGGCCGCATGAAAGCGCCGAATGGCCGGTCGTTTTCTTCCTTGACCCGAAGCTGGAGACGGATCCCTCGATGGCCAGAGTGGATTCGATCACGTTGTCCTACACGCTGTTCGCCTCGCCTGCCCCTCGGGCTTCAGAGGGTTCCGACAAGCGCGCCGGCCCGGCCGGTTGACGAAGGAGCAAGATATGACTGACGCGCCGGCGCACGAGCACCAGGGGTTTCATCTGGTCAATCCGAGCCCGTGGCCGATCATCGGCGCGGCGTTCGCGCTCCTGACAGCGATCGGCCTCGTCATGTTCATGCATGGCGTCGAACTGGGCTCGGGCGTGCTTCTGATCGGCATCGCGGGGGTTCTGTTCACAATGGCCGGCTGGTGGCGGGATGTCATTCTCGAGGCCGAGGACGGTTTCCAGAACCCGGTCGTCCGCTATGGCCTGACGCTCGGCATGCTTCTTTTCATCGCCTCGGAGGTGATGTTCTTTGTCGCGTGGTTCTGGGCGTTCTTCGCCTCGTCGCTCGGCGTGGGCGATCATCAGGTCTACGGCCGGCTGGAATTCACCGGCGGCATCTGGCCGCCGAAGGGCGTGGAGGTGCTCGATCCGTTGCGGCTGCCGCTCATGAACACTTTCGTGCTGGTGACCTCGAGCTTTGCGATCAACGTCGCCCACGACGGCCTGCGCGAGGGCCACCGCCAGACGTTCAAGAACTTTCTCGCGCTCGGGATCGGGCTGGGCCTGCTCTTCATCATGACCCAGGCCTACGAATACATTCACGCGCCGTTCGCCTTCAAGAATTCGATCTACGGCGCGACCTTTTTCATGGCGACGGGCTTCCACGGCGCTCACGTGATCATCGGCGTCGTTTTCCTCATGGTCTGCCTCGCGCGGGCCTGGGCCGGCCAGTTCACGCCGCGCCAGCACTCCGGCTTCCAGTTTGCAGCCTGGTACTGGCATTTCGTCGACGTCGTGTGGCTCTTCCTGTTCAGCTGCATCTACATCTGGGGCTCGTGGGGCGCGACGATCGAGGGCGCGACCGGGGGCGGCTGAGCAGCCGATGTCGGACCCGCTGAAGGAGGTCCGGCCCGGCATGACGGGCCGAGAGGAAGTCGTCGTCACCCGCGACCTGACGGTCGGGGGGCATGTCGAGGGCATGCCGTTGGTCTACGGCACGCCGATGATGATCATGGCGATGGAAGTGGCGTCCGGCTCGGCGGTGCGGGGGCATCTGCCGCCGGGCTGGGTGACGGTCGGCAGCGAGGTCAATATCCGCCATCTCGCCCCGACGCCGATCGGACGCACGGTCGTGGCGACCGCGCGCGTCCTCGAGGTCGAAGGCCGCAGCGTCCTGTTCGCGGTCGAAGCGCACGACGGCGAGCGCAAGATCGGCGACGGAACGCACCGGCGCGGCGCGGTCAATCTCGACGCCTTCGCCAAGCGCCACGGCGGGGGATGACGCGTCGCGGATAGAAAATCTATACTCACGACCTCGCGCCGGGCGCCGCTTGCAACTTCGCCAAAACCGGAATTCTCCCTGTTATTCCCTGCTAACAGGGAAGCGCAGGCCTCGCCGCGCTCGGATTTGAGGCCTGAAAGCGCCAAATATCAGTCTCTTGCTGATGATTTGTTCACGCAATGGTTGAGCGAGAAAACAGGGAGGCGAATCTCCCTGCACCAGCCGCATAACAGGGAGAAGGACAATCGGGAAAACCGAAGCCGGAGAGCTGCTTTCCCGGCGCGCCCGAGGGCGCGAAAGGATAGAATTTCTATACTCAGCCCCCCGATATCGTCCGGGACCAGACGGAACGCCGCTATTTTGCCCCACCATGGCGGGATAAAATGCGTGATGTTGCAATTGATTACGAAAAACTCCTCATGTGTTACACGAGCTCCACCAGAGATAATAACTTCCCTGCTAAGTCTTTATCTCCTACATGAGCAGTTTCGAGCAAGCATTTGAAGTGATTGTAGATTGCGCCCATAGCTTGGGAGGTGCGGGCGAGGAGCGAAGCTGCGGGCTGGGATTCGGCTTGAAATCCGCTTCGGATCGGCCCCTTCCGTCAGTCCGCTCGCAATTACGCCTGCCTTTCTGCTATGCATGCCGGAGCGAGTTCGCGCCCGGCGCGCGCCGACGACAGGGAGGGAACGACCATGCTGGAACGCGTCCTGGACGCCCCCGCAGACACGCTTGCGCTTCGTGCGAGCGGAACGGTCATGGCGCGCGACGTCGAGGCCGCGATCGAGGCGGCGTTAGGCCCGTCCGGGGCCTCGACCGGCCTCGTCGTCGTCATCGATCCGGATTTCGACGGCTATCTGGCCGAGCTCGCGCGCGGACTCTCGAGTTCGGCGCTGGCTCACAAGAACTTGGTCAAGCTCGCGGTCGTCTGCGACTCCGGCCTTCTGGACGAGGCAAAACTCAGCGGCTTCGACATATCGGCGGTCCCCATCCGTCTCTTCGCCTCGGGGGAGCTGCAAACCGCGCTCGACTGGGCGGCGGCGGCGCGTCGGGGGGAGTAGCGGCCTCAGGGCTTCAGCCGCCACCCGGTCCGGAAAATCCAGACCAGAACCGCAAGGCAGGCGGCGATGAACAGCATCGTGAAGCCGAGGCTCGCCTCGACGCTGACGTCGCCCTGGCCGTAGAAGCTCCAGCGGAAGCCGCTGACGAGATAGACCACCGGATTGAACAGGCTCACCGTCCGCCAGAACGGGGGCAGCATGTCGATCGAATAGAAGGCGCCGCCGAGAAAGGTCAGCGGCGTGACGATCAGCGCCGGGATGATGGCGAGCTGCTCGAAGGTCTTCGCCCAGATGCCGATGATGAAGCCGAACAGGCTGAAGGCGACCGAGGTCAGGATCAGGAAGGCGATCATCCAGAACGGATGGTCGATCCGCACCGGCACGAACAGCGTCGCGGTCAGCAGAATGACGAGCCCGATGGCGACCGATTTCGTCGCCGCCGCGCCGACATAGGCCATGACCGTCTCGATCGACGACATCGGCGCCGACAGGATCTCGAAGATCGTGCCGGTGAATTTGGGAAAGTAGATGCCGATCGAGGCGTTGGAGATGCTCTGGGTCAGGAGCGAGAGCATGATGAGGCCCGGCACGATGAAGGCGCCGTAGCTCACGCCGCCGACCTCGCGCATGCGCGAGCCGATCGCGCTGCCGAACACGACGAAATAGAGCGCGGTGGTGATGACCGGCGTCGCGACGCTCTGCCAGATCGTGCGGACGGTGCGCGACAGCTCATAGCGGTAGATCGCCCAGACGCCGCCGACGTTGAATCCGCTCATGCGGCCCGCCCGACGAGATCGACGAAAATGTCCTCGAGGCTGCTCGCCGTCGTCTCGAGGTCCTTGAAGTCGACGCCGAGCTCGCCGAGACGCCGCAGCAGCGTCGGCACGCCGGTGTCCTCGGCCGAAGCGTCGAAGCGATAGGACAGACGGCGGCCTCCGTCCTCGAGCTCGAGCGGCCAGCCGGCGAGGGCGGCGGGAAGGGCGGGCAGGGGATCGTGCAGCGTCAGCGTGAGGCGCCGCTTGCCGAGCTTCTTCATCAGAACGGCCTTGTCCTCGACCAGCAGGATGCGGCCCCGGTCGATGACGCCGACGCGGTCGGCCATCTCCTCCGCCTCCTCGATGTAATGCGTGGTCAGGATGACGGTGACGCCTTCGCCCTGGAGGCGCCTGACCAGCGTCCACATGTCGCGCCTCAGATTGACGTCGACGCCGGCCGTCGGCTCGTCGAGGAACAGGACCTCCGGCTCATGGGCGAGGGCCTTGGCGATCATCACCCGCCGCTTCATGCCCCCCGAAAGCTCGACGACCCGGCTCGAGCGCTTCTCCCACAGCGAGAGGTCGCGCAGGAGGCGTTCGATGAAGGCCGGGTCCGGGGCCCGGCCGAACAGGCGCCGGCTGAACGACGCCGTCGCCTGGACGGTGGCGAAAATGTCGAGGGCGATCTCCTGCGGCACGAGGCCGACCTTGGCGCGAGCCGCGCGATAGTCGCGGACCACGTCGTGGCCGTCGACCAGAACCTTGCCCGAACTCATCGAGATCGTGCCGCAGATCACGCCGATCAGCGTCGTCTTGCCGGCGCCGTTCGGTCCGAGAAGCGCGAAGATCTCCCCCTTCTCGATGGCGAGGTCGACCGAATCGAGCGCGAGAAATCCGGTCGCGTAGCGTTTGGTGACGGCGGCGACGGAAATCATCGGCGGCATGGGGATGTCTGGCGCCTCGGGCGAATTGGCCGCCCAATGTAGTTGGCGCGGCCGGGCGCCGCCAGCGGCGGCCGCCGCCGGACGCGGGGCGCGACATCCACCCCTGCTCCAGAATGGAGCAGGGGGGTCGGTCGCCGCGCCTCAAAAGCCCATCGGCACGAAGAAGCAATAGACGGCGGACCACGCCCCGCCGCCGTAGTCCCGATAGAAGATCCAGTAGTCTCCGTCCTGGCTAGGCTGGACGTTGCGCATCGGAATGCGGTTCGGATAGCCGTCGACCATGTAATAATCGTCGGATACCCGATGGACCTGATCGGGCCGCAAATGGTGGACGTCGTCGGGCCCGCAGCAGGCATCCTTCACCCAGGCCGGCACGACTTTGCCGTTTGCCCAGACATCGTGGGCTCGGGCGGCGCCGCAAAGCACGGCGAAAAAGAGAGAAATCGAAAAAACCGCGACTCTGAAAATCATCTCGGCATCCTCCGCCGGATTTCATTGGGACGGCCCGCGCTCGATTGCGAATCCTCCTGCTCGGAATCGAATCTCCGCACCATTCGGTTCCGTGTTGGACGAGAAAAAGTCTTTCGGCCCCGTCGAGAGGGTCGCGCGGACCTGGCCGCCCGCAAAAGCCAAATTGCGGAAGCGCAGCGCGGATAGCGTTCCGTCACCGCGCCGGGAGCTCGCGTCAGCGTTTGGACAGTCTGATCCAGTTCCTCGACCGCGCCCTGACTGCTGTTGCCGACGCCTTGAAAAACCGGCCAAGTGTACATAACTAACATTCGGGGAACGAAGGCTTTTCTCTCGAGAGGAGCATTCGATGAAGACCTTCACCACAATCGGCCTTGCGGCCCTCAGCATCGCGATCTACTGCTGCGTTCCGCGGCGCGGGCCGGGCAGCTTCGATTACCGTTCTGCCCAGAGAACGGGACGGCGTTGACACGGTCGACCGAGGCCGGCGGGTGTGGGTCCGATGGGTTGCATTCCGCGTCGGATCGAGCTGGCTACATCAGCGCGGCGTCGGTGCGATAGGCACGGCGCCTGATATGGTGGCTTGCCGCCGGGCACGTATCGATTCACCTATCTGGGAAACGGCGACGCGGTGGATCATGACACGTTTACAGTCGGCGACCATGTCATCCACTCGGGATGACCCGATCGGCACGAGCTTCGTCGTACACGGTCGCCGCATGCCGGTGACCTTCCGTTCACCTACGCCAACCTGACGACACGCGGTATTCGATCGCGGATAGCGCCGTTTCGTCCGGATGGCCGAGACTCGACCTACGGACTATTCTTCGGCGTCAGGCCGTGGATCGGCCTATATCGGCCTTTCGACCTCCCGTATCCGGGTGACCACGATTTCCAGGATCTCGGGATCCGGGTCTCGTCAATCCCTGAATCCGCCGACCTGGGCGATGATGCTGGTCGGCTTCGCAGGTCTCGGCTACGCCGCGTTCCACCGCGGCAGGGCGCGTCCTGCGATTGCGTGAGCCGTCGGCTCTCGAGCTTCGGGAAAGGCCGCCTCCGGGCGGCCTTTTCCGGTCAGAAATCCATCGGCACGAAGAAGCAGTAGACGAGGGACTGCGCTCCGCCTGCGCCGTCGTCCTTGTAGAAAATCCAGTAGTCTCCGTCCTGGCTGGGCAGCGCGACCCGCGCCGGAATGATCTTTGGATAGCCGTCGACCCGGTAATAGTCGTCGGAAATCCGATGGACCTGCTCGGGCCGCAGGTGGTGGACGTCGTCCGGCCCGCAGCACGCCTCCTTCACCCAGGCCGGCACCTGTTTTCCGTCCGCCCAGACATCGTGGGCCCAAGCCGCGCTACAAAGAGCCGCGCTGCAAAGAACAAAGCCGCAAAGAACCGCGCCGCAAGCGACAAACAGCGAAAGAACAGCGGCTCTGCCTGTCATTTTATCGTCCCCCCGCAAGCTAGCCTGGAGCCGGCCCGATTGCCTGATTGCAAATCCTCCCGGCCTGGAGTGATTCGTACCAGCCGATCGCGTTGCTTTGTGGGCGGACTCACGCCCGATGAATTCGCAGAGGGTTTCGAACAGGAGGATCGCGACAGCGCCGCTCCACGATTGATCGCCGGGGCAGGGGATAGTCTTCCTTTGGGGACGCGCGCTTGCGCCGGCCTTGCCGCGAACTCATCGCGCCGGGCTAACCCCGCGCCATGGCCAAAGCCGTTCCGCCGCCCCCCTCGCCGCCCTCGGCGCCGATCGACGTCAACCTGCGCGACGCGCTCGAAGAGCGCTATCTCGCCTATGCGCTCTCGACCATCATGGGCCGGGCGCTGCCCGACGCGCGCGACGGCCTCAAGCCCGTGCATCGCCGCATCCTCTACGGCATGCATATCCTCAGGCTCGACCCCGGCACGGCCTTCAAGAAATGCGCCAAGATCGTCGGCGACGTCATGGGCTCGTTCCATCCGCACGGCGACCAGGCGATCTACGAGGCCCTGGTGCGCCTCGCGCAGGACTTCGCCTCGCGCTATCCGCTGATCGAAGGGCAGGGCAATTTCGGCAACATCGACGGCGATAACGCCGCCGCCTACCGCTACACCGAGGCGCGCCTGACCGACGTCGCGCGCCTCCTGATGGAGGGCGTCGAAGAGGACTCGGTCGACTGGCGCGACAATTACTCGGGCGACGCGAAAGAGCCGATCGTCATGCCCTCGGCCGTGCCGAACCTGCTCGCCAACGGCGCGCAGGGCATCGCGGTCGGCATGGCGACCTCGATCCCGCCGCACAACATCGCCGAGCTCTGCGACGCGGCGCTCTATCTCATCGCCCATCCCGGCGCCGAGGCCGAGGCGCTCGCCGCTTTCGTCCAGGGCCCCGACTTTCCGACCGGCGGCATCGTCATCGACGACAAGGCCGCGATCCTCGAGACCTACCGGACGGGCCGCGGCGCCTTCCGGCTGCGCGCCCGCTGGGAGAAGGAAGACGCCGGGCGCGGCGGCTGGGTCGCGGTCGTCACCGAAATCCCCTACGGCGTGCAGAAGTCGCGCCTGATCGAGCAGATCGCCAACCTGCTCAACGAGCGCAAGCTGCCGCTGCTCGCCGACGTCCGCGACGAGTTCGACCGAGGACGTGCGCATCGTGCTCGAGCCGAAGAGCCGCGCGGTCGAGCCGGCGACGCTGATGGAGTCGCTCTTTCGCCTGAGCGAGCTCGAGACCCGCGTCTCGGTCAACATGAACGTGCTGGTCGACGGCGTGACGCCGCGGGTCGTCTCGCTCGGCGAAGCGCTGCAGCAATGGCTCGACCATCGCCGCACCGTGCTCGTGCGCCGCTCGCGCCATCGCCTGGCGGCGATCGACAAGCGGCTCGAGCTGCTCGCCGGCATGATCGTCGTCTTCCTCAATCTCGACGAGGTGATCCGCATCGTCCGCGAGGAGGACGATCCGAAGGAGGCGCTCAAAGTCCGCTTCGGCCTCAGCGACAACCAGGTCGTCTACATTCTCGACACACGGCTCAGGAGCCTGCGCCGCCTCGAGGAAATGGCGCTGCGCAAGGAGCAGGACGACCTGACCAAGGAGAAGGCGTCGATCGAGTCGCTGCTCGCCAGCGACAAGAAGCAGTGGCAGATGATCGCGGTCGAAGTCCGCGACGTCAAAAAGAAGTTCGGTCCCGAGACCAAGCTCGGCAAGCGCCGGACGACCTTCGAGAACGCGCCCGAGGTCGTCGTCGCCGACCTCGCCGAGGCGATGATCGAGCGCGAGCCGGTGACGATCCTCGTCTCGCAGAAGGGCTGGATTCGCGCGCTGAAAGGGCAGGTCGCCGATATCTCGGGCGCGACCTTCAAGGGCGACGACGGGCTCAAGACCTCGTTCTTCGCCGAGACGACGTCGAAGATCCTGGCGCTGACGAGCGACGGCAAGGTCTTCACCCTCGAAGCGTCGAAACTGCCGGGCGGGCGCGGCCAGGGCGAGCCGATCCGGCTCATGGCCGACATCGACGAGAGCGCCGCCATCGTCGCCGTCTGGCCCTATGTCGCGGGCGCGAAGCGGCTCATCGTCGCGTCCGACGGCAACGGCTTCATCGTCGGCGAGGACGAGCTGCTGTCGTCGACCCGCAAGGGCAGGGCGGTCATCAACGTGTCCGCCCCGGCGACCGCGGCGCTGATCGTTCCGGCCGCCGGCGACCATGTCGCGGTGATCGGCCAGAACCGCAAGCTTCTGGTCTTTCCGATCAGCCAGCTCAACGAAATGGCGCGAGGCAAGGGCACGCGGCTCCAGCGCTACAAGGACGGCGGCGTGTCCGACGCCAGAACCTTCGCCATCGCCGACGGCCTGACATGGAGGGACTCGGCCGGGCGCACCTTCACCGTCGCAAGACCCGAGCTCAAGGAATGGATCGGCAACCGCGCCGAGGCCGGCCGCCTGCCGCCGAAGGGCTTCCCGAAGAGCAACCGGTTCGACGGGTGAGCCCCCTGAGACCGGCGGGTGCAGGGCCCGACCTCAAAAACAGGCAGGCGCAGGGCCCGCATTCTAAAATCGAAGGAGGGAACCCGATGGCGGGATTCGATGGTCGCACCATTCTGGTGACGGGCGCGAGCGGCGGCATCGGCGGCGCCACGGTGCGCCAGCTTCGCACGGCCGGCGCAGACGTGATCGCAAGCGGCCGTTCGGTCGAGGCGCTCGACCGGCTCGCGTCCGAGACCGGCTGCCGCACGCTGGCGTTCGACCTCGCCTCGGAAGACAGCGTGCGCGGGGCGGTCGAGGGGCTGGATCTCTGGGGCGTCGTCAATTGCGGCGGCTTCGGCGGAGAGATCGCCACGCCGATGGACACCGACATTTCCGTATTCGACAAGGTCATCAGCATCAATGCGCGGGGCGCGCTGCTGGTGACGAAATACGCCTCGCAATCGATGATCCGCATCGGCAAAGGCGGCTCGATCGTCAACGTGTCGAGCCAGGCGGCGCTGGTGGCGCTTGCCGGCCACATTTCCTACAGCTCCTCCAAGGCCGCGCTCGACAACATCACCCGCGTCTCGGCGCTCGAACTGGGGCGCTACGGGATCCGCGTCAACAGCGTGAATCCGACGGTGGTCATGACGGAAATGTCGGCGTTCTACTGGGGACGGCCCGAAATCGGCGGTCCCTTCCTGGAGCAGATGCCGCTGGGCCGATGGGCCACCGAAGACGAGATCGCGGCCCCGATCGTCTTCCTCCTGAGCGACGGCGCCTCGATGATTTCGGGCGTCTCGCTGCCGATCGATGGCGGCTATACCTGCCGGTAGGCTTGGGCGATCCGCCTTTTTGGAGCTTGACGAATTTTGGTCCGTCCGGCTTGCCCTCACCCCAGCCCTCTCCCGCGAGCGGGCGAGGGGGCGCGTTTCCTTCTCCCGCTTGCGGGAGAAGGTGGCCGGCGACAGCCGGCCGGATGAGCGGGCAAAATCAGCCTCCCTCCAGTCGGGCTTCGTGCTACTCCTGCGCCCTGAGGTTTGCGCTATGGCGGAAACGCGGAAGATCGCAGCGATCCTGGCCGCCGACATCGTCGGCTACGGCAGGCTCGCCGGCGCGGACGAGGAGAGAATCCTGGCCCGTCTCCGCGCCCTGCGTAGCGACCTCATTGACCCGACAATCGCCGTCCACCACGGCAGGGTGGTCAAGCGCACCGGCGACGGGCTGATTGTGGAATTTCGCAGCGTCGTCGACGCCGTGCGCTGCGCGCTCGAGGTTCAAGCCGCCATGGTCGAACGCAACGCCGGCGTTCCGCCGGAGAGGCGCATCGCGTTCCGCGTCGGCGTGCATCTGGGCGACGTGGTGGAGGAGGCGGACGGCGACCTGATGGGCGACGGCGTCAATATCGCCGCCCGGCTCGAGGGAATTTGCGAGCCCGGCGCAGTCTGCCTCTCGGGCGCGGCTTACGAACAGGTGCGCGACCGGGTCAGCGAGACCTTCATCGATCTCGGCGAAAAGGCGCTGAAGAACGTCGGCCGGCCGGTGCGCGTCTATGGCGTGGCGCCGGGCCGCGCCGCTGCCGAAGCCGAACCGGCCTTGCCGGGCAAGCGCTCCGGCCTCGCGTTGCCCGACAAGCCCTCGATCGCGGTGCTGCCGTTCCAGAACATGAGCGGCGATCCGGAGCAGGAATACTTTTCCGACGGCATCAGCGAAGACATCATCACAGCGCTCTCCAGGCTGCGCTGGTTCTTCGTCATCGCCCGCAATTCGTCATTCACCTACAAGGGCAGGGCCGTGCACCTGAAGCAGGTCGCCGAGGAGCTCGGCGTCGGCTACGTGCTCGAGGGCAGCGTGCGCAAAGGGGGCGATCGCGTCCGCATCACCGCCCAGCTCATCGACGTCGCCACGGGAAGCCATATCTGGGCCGAGCGCTATGACCGCGGCCTCGCCGACGTGTTCGCGGTGCAGGACGAGATCACCGAGGCGATTGTCGCCGCAATCGAGCCTCAGCTCTACGCTGCGGAGAATTTCCGCGCCCAGCGAAAGCCGCCCGACAGCATGGGCGCCTGGGATCTGGTGATGCGGGCGCTGTCGCATTTCTGGCGGGTGACGCGGCAGGACAATGTGGTCGCGCAGGCGCTGTTGGAAAAGGCCACCGCGATCGACCCCAACTACGGCCAGGCGCTCGGCCTGCTGGCCGTCAGCCATACGCTCTGCGCCCACCTGGGCTGGGAGGACATGGAGACTGCGGCGCGGACCGCAGAAAGCGCCGCATCGGCCGCGATCGGCGCCGACAGCGAAGATCCCTGGGCGCACCTGGCGTTGGGGTGCGCTCATTTGTTTGCGCATCGCCATGACGACTCGTTCGCCGAATTCGAGCTGGCGCTGCGCCTCAATCCGAACTTTTCTTTGGCCCAAGCCTATTACGGGCTAGCCCTGTCCTACTGCGGCCGCTGGCAGGAAGGCGCTCTGGCGGCGAGCCGGGCGCTGCGCCTGAGCCCACGTGATCCGCTTCTGGCGATCTACCACGGCATCGCCGCTTACGCGCAGTTCGTCGGCCGCAACTACGACGAGGCGATGCGGCTGGCGCGCCAGGGGATCCGTGAGCGGGCCGATTTCGTCGGCGCGCATCGGGTGCTGACCGCCGCGGCCGGCATGGCCGGTCAGAGCGAGGTCGCCGCGGACGCGCTTCGAGAACTTCGCCGCGCCCAGCCCAACATCTCCCTGGCCTGGATCGCAAAGGAAATGCCGATCATGCAGGAAGCCGAGCGCGAGCATTATCTCGAAGGCTTCCGGCGGGCAGGGCTGGACTAGCGTCGGCCCTCGGCTAGTCTGAAGAAACCCTGGGGTGGGGGTTTTGCAGCATGGCGAAGCTCGTCTTCGGATTGTCGCAGTCTCTGGACGGCTACGTCGACCACCTGGAAATGCCGCGGCCGGGCCCCGCGCTCTTTCGTCACTTCGTCGAGCACGTGCGCGACCTGGCCGGCAGTGTGTATGGTCGCCGCACCTACGAGATCATGCGTTATTGGGACGAAGACCTGCCCGAGTGGGACGCGGCGGAACGCGACTTCGCGGCGGCGTGGCGGAGCCAACCGAAGTGGGTCGTGTCGCGCTCATTGAAGTCAGTCGGCCCCAACGCCACGCTGGTCCAGAATGACGTCGGGACCGTGCTGCGCGAGCTCAAGGCTCAGCTCGTCGGTGAGATTGACGTCGCCGGACCAGACCTGGCGCGAAGCCTGACCGACCTTGGTCTTGTTGACGAGTATCGACTCTACTTCCGCCCGTTCGTGCTCGGTCGCGGCACGCCATTCTTCGCCGGCCCCCGGCCGCCGCTCCGCCTTGTGGCCAGCGATCCAATTGGCGAGGACGCCATCAGGCTGACCTACGTTCCTGCCTGATCACGCAACTCGCCAGCCAAGTCGTGCTCGGGGAGTGTCGCGATGCGGTAGACCGTTGGCGCCAAGCAGGCGAGGGAGGGTTCGTTGCGGATTCTGTTCATTGGCGACGTGGTCGGCGCAGTGTGCGCTGCGTCCTGGATTCGCATAATGTATATTATGGAACCAAAGACTGACGGCGCTGAGCGCAGGGGGCGCCGGGCTATGGGCTCCGCGCTCGCGCTGCGGTGTCGTAGCGCTGCTGCGCCGCCGTCACCTTGTCGATATGGTCGCGCGCCCATTGTTGCAACGCGTCGAGCGCCGCCGCGAGCGTCGCTCCAAGCGGCGTGATCGCGTATTCGACCGTGACCGGCGCCGTCGGCTTCACCGTTCGTGAGATCAGGCCGTCGCGCTCGAGGCCCTTCAGCGTCTGCGACAGCATCTTCTGCGTCAGGCCGTCAATTTCGCGGCGCAACTGGTTGAACCGCAACGGACGATTGCACACCAGTCCGAGCACGAGGACCGTCCACTTGTCGGCGATCCGATCGAGCACGATCCGCGTCGGGCATTTCGAATCGATAGGGGTTCGGCGGCGTCGACGACCGCAGTTTCAACGGCGAAACCTGGTGACCCTGGAGTGCCTTCTTTACAGAGCCTTCGGACCGGAGCATGAGATATCCCATCGGTATCTGGTATCGAAGGAATACCACAGAGGAGTATATGATGAAAGTGGCGCTCATCGGCGCGTCCGGCCAGGCCGGCTCGCGTCTGCTTGCTGAACTCACCCGCCGCAGCCATCGCGTGACGGCGATCGCGCGACACCCGGAGAAGATTGCAGCCTCCCCGCTCGTGACGGCGAAAAAGGGCGACGTCTTCGACAGGGAGGGCCTCGTCGCGCTGCTCAAGGGCCACGACGCCGTGATCAGTTCGATTCACTTCACCGCGAGCGACCCGAAGACCTTGATCGAGGCGGTGCGTGAAGCGGGCGTGAAACGCTATTTCGTCGTCGGCGGCGCCGGCAGCCTCGAAGTCGCGCCGGGCGTCAAGCTGATCGACACGCCGCAGTTTCCGGCGGCCTACAAGCCGGAGGCCGCCAAGGGCGGCGAATTCCTCGAGCTCCTGCGGACGTCAGCCGGCGACCTCGACTGGACCTTCCTGTCGCCCTCGGCAATGTTCGTATCCGGCGAGCGCACCGGCAAGTTCCGCCTCGGCAAGGATCAGCTCCTGACCAACGACAAGGGCAGCAGCATCTCGTTCGAGGACTACGCGATCGCCGCCGTCGACGAGCTGGAGAAGCCGGGCCACATCCGCCAGCGCTTCACCGTCGGCTATTGAGACGCGACGTGTGGGGCAGGGCGGCCCCCTGCCCCGCTCGAATTTGATGTGCCTCGTTTCAGCGCACGGGTCCTGTGTGGACCGCACGCCTGATCGAAGCCCGGGGGTCAACGCGCGCGCTTCGACCGGAGCGTGGTTCCCGGTTGCAATGCGGCGATAAGCGCCCAGCAGACGATGGCGCTGCACACGGAGCTCCAGCGGCCAAACGCCTTGTAGATGTTCGCCGCGAGCGCCGCCTGCTGCTTCAGGGTCAGTCCGGCCGCCTTGATCTCCGGATCGGAAACGTTGCGCACCGCCAGCCACGGCGGGGCCGACGACCCCAGCTCAGCCGCCACCATGCCGAGCACTGCGTCGCCCATCTCGGATGCGTCGCCGAGGTTCCAAAGCTTGTAATAATTGTTCGAGGTGTCGAAGCCAAAGAAATCCGTTGTGACGATTGATGACGCCAGATTGCTCGGAGACACCGTCACGATTTTCGGCGGCCGGGCGTTGTCGGTCGGCAACTGACCCGCGTTCGCCTTGAACAGCGTCTTGGCCTTGACGAAAAACTTGGTCTGGGCGGCCTGGCTTTGATAGCTTGCGGCGTCAAAGGACGCCGATTTCAGCCATTTGCGCGAGTCGAAGCGGACGACCGGGCTGACGACGACGTCTCCGACCTCGAAGGTCTTGCCGATCCCTCCGGAAGTGCCGGTGGTCAGGATCAGCTTCGGCTGGACTTCCTCGATGATCTGCTTCCACACCAGGGCGTTCGGAAGCACGCCGTTCGCCGGCAGATGCTTGTTGGTGTCCTGCGACAGATGCGATTCCGACTTGAACACCACGACATTTTTTCCGCCGATCTCGGTCGTCCAGAAGGCCCCGAGCCGGTTCGCCTTCACCGCCGGAGCGCCGCGGCTCATGGCGCTCGCGATCGACGCGAAGTTGTGGGTATAGGGGACGTAGTCGTCCCGGAAGTCCTTGCCGGGCGTCAGCACGCGGCTGAGCGCATGGCCCTCGTCCACCGTCCAGGTGACAACCAGCACGTCGGCCTGTGGCAAGGGCCCGGCCCCGCTCCCGCTCGGCGTGCCGCCGGTCTGCGGAGCGAGCCCGGTCGGCCACGGAATCGGCGTGAACCGGCTAAGCCCTGTCGATTTTGTGAAGGCGAGGAATGCGGCGCCCTCAGGCCCCTCGGAATCGAAGTCGATGATCTCGCGCTGGAGATCGTCCGGGTCGGCCGCAGGCGCGGCGGCTGACTGGTGGGCGTAAGTGCTGGCCGGCGCCGTCGTCTTCGTCGGATCGAAGCCGATATTTCGTTCGGCCCAAGCCCGATCGACAATCATCGACGCCTCCCCGCATGTATAAGCTCCCTTAGCACAACTGTGAATAATTTCAAGCCGCCCAGACTGAACTTGGACGCCATAATATACTCACATAGACAGTTAGTTGTTAACCATAATATGCCGCCAGGAACATGGGTGTTGCTCGTCGCCGCCGTTCGGCGAGGACTGGGCGGAAAGTTGCAGATTTTGGCGCCTAACATCTTGAATTCGCTTGCGCGCCTGCAGATTCTAAATGGGTCTGCGGTGTCTCGGGCCTCAACCCGCCATCAGCTCCGCCAGCGTCAGCGCCACCACCTCCGTCGCCTTGATGAGGTCGGACAGCGGCAGGCGCTCGTCGGCGCGATGGGCGTTGGCTTCCTCGATCGTGTGCGGGCCGGCGCCGTAGAGCACGATCGGCACGCCCGCCTTCGCGTAGTGGCGGGCGTCGGTGTAGAGCGGCACGCCGGAGGCGGCGACCGTCTCGCCCATGATCCGGCTCGCGTGGCGGCAAAGCGCCTCGGTCAGCTTCTCGCCGGCGGGCGTCGGCGTCAGCGGCTCGGCGAGCAGGATGCGGTTGACCGTCACCTTGGCCTCCGGATGGAGCTCGGCGGCCCGGGCGATCACCGCGCGCAGCTCCGCCTCGGCTTCGGCCGGGTCTTCCTCCGGGACCATGCGCCGGTCGAGCCGGAACGCGATCCGGTCCGGCACGACGTTGGTGTTGACGCCGCCCGAAATGAGCCCGACCGTCATCTGCGGCGAGCCGATGCCCGGAACGTCGAGGCTCGCGCCGCCAGGCCGCCGCGCCAGCCGTAGAGCGCGGTCAGAATCGCGTTGGCGGCTTCGAGCGCGTCGACGCCGGTGAAGGGCCGTGCGGCGTGCGCCGAGCGGCCCTGTACCTCGACTTCGAGATGCAGGCAGCCGTTGTGGGCGGAGACGACGGCGTAGGAGAAGCCCGCGCCGATCGCCAGGTCCGGCTTCGACAGGCCTTGCTCCAGGATCCAGCGCGGACCGATTTCGCCGCCGGCCTCCTCGTCGTAGGTGACGTGCAGTTCGACCGTCCCGTTGAGCGGCGCGCGCTCTTCTCGAGCGCAAGCATCGCGAAGGCGTAGGTCGCGATATCCGACTTCGACACGGCGACGCCGCGTGCCGACCATCCAGCCGTCGACGATCTCGGCGCCGTAGGGGTCGCGCGTCCAGCCGGTTCCCGGCGGCACCACGTCGCCGTGGGCGTTGAGCGCGATCGTCGGACCCCCCTGCCCGAACTTGCGCCGGACGATCAGATTGGTCGCCGAGACCATGCCGTTCGCCTTGACCAGCGCGTCGGGAACCTTGTGGCGCTCGACCGTGAAGCCGAGGCCTTCCAGGAGCCCGGCGACCGTCGCGGCGGAGCGGTCGCAATCGCCCGGCGGGTTGTCCGACGGGACCTTCACGATCTCGGCCAGGAACCGCGTCTCCTCATCCGCGATGCTCGCGGACGAAGGCGTGGATGGCGTTTTCGATCGACATTGGCGTCCCCCCTCAATCAGCCTTCAAAGCCCTTCGACCCGCATGCCGTCGTAGGCCGGAATCGACGTGCGCGGGCAGACGCTTCCGCAGCGTCTCGTAATCGAGATCGGTGTGCAGGTTGGTCAGGATCGCCCGTCGCGGCCGCATCGCCTCGATCTCGGCCAGCGCCTCGTCCAGGCTGAAATGCGATGGATGCGGCCGGTAGCGCAAGGCGTCGATGATCCAGACGTCGAGACCCTCGAGGAACGGCCGGCTTGCCTCCGGAATGCGTTTGACGTCAGGCGTGTAGGCGAGCTTCGCCGAAGCGGAATCCCAGCGCGTTGATCTCGCCGTGATTGAGGTCGAACGGAATGGCCTCGATCGTCCCGCCCTTCCCCTCGATCCGGCACGGACTGCCGGCGGCGAGCCGCATATCGATTGCGATCGGAGGATAAGAACTGCCCTCAGGCGTCTGAAAAATATAGGAAAAGCCGTTGACGCACGATCAGCGATGTCGGCTCGTCCATGTGGATGTCGATCTGTCGGCGGGCGATCAGGTAAAGCGGCCGCAGATCATCGATCCCGTGGGTATGGTCGGCGTGCGGATGGGTCATGAGAACGCCGTCGACGTGCCGGACGTCCGCGTCGATCAACTGCTCGCGCAGGTCCGGTCCGGTGTCGATCAGACGGTCGTCACGCCGGTCCCGTGACACGCTCGATGAGCGCCGAGCAGCGGCGTCGGCGATTTTGCGGATTGGCGGGATCGCAGGCGCCCCAGCCTTGGCCCGCGCGCGGAACGCCGGCCGATGATCCGCAACCCAGAATGGTCAGGCGAAGGCTCAATGCGATCGGCTCGCACCGAGCTTCGGAAAGACCCGCAGCGTATTGGCGCGGGTCGCGTCGGCCAGCGCCTCGACCGTCATGCCCTTCGCCTCCGCGACGACCCGCGCGGTCGCGGCGACGAAGGCCGGCTCGTTGCGTTTTCCGCGATGGGGAACCGGCGCCAGATAGGGCGCGTCGGTCTCGACGAGGATCCGGTCGAGCGGAACGTCGCGGGCGATGTCGCGCAAGTCGCGCGGAGTTCTTGAAGGTGACGACGCCGGAAAAGGAGATGGAGAGGCCGAGGGCGAGCGCGTCTCGGCGAGCGCGCGACGAGGTGAAGCAGTGGAGGAGCGCGCTGAACGCGCCCCTGCTCCATTTCGTCGGCGAGGATCGCGGCCGTGTCGTCTTCCGCGTCGCGGGTATGGATCACGAGCGGCAGCCCGAGCTCGCGCGCAAGCCGCGATCTGGCCGCGAAAGACGGCCTTGGCCGTCCGGAGGCGCGTAATTGTAGTGGTAGTCGAGGCCGGCCTCGCCGATCCCGACGCATTTGGGATGGCCGCGAAATCGCGCATCGCCGCGAAGTCCGACGCCGCCTCGCCCGCCGCTTCGTGAGGATGCGTGCCGACGGTGAAATAGACGCACTCGTAAGCGCTCGGCGATCACGACGAGTTCGCGCCGCCTTCTCGACCCGCGTGCCGATCGTGATCATCCGCTCGACGCCAGCGGCCTGCGCGCGCTCGACGACGGCGTCGAGCTCGTCGGCGAAGTCGGGAAAGTCGAGGTGGCAGTGGCTGTCGATCAGCGTCACTGGCTCGCCGCCTCGGGCTCGACATAGCGCGGGAACACCGGCGACGGCGCGGGAAGCGCAACGCCGGGCTTAAGCCTCATCGGCGCGTCGAGCCGCCCTGCCCCGTCGGCCGGTCGGCAGCGCCGCGAAGCTCGCGCTTGTCCGCGGGCGCGCCAATGAGGTCGAGGAGCCTCGCCATGCTGCCGGGCATGATCGGCTGCATGAGGATCGCGACGATGCGGAGCGTCTCGATCGTCACATAGAGCACGAGCCGCATCCGCGCCGGGTCGGTCTTGTTGAGCTTCCAGGGTTCGGCGTTGGCGAAATAGCGGTTCGTCTCGGCCACGACGTCGAACACCGCCCCGACATAGAGATGGAGTGAGAACGTCTCCATGTGCCGGCGCGCTTCGCCGAGGAGCGCATCGGCGCGGGCGAGCATGGCGAGATCCTCGGGCGCGGCGCCGGCGCTCGCGCGGATCGGGAACGGCCGCCCCGCAGTTCTTGGCGATCATCGAGAGCGAGCGTTGCGCGAGATTGCCGATGTCGTTGGCGAGATCGGCGTTCATGCGCGCCGACGATCGCCTCGTGCGAATAATTGCCGTCCTGACCGAACGGCACCTCGCGCAGGAAGAAGTAGCGGACCGGATCGAGGCCGTAAGCCTGCGACAGAACTCGCCGGGCTCACGACGTTGCCGACCGACTTCGACATCTTCTCGCCGCGGTTGAACAGGAAGCCGTGCACGACGATCTGCCTCGGCAGAGGCAGCCCGGCCGACATCAGGAAGGCCGGCCAATAAATGGCGTGGAAGCGGGTGATGTCCTTGCCGATCACATGCGCGTCGGCCGGCCAGTATTTCGCCCGCGGCCCATCGTCAGGAAAGCCGGTCGCGGTAATGTAGTTGGTCAGCGCGTCGACCCAGACGTACATGACGTGCTTCGGGTCGCCCGGCACCGGCGTGCCCCAGGCGAGCGCGGCCCGGCTGATCGACAGGTCGGTGAGGCCGCGCTTCACGAAGGCGACAATTTCGTTGAGATACTTCTCCGGCGTCACGAAATCGGGATGGGCCTCGTAGTGGGCGAGAAGCTTGTCGGCGTAAGCCGACAGGCGGAAGAAGTAGCTTTCCTCCTCGACCCACTCGACCGGCGCGCCGCTCGGCGCGAGCTTGCGTGCCGTCGGGCCGTCCGAGAGTTCGCTCTCGTCGAAATAGGCCTCGTCGCGCACCGAGTACCACCCGGAATATTTCGAGAGGTAGACGTCGCCGTTGGCCGCCATGCGCTCCCAGATCGCCTGGGCGGCGCGAACGTTGCGGGCTTGCGTCGTGCGCACGATGTCGTCGGCGCGCGCGTTCAGCAGTTCGCCCATCGCCTCGAACTCCTTGGCGACGCGATCGACGAAATCCTGCGGCGTCACCCCCTCGCGCTGCGCGGTCTGCTGCACTTTGAGGCCGAATTCGTCCATGCCGGTGACGAAAAGCGTGTCCCGTCCGTCGAGCCGCATGAAGCGTTGGATCGCGTCCGTCGCGATGCGTTCGTAGGCGTGGCCGATATGCGGCGCGCCATTGGCGTAGGGGATGGCGGTCGTGACGTAGAACCTACTCATGGCGGGCCGTCCTAGAGCATTTCCAAGGCGAAGCAAACTTGCCGTCAGGCCCTGGAAACCCGCAAAAGGCTCATGCGATCCGCTGCGCCGTCTCGGCGATCTCCGCGAAGATCGCGAGCACGTGCACGCGCCGGTCGAGGTTGAGCGTCTCCGTCTCTCGCGCCGCGGTCCGAATGCGGTCCCAGAGGCCTCCGAGCTCGTCGGCGCTCATCGGCCCGCGCGCAACTGTCGCGGTGAAACTTGCGAGCCAATCGTAAAGCTCACGATGAAAGGCTTGGTAGGCTTCCTCGGCCTCTCGTCCCGACACCGCGTCGGCGAGCCTCGCCGCCATGCGCGGATCGGGCGTCGGCAGGCGCCGATAACGGAATCGATTAGCGCGCCGACGCCGTTCGATCGAGGGGCAAGCCGCGCAAGCGCCTCCCGAACCGAACCGCTCGGCCCGCGCCGCCGCGCCTTGAACAGCGGCTGGGTCGAGTTCGCTCCATGCCGGCCCCAGGGACGGCACGACCGTCACAACGTCCGCCGGCGACAAAGGCTCCAGTTTGAGCTTGCGGCACCGCGATCGAAGGGTCGGGAGAACTTGGCCCGGCCGATGCGACACGATGAGGATGAGCGAGCGCTGCGGCGGCTCCTCGATCATCTTCAGGAGCGCGTTGGCGCTGTTGCGGTTCAAGTCCTCGGCGCAATCGACGATGCATACCCGCCATCCTCCGAACGCCGCCGACATCTGGAAGACCTGGAGAGCTTCCCGCACGTGGTCGATCTGGATTTCGGTCGAGAACTTCTTCTTGTCCGTCTGCCATTCGCGGCGAATGAGCGCGAAGTCCGGGTGAGCGAGCGCGCCGAGCAGCCGCGCCGTCGGATGATGGGGATGCACCGTCAGATCGCGGGCCTCGCGCACCGCGGCTGCGCGCGGGTCGGGGTTCGCCAGCACAAATCGGGCAAAGCGCCATGCGAGAGTCGCCTTGCCTATTCCCTCTAAGCCGCCGATGAGCCAAGCGTGGGCCAGACGCCCTTCCCGATACGCCGCCAGCAGCTCGGCCTCGGCGCGCCCGTGGCCAACGAGCCTCGTCGCGTGACGCGGATGCGGCGCCTCCGGAAATACGTCGCTCTCGGGAACGTCCTCGACTTCTTTACTTCCTCACCGCGTTTCGGCCTTGGCGGCGGCTTCGGGATCGAGGCGCGCCGTCACCGCGGCCCAGATCGCTGCGGCGACGTCGTCTTCGGATAGGGACGCGTCGACAACGACGCAACGCTCCGGCTCTTCGGCCGCAATGGCGAGGAACGCCTGCCTCAGCGTCTCGTGAAAGGCCAAGCCCTCCGCCTCGAACCGGTCGGCGTCGGGCCTCGCCCCGGCGATTTTGCGCCCGCGCAAGACCGGCTTCGACCGGAAGATCGAGGATGAGCGTCAGATCGGGCCTGTTCGCGCCAACCGTCAACCTGCTCGAGCTTGGTCACAAATTCCACGGCGACCTTGGCCGCGGCGCCCTGATAGGCGCGCGTCGAATCGGCGAAGCGGTCGCACACCACCCAGGCGCCGCGCTCGAGCGCGGGAACGATCGTTTGATCGAGATGGTCGATCCGCGCGGCGGCGAAGAGCAGCGCTTCCCCCTCGGGGCCGAACTGGGCCGCAAAGCCCGATAGAATGACTTCGCGCAGCGCCTCTGCCTCGGGCGAGCCGCCGGGCTCGCGCGTCCGCACCACATCGAGGCCGAGTTCCCCGAGCCTATTCGCGAGCCGCTTCGCCTGCACCGACTTGCCTGCCCCCTCCCCGCCCTCGAGCGTGATGAAGCGGCCCCGCCTCGTCTCGCTCATTTACGCTTCAGCGCCTGTCGCAAAGCGCTTCGCACGGCGTTGCCAGCAAGTTCGACGCCGCCGTCGAAAGCGCGGCTAGTCAATCCGCCAAGCGGAACGGCGGCGGCGGTCTTGAGAGGGGCGTCGACGACCAGCATATCCCCTCGCCAGATCTTCAAACGTCCCGCGTCTTTGCCTGCCTCGACCGGGGCGGCGAGCGGCCCCGTGTAGACCACCCTGGCGACGACCTTATCGCTCTCGCCGCGCGGCGCGAAAAGCACGATCTGACGCCTTGCTCACAAGCGGGACCTCGCTCGACGCCCCGCCATAGACCGAAGCCGCCCCTACCGTTGCGCCCGCGTCGAACAGCGCGCGGCGATCGAAAGAATGGAAGCCGTAGTCCAACACCTTCCGCGTCTCCTCGGCCCGCTCGGTCGCCGATTTGAAACCGTTCATGACGACGATGAGGCGCTGGCCATCCTGGACCGCGGAGCCGACGATGGCGAAACCGCCGTCGGCGACATCGCCGGCCTTGAGACCATCGGCGCCGATGTCCATCGTCAGGAGCGGATTGCGGTTGAGCTGACGGACCTTGTTCCAGGTGAACTCCCGCTCTCCGAAGTAATGATAGTAATCCGGGTAGTCGTGAATGACGTGCGCGGCGAGGAGCGCCATATCCCTTGGCGTAACCTCCTGTGCTGGCGCGGCTTTTCCGCGCCCGTTCGCGAAATGCGAGTGAGTCATTCCGAGTTCGGCGGCGCGCTTGTTCATGAGCGTCGCGAAATTATCCTCCGTGCCTGCGAGCCCCTCCGCGAGCGTCATTGCGGCGTCGTTGCCGGATTGAATGAGAAGTCCGCGAAGGAGGTCTTCGACCCTGACATGGCTATGGACCGCGAGGAACATCGCTGCGCCGCGGGAAGGAGCGCCGCCTTCCCGCCAGGCCCTCTCCGACACTTCGAAGAGGTCGTCGAGTCGCAGACGCCCCTCCTTCAGTTCGTGGAAGACGATCTCCGCCGTCATGAGCTTCGCCGTCGATGCTGGCGACGTCGGATCGTCGGCGTCCTTTTCGAACAGGACTGAGCCGGTATCGTAATCCTCCATCAGAGCGAAGGGCGCGGAGGTGGTGAAATCCGTCCGCAAGAGCCGGTTGCGCAAGCGCCGTCGCGACGAAGGCGAGCAACACGGGAAAAGCGGGACTAAAATTCACGCGGACATCCTTCCGGACTCTTCCCAAAAGAGGTCGCTCAAGGCGAACGAGTGCTCCTGGTCTGGGAGGATTCAATGTCCCTAACAAGTGAGGCAATCTAGCGCGAAAACAAGGCTCACTGGTCGAACAGCGACGCCTTGGAGGTCTTTAGCCCCTCAAACGGGCTGCCGCTCATGCGTTTCGGTGGCTCGACGAAATAGAGAGCCTTCTCGGCAGTTGCTTGACCGAGCGGCCGGCGCGGCGGCAGCACCGCGACCTGAGCGGCGGAGACCCGTGCGCGGGAGGCGACCGTCACTGCGGCAGGCGGCGGATTTGCGCCGAGGTCGAAGGGACGCGGTGGCGGAGTGGGAACAGGACCGTGCGCCCGATGGGAGGCGGCCAAGGGCGGCGCCTCCGTGTCAGGTTCCGAGGCCGGCCCAGTCTCCAAGGCTCGGACCGGCTCGGGGCGTGAAGGGGGCTCCACAGCCGCGACGCGGATCGGTTCCGGCGGCGACGGCGCGGCCGCCGCGGGGGGCGGAGCAGGTGACGGCGCGGCCGCCTGGCTCGACCCGAAGAGCGTGCCGAATAGGCTTGGCTGCGGCGCTCCAGGAACGGCGCTCGCCACCATCGTCTCCGCCGGCCCGGAATATCCGTTGAGCGTCGCCGCGCTTCCGTCGGTTCGGAGGCTCGCGAGCAGCATGTTGTCGTCCGAGCCTTCGAGCGGGGCGCGCCCAACATATTCGACCTTGATCTTCGCGGTGCCCGCGCCCTTGAAATCCAGCACATCCGCGGTGCGTGACGAGACGTCCATGACACGGCCGCCGTGGTATGGACCGCGATCATTCACCCGAACGATCACGGAATATCCGTTGCTGAGATTTGTCACCCGCGCATAGCTCGGCAACGGCATGGTGGGGTGGGCCGCGGTGAGAGAGCGCATGTCGTAGACTTCGCCGTTCGCCGTGCGGCGACCGTGAAAGGCTGCGCCGTACCAGGACGACATTCCGACCGCCGAGTAGTTCTCGTTCTCGGATGGGTAATATGTGTGGCCCGCGACCGAATAGGGATGGCCGACGAGATACTGGCCGCCGCCGCGCGGCACGGGTTCGCCGTCCGCGACGACTTTCGGACTGGCGCGGCCGTACTTCTTCTGCGAGAAATGTTCCTTGCCGTGGGCGTAGTGCTGCTGGACCGTTTGATTGGCGCAAGCGGAGAGCGATGCCGCGAGAGCGACGCCGAACGCGGCGAAGCATCCTCGCCTGGCCCAAGAGCCTCCGGGTCCCAAAGGCGAAACGCTCATCGACGCTTACTCGCCTGCCTGGCCGAGGCCCGGCCTGCGCGCCGCAGTCCCCGAGGGCCGACCTCACGGGCGGGCGTTTACCGAACCCTCAATACCGCTCTGGCACTTTTGAACCCGCTTCGTTTCCGATTTCGCTAACGAAACCGGGCCGTTCGAACCTCATGAGATCCAACAGCCGGGTCAGGGAGCGCGCCATTCCCGGCTGCCCCGATCCCGTCGGCGGTCTGCGGCCCGCGCCGCCGCCGACCCAGCATCCCTGCCGTCCAATCGCGGCGAGAACGTGACCGAGCGCCCGCCGCCGGGCGCGGCCAATTGAGGCGCCCCGGACCGCGCCGCCGCAAAACGCCCCCCAAGTTCCTGCTCAGGGTTGGCCGCAACCCGCGGCGCGCGGACAAAAAATGGCCGAAACACCTTCGTGTCCCGGCCGCCGAGTTGTGGGCAAACGATGGATTCGCCAAGGCGCTGTAATTGCATCCCTGGGTGGTGCTGAGCCCCATCGCCTCCCATCGACCGCATCCCCCAAAGGTCCGTAGGGGGTTCACGTCCCTTTGGTCCCGGGCATTGGTTGCCCAGCGCGGCTGGGTGTTCAATATGCAGGCGAAAATGTGTCAGAAGCAACCGAAATTCGTGAATTCGTCACAGAAATTTCATGGAGCCGGCGCCGTACAGCACAGAGATCGTCGAACCCGCGCGGTCGGTAGCGGCTATAGCGGCGCGACAACGGGCCTCGGTCAGCGGCGTCGGCGCAATTCGCCCGGCGTCTGCGGCAAAAATGGCAATTCCGCCGGCGGCTCGCTCGGATTACGCTAGGCGTCAGGCCACAGCAGTCGGCTGGGCTGCGGTGACTTAGACAGCGTCGGGCGAGAGACCGCCATCCGCCCGGCGCGGTCGGTCCCGGTCGGGTATGTTCTTGTTTTGTTCGCTACCTGAGGCTATCATGCCAGGATGAGCGATCCCGCCGACGCCCTCACGCCCGCCACAGCCGAAGACGTCGCCAACGCGCTCGCCTTCGCGTTGCGCTTCAGCGGGCGCAAGCGGGTCCACAACGCCGACGAGCTCATGTCGTCGATCGTGGCGAAGCGACTGGCGGAGCATCTGGAGCGCTCGGGCTTCGTCGTGATGAAGAAGCCGCCGATCGGCGGCAGCACGGCGCCCTACCGGAGCGAAGCCGGGCCGTGAATCGCGCCTAAGCCCAGCGCCACGCGCAGACATGGCTCATTCGATCCCATATCCCGAATGTCTGGGCCTTCGGAGCCTTACCCCCGGCCCGCCGCCGTTCTCCTCGATAAAGGCGATGCCGGCTGCCTCCATCGCGTCCTTGATCCGCTCGCCAGTGCTGGCGCGGCCGCCGATCGGACCGTCCGTGGACTCGAGCCGCTTGATCGTCGGAACCGAGACGCCGGAAAAATTCGCCGCGTCCTCCTGAGACCATCCGAGCAGCGCGCGGGCGGCCTTGATCTGGCGAATTGATACTTTTCGTATTGACAGCGCGGTCGCCCCTTTCGATACGAAAAGTATCGCGCAATGCGGCGAGTGGTTCAACCCTTCTCCAGCCCGAGCCATCCCACCGTGAACAAGATGCTCATCCCCGGCGACCGGAGTCGTGAGCCAGGTTTGAACGGCTCTCTTCACATGTCACCGCGCTGCGTCCTGCGGCCCTATGAGGGCTGCGGGAAGAACGGTTGGACGAAGGTCCTGCTGGGGCCGACGGGAAGGAGGGAATAGGCGCAGTTCGAGCTTTCTCCGGTCAGTCCGCGCTGCGAAGCGGAGCATGGCGGCTGCCTGTCGTCCACGTACATCAAATTCGACGCCGTATAGGTGATCGCGCCCTGGCCTGAGGTGAACGGCACGAACGCCGAGCCGTTCACTCCGGCGATATTGAGCTGGAACGAGATGATCGGGGCGGCGGCCGAGGGGCCGAAGACGAATTGTCCGTTCGCGGTGAACGGGCTTGACTTGGCGCCGACGATCGGCGCGCCCGTCGGCCCGATCGGCAGCGACCAGTTCTATTGTTTCCGTTATTGTCGACCACCGTGAAGGCCGCGTTGATGACGTTTCCTACCGGATCGTTGGTAAGTTCGATGGTGAAGACATATCCGGCCGGAATTGTCTGCGGCGTGGCGGCGCCGCCGCGGGCGGAGGCAGCCGAGGCGACCGGGAAATAGCCGGGCAGATGCGCATTGAACCCCGACGTTCCGAAAAACTCCACCGAACACGTGATCGTCGGCGTCGGAGGAATGGTCCCATCGGTGTAGTCTGGTTGAAAGGAGAAGACATATTGCTGCCATCGGCTGGCGGTGTCGCCGACCGGCGGATAGCAGTTCAGCTGGAAATCGAATCCCTGGGTGGCTTTGACGTTGGGGTTCTTCGGGTGGTAGGCCTGCCCGCAGACGAGGTCGCTGCCGATTTCGATGACGAGCTTGAGCTTGAGCACGTTGGGAACCGGGGGCGCGCAGGTTCCGCCCCAGAGAAAATAATTGCTGTTGCCGACGAGCTGTCGGTGATCCGCCTTCACCAGCTCCCAGCAGCATGCGAACGGGGCCTGTGCAAAAGAAGGCCCGGCGGCGCTCGATTGCTTGAGATCGACGTTCGTGCTCGGCCACGAAGCGACCGGGTTGGAGGCCGACGTCATCAGGATTTCGTCGCCGGAATTGTTCGCGACAAATCCGAGGCAGAGGTCATTGCCGAAGGCGACGGCTGAGGGCGACGCCGAGCTGGACTGGTTCACCGGCGCAGCGCCCGACCAGGTTCCGTTCGGGTTCAGCCAAGAGACGAGCAGATCCCTGCTGCCGTTGGCCGCAGCGAAGGCGACAAAAAGCGTGTGATTGAAAACCGCCAAAGACGGCGAGAAGTGACACGACTGGCCGGTCACGGTCGCCGGAGACCAGGGGCCCTCGGCGCCCAGGGAGCAGACAAAGATGTCGTTCGACCCGTTGTCGGCGGCAAAGGCCAGATAAAGCTGGCCCGTGTCCCCCTTGCGGCCGAAGGCCGCCAGGGAGGGCGTGCTGGCGGTGGTTTGCTTGACGGCCGTTGTCGCGGTCCAGGGCTTGGCGTCCGGGTCCGCCGTCGAATAGACGAGGATCGCGTTCGAAGGATCGTTGGCGACGAAGGCGACGTGGAGCCTATCGTTCCACACCGCCAGCGACGGCGCGCACTTGCTGTATTCGTTGAAGAATTGCGCGCTGCTCCAGCTGACGCCTTCATCTGTCGATGAGATGAAGATGCGGTTGCTGGGGACGCCGGTCGCGCTGTCGACATCGTTGGTGATGAAAGCGACGTAAAGCGTGCCCTTGAACAGCGCCAGAGAGGGCGTGAACGGGCTGGTCTGGTTGATGGCGACGCTCGGCGTCCATGACGTTCCGTCGGATGAGGCGACCAGGATGTCGTTGCTGCCATTGTCGGCGATGAAAGCGGTCCACAAGAAGTTCGCCATCGCCCCCGCCCCATTCGCCGATGCCAGCCTCGTTGCGGTCCACACTGCGTCCACAGCCAGACCCTGACAAGACGGAAATGTCGTTGAGGCGCCGCGGCTGCTTGTGGATGCGTTCGGGCGGACCCGCTCTGGGCGGCGCGCCGGCGCTAGGCGCTGAAAATGAAAAGAGGCCCGCTCTCACCAGCATTTCGGTATCAGACATGATCCGTCGGCGTATGGACACGCCGGGACCGGAATCTGCTTTGTTCACGTTATGAACTCGCCATATCTGGCGATTGCGCCGATACGTGAATCGTATAGAATGCGCTTGCGAGTGCAAAGCGAGTAAAGTCGATGCTAATCTCAGCGCGGCGAAAATTGATTGAAATCGAGCTGACCAAGATTCGTGGCATGGCCGAGCAAGTCGATAACGACCATCTCATTTATTTTATTGACATGGCTCTTTCAGAAATTGAGACTAAGCTTGACTATCGGAATGACAACAGCGGAAAATACGCCAAGCCGATCTTGACATCCGGAGCCAGAAAGAGTCATTAACTGAGAATCGAACGCGTTACTGCTTGTTGTTCTCTAGCTTCGATAGTTCTGTGACAAGCTGGATTATCGCCTCCCGCAAAGCGGCGGGCTTGACATCCATGAACGCATGAATCAGACGGCGTCCGTCCTCGGGCGTTGGCCGGGAGGAAGAAATTCCAGCCGAGTTTTTTGGGCTGCCCTGATTGAAAAGCGCATCTGAAAGACGAGTCGACAAAACCTCTTTCTTTGACATTACATGCGCCTTCAATGCCTATAGCCGCCCCGCCTCAATAAATTCGATGCAAATCTAATACGTATCATCGCTCAATTGATGGAACGCGCGCAGGCTCTGCGAGGCGCATTGAAGCATGGTTCCGAGAATCTCGCGCTAGTGAACAGTTTGTAATAATCTGAGCGCTTTGCGGTTGATGTCAACGTGAGCAAAGATCCGCTCGACCCAGGTTGTTGCCGAAGCAGCCATCGCCGCCGCGCGCTCTGCAGAAGCCAGGCGTGGCCAACGCGAGCTCGTTTCGTTCGACGGTGGTTAATTCGCCAGGCAAGTCAGCGCTTGCCGCTAAACAGCCGATATTGCAGTCTAAATTACCGGTGGGGCAAGCCGAGAACGACCCCGAGAATGACCCCAATGACCGACGTTGTTCAAGTACAGTGCGTCAAATGTGACAAAGCGAAAGCCCACCATCGCGTTCGATACGTTGGAGGCGTCAATCCCGACGGCACACGCTGGGCGTTAACCGAAGACGCCGCCATCGCCGGCATGAAGACAGGCAAATGGCGCTTCTGGACCGCAGGCCAGACAAAGAGCGTCTGGATCGTAGCGGCGAGATCCGCCTCCGGTCGCGAATATCTCAAGGCCGAGCCGGACTGGGTTCAGCCGGCGACTCTACTCGCCCTGCCGGAATGCCCGTGAAGACCCCTCCGAGGTCGGGGGGGTTGTCAAATGCGCGTCGCCGCGGCGGAAAGGCTCGTGATCATGTTTCTGCAAGTCTCGCGATAACCCATTGTCATGACTGGCAACTCCGCCAGGATTCGAACCTGCGACCTGCCGCTTAGAAGGCGGCGGACGAAGACGACTGCAGGACCTGACCGACGACATCCGCGCCCACGGCCTGATCGATCCGATCGTGTCGTTCGAGGGGACGACCTGACGGTCGAACTGCGCGCCGCCTGCAGGCGCGCCGGCGTCGCGCCGCGCTACGTGCAGTTCGACGGCGAACGGCACGTCGCGCTGATCTCGTCGTTACGCACAACCTCAAGTGGCGTCGCCTGACCAAGCAGGCATCGTGGACGTGCTCGGCGCCGCCGAGGACTTCGACCGCATTACGCGTTGGCAGAGCCGGAGGCTGCAGGGAGAAGCCGCCGACGCGGCGCGCGCCGACTCTGTAATTAAAATTACGGAGCCGAGAACCGCATCGAGCCGTAAATTGTCCGAGGCGGCGCGCGGCGTGGTCAGCCACGTCATGATCGCCGCACGCGCAAGGTCAAGCAGAAGGGCGAACCGGAACTGCAGGACGCGAGGTCGATCGAGCGCGTGGCGGTGGCGATAAGCTCCGCGTCTATCGCGTCAAGGCGCTCTTCTGCCGAAAAGTGAACCTCTTGCTCCTGCGCCTGCGCTTGCGTGGCCATGCAAAAGCCCGACCGCGAGGGCGTGTAGCATCGTTCGCACCATCAGGTCCTGTCGATCGATAATCAAAGGCGTGACCCATTCTGGAGTGAAACAGAGCGACGTCCGGCGCGTGAACGCGAAGGCCACGAGATCGCCGATCGAAGGCTTGTACGGCGCGGGCGGCTTGGACGGTGTCGCATGGCCTGGCTGTAAACCTTTTGGGCCTTGTAGCCGTGGCTTGCTGGTGATGGCGGACTAAGCGGCGACCGTGGCGTGACCCGCCCTTGCCCGCGATAGCCCGCGAAGCCTAGGCCCGCGAGCCGAGGAGCATCATAGCCCAAGTGGAGGGTTCGTGGACACCTTTCGGGTAACCCAGTCCGATGTCCACTTGTCCGTAGCCAATGTTCTCGCCAGCGAAGACGACCAGACTGGGTCACTGAGATTAAGACCTGTGCTCGCCGTCGGTTTGACGATTCCGCCGCTCGTCTTGACACTGCTTCGGGCGGACCTGAATTTGGCGACGCGGCGCGCCGAGGGCCTTACGTGGGCGAGCGTATCAAAGACGTGGATTTTTGGCGCGGCGCAGCGCAGCTTGCGATCGTCGTCGACCATATTCCTGGCTGCATTCTCGACAATTTAACCCCGAAGAATTTCGGCTTTTCGGACGCGGCGGAGGGATTTGTCTTTCTTTCAGGCGTTTCGGCCGGGCTCGCGTACCTGCCTAAGGCGCGACGTTCCGGGACTGTGAGCGTCGCCTCCATCTGCGTCAATCGGGCGATTAAACTCTATTGCATCAATATTGGCATGACGCTCGCGGCGCTTGCCGTCTTTGCTGCGGCCTACGCGGCGACCGGAGCCCACGCCCTTGTGACACTCCCCTTCACGCTCGATCTCGGCTCGGTCCGAAGCTGGGCCGCCTTTCTCACCTTGCAGCGCCAACTCAGCTATTTCAGTGTTTTGCCCCTTTATGTTGTCCTATCACTGTGGACCCCCGTTGCGGTCGCCATGACGACCCGAAACCAGCCGATGGCGATCGCCGTGTCGGCCGCGATATACCTCTCCGCCAGGCTCGCCGCGCATATCTGGATGAGTGGTCCGGCGCCGCCGAACTCTCCGGCCTTCAGTCCGCTTGACTGGCAACTCCTGTTCACGATCGGCATTGTTTGCGCGGCCATGTCGCGCCAGAGCGGGCGACGCCCTTCCCTGGTCATCGTGTTGCTCAGCGTGGCGATGCTGATCGTTTCCGCAATATTCAAGACGAGCGGGCTGTCCAACGCCGACTGGATTCCGGACGCGCATCCATGGCGAGATGAGCAAGTGGCACTTCGGTTTGGTCCGGATGGTTCATTTTCTCGCCCTCGCCTACTGCGTCTGGGCCGCCTCTATGAGCTTCAAATGGGTTCCGCGCCTCGTCGACGGTAAGATCGGCCGAATCCTGCACTTCAGGCGCGAGTGCGGTCGGATCTCGGGAAAATGACTGGGTGCTGCTCAGCCTTGGGTGGGAGAACGGCTCCGGCGCGGTCGTGCGTAGCGCCGGTCTTGTCCCTGAATTTCCAACGAAGGGCGCGTGCCAAGCGGCTCTGCGTCGCGAGCTTCAGAAACAGGCCGGGCTATCCCGACGCTGAAGGAGGCGGCGAACTCTATCTCTGCACCCGCTTGCGCGATTGGGCGGTATCCGACCGCTGATCGTCGGCCATGACCATCATCGCCTATCGCCGGAGCTGGATCGACTTCTCATCCCGGCGCTTCTCCATCGAGATCGTCCCGGCCGTAGTCCGGGCGCTGCTGACCCATTGATGTTGCGCATGCACCGAAGCCTGCTCTCGCGTGTCAGGAAAACAGGACACCCCAGCATTATGTCGTCGTGGATATATCCCGTCGCCGCCGGCAAAGCGTTGTATCTTCTTGGATATATTGACGTTACGCGCAGACGCGCGCGCGTGCGCGCCCGCGCGAGGCCATGCCCTCACAAGCCCTCACTCGAGCCTGCTATGCTGGCCTATGATGTTGAACGGGTTGATCGGCATTGCCCGGCCTCCGCTTCGTCACAGAGTTGCTCCCCGTAATCGCGTTTGACGGCCTCGCGCGCCTCGGCCGAGGCCGTGAGAATTCTCGGGTCGACGCTCATGGCGCGCCCTCGATCGCCGCCAGCGGTCCTTCCCCTCGCCCCTCGATTGCGTGGCGCAGCGTTTCGAGCGGGCAGCCGTGTTGCATGGCGAGGCTTGCGAGAATCGCCGCGTCCTGGGCCACCGGCCGGCGCTAGCCCCTCCCCTCGCGCCCGCTTGAACATGCGGCGCGTAGCGGCAAGGAGTTTGTTGGCGTTCGCTCCGTCCGACCGACCCTCCTTTTTCAGGCGGGCGGCATACTGCCTAATGACCGCCCCAACGTCTGCCGGGGACAGATCGGCGACGAGCATCGTTCCCAGTTTGGGCGTAAGCACGCCTTCAAGGAGATCGCGCTCAATCTTGTGGGTCTTGGCGGCGACCTTTCCTTTGAGAATGGAGAGATATTCCTGGACGAGTTCGCCGACCGTGTTCGGTACGGTCACGCCCGCCCGTTCGCGGCGCGCGTCGAGGGCGGGATCGCGCCCCTCTTTCGCCTTCGATTTCATTCGGGCCAACTCGGCCCGCGCGTCCGAGACGCTGTTCTCGGGGAACGAGCCGATGCGGATGCGCCGAGCATCCTTGTCGATGCCGAATTCTGCAAATCCGAGCCTGAAACGTCTTTGACCCGCTCGGCTCCAGACAGACGGTTAACCCGGCCCCGAGGGTATGCCATTTCCGCTGGGCCGGCGGCTTGATGTTTTGAAGGTACGCCTGCCAGCCCCGATCGGTCTTCGGCAATTCACGCGCGGCGTTAGTCATGTCCGTCACTCCGTAAGGAGACACACTGCGAGACACTTTTCCGGCAAACGGTCGTGTCTCGTGACGGACAGATGTATATTACCGTGGACAATCGGCAGCAAGCGCCTTCGAGACGCCTGCTCCCATTTTCCCCTTGATTCCTCGTCGCTTTCCTTAGGTAACTGAGGGGGTTGTCGCTGGCGACTCCGGCAGGATTCGAACCTGCGACCTGCCGCTTAGAAGGCGGCTGCTCTATCCACTGAGCTACGGAGCCGAACCCGGCTGCAAGCGAGCGGCTTGATCTAAGACTTCAATGCGACCAGGGAACGACCCGGTTCGGCTGAAAATTGTCGGAGTAGGACATGATCTTGCGGATCGCCGGCTTCGGCTCCTCGACCCGATAGGCGATGCCGTTGCGCTCGGCATAGGCGATCGCCTCGTCCTTACTGTCGAAGCGGAGCCTGATCTGCGATTTCATGTCGTTCGAGCTCGTCCACCCCATCAGCGGCTCGATGACCCGCGGCTTCTCCGGCTCGTATTCGAGGATCCACTTGTCCTTCGCCTGCCCCGACTGGGCGGCGCTGCGGGCGGGCAGATAGATGCGAGCGGTCATGGCGGCCCTTCAGCGAAGTCACTCAGCGATGGTCGGCGCGGGAGGATTCGAACCTCAGCCGACCGGCTGATCTATAGCGCGGTCATTCCTACCACAACACCATTTTCGCCCAAAATCCTGCCGTAGACATCGCCAAATAAAGGGTCACGGCGGGTTCTCCTGCACCGGCGTTTCGAAGATCGCGACACGATCGACGTCGCATCGGGAACGGAAAGCCATCCCCGCGTTCCCTACTGCGCGAGGAATCCTCCGTCTACGGCCAGCACATGCCCAGTTATCATCGCCGCCGCGGGGCTAACGAGAAAGGCAATCGACGCGGCGACGTCACTTGCTTCGGCGAGACGGCGCAGAGGGGTCATCGCCTCGATGCTCGCGACCAGCTCCGGGTCCTTCAAGATAGGCTCGATGAGTTCGGTGCGCACATAAGTCGGCGCGACCGCATTGACGCGAACGCCTTGCGGAGCCCATTCCACCGCGAGCGCGCGGGTCATGTTCACGATCGCTCCCTTGGTCGCCTGATAGGATACGTTAGGATAGAGGCCGCCGCCAGACAGGCCCATAATGGAGGCCACATTCACAATCGCCCCCGCGCCGGCCGCGATCATCGGCCGCGCGGCGACGCGGGCACAAAGAAAAGCGCCGGTCATGTTGACGGCGACGACCTTGTCCCAATCCGCGAGCGCGAGATCGACGGCGGCGCGCCGAATTGCGATCCCCGCGTTATTGATAAGGATGTCGAGTTGGCCCTCCTTTTCCATCGTCGCCCGGACCATCGCTTCGACGCTGGCCTCGTCCGCCACATCGACGTGGATTGCCGACGCCCGAAGGCCGGCGGCGCTCATTTGGGTTGCGGCAGCCTCGGCCGCGCCTTTGTCGCGATCGGCGATCACGACCCGCGCGCCAGCCGTGGAAAGCGTCTCGGCGGTCTCTCGACCTATTCCACGCGCGCCGCCAGTGACGATCGCGACGCGGTCGTGGAGACGAACAAGCTCTCGGAGATCAACCATTGCGCTCACCTGGGCCCTGCACGTGCATGACCTGTGCACGATCAATCGGGCCGAGAACTCGCATCAGGCGCCCCGACGGCAGCGCCAGATGCGCTTATCCCGCAGTCGGCGCGGCCGAATTCAGCAGGTTCGCTGATTTGAGGTCAGACCATAGGCCCGCTGGTATTTCGACTGACGCATCGTGGACGTTCGCCTTGACTTCGTCCGGCGTCACGGCGCCCAGCACAACGGAGACGACAGCGGGATGAGCGATCGCGAATTGGAGCGCCGCCTGACGAATAGTGACATGGTGCCTTCGGCAGACCTCTTCGATTCCCTTCACTCTTGTCACGATCGCCTCCGGCGCGACTGCATAGTCAAATTTGGCCCCCGGTATCGAACCGGTCGCCAGAATGCCGGAATTGAATACGCCCGCGAGCATCACGCCCATGCCCTTCTCCAAGGCAAGCGGCAGAAATTCCTGCAACCCCGTCTGATCGAGCAGTGAATAGCGACCCGCCATCATCGCGACATCGAAGTCTCCTGCCCTCGCGAACTTGACGCAGGTGTCGGCTTCGTTGATTCCAAAGCCGATCGCCTTGACGACCTTCTCGCGGCGAAGTTTGTCGAGCGCGACATAGGCGCCGGCCATCGCTTCCTTGAAGCGCGGTCCCGCATCGTCGCGGCCATGCGTCCAGACATCGCAATCGTGAATGAGAACGATATCGAGCCGGTCCAACCCCATGCGAAGCAGCGAATGCTCGATCGAGCGCATCGCCCCGTCATAGGAATAGTCGAAGCGGGGAGCGTGGGGAAAGCCTCCGGCGAAGCCGGGGGACACCACGTCTTTGCGAACCTCGGGCTTCTTGCCGAACGGATCCATGATGCGGCCGATCTTGGACGAAACGACGATCTGGTCGCGCTGCGCGCGCCGAAGTCCGGCGCCCATCCGGCTTTCCGCAAGCCCGTTGCCATAGTGAGGTGAGCTGTCGAAGACCCTGACGCCACTGGCCAGGCCCTGTTCGACCGTGCTGATCGCTGTCTTTTCGTCCAGCAGTTCATAGAAGTCGCCGAGTGGACCCGTACCCAACCCGACGGCGGAAAACGCGAGACTCTCGCCGTTTCGCGCGGTCATTCGTCTCATTTCCATTGAATCCTCCGTAGCGCCTCAACTTCCGTGGCCACGAGCCACGACCTGGAAAAAAGTTGCAACCGTCACCGACGTCTCCACCCGAGGCTCTCCAGCAAGACGCTAAGCCCCGTGACGCCTATGATAAGCGCGCCCCAGATCGCCACCGTCAGGAACGGGCTGAAGTTGAGAAGGTTGAAGGCCGAAGAGATCACCTGGAGCACGATCAGGGCCATCAGCAAACCGCCAACCTTGCCGAAGCCGCCGAACGGATCGACGCCGCCAAGCACAGCAGCCAGAATGGTCACCAGCAGGTAGCTCTCGCCGTAAGCGGCGTTGGCGGAATTGAACCTCGCCATCATCACCAGCGCCGCGACGACCGCGAGCAGACTGGACAGCAGATAGACGCCCAGCAGCACGCGCTTGGTGTCCACCCCGGAATAGCGCGTCGCCCTTTCGTTTGACCCGATCATGTAAATCTTGTGACCGAACGGACTCTTGTTGAGCAGGATCGCCACCGGCGCGCAAAGCGCCAGGAAGATCAACAGCGCCACGGGCACGCCCATGAGGGTTCCGTTGCCAAGAAAGACGATCGGATCCGGAAAACCGGAGATGACGTTGCCGTGCGTCAGGCCGATCGACAGGCCCTTGCACATCGTCATCGTGCCCAGCGTGGCGAGAATCGGCGAAACGCCGAGATAGGCGATGACGAATCCGTTGATCAGCCCGACGATCGTTCCGACCGCGACGCCCGCCAGCACGGCGATCGCCTGCCAGCCCAGCCACATGAAACCTTCGGCGCCCGACGCATGGGTCGTCAGCACCCAGGCCATCGCGAGCGCACACAGATTGGCCGTCGCGATGATGGAAAGGTTGAGGCCGCCCGACAGCAGCGCCACCATCATCGCCAGGGAAAGGATTCCGAGTTCCGGCAGTTGGAACGCCATCGACTGAAGCGCGCCGGCGCTGAAGAGCTGATCGCCGAGCAGGAGCCAGAAGACGACGACGAGCGCGACGAGGACGAGCGAAAGGATCTGCGCCGCGCCGCCCCGAAAGCGGGGCAGCGAGAACGCCCACCATGGAGCCCTGGCGTCGAGGCTCATCGCTGGCCCCTCAATTGATCGCCTTGGCCGATCGACGGCGGCGGTCCCGCCAGGCCGTGATCGAAACCGCGCAGAGGATGGTCAGGCCGACGAACCACTGATTCCAGTATGAGGAGACCCCGAGGAGAACCAGGCCGTTCTGCAGGATGGCCAGGAGCGTGACGCCGAGAATGGCTCCAAACACCGTGCCGACGCCCCCCGTCAGGCTAGCCCCGCCCAGAACGACCGCCGCCAGCACGTCGAGCTCCTTGCCGACGAGCACCGTCGGCGTCACCGATTGTGCGAGTTGGGCTTGCACCAGCGAGGCGACGCCGGCGATGAGGCCCAGATAGCCATAAACCAGGAAATTCAGTCGAACGACGTGGAAGCCGAGCCGCTGCGCGGCGTCCTTATTGCCGCCGAGCGCATAGATCTGACGCCCGACATTGGTCCGGTTCAGCAGCAGCCAGGCGCATGCGAACGCGAGGACCAGAACGAGGATCTGCAAGTTCAGCGCATAAGGGGTCCCGCTCGCGTCGTCGTACTCGAACCACCAGATCCCGTCGCGGAAGAACTTTGGCAGCGACGTGATGTATTTGCCGCCCGTGACGAAAATCAACAACCCGTAGAAGATGTTGAGCGTCGCGATCGAGACGATGATCGACGAGATGCGCAGCGTGGTGATGAAAAGGGCGTTGATGGCGCCACAGGCGACGCCGATCGCGCCGGCAATCGCGAACATCGCGAGCCAGCCGAGACCATAATGGATCGCTAGCGTCAGCGCGACATATTGTGCGACCGACGCGGTCGCGGTGAAGGAAATGTCAATGCCGCCGGCGATCAGCACGACCAGCAGACCCGAAGCCAGAATCCCGACAAAGGCGTTGGACGTGAGCAGATCGAACAGATTCTGAAACGTCAGAAAGCTGTCGGTCGCAAGCGACAGAACCAGGCAAAGCGCCAGGATGACAGCCAACAGCCAGAATTCGTGACTGCGGCGGAAGCGCTGGAACGCGGGTGAAAGCGCCGGGCGGGACGCGGCGAGAGTCACGCGGTCGCTCCCGCGGATGTGGCGTCGCGGCCCGCGCGCTCAGGCATCGACCACCGCTTGCAAGTCGGCCTCGGAGGATTCATGCGGGATGCATTCGCCAGCAAGTCGTCCCCGACGCATCACGATGACGCGGTGTGCATGGTAATAGACCTCCGGGATCTCGTCCGAGATCAGCAGGATCGCGACGCCCCTGGCCGCGAGCGCCTTGACCACCTCGTAAATCCCGTCCTTCGCGGCAATGTCCACGCCCACGGTCGGGCTGTCGAGGATCAGAAGCTTAGGCCCGGTCGCCATCCATTTGGCGAGAACGACGCGCTGCTGGTTGCCGCCCGAAAGCGTCTTGACCGGGTTGTCGGGGTTGGGCGCCTTGATCGCGAGATCCTCGATCCACTGTTCGCGCGGTCCGCTGTCGGTCCGCCTCCGGGACGAGCCCAAGCCGGTTGGCGAGTTTGTCGAGCACCGTGATGAGAATGTTCGAGACGATTGGCTGCTCGAGCACCAGCCCAAGAGTGAGTCGGTCCTCCGAGACATAGGCGATGCCTTCGGCAATCGCCTGGGCGTTGGTCATTAGCGCCAGCGGTTTGCCGTGCAAGCGGATCTCTCCCGACGTCGGCGGATTCATTCCGAAAAGCGACAGCGCAAATTCGGTGCGGCCCGATCCGAGCAACCCGGTCAGCCCGACGATCTCGCCGGCGTGAATGTCGAGGCTGACGTCCTCATATTGGCCCGCTCGAGTGAGCCGACTCACTGAGAGCACGATCTCGCTCTTCGCGCGGTCCGGCGCACTGGTCTCATACGCATAGGCCTTGCCGGTCATCAGCGTGGCGAGCTTCCTGTCGTTCATCTCCTGGGCGGGAAAATCTCCAACTTTGGCGCCGTCACGCAGCACGGTGACCCGCTCGGCGATCTCCATCACCTCGTCGAGACGATGCGACACGAAGACGATACAGATGCCCGACCGCTTGAGGTCGGCGACGAGGCGGACCAGCGCGTCGACCTCGTGCCGCGTCAGCGACGATGTCGGCTCATCCATGATCACGAGCCTGGCGTCGGCCGCCATCGCGCGGCTGATCGCGACCAATTGGCGGCTCGCGATCGAGAGGTCTTCGACGCGTGCGAATGGATCAAGCGAGGCGCCGATGCGCGCCATCGCCGTTTCCGCCGTTGCGCGCACCGTGCGCCAATGCACCAGGCGCGGCGGGCCGAGATGGCGCCCGACCGCGATGTTTTCGGCGACCGTGAGATTGGGGAACAGCGACAGATCCTGATAGATGACCTGGATGCCGCAGGCGGTCGATTGCACCGGGTTGAGATGCGGGTATTCGCGGCCCTCGATTACAATACGCCCTTCCGGCTCGGGCCGGAGCACGCCCGCGATGATCTTGATGAGGGTCGATTTGCCCGATCCGTTCTCGCCGACGAGGCAATGAACCTCGCCCGCCGGCAAGGACAGAGCGACGTTGCGCAGCGCGACGACGCCGCCGAATCGCTTCGAGATGGCATGCAGATCGAGAAAATTGGGCAACGCCGGGCGCCTCGATCAAAGTTCAAAGCTGTCTCCTCCGGGCGATCCGGCCCGGAAGGAGGTCTGGACGATGTCAGCCAAAAGTGGCCGGGGACACCCCTGCGGGGCGTCCCCGCGATGGGTCTACAAGCCGCCGGCAATGAGACCGTCGATGGTGTCGTTGTTGATGCGCATGATCTTGTCGACCTTGATCAGCTTGCCGGGCACGTCGACGGACGCCTTGCCCAGTCCGGGTATCTCCATCCCGTCCTTCATTTCCTTGCCGTCGAGCACAAGGCGCCCGACCGCGACCATTGCGTAGCCGGCGTCGGTCGGATTCCAGAGGAAGCCCTCCCGGATGATGCCGTCGGCGATCAGATCCTTCGCCTGCGACGGCAGCACAGTGCCCACGAGGACGATCTTCTTGCCGAGCCGCTTTTCGCGCAACGCGTTGCCCGCGCCGATCGGCCCGTTTGAGCCGAAGCCGAGAATGCCCTTGAGGTTCGGATAGGCTTTGATCACGTCCAGCGTCGTCTTGTAGGACGTGTCGATTTCGTCGGCGCCGGGGAAGCGGTCCGCGACCAGCTTCATCTTGGGATAATGTTCCTTCTGGTACGCAATCGCCGCATCGGCCCATTTGTTGTGGAGCGGCGTGGTCAGCGTGCCGACATAGACGACATATTCGCCTTCCTCGCCCATGTCCTTGGCGAGCCGCTGCATCTGGACTTCACCGAACTGCACCGAGTCGATCAGTTCGACGTTCCAGTCGCGCCCCTCCTGCTCCGGCCCTTCGTGCGTGATGACCTTGATGCCGGCTTCCTGCGCGCGCTTCAGCACCGGCGCGCGTGACCTTCACGTCGAGCGGCACGAGGCCGATCACGTTGACCTTCTTGGCGATGAGGTCCTCAAGCAGCTTGACCTGCTGCGCCGGGTCGACGTTTGCCGGCCCGACCATTGAGGCGTCGATGTTGAAATCCTTGCCGCCCTTGGCGACACCCTTTTCCAAAGCGTTGAACCAGGGAATGCCGGCGATCTTGACGACCACGACCATTGACGACTCGGCCGCGAACGCCAGTCTGCTGCTGAAGCTTGTCGCGGCAGCGATAGCTGTGCCGCCCAGCAGTTTAATCGTCTCGCGTCTGTTCATGAGCGTTCCTCCATTATTACCGGCTTCATTCAGGTTTGCGCGCCAGTTCCTGTCAAGTCTGCGCTGCTTTCCGGTTGCGGGCAAGCGGGTGTCCGGGTTTAGGACATAGGGGAAGGCAGGGTGGTCCTGGCTGATTGGTGGGGAGATTTTGGGCTGGGGCTATGCCCGCAAGGACGCGTGGGGCCGATGGCGGCTATGGAGGCGCTGGTCGCTGTCGAGGATGGAGTTGAGGTGGTCGACGCCTGACGCAACTCCCAGGACGACAGCCGGGATCTCAGTTGATCGGTGTATAAAACCAGTTTTGCATCAATCAATTAGCGATGGTCGGGGCAGCAGGATTCGAACCTGCGACCTGAAGTACCCAAAACTTCCGCGCTACCGGGCTGCGCTATACCCCGTCGTCGCCCGCGTCGCTACCATGGGGGGCGGACCCGAACAAGGGCGGCCGCGGCTCTCACGCGAAAGTCTCGCGGGCAAGTCTCGCAGGCAAGTCTCGCAGGATCGCCTCCAAGGCGGCCAAGCAAGCGCCCGGGCGTCGTGTTTTGGACAATCGCTTGCTAAAAATCAGAAAAGGCCGTATCCTGAAATCCATGGGCGCTCCGGATCGAGACCTGCTGGGATTTGCGCGCGGCGCAAAGCCGCCGCTATTGACCTCTCGACCGCTTTCTTGTCGCCTGGAGGAGCAGCACAATTTTTTCGCAACGCTCAAGCCGTGGAACCCATTGAAAAGTCACGTTTCGGACGAGAAATTCCAAGAAAATCCAAGCGAATCCAAGGCGCAAATTTTCGCGTAAGCGCAGGGAAAACGGCGGGCGCCAAGACTTTCCAAATTCCCGCCAAATTCCCGGGACGACCGGCGGCGCGGAGACCCTTTCTAAGAGGCTTTCTCCTGTTACGACAGAGACTTAGACCATCATCCTGAGGAGCGGCCCGAAGCGTCGCGTCTCGAAGGACGCGCGCCCGTCAGCCGCCTCACTTCTCCGGCGGGCTGAGACGGATGTGGAGCTCGCGCAGCTGCTTCGGCGTCACGCTCGACGGCGCGCCCATGAGCAGGTCCTCTGCGCGCTGGTTCATCGGGAAGAGCACGACCTCGCGCAGGTTCTCCTCGCCGGCGAGCAACATCACGATCCGGTCGACGCCGGGCGCGATGCCCCCGTGCGGCGGCGCGCCGCACTGGAAGGCGCGGTACATGCCGCCGAACTTCTCCAGGAGCACGTCCTCGCCGTAGCCGGCGATCTCGAAGGCCTTCAGCATGACGTCGGGCCGATGGTTGCGGATCGCCCCCGACGACAGTTCGACGCCGTTGCAGACGATGTCGTACTGGAAGGCCTTGATGTCCAGCGGGTCCTTGGTTTCCAGCGCCTCGAGGCCGCCCTGCGGCATCGAGAACGGGTTGTGGGAGAAGTCGATCCGCTTCTCGTCCTCGTTCCACTCGTACATCGGGAAGTCGACGATCCAGCAGAATTCGAACACGTCCGTCTTGCAGACGCCAAGATCATTGCCGATCCGGACGCGCGCCGCGCCAGCGAGCTTGGCGGCCTTCGCCTCCTTGTCGCAGGCGAAGAAGACGGCGTCGCCGGCCGCGAGCTTCGCCTTGGCGACAAGCGCCCTCTGCGCCTCGGGGGCCAGGAACTTGGCGATCGGCCCTTTGCCCGTGAGCGCGTCGCCCTCGCCCTCGAAGATGATGTAGCCGAGCCCCGGCGCGCCCTCCCCCTTCGCCCAGTCGTTGAGCTTGTCGAAGAAGGAGCGCGGCTGCCTGGCCGCGCCCGGCGCGGGAATCGCGCGCACCACCCCGCCCGACTTGATCACCTGCTTGAAGGCGTTGAAGGTCACGTCCTCGCGCTCGAACACCTCCGTCACGTCGGCGATCACGATCGGGTTGCGCAGGTCCGGCTTGTCGACGCCATACTTGAGCATCGATTCCGCATACGGGATATGCGGGAACGTCTGGGTCACTGGCTTCCCGCCGCCGAACTCCTCGAACACCCCGCGCAGCACCGGCTCGACCGCGGCGAACACGTCCTCCTGGGTGACGAAGCTCATCTCGATGTCGAGCTGGTAGAACTCGCCGGGGCTGCGGTCGGCGCGTGCGTCCTCGTCGCGAAAGCACGGCGCGATCTGGAAGTAGCGGTCGAAGCCCGCGACCATGGTGAGCTGCTTGAACTGCTGCGGCGCCTGGGGCAGCGCGTAGAACTTGCCCGGATGGAGGCGCGAGGGCACGAGGAAGTCGCGGGCGCCCTCAGGGCTCGAGGCGGTCAGGATCGGCGTCTGGAATTCGAAGAACCCTTGAGCCTTCATGCGCGCCCGCAGCGAATCGATGATCCGCCCGCGCAGCATGATGTTGGCGTGCAGCTTCTCGCGCCTCAAATCGAGGAACCGGTATTTGAGCCGCGTGTCCTCGGGGTACGGCTGGTCGCCGAAGACCGGAAGCGGCAGATCGCCTGCTGGGCCTAAGACCTCGATCTCGCGCACATAGACTTCGATGAGCCCCGTCGGCATGTCCGGGTTCTCGGTGCCGGGGGGGCGCCGGCGCACCGCCCCGTCGACCCGGATGACGAATTCCGAGCGCAGCTTCTCGGCCTGGGCGAAGGCGGGCGAATCCGGATCGACCACGCATTGGGTGAGGCCGTAATGGTCGCGCAGGTCGATGAACAGCACCCCGCCATGATCGCGGATACGGTGGCACCAGCCGGACAGGCGAACCGCAGCGCCGTCCGCGGCGAGCGTGAGAGCGCCGCAGGTGTGCGTGCGGTAGCGATGCATGGACGTTCCGCCTTCGTGTCGGGACTGAGCAGGGAACGCGCTGCGTAGCCCAAAACGGGCGGGGGGGAAAGCGGGAAAGCGGACGTCCGCCACCGCTCCATTTACTGTCGGCGTCGACAGAAGTAGACTCGGCGCGGCCCCTACCCTCGCGCTTCGGGAACCCCCCATGTCTGCCGCATCCGCCGCACCGGCATCCGAACTCGTCCGCCGCGACGACGACGGCGGCGTCGTCACCCTGACGCTCGCGACCCCTCAAAACCGCAACGCCCTCGGCCTTGCGATGATCGACACGCTGATCGTCGGCTTCGCCGACATCGCCCGGGACGAAAAAGCCCGGGTCGTCGTGCTCGTTGGTGAGGGGCCGGCGCTCAGCGGCGGCCACAACCTCCGGGAAATGCAGGCGCACCGGAACGATCCCGACCGCGGCCACGATTATTACGAACATCTCATGGCGCGATGCTCGGTCCTCATGCAGGCGATCGTCGCGCTGCCGAAGCCGGTCATCGCAGCGGTCGAGGGCATCGCCACCGCCGCCGGATGCCAGCTCGTCGCGGCCTGCGATCTCGCGATCGCAGGCGAGCAGGCGCAGTTCGCACTCTCGGGCGTCAAGAGCGGGCTCTTCTGTTCGACGCCGCTTGTCGCGGTCGGCCGGGTGGTCTCGCGCAAGCACGCCATGGAGATGGCTCTGACGGGCAAGCTCTATAGCGCCGCGGAGGCGGAGCGGTTCGGTCTCGTCAACCGGGTGGTCGCCAATGGCCAGGCGCTGGCGGAGGCGAAGGCGCTGGCCCGGACCATCGCCGCGCATTCGGCCGCGTCGCTGGCGATCGGCAAGCGCGCCTTCTACGCCCAAATCGAACAACCGCTCGACGTCGCCTATGCGCTCGCGGCCAAGGCGATGGTCGACAATCTCGCCGAGCCGGATTGCGTCGAGGGGATCGGCGCGTTCCTCGAGAAACGCGAGCCTCGCTGGGGAGCCTGACATGGGCCCTATCGACGGGCTAAGCGACGAGACGATCCGCGAGATACTGACCGGCGTCCGCACGATCGCCGTCGTCGGCGCCTCGCCCAATCCGGCGCGGCCCTCCAATGGCGTGCTCGGCTTCCTCGTCGCCAGAGGCTACGAGACCTGGCCGGTCAATCCGGGGCACGCCGGCGTCCTCATTCGCGGGCGGCCTGTCAGCGCCAGCCTCGCGGATGTCCCGGCGCGCATCGACATGGTCGACGTCTTCCGCAATTCCGCCGCGGCGGCGGGCGCCGTGGATGAGGCGCTGACGCTCGATCCCCTGCCGCGTGTGATCTGGATGCAGCTCGGCGTGATCAATGAGGAGGCGGCGGAACGGGCCCGCGCCAAAGGCGCGATTGTCGTGATGAACCGCTGTCCGGCGATCGAAACCCGCAGGCTCTTGGCCGCCTAGCGGAACGCTCTGTTGCACGCACCACATTCGCAGCCCACCCGTCGCAACCTGCGTGGGTCACGACGGGCGTGTTCGCGTCATCAATTTGCGCTGACCGCGGCCTCAGGCGGCCGGGTTGGTAGTCCGGTCGGGGCGTCCGGACGAGAATCTCGCTCGCCAGACCTCTGGCGCTCGTCTCCGGCACGAGGCCGTCGATGAACAGCGACGACAGGCCGTGAACCAGGCCCCAGGCCGCCATTCCCGCCGAATTGTCCTCCTGCGTCCGCTGATCGGCGCTGACCGCAATGCGCTGAAGCAGATTGAAGACCGAGTCCGCCGCCGCATTGAGCCCCGGGTATTTCGCCCGCTCGACCAGGATGGGCCCGAACATCAGGCGAAAGAGGCCGCGCTTCTGCAGGGCGAAGTCGACATAGGCGAGACCGACGCCGCGCAGCGGATCGCTCTCCTGCGCCGCGGCCTCCATCGCCGCGGCGAGCTCTCTGAAGCCTTCCGCGGCGACCGACGCAAGGAGATCCTCCTTGTTGTTGAAATGGCGATACGCCGCTGTCGCGGACACCCCGACGCGGCGGGCGGTCTCCCGCAAGCCCACGACGTCCGGGCCGTCTTCATCCAGAATGGCCCGCGCCGCGGCGCGCAGGGCGTTGGGCAGATTGTTATGACGATAGCTGCGTCGCGGCGTATCCATCAGGCTTTCCATTTTCAAACCCCTTACAGACAAATGGCTCGAAGATTGGCGTTTCTCGTACTCCTTCGGCGAGACCAATTCCGTTGAGGAAAAAGGCCGTTTCCTGCCGGGAAAGGGGCGTTTCTGCGACCGCCTGCAAAGCCTGAGCAGAATGAGCTCAGACTGTGTCCCAACAGATACGATGTGAGCGGCCGTCACTTTGCGATGGGTTGTCGAGGCCGCGAGCACCAGGCGCGCCTCGGACACGGCGCTGCAAGATTCCTACGCAGCATTGTTGAAACCGAATTATTTAATTCACGTCATGACAGTGTCGTCCGAAAGTGGTATCGCAGATCATGAAACGCGCTCATCTCGGGGGACGGGCAAGAGGCGGATCGGCATGAGGGAGGCCGTGGGGGAGTGTATGGTGGAGTATTTTGATTTCGAAGTTCTTTGTGGCGAGCAAGTGATTTCTTCGGAGACGTCGGTGCCGCTGCACAGCACCCGCGCCGCATGGCCCAAGATCGTAAAGATCGCCCGCAGCCTCGATCAGGCGGGGTGCCGCATCCGCGTCCGGGAGCAGTCGGGAGACACGGTCATTCTGATCGGCGCGGCCGCCGCGCGAAACTTTCCGGAGCCCGAGTTCCAAGCCTGAGCGACGGCCTGCCCTACCGGATCAGATCACTGAGCGCGCGCTCGAAGCAGCATGCCGAAGAGGTCGCGCGGATCGTCGGGGTCGGCGAGAAGATCGAGATTGACGAAATGGCCGGTGCGGGGGAGCTGGTCCCGGATGTAGCGGAGCGCCGAAAAGTCCTCGATCGCGAAGCCCACCCCATCGAACAGGGTGATCTCGCGTTCGTCGCGCCGGCCGGGAGCCTTGCCGGCAATGACCTGCCAGAGTTCCGTCACCGGATGATCGCGGTCGAGCTGCTGGATCTCGCCCTCTATGCGCGTCTGGGGGGCATATTCGACGAAAATGCCGGACCGCAGAAGGATGTCGCGATGCAGCTCCGTCTTGCCGGGGCAATCGCCGCCGATGGCGTTGATGTGGACGCCGGCGCCGATCATGTTGTCGGTGAGGATGGTCGCCCGGCGCTTGTCGGCGGTGCAGGTCGTGACGATCTCAGCCCCCAGGATCGCCTCTTCGCTGGTCCGGCAGGAGACGACGCCGATCCCCTGCCCGCTCAGGTTCCGCGCCGCCTTCTGCGTCGCGGCCGGATCGATGTCGTAGAGGCGCACCGTCTCGATCCCGCAGAGCGCCTTGAACGCCAGGGCCTGGAATTCGCATTGCGCGCCTGCGCCGATGATCGCCATCGTCTTAGCCCCGCGCGGCGCCAATAGCTTGCCGGCCAGCGCCGAGGTCGCGGCGGTCCGAAGCGCCGTCAGGATCGTCATCTCCGAGATCAGCATCGGGTAGCCGCTGTCGACGTGCGACAGGACGCCGAAGGCGGTCACGGTCTGGAGCCCCTCGCTCACGTTCTTGGGATGGCCGTTGACGTATTTGAAGCCGTAGGTCGCCCCGTCGCTTGTCGGCATGAGTTCGATCACGCCTTCGGCGGAGTGGGCGGCGATCCTCGGCGTCTTGTCGAAAAGCTCCCAGCGACGAAAGTCTTCTTCGACATAGGCGGCGAGTTCCGTGATCATCCGCTCGACGCCGATCGCCCACACGATCCGCATCATGTGATCGACGCTGACGAAGGGAACGAGGTTCAGGAGTCCCTTTTCAGGCGCGCTCATGCGGCTCAGTCCTTTTGGGTTTGACCGCCCCCCGGCCGATGCATGACGGCGTGCGCGGCGCGTTCCCGCGTCGAATGATACACGAGGACGGGACGGTTAGAACGCTCGAACGTTGACAGTCCCCGACCGCGCTGCGACTTTGAGAGCTTGAGCGCATCGCCCGCGGAGCGAGACATGACCGTCCGTCTCAACAATTCGATCGCCGCCATGGCGCCGGAGCTGACCGAGTGGCGGCGCGACTTCCACCGCCATCCAGAGCTGCTCTACGACCTGCCGCGCACCTCGCGCATCGTGGCGGACCGCCTTCGCGCCTTTGGATTCGACGACGTCGTCGAAGGGATCGGCAAGACCGGCGTGCTCGGGGTGCTTCACGGCGCGAACGGCCCAGCGACGGGCAGGGAGAAGCGCGCCCTCTTGCGCGCCGACATGGACGCGCTCCCGATCGAAGAGGCGAGCGGGACGGATTACGCCTCCGCCTCCCCCGGGCTCATGCATGCCTGCGGGCACGACGGGCATACGGTCATGCTGCTCGGCGCGGCGCGCCATCTCGCCGGGACGCGCGCCTTCGACGGCACGCTGATCTTCTGCTTCCAGCCTGCTGAAGAGGGCGGCGCGGGGGCGCAGGCGATGATCGACGACGGAATGCTCGAGCGCTTTCCGGTCAAGGCCGCCTACGGCGTGCACAACTGGCCGGGAATGCCGGTCGGCGAATTCGGGGTCGTCCGCGGACCGGCGATGGCCTCGGCCGAAGCGTTCAGCGTCACTGTCGAGGGAACCGGCGGCCACGCCGCCATGCCCCAGCTCGTCCGCGACCCGATCGTGGCGGCGAGCGCCATCGTCCTGGCGGTCCAGACGATCGTGTCGCGCGTCGTCGATCCGCTCGAAGCCGCAGTCGTCTCGATCAGCGCGATCCACGGGGGCGAAGCCTTCAACGTGATCCCGGACAGGGTCGAGATGAAGGGCACCATCCGCACCTTCTCCGAGGCGGTCTCGAAAACCATTGCAGTGGAGCTCGAGCGCATCTGCCAGCAGACTGCGGCGGCCTTCGGAACGACGGCGCGCGTGGACCGGCCGCCGAAGATCCCCTACCCGCCGACCGTCAACCACCATGCCGAGACCGAAATCGCGCTCGACGCGATGCGCGCCGTCGCCGGTCCCAAGCGGGTGCGGGACGACGTCAAGCCGGTCATGGGCTCGGAGGACTTCGCCTTCGTCCTCCGCCAGGTCCCGGGCGCCTATGTCTTCATCGGCAACGGCGACACCGCCGGGCTGCACAACCCGAAATACGACTTCAACGACGAGGCGATCCCCTATGGCGTCGCCTACTGGACGGAGCTGGCGCGGCGCGTCCTGCCGGCGGCCTAGAGAGCCGTCGGAGCGGTCCCCTGGCAGAAAATCTATACAATCGGTTTCGCGCCGAGGGTCGCTTGCAATTTCGCCAAAGCCGGAATTCTCCCTGTTATCCCCTGCTAACAGGGGAACAATGGCCGCTCTGCATTCGTATTGCATGCAAGAAAGTCATGAATTTCAGCGACTTGCAATAAGCTGCTCATGTTTCGGTTGAACGAGATAACAGGGAGCGGCTCTCCCTGTTACAGGGCGTAACAGGCAGGAAGGCGCCGGGAAAGCCGAAGCCGAAGACCGGGTTTCGCGGTCCGCCACGAGCGCCAAAAGGATAGAATTTCTATACTCTGCCGCCCGAAATCGTCCGGGACCAGGCGGAATGGCGCTATTTTGGCCCACTCTTGCGGCACGAAAGTCATGATTTTACAAACGATTACGAGAACATCTTCATGTGTTGCATGAGCAACTGACGGGAGACGCAGAGACACGAGCGCGTTTCGACCGAATCGTCATCGCGAGGAGCGATGGCGCCAGTACGAAATGCTATAAATGTCAATGAATTACGAGATTAGCCTCATGTGTTGCATGAGCAAAAATAACAGGAGATGTGAGAACATAAGGCGCCGTTTACCGTCATGGCCGGGACAAGCCCGGCCATGACGTATCGACACTGTGAAATCGTTCGCCGAGTTTAGGCCCTATTCGCCACCCTGCCCGAGCACCCATCGCTCGAAGTCGGCCGGGGCGACATTGCCGCCGCAGATGATGGTCACGACCCGCTTGCCCCGATAGCGGGCCCGGTCCTCCAGCATCGCCGCAACGCCGAGGGCGGCCGACGGCTCGACGACAAGCCCGGCGTGGCGATAGAGCATTCGCATTCCGGCGATGATGCTCTCTTCCTCGACCAGCGGGACATGGTCGGCGACCGCCAGAAGGTCGCCGAGAACCGCCGGGATCGGGCGGCGGCCGGCGACGCCGTCGGCGATCGTATCGATGCTTTCGGTCTCGACGACGGATTTCGCCCTGAACGACAACGCCATCGCCGGCGCGCCCCTCGGCTGCACGCAGATGATCTCGACCTCGGGGGCGAGGCATTTGAAGACATGGCCAACGCCCGTCGCCATGGCGCCGCCGCCGAGCGCAATCAGCACGGCGTCGACCGGCCCCGCGTTTTCGATGAGCTCGAGGCCGATCGTCCCGGCGCCTTCGCAGGTGTCGAGGTTTTCGCTGTCTTCGACCAGAAACGCGCCTTCGTTTGCCGCCATCCGCCGCGCCAGAAGGCGAGCCTCCTCGATGTCGCCCTCGACGATCCGCACCGTCGCGCCGAGCGCGCGAATGCGCTCCAGCTTCAACGGGCTCGCCCTGGCGCCAGCCACGACCGTCACCGCAATTCCGCGGCTTTGTCCGCTCCAGGCCAGCGCCTGCCCAAGGTTGCCGACGCTGGCGCAAACGGCCGACCTTGAGCCGGGGCCGTCGGCAAGCCGCGCCATGACCGTCTCGGTTCCGCGGCCCTTGAAGCAGCGCACCGGATTGGCGGTTTCGAGCTTGACAATGAGCTCGCAATCCAGCGCCTCGCCGAGAGCCGGACACGCGTATTGGGGCGTGTTGCGGAAGGCCGGCGCAATTTTTGGGATCGCAGCCCGAATCCTGTTCAGATCCAGCCGGGTCTGCGGTTCGGCTCGCTGAGGGGTTGAAGGAGCGGCTTCATTGGGCGGCAACGCGATCGTCTCCGGCCTTCGGAATCGATCGGATCCTCTTAAAGCAGTGCTCCTTGCAATGGAAACGAAGCCGTCCTTGCGAGCGGAGGGAAGCAATCGAGTGCTCAAAAAACAAACGTTTGGCGCCCGCCTGAACGGCGCGAGCGCGTAAGAAGCGTCCGTTCGCTTTCTCGACCGCTACCGGGCGTACTGCGCCTCGCCTTCCGCCGCGGTCGCGCCGCGGTCCTCATGAGACTGCTGAGATCGCCCCGCCTCTCCGTCGTCAAAGGCTGGCCGCGTTTCCCAGGCGGCTACGCTTGGCGAATCCAGGCGCTAGCCGCGTTGAGTTCGCCCGCGCCGAAAACGCGGAGATCGCCGCTAAAGAACGGCATGAAGAGACGGGCCGACGCACGGATCCATTCGACATCGGTCACCAAGGCGACTCGCCCAAACCTGGACCAGTTCGAGAGACCGAATAAAATGTCGGACCAAACCGCGGACGACGAGAAGCTCCGGTACTTCGGACCAAGATAGTAAAGGATTCGAACGGAGCCGTGTCGGGCAATCCTCCGCTCGACCTCTGGCGCGAGCACATTGCGATAGTCGTCGGCAGTGATACGACCAGCGCCGGAAATGGCAAGCACCTCGTCCGGGTAACCCTGCAAGATCTCGACCATGACATGTTGTCCTTGACGCGTTGCACGGCGATTAGACGAAGCGGACCGGAATCAGCGAAAACTTTAGCCAGCCGCTAAATCCAAATTCTCGTCCTGGCCTCACTTCCAGGCGCGATGGTTTTTGTACCGAGTGTCCCGGCTGATCCGACTCGGGCCGTCGCAGCCGGGATCGCTTAACTCACCATCACGGCTTCGTGGGCGCTTCCGATTTGCCGGGCGTCGACATGCCCGTCGCCGGATTGGCGCCATTTGCGGCGCCCGCGTGGTTCGCGTTGCTGGCCGAACCGGGCGCAGCATTCTGTTCGGTGATCGCGGTGACGGAATTGGGGCTGATCACCATCATTACGGGATTGCCTTGCGAATCCTTGGCATGGACGATGAAGGACGATGGCGCAACCGAGATGTCGGAGTATCCGGCCTTGCTGAGATCGGCGCGAAGCTTCTGGCCGACATGCATAGCGTTCTGATCGTTGGCGGATTGGCCATTTGCACCGCCATTCATCGGGGTCCGGTCATTGCTCGACGCGCTTTGGCCTGCTGTCGAGGCATCGCCGGTCGAGCCGGGGGTCGGCGTTCCGGTCGTGGCTGCGTAAGCCGGGACGGCAAGCCCGCTGGCCAGAATTAGAGCGCATGCATATTTACTGAGGGACGTCATTGAATACCTCCTGTGTGCTCCCCCCAATGAGCAAACCTGAACGACCAATCCCGGTTCCGACATGAAAGAAAATTAAGGTCGCTCGAGGAGACTTCATGCAGCGCCTGAAGAAACTCGACGAGTCGCTGTGGCTTGCTGACGGCGAGACCGTCAATTTCTATGGGTTCCCCTACCCCACCCGCACCGTCATCGTGCGTCTGTCGGACGAACGCCTTTGGGTGTGGTCGCCAATCAAGCTCGCTGACGACCTGCGGGCCGAAGTCGACAGCGCAGGCCGGGTCGCTCATCTCGTAAGCCCCAACAAGCTGCACCACCTTCATCTCGCGGAGTGGAAAGCTGCTTACCCGACAGCGAAGCTCTGGGGTCCCAAGTCGACAATTGACCGATTCCCGGCCTTGGCCTTTACTGGCGCGCTCGACGACACGCCGCCGACCGAATGGGGCTCGGACTTCGATCAGGCATGGTTTCGCGGCTCGTTCATGATGGACGAGATCGTCTTCTGTCACCGGCCGTCGCGAACGGCGATCGTGGCCGATCTGATCCAGGCCTTCGACGACGCGTTTCTGCGCCGACATTGGTCCTGGTGGCGCCGTCCGATGGCCTGGCTCGGCGGCATCGGTGCGGCCAACCCAGGCGCGCCAGGCGATTGGCGGCTTTCGTTTCTCGACCGCACGCCTGCCCGCGCCGCCCGCGCTAAGGCCTTGGGTTGGGAATGCGAGCGAGTCGTGATCGCGCACGGCGCTTGTGTCGGATCGGGCGGGCAGGATTTTCTGATGCGCGCGCTAGCGTGGCTTGGGCCGGGGTCCGGCTGACGGCGGCGCCCGATCGACGTTTTACGCGTCAAGGTTCCGCCATTATTGTCTTGGCCTTCTGCCAGGCGAACGCGCAACTCCCTCGCTGCGTTCGCGCTGCTAGGATCGCCGGCGCAGGGCTTCCCATTCCCGATTGGTGACCGACATGGCTGACGCGGCATCCCATTCCGCCGACCTCGCCGGGCGGCCCGTCCTTGCAACGCCTGCGATCCGGCGCGATGAGCGGCGCGTCGGCCTGCTCGTGCTCTGTCTGCTGGCGCTCGCGGTCGGAGTCGTCACGGGCGTCGGCGCTGTGGTCTTGCGCGCGCTGATCGCGGTCATTCACAACGCCGCGTTTCTCGGCGCGTTCAGTTTCCGCTACGACGCCAACATCCTCGAGGGGCCGAGCCGCTTCGGTGACTGGGTGTTCTTTTCGCCGATCGTCGGCGGCCTGATCGTCGTGTGGATTGTCGAGAATTTCGCCCCGGAAGCCAAAGGCCACGGCGTGCCCGAGGTGATGGATTCGATCTTCTACAAGGACGGCAATATCCGCTGGCAGGTGGCGGCGGTGAAGTCGCTTGCTTCCGCCCTGTCGATCGGCACCGGCGCGGCGGTCGGGCGGGAGGGCCCGATCATCCAGATCGGCGCCGCGCTCGGCTCGGCCTTCTCGCAAGCCATCCGGCTCGCGCCGTGGCAGAAGGTGACGCTCCTTTCGGCAGGCGCCGGCGCGGGAATCGCCGCGACCTTCAACACGCCGCTTGGCGGGGTGTTGTTCGCGCTCGAGATCCTGCTGCCGGAAGTCTCCAACCGCACCTTCCTGCCAGTCGTCATCGCCACCGGCTCCGCCACCCAGGTCGGCCGGATGCTGATCGGCCCGGACCCGGCGTTCAAGGTGCCGGAGATCCTGTTCCCGCCGGCCGAAATTTTCAACGTGCAGGAGGCGCTCGCCTTCGTGCTGCTCGGCGTGCTCTGCGGGCTCGCCTCCTGGGCCTTCATCCGCCTGCTGGTGGTGATGGAGGACGGCTTTCCGAAGCTGCCCGGGGGCGTCTATGTGCAAAACATCGTCGGCATGGCGGTCATCGGCCTGATGATGGTCGGCCTCAGCCGCGCGTTCGGCCATTCCTACGTCGACGGGGTCGGCTACGGCGTCATTCAGGCGGTGCTGGACGACCGGATGACCGCCGTGGGGCTGCTGGCGCTGCTGTTCGTCCTCAAGCTCCTCGCCACGACCGTCAGCCTCGGCTGCGGGGCCTCGGGCGGCATTTTCTCGCCGTCGCTCTATCTCGGGGCGACGCTCGGCGGCGCTTTCGCCGCGGCGGTCGGCGTCGCCCTGCCGCATGCGGGCCTCACCGTGCCATCGGCGGCGATTGTCGGCATGGCGGCTATGGTCGGCGCAGGAACGGGCGGCGTCATGACCGCCATCGTCATGATTTTCGAGATGACCCGCGACTACGCCATCATCGTTCCGGTAATCGTCGCCGTGGCGGTGGCGGCAGGCGTCCGGCGCGCCCTGATCGGCGAGACGATCTACACCGTCAAGCTGCGCCACCGGGGCCATCGCATACCCAAGGAGCGCCATTACAATCTGTACCTCGTGCTGCAGGCGCAGGACGTCATGGAGCGCCGCTTTCACCTCGTCGAAGCCGGCACGTCGCTGAAGGACGCGCTCAGCGAAGACGTTGAGGACGACCTGCGCGCCATCGTCGTCGAGCGGGCGGGCCGTATCGTGGGGCTCGTGCCGCCGCGTTCGGGCCTGTGGCGGGAGGCCCGAATTCGGCCGGACGCGCTGATCGACCGCTTCGTGGAAATTCCGCCCGCGGTTTGCCGGGACACGGACCTACTGAGCTTCGTCCTCTCCCGACTCAAGCGCCGCAGCGCCGGCGCGGCGATCGTCTTTCACGGCGCCGGTCGGCCGAGGGCGCGCGACGTCGTAGGAGTCGTCACCAAACGTGCGATAGCCGATGCGGTGATCGAAAACTTTGAAGTTTAACACGTTTAATGGTGTGATTCCGGTGACGCGCAATACGCTTTTCTCGGGTCGCCACAGCGGCTCTCACGATTGACGACATTGACGGGTGCGTCGGCAGTATCGCGAGACCGTCGGCCGCCCATCGAAAGGGGATTTGAGCGCGTGTCCTGGTCAGCCGGGGAGCGCTAATCGAAGACCCGGCGAAGTTCTGCGAAGAGTGAATACACGATGTTCGAAGCCCGCGGTCGCTCCGCGGCTTCACAGGGCGCCGCAGCGCAAGGGCTCGCAGAGCGCGTTACAGGGGCTTTTGCGCTGCAAGGGTCGAATCCAACCCTAAGCGCGCATTCCCGTTTGGTTCAGGTAGGGAAGGCAAGCGCACAACTCCGGACATTCCGGAGAGGGAGTTCTCATCCGCTTCTCAGAGTAGCGCCCGACCGTCAGAACCATAAGGATGACACGAGGAGAATGCCCATCAGGGGCGCTACGAACCGGAGGTACTGGTCGAAGCCGACTCCGGCGAGCGCGAGGCCGGCGACCAAGATGGCGTTCGTGGGCAGCGCGAGCCTGAGCCAGCCCGCGGACGCAACCCATGTCGTGATCACGAGCGCCCGGTCGATGCCCGCGAAGTCGCCGAGCGGCGCGAGCACCGGCGCGGCGAGCGCCGTACCCGCCGACCCGCCGCCGACGACGAACGAAAGGGGAAGGCTCGCGAAGAACGTCAGGAAGATGAACTTGACGCTGGAGGCGCCGGCGACCAGGCCCTCCATGGCGTGAAGCACTGTGTCGATGGTCTTCGTGTTCGTCATGACCACCGAGACGCTGCGCGCAAGCGTCACGAGAAAGGCCGGAGCGGCAAACTCGGCCACCCCCTTGAGGAAGGCTTTGGCGAGCGCCGCCTGACCGAGACGGCCGACGATCCCGATCGCGATGGTCATCACGAAAAACAGGGCGGTGAGTTCCGGCAGCCACCACCCGAGTTCCCACCACAGCGGTGACCGGATCGTCGTCTCCGTGTCCGGGTCGACCGCGGCGTTGTCGAGGATCGCGCCCCAGGGAATGATTGCGAAAATCAGGAGCGCGAAGGTGAAGGCCACGAGGGCGATCACGGTTGCGTGCGTGCCCGTCAGGGGCCGACGCCTGCCTGACCTTCCGCGTTGCACAGGGGTATAACCTATCGTAAGCTAACCTCGTTCGGTGGAATGGTTCGCCGAACGAGGGCGCCTTGAGGCCTGAGGGAGGGACATTTCCATGACAGCACGAGACGCAATATTGCGCGGCGCCGTCGCGGCGCTTACGCTGACGTTGGCTGCCGGGTCTGCGGCGAACGCCACGGAGTTCGAGTTGACCCTCTCGGGCTATTTCAATGGCGACGGCGGGACGGCCGACGCCATTTCCGGCGTTCCTTTCGTTTCCCTGTTCCTTTCGCCCCCGATACCCCGTTCACCATAACGGCGGTTTTCGACACCTCCAGTCCGAATCTGGTTGCTGGGCTGCCGCCCTTCCCCCAGGGATTCGTTTCCTACGCGCCTCTCTGGGTCAACCTCTCGGTCGGCGGAACAACCTACAGCGTCGCCACCTACACGATGTCGCCATCGACGGGCTTCGCTGTCGACGTCTTCGACCAGTCCCAACCCTTCGGCCACAACCACTATGCGGTCGGCGTCAACCAGGATCCGATGAACGACGGCGCGGGGATTGTCGGCGATTGGCTCAAGGCTACGCCGGACTATACGGTGGCCTCCACCCCCCGTCCCCTCCCTCTCCCCTCCCCCCCCCTCGCCAGCAACACCACGTACAGCGAGTTTTTCGGCGTCGGGTTCGGCTCCGGCACGTGTTCGAGCCCCGGTGTGCCGCCCTGCATCACCACGCCCATCCCGCTCGACGGCGGCGCCAAATTCCTCTACCTCGGAACCTATGATCTTACCTCCACGCCCTATATCAATGACCCCGAGTCGCCGCCGGGCGCGTTCCCGACCGACCTGATTTTCACAGCCACGCTGACGGTCGTTCCTGAGCCCTCGACCTGGGCGATGATGATGCTCGGCCTCGCCGGACTTGGCTTTGCGGGCTATCGCAAGGCGAGGAGCGGGCGGAGAGCTGCTGCGGCTGCCTGATCATTCCCTGCGACTGTTCTTGCTTGGAGAGGCCGCCGCGAGGCGGCCTTTCTGTCTGAGAGCCGTGTCGCGATGTCGTTGATGTCCAACGGATCCGCAACGGGACGCTAACCCCTCCACCTGCCTGCTCGGTTGCGATTGGCAACGGCCACCTAAACCCAAACTCGGTGAATGCGACTCCACTCGAGCCGCTCCGCTCCGAACGTCCGCTTCCGGCGCGCAGTGAGCCGCCTCGGTAAACGGACTTCACGGATCGCCGCCCCTGTCGCTTGAGGCTTGCCTGGCTCCTCGGCTCGGCGCGGTCGCGTCTGGCAACGACCGCAAGAACTCCCAGATTTGACGGAGCTCCTCGTCGGTCATGTTCCGGTAGCCGAGCCACGGCATATATTTCGGCGCGATCGCATGCCCCTCCGGAGTGATCCCCGTTCGCATGGTCGCGACGAATTCGGCGAGCGACCACCGCGACAGGGGCCCGGTTGACGTCAGATCCGGCCCGCCAGGGGCGCCGGGTTCAGGCCCCTGGCCGCCGGTCAAATGCGGCCCGTGGCAGAAGGTGCAGCCGCCGAGAGCGACGAGATAGGCGCCGGGGTCGGAGGGTGGCGCAGGACGTGACGCGTGAAAATCGATGCGCGCGGCGCGCACCACGTCGCCGAAGACGCCGAGATCGATCAGAATGCGGGCGGGCAAGTTGATCTCGACCGCGGTGCGCTCGTTGTCGACCGGCCGCAAGCTGCGAAGGTACGCGATGATGGCGCCGAGGTCGGCGTCCGAGATCCGATTGAAGTAGTCGGACGGCATGAAAATGATGCCGCGGCCGTCCGGGCGCACCCCATAGCGGATGCTGCGGATCCAGTCGGCGTCGGAGTAAGTCTGGCCGACGCCGCCGCGCCCCGATGTCAGGTTGGCCGTGTAGCCGCGGCCCAGGAAGGCGTCCTCGAAGGCGAGCTTGCCGCCGAGATCGTCGCCATGACAGATCGTGCAGACGGCCACCGCCTCGACGAGGTGTTGTCCCCGCGCGATCGACGCGGCGTCGGTCGGAACAACGATCTTGTCTTCCGGCGGCCGATAGGTCCGGTTGCGCGGCGAGTTGATTTCCACGACCAAAATAAGCGCGGCGCCGAGCAGCGTGACCCCCAGTGCAATGACAGCGCCGCGCGAGCCAAGGATTTCGGCGGGATTCGGCAGCCGCATCGGCGGCTCGTCTATGTCGAAAGGACGTTGCTGTCGCGCAGTGTCGCAACGAAGCGTATGCGGGAGCCGTCCGGCGTGCCGGCGTCGGTCGAGAACCGTATGGGCGCGCCGAGTTCCGGCGTCCACCAGTCCGCGCCTTCGATGCGGCCCATGGTCGTGCTTTCGCTTGCGATCTCCGACTTCCAGGCGAGAAAGGCCCCGCGCTCGGTGTCGACCCGTTCCTGACCCACCACCTGGAGCCTGTTGCGGACGAAATCGCCGTTATCGAAGTCAAGCCGATTGTCGTAAGCCGTCTCGCTCGACCATCGCCCGGGATAGAAGACCTGCGGCGTCTTCGCGACGCGCCATGCGCCGCCGTGCGCCATGTTGTCCGCGACGATGGAGACGTCCGCCGTGTCGTCGTCCTGGACGAAGGAAAACATCCAGGTCGGCGCGGGCAACTCCCTGCGGACGCCGTCAGGCTGAATCGCCTCGAGCGCCTGCGAGAACCGGATCGCCATTCGGCCCGCCAGATCCGGCAGGTTCCCCGAGACGATCGACACTTCGATCGTCCCCGTTAGCGGCTGCGACTGGCCGTCGGCGGAGGTCAGCGAGCCGGTGACAGAATAGGTCCAGGCGTCGCCGAGGCGCAGCTTCCGCAATTGGCGCGCGGGAGAGATCGCCTCAGCGTCCGTCACGGTCACCCTCCTGTCCCGGACGAGCCTGCACGGTCTCCGCGTAGCTCTTGAGTTTTCCGATCTGATTTTTCACGAAGAAGCCGAGTGGAAACCGCAAGACTGCGCCGATCACGCGCGCAGTCAGCGTGTGCAGGGTGACGTCGATCGAATAGTCGACGGTCGAGGTTGTCGGACTCTCCGGCGTTATGCGGAAGTGCGCATCGCTCGAATAGGCCGCCGTCGGTATGTGCAGGCCGAAATGCGTCGGTTTCTTCCAGGCGATGATCTCCCCGTCGAACGTGCGCACGGAATTGCCCATTCGCAACTTCTGGACAAATTTCTGGCCCACCGGATTGGTCGGGTTTCGCGGCGTGACGTAAACATGGTCGACGGCGCCGCCGACCCACTTGACGATGTGCTCTGGGGCGTCGACGCAGGCGAACACGGTCTCGGCGGCGGCGTTTACCTTCGTTCTGCAGCGCAGCAGCATTGGGCGGCCTCCCATCAGGGCAGAGCTGGTGTGAACTCCAGGGGCACGCTGCGAGGTCCCCTCAAGAAGAGCCCCTCGTCCGGCGGCGTCTCCCCGCCCGTGAAGCGGAGGCTGGAGACGGAATCCAGGAAACAATTGACGGCGATTTCCACCTCAGTTTTCGCCATCACGGCCCCGAGGCAGAAGTGCCGCCCTCCGCCAAAAGCAAGGTGGTTCGCCGCGCTCGAGAAGGCGCGCTCCGCGTCGAGGTCGACGCGACGCATATTGAATTCGTCCGGACCGGCGAATCTGCGGTCGTCACGGTTGGCGGAGCCGAGAAAACAGATCACTTCCGCTTCTGCAGGGATCGTGCCGCCGCTCACTTTGAGATCGGCGCGCGTCTTACGCGGGATCATGTGGGTGGGCGCGGTGTAACGCAACGATTCCGCCAAAGCGCGGTCCATCAGCGAACGGTCGGCCCGCAACGCCGAGAATTGCTCGGGATTCGCCACAAGATTGCGGACGAACGTGGCCAAAGTCTTCTCCACCGTCTCGCCGCCGGCGAAGACCATCAGCATGCCAAAGCGAACGATTTCATCGTCGGTCAGTTGCTGGCCCTCGATCTCGACCTGCGCCAGCATCGACAGCAGGCCAGGGCCAGGGGATCTGCGGCGCTCCGCCACCAGCGGCCGCAGATAGGCGTCGAGTTCGTCGCGGGCCGCAAAACCGGCGGCCGTCACTTCCGGATCGCCGATCAGGTTGACGCCGAAGCGCAACAGTGCGGTGTACCATTTCCGGAACCGGCCGATATCGGTCTGCGGCAGCCCGACGACGGTCGCCAGGACGCCGACCGAGAACGGGGTGATGAAGTCGCCGATGAACTCGACCTTGCCGCTGTCCCGGAAGCCAGCGATCAGGCGATCGGCCAGCGCCGTAATCGCCGGTCCGAATTCCGATTGAAACCGGTCGGCGCGGAACGGCGCAGCCAGCAACCGCCGCTGTCTCGCGTGGTCGCGTCCGTCGAGCTGCACGATGGTGACGCCGAGGATCGGCTCGATCTGCGCCGCATAGCTGCGGGTCGTGAACTCCGGGTTGGTCACCGCCTCGCGGACGTCGTCATACCGGCTGAGAATGTAGGCGTTTGCGCCCGGGTGGAGATAGAGGGGAAATTCCTCGCGCATGACCCGGTAAAACGGATAGGGATCGCGGGCGAACTCGGGCGAGAAGATATCTGGCGGCGTCATATCGGTCTCACTTGTCGGTCTCACTTGGCGGCGATGCGCAGATCGGGATTTGCGGGCGGAATGTAGCTTTGACCGAGGGCGAACGTCGAAAGGTTTCCGGCCTTGGCCTCCAGGAGGCGCTTGATGTTCATGTTCTCTGCGCCGAAGTCTTCAATGCCGAGCTTGCCGTGGCGCGGCCGCTCGCCATTCTTCCAGAACGTGATCCGATGCAACAGAAAGCCTGGCGCGGTCGGATCGCCGAAGGCGTGAGACAGGGGGATCAGGAAGGTCGGGGACCGCTGCATCGCATTGTGCTCGGGATGGAGGTAATCCTGCTCGACCAAATAGTATTCCTCGAATCGATTGGTTCTTAGCGTCACCTCGACCCGTCTGACGGTACTCATCGAGGAAGGCGCCATGCTCCGGCGCAATGGCTCCCGCCGGCTTGAGCAGGTGCGACCAAAGCTCCATGGTGCGAAGGTCGCCGAGGAATTCGGCCGCCATTTCGATTGGCGCGTTGACGTAGATCGTGTCGGCCTCGATCCGGTGCTGGCCTTGCGCCGCCTCGGTCAGGCCCGTCTTCGCGCTCGAGCGCCGCCTTGAGCGAGCGCGCTTCCGAATTGTGGACCGTCTGAATCCCCTGCATGATCATCGGCGTCCGCTGCACAGGATCGATGACGCTGATCCAATGCAGATAAACGCCGCTTTCGGCGCTGCCGGGCTCGATATAGTCGGGCGGGAACAGAAGCACCGGATAGCTTTTGAAATAGTTGCGGTACTCGTAGCCGCACTGCCACTCTATCGCGTAGAAGCGATTATTTTCCAGACGGCGCACATGGTAGTAGAGCGTTCTCTGGTAGCCGGACGCGGTGCCGATCCACGTGTCGGCGTCCACCTCTTCTTTCATCCGGCTGCCCAGCGTCCATTCATCCAGATTTTTCAGCCGACCCAGGTAGTCATGGACGGTTTTGGCGGGCGCCGCGATGAAGACGGACGTCGAAAACGTATTGGATTCCATGCAGACAATCCTCGACCAAAGGCGACTTAGCGTCGGGGCGGAAACGAAACATCCGGGCCGACGGGAGCATTGCCGACGCCCAGCGCCCGCAGCCCGCGATTTCGGGCCATCGACGGCGCAGGGCGGGTCGGATCAATTCGGATGTCCAACACGTAGGGACGCTCCGCCAGGAGCGCAGTCTTTAGCGCCCGATCAAGATCGAGTTCGGAGTCAACGATTTCGCCGGCCGCGCCCATCGCCTTCGCCAGCATTGCGAAATCGACTTCCGGAATGCCGGCGTCAGCTTCCAATCCAAGCGCCGCCATTCCCTGCTCGCACATATTGTAGCGGGAATCGTTCAACACGATCCAAACGGCGGGCGCGCCGACTTTGACGGCGGTGTTGATCTCATTGTTCATCAGCATCGCCCCATCGCCGACAATGGCGACTGCCGGTCGGCTTCCCGCAAGCGCGGCGCCGACGACGCCCGCGGCGCAATGGCCCATCGATCCCACGCCCGTGCTGACCCGATAGCGCCCGGCCTCCCTGAACCGCAGACTGTGAGTCGCCCAGGCGAACGAATTGCCCGATTCGGCCAACACCAGGCAGTCGTGCTCGTCGATCACGACCCGCTGAATAGCCGCCATCAACGCCTCAGGCCGGATGAGGCGAGCGGAAGTCGGTTCGACGAAAGCGGGAAAGGGGCTCGGCAGACCCCACGGAAGCGCCGCAGCCTGAGTTTTAGCCGGAAGTCGATCGAGAAGAGCGCCAACAAACTGGTTTACGTCGGCGCAGACGGGAAGCGTCGCGGCGGTCGGGTAGGCGACCCCCGGAACATCCGGATCGATGTCGACGTGGATGAAGCCCTCCGCCGGGACCAGCGCCGGATTCCAGAACGAGGTGGGCTCGCCCAGGCGCGTTCCCAGCACCAAAATCCGGCGCGGCCGATTGGTCCTCATGTAGTGCTCGACGGCGTCGTGGCCGCCCATGCCGGTGACGCCGACGAACAGTGGATGGTTCTCGGGGAAGACGCCCTTGGCGCGCGGCGAGCACAGGACCGCGGCGCCAAGGCGTTCCGCCAAGCTACGTATGCGGTCGGCGGCCGCCCGGGCGCCGTGACCCAGCCAGAGCGCAACCGCCCCTTCCGTCAGCAACGCCGCGCATCTTTCGATCACGAAGTCATCCGGACGATTGGGCGGCGGAGCCGCCGCGAAGCTCGGCATCGGGTCTGTCAGAGCGGTCGTCTGCAGGCCCGTCGGAATCGACAAGTGGCAAACGAATCCGCCAGGCCGCGCCAGGCCGTTGGCCACTCTACGAAAGACCTGCGGCAACGAGTTCGACGGATTCGATGACCGTCGCCATGTGAAACAGAGCGCCCGGGGCCGTTAGGCCCAAAGGCATTGTGTCATTGTCGGTTTCCTGGATCGCCCCTCTGCCGCGATGCGCGGCTGTGGTGCAGGCCGACACCAGGAGGATCTTGGCGCCCTCGCCGCGCGCCGCGAGCATTCCCGTCAGCGCGTTGGTCAGGCCGGGACCGGTCGTGGTGAACACAACGACGGGGGCGTTGGTTGCGAAGTGAGCCTCGATCGCCGCGAAGGCCGCGCCGGTTTCATGCCGAAAATGGAGGACTTTGATCTCACTGGCGGAAAGCGCCGCCCAAAGCGGCGCCATGGCCCCGCCTGCAACGCCGAACGCATGTCTCACGCCGAGAGCGTTCAAAGCGTCAACGACCGCCTCGCTCACCGTTTGCTGGGGGCGGGCCGATCGCCAAGCCGACTCGTGCAATGGAGTTGCGGTCATCCCAGTCCGTTCCCTCGGGGCGGCGCCCCACCGGCAGGTCGATCAATCCATAAATGAAAAACCGCTGGCTGTCGCGCGCCCGGCACTCTTTCGGCGAAACCGGTCCGAGCGCTGCGAGTTTGGCGCCCGGCCATGGTCCGTCCATTCTGTACGCTAAGTAAAGTCGTACGGCCGGGGGTGGAAAAAATCCAGAGGTCTTGCCCAATATAGGTCTGCTTTGCTGAAGGGTTTCGGACGCCGGCTCCTTGCATGACGGTTGGGCGAGCCGCCCCGGTAACACGAATCGCCGCGCCTATCGCTTGAGGTTTGCGGGCTCCTCGGCTCGGCGCGGTCGCGTCTGGCAACGACCGCAAGACCTCCGGACATTCCGGAGAAGGAGTTCTCATCCGCTTCTCAGAGAAGCGCCCCGACCGTCAGAACCATAAGGATGACCACGAGGAGAATGCCCATCAGGGGCGCTACGAACCGGAGGTACTGGTCGAAGCCGACTCCGGCGAGCGCGAGGCCGGCGACCAAGATGGCGTTCGTGGGCAGCGCGAGCCTGAGCCAGCCCGCGGACGCAACCCATGTCGTGATCACGAGCGCCCGGTCGATGCCCGCGAAGTCGCCGAGCGGCGCGAGCACCGGCGCGGTGAGCGCCGTACCCGCCGACCCGCCGCCGACGACGAACGAAAGGGGAAGGCTCGCGAAGAACGTCAGCAGGACGAACTTGACGCTGGAGGCGCCGGCGACCAGGCCCTCCATGGCGTGAAGCACGGTGTCGATCGTCTTGGTGTTCGTCATGACCACCGAGACGCTGCGCGCAAGCGTCACGAGAAAGGCCGGAGCGGCAAACTCGGCCACCCCCTTGAGGAAGGCTTTGGCGAGGGCCGCCTGACCGAGACGGCCGACGATCCCGACCGCGATGGTCATCACGAAAAACAGGGCGGTGAGTTCCGGCAGCCACCACCCGAGTTCCCACCATAGCGGTGACCGGATCGTCGTCTCCGTGTCCGGGTCGATCGCGGCGTTGTCGAGGATCGCGCCCCAGGGAATGATCGCGAAAATCAGGAGCGCGAAGGTGAAGGCCACGAGGGCGATCACGGTTGCGTGCGTGCCCGTCAGGGGCTCGGGCGGGCGGTTGTCCGCCTCCGCGAGCGCCGCCTCCTCGGCGCCGATCCCGCAGAGCGACTTGGCGGGATCCGCCTTCACCCGCCGCGCGTACCAGAGCGTGTAGGCGACTGTCGCGGCCACGCTCAACACGAGCAGCGTAAAGCGCAGGCCGAGACGATCGGCGATCGAGACGCCGGCCTTGGACGCCGCGATCCCGATGTTGAACGGATTGATCGTTGCGGCGGCCGCGCCGACGAAAGGCGCGACGGTGATGACCGCCACGGTGACCAGCCGGTCGTAGCCCAACGCGATCATCAGCGGGACCATGATCGCATAGAGCCCGAGGCTCTCGTCGCTCCAGCCCTTGATCGACCCGAGAACGCAGAAGAGAAGCGTGAGGATTGCGACGAGCAGCGCCGCGCGCTCGCGAAAGCGATGGGACAGGTGATGGATGCCGCGCTCCAGCGCGCCGGTCGCGAAAACGACCGACATGAATCCCCCGATCGACAAGATGAAGAGGAAGACCTCGACGGATCCGAACAGCTTTCCCCGGTTCGAGGGCCCGACCATGCCCGTCTCGAGATCCCGGACTCCGTACATCCCGTTGATCGGCGCAAGAAGGAGGTCCCGGACGCGACCGCCGAAATCGAGCGGCGCGGGCACGAACCTGAAGGAGCCCGCGATCGGGCTGCCGGCGGCGTCGAGCGCATATTGGCCGGACGGGATGAAGAAGGCCGCGATCCACACGAGGCCGAGGAGAACGGTCAGGATGACGACCGGCGGCGGAAAGGAGCGCTTGCGCCTTTGGCGCGGCGCGGTCTCGGCGTCTCCCTCTTCGGCGGAACCCTCGGAAACCGGTCGCATGGGCGCTCCGTCCTAGGCGACCGCTCGTCCGGCGGCAGCGCTCGGACCAATGCCTGCGGGCCTCCCGATCATCGGCGCCCTCTCTTCGAGCCTAGGATTGTTCGACGCGCGGCGCATAGAGCCTAGAACCGCCAGCCGAGCTTCAGCGTCGCGCTCGCCTCCCACTGGCCGAAGCTGACGCCGGGCACGGTGGACCACACTTTTAGATGCGAGCCCTGCAGGTCGATCGCCGGCCGGCCGAGCAGGTTGGCGAAGCTGTCGCTGCCGAACAGCGAGGCCGGGATGATGTATTCGAGCGTCGCGATCGGCAGCGCTTCCCAGTCGCGGCTCGTCTCCCCGAACCTGTTCGCCTCGTACCAGCGGCCGAGCAGCTCGACCGCGAAGCTCGCGTTCCAGTCCTTGGAGATGACCCAGGAGACCGAGGGGATGAGGACCAGCGCGTCCGACGAGAGCTGCGGCTGGCGCAATCGCCGCTGGGCGAAAGCCGTCAGGCCGAAGGACCACACCGTCTCGGCCGACGTGTCGGCGGCGATCGGCAGCAGACGGAACGAGCCGTCGAAATGGAAGCTCTTGTTGAAGCCGAGGTTGAAGTCCTGCCGCGCCTCGGTCTGGTCCGAGAAGGTCGGCAGATAGCTGAAGCGCGGCGTGATGGCGAAATAGGGCGAGAAGGCCTGGTCGTTGGTCGGGTCGACATATTGCAGGCGCCCGGAGAAGGTCAGCCGGTCGATGTCGACGTCGGAGGCGTCGAAGAAGCGCTTGAATTCGGAGCGCGCGTTGACCGACACCCGGAACGGCAAGTCGGCGACCGGCGCCGCCCAGGAGAGATTGCCGACCGGGAAGGTCCCCCAGCTCTGCGTCCCGCCGGAGCTTATCTCCTGCGCGTTCGAATCGAAGTTGAGGGGCGCGAGAAAGTTGAACCGAAACTGAGGCCTCGCGGCCTGCTGTTCGGCTCCGGGCGCGGTGGAATAGAGGTTGCCATAGGGTTCGGGCGTCGCGAGGTTGAGCGTGCCGAGCAGGGCGTCCGTGCGGGCGTCGTCGGCGTCAACGCCGGCGTCGCTTCGATCCCCTGCGGCCTGAGCGAGAGCAGGCGTCGGAAGCAAAGCGAGGACCGTCGCGAGCATAACCGCAGCCGTTGCGGCGGCGAAGCCGAGGCGCCGCCGGCGCATCCCGCTCGCATCCGCCGCGACGCGTCGGCCATCGTCCGCTTCCGTCAATAGTCGACTGCGTCGCGGATGATCGGGCAGGTCATGCAATGGCCGCCGCCGCGGCCGCGGCCGAGTTCGGCGCCGGTGATGGTGACGACCTCGATGCCCGCCTTGCGCAGCAGCGTGTTGGTGTAGGTGTTGCGGTCATAGGCGAAGACGACGCCGGGAGAGGCGCAGACGAGATTGGCGCCGCTGTCCCACTGGGTGCGTTCGCGCATGTAGTCCGTGCCGCCTGTCTCGACCACGCGGATCGCCTTCAGGCCGAGCGCCTCGCGCATCGTCTCGGTCAGGCCGCCCTTGTCCTTGCGAAGATCGAGGGTCCCCTTCTTCGAGCCGGGCCGGTAGGAGAAGCACTCGATCTTGTTGACGATGTCGGGATAGATCAGCACGCAGTCGCGGTCGGCGAAGGTGAAGACCGTGTCGATATGCATCGCGGCGCGCAGCTTCGGCATCGCGCCGATGATGACGCGCTCCGCGGCGCCTTTCTCGAACAGGGTCTGCGGCGAGCTGGCTGATCGCCTGCCGCGACGTGCGCTCGCTCATGCCGATCAGCACGTTGCCCTTGCCGATCGGCATGACGTCGCCGCCTTCGAGCGTCGCCAGACCCCAGTCCTTGGTCGGGTCGCCCCACCAGACATTGACCTTGCCGGCGAAGTCGGGGTGGAATTTGTAGATCGAGGTGGTCAGGATCGTCTCCTCATGCCGCGCTGGCCAGTAGAGCGGATTGAGGGTGACGCCGCCGTAGATCCAGCACGTCGTGTCGCGCGTGTAGAGGGTGTTCGGGAGCGGCGGCAGGAGATATTCGTTGACGCCGGCGGCGTCGCGCACCAGCGCCAGCATCTCGCCGCCGATATGCTCGGGAAACTCCTGGGTCGAGAGGCCGCCGATCAGCGTCTCGGCGAGATCGCGCGCGGAGAGCCCCTCGAGATAGCTGCGGACCTCGTCGACAAGGCCGAGGCCGACCTGATTGGCCGTCACCTGATTGTCGAGGATCCATTTTTTCGCTTCGGGGACCGCGACGGTCTCGGCGAGCAGATTGTGCATCTCGACGACCTCGACGCCGCGGTCGCGCATCTTGGTCATGAAGTCGAAATGATCGCGCTTGGCGTTGTCGACCCACAGCACGTCGTCGAACAAGCAGGTCGTCGCAATTGCTCGGGCGTCAGCCGCTGGTGGGCGCGGCCTGGCGCGCAGACCATGACCTTGCGAAGCTGACCCACCTCCGAGTGAACGCCGAACGCGCGTTGCTGTGTCCGTCATGGCCCTGATCTCCTCCTGTTACGAATTCCCTTACGCGCCGGATCGCGCTCGACACGCTCCCGAGCAAAGATCTCCTGCCCCCGTTCCGTCAGGGCGTGATGAGGCCGGTCGCGAGGCCGTAGACGCCGATGGCGGCCCCGATCAGCGTGACGGCGAAGATGCCGAGTTCGACCGGGGTGAACAGGCGCGCGTTCTGCTCCCGCCGCGCCCAGAAATAGAGGATGGTTCCGGGCGCGAAGCAGCACGGTCACCAGCAGCACGTATTTCAGCCCGGCGGCGACGAACATGACGACCGTGTAGAGGACGGCGATCCACGAGATGACCTGGTCGCGGCCGCGTTCGTCCGGCGTCTTCTCGTAGCCCACGCCGCTGCGCGCCAGCAGCACGCCGTATCCGGCAACGAGCAGATAGGGCAGCAGCGACGTGACGCTGGTCATGTCGAGCATGAAGTTGAAGGCGTCGCGCGACCAGTAGGTCGAGACGATGAACAGCGACACGACGATGTTGGAGAGCCAGAGCGCGTTCGCCGGCACCTCGTTGGCGTTCTGCGCGGCGAACAGGCGCGGCATGTCGTTCGACTTGCCCGCGGCGAACAGCACTTCCGCGCAGATCAGCGTCCACGCCAGAAAAGCGCCGAGCACCGAGACCAGCACGCCGATGGAGATGAACACCGCGCCCCAGTGCCCGACGACGAGTTCGAGCGCGCCGGCCAGCGAGGGATTCTGAACGCCGGCGATCGCCGCGCGCGGCGCCGTGGCGTAGGGGAGCAGCGTGATCGCGACCATGAGGCCCGTGACGGCCGACGAAGCCGAGAATGGTCGCGGCGCCGACGTCCGAGCGCTTCGTGGCGTAGCGGGAATAGACGCTTGCGCCCTCGATGCCGATGAAGACGAACACGGTGATCAGCATCGTGTCGCGAACCTGCGCGATCAGGCTCTTGTCCGGCATGCCGACGCCGCCGAAGAAATTGTCTGCGAACTGCGAATAGTTGAAGAAGAAGACGAAGACGAGGATCGCCACGATGATCGGCACGATCTTGGCGACGGTGACGACCTTGTTGATGAACGTCGCCTCCTTGACGCCGCGCAGGATCATGAAATGAAACGCCCAGACGCCGATCAGCGACACGACGATCGCGCCGACGCTCGTGCCGTCGCCGAAGATTTGCGGAAAAAACCGGCCGAGCGTCGTGCTGATCAGCACCCAATAGAAGACGTTGCCCAGGCAACTGCCGAGCCAATAGCCGAAGGCCGACAGGAAGCCCATGTAATCGCCGAACCCGGCCTTGGCGTAGGCGAAGACGCCGTTGTCGATGTCCGGCCGCTTCTCGGCCAGCGCCTGGAACACGCGCGCCAGCATATACATGCCGGTGCCTGCGATCGCCCAGGCGATGAGCGCGCCGAAGGGGCCGGTCGCCGTCGCGAACCGGCCGGGAAGATTGAAGATCCCGGCCCCGACCATCGAGCCGATGACCATGGCGGTCAGCGAGGAGAGCGGTAGTTTTTGCTCTTCGGATGAACTCATCGTCACACCTCCCTCCTGTTATTGACGAAGTCGTTAGCATGTAGCACGTGGCGGCGAAATGACGAATGCGGACCGTCGCCGGTCGGCGAATCCGGATTACGGGATTGCGGCGACGCAGGATTACGTGCGCTCTAACGATTGAGGGCATTTCGCTCAGCACGCGGGCGGCTAGGCTTCAGGGGTTCATGAGTCGCCGAGCAGGCTGTCGTCGCCGGCAAACAGAGCTTCGACCAGTTTCCGCTCCCGATCGACGACCAAGTCGAGGAATTCACGGGCGTTATCCATTTTTATGACAGCCTTGTATCCGCGCTGCAGAAAGTCGTGAATATCGCCTAGGCCAGCCAATTGTGCCGGCTTGCGCGTCATCGACAACGTGGTCCCGACAAGGCGCTTATGGACAAGGCGATCAAGCGACTCGCCGAGATCCTCTATGAGTTTGATCTGCCGCTCGCGATCGGCGCGGCGGTCGACCTTGCGATACGCGGCTCCGTAGGCCGCCGGCGACAGCTCGTTGGCCTCTGCCCCGAGCACCCTCGCCATCGCGAAATCGAGATCTTCGGACAAGGCTTCCAGCTCGATGGCCTGCGCCACGATCTCGAGGCCCGCGGCGGGCAGCACCCGTTTCATCGCCGGGACGACTTGCCTGACGTTAGCGTCAAGGCTGCTGAGGTCTTCGGAACCGTAGATGTCGGTCAGGAAGAATGCGGCGGCGAGGTCCATGCGCGCGTTCGCCAACAGGTCGGCATGAGTCCGGGCGAGCCGCGCGGCCTGCCAAGCGCGCAAGCGTCGTCGGGCCGCGTCAAGCGCCGGGTCATTCGCCGCCGCTTCCCGCAGCGTTGTTACGCGATCGAATTGGCGCGTAAGCCGCTCGATGACGTCCTCTGCTTCATTCATGGCCGCTTGCCCGCGCCAAACCCACAAATCATGGACGATAACCTGCTCCCTATTCGATCAGAGTGACCTGACCCCCTGAAACTTCTCCAGGAATGCGTAGAGTCCGCCCCAAGGAAGGGACGGACGGATGAAGCGATCAAGGTTCACAGAAGAGCAGATCATCGCGATCCTGCGCGAGCAGGAGGCGGGCGTGACGGTGGCGGAGTTGTGCCGCAAGCACGGCGTCAGCTCGCCGACGTTCTACAAGTGGAAGGCCAAGTTCGGCGGGCTTGAGGTTTCGGAAGCGCGGCGGCTGAAGGCGCTGGAAGACGAGAACGCCAAGCTGAAGCGGATGCTGGCCGACGCCATGCTCGACAACCTCGCGCTGAAGGACCTGCTGGGAAAAAAATGGTGACGCCCGCCGCGCATCGGGAGGCTGCGGTCTATCTGCAGCAGACCTATGAGATGAGCCAGCGGCGGGCGTGCCGGGTGATTGTGGGCGACCGGTCCAGCGTGCGCTACCAGGCCCAGCGGGCGGATGACGGCGAACTTCGCGAGCGGCTGAAGGCGCTGGCCCAGGAGCGCCGGCGGTTCGGCTATCGTCGGCTGCATGTGCTGCTGCGGCGCGAGGGCCATGCGGTCAACAAGAAGCGCGTTCAGCGTCTGTATCGCGAGGAGCGGCTGATGGTTCGCCAGCGCGGCGGGCGCAAGCGGGCCCTGGGAACGCGGCGGCCGATAGAGACGCCCGCGGCCGCCAACCAGCGCTGGAGTCTCGACTTCATCGCCGACCAGTTCACTGACGGGCGCCGGTTCCGGATCCTGGAGGTGTACGACGACTGCACCCGCGAGTGTCTGGCGCTGGTGGCCGACACCTCGATCGGTGGTCGACGCGTCGTGCGCGAACTGGACGCGATCATCGGCTGGCGCGGCAAGCCGGCGACGATCGTCAGCGACAACGGCACGGAACTGACGTCCAACGCCATCCTGGAATGGGCCGACCAGCACAAGTTCGGCTGGCATTACATCGCTCCCGGAAAGCCCCAGCAGAACGGCTTCAGCGAGAGCTTCAATGGCAAGCTGCGCGACGAACTGCTGAACGAGACCCTGTTCAGCTCCCTGGCGGACGCCCGCGCCAAGCTCGAAGCCTGGCGGCGCGACTTCAATGAGGTGCGGCCCCACTCGAGCCTGGGCTACCTCACTCCCGCCGACTACGCCCGCGCTCTCTCCGGAAAGACCGGCCGGCGCGCTGCGAACCCAGACCACTCCGCGCGCCGGCCTCTTGCCAGCGGCGACCACGAAGGATCAGATCAACCCCGGACTCTCGTTATGGCCGGATGAGAAACGGGGGTCAGGTCACTATGCAGACCCCCGCGACGCGTCGTTTCAGCAGGCAGGGGTAGTCGCCAATACTCCGGAATGCGGGTTTGCCACACTCACGGTCGTCTGTGGACATTAATTTCTCCACTGGGATTCCGAAATCTCCGATTGAGGTGGCGTAGCACAGCGGCAATCCTGCTCAAAGGACGTCAAACCGAGTGACGCGACTCGTTTGATCGCGTTTGGGTTTGAGGCTTCAACAATTTGTTGCCAGCTTCCGACTACTTCTAAGTTACCTTGCAAAAGTAAAGTTGGGATTACGGTGATGGGGTGGACGGCGCCCCGAACGGCATCATCGCGCCAAGATGGTCGTTGTCGCAACCCCATCTGAAGGGAAGCCGTCCATGGGCAAGTCTATCCGGAATATCGCCGCTGTCACGCGCGTTGGTCTCGATCTGGCGAAGAAGGTCTTTCAGGTTCACGCCGTCGACACGGAGGGCGACGTCATCGCAGCGCGCAAACTCAGGCGGGGCCAGCTTCTTGTTTTCTTTGCCGAGCTGCCGCGTTGCCTGGTGGCGATGGAGGCCTGCTCCTCGTCGCATCACTGGGGGCGTCGATTGATGGCGCTCGGGTTCGAGGTGAGGCTAATCCCGCCCGCGCATGTGAAGCCCGGAGCCTGCCCTCGGGCTTGACCCGAGGGTCCGGCGCAACAAGAACGATGCCGCCGACGCGGCGGCGATTTGCGAGGCGGCGGGTCGGCCGGGTCAGCGGTTCGTGCCGGTGCGCGCGATCGACAACCAGGCCGGGCTGACGCGCCACCGGACGCGCGAGTTGCTCGCCGGCCAGCGCACCGCGGCGCTCAACGCCTTGCGCGGGCACATGGCCGAAATCGGCGTCGTCGCAGCGCAGGGTGCACAGCACGCCTATGACCTGAAGCGCTTGGCCGCCGACGGCTTCGACGACAGCGGCGAGATCGTGGTCCCCGATTGCGTGCGCGCGGCGCTTCGTCCCCTCGTCGGTCAGATCGACGGGCTCGACGAGGCGCTCGGCGCGATCGACAGGAGATTGGAGCGCAGGTCAAGGCCGACGACACCGCCATGCGGTTGATGACCATTCCCGGCGTCGGCCCGGTGACCGCATCGGCGATCACAGCCACGATCCAGGACATGAGCGCCTTCGCCAGCGGGCGCGAATTCTCGGCCTTCCTTGGCCTGACGCCGCGCCAGAGTTCGACCGGCGGCAAGGAGCGGCTTGGCCGCATCACCAAGATGGGCGACCGTTACCTGCGCAAGCTTCTGGTCGTGGGCGCCTGCGCCACGCTCCGCCACCGCCAGGGCCATGACGACGCCCTGCGTCTGTGGGCGAGCGCGATGCTCGAGCGCAAGGCGGTCAAGTACAAGTTCAAGCTGACGGCGGTGGCGCTCGCCAACAAGGTCGCGCGCATCGTCTTCGCGCTCATGACCCGGGGCGGCCAGTACGACGACCGGCCGGTCGCGGCCTGAACAAGGGCTTTTCGAGGAAGAGGTTTCGCCGCCAGGGCGATCAGCATCAAGGGCGCCGACGAAGTGATGTGAACCAACGGTGAAGGCTTGGAAGCCCGTGCATGTGTCCGCGCCGGTACGAGCGCGATACGGTGATTGGGGCGAAGAGCCAAGGCGGACGAACCATCAGGGCCAGCGGAGCAATCCTTGCCGCACAACAGGCCGAAGACATGACCGCGCCCGAGACGTTCGCAAAGCCTCGACGAAACCCTTGACAAGGGGCGCCGTCCAGACATGACACGCCCGTCTTTACCTTATTCGTCTCCGCGACGGCGCCTTGTTTGCGCGGTTTGCGGCCGCGTTTGCCCGGCGCCAGCGAGCGGGAATTACGGTTACACGCCCGCCTTTGCCTTATTCGCCTCCGCAACGGCGCCTTGTTTGCGCGGTTTGCGGCCGCGTTTGCCCGGCGCCAGCGAGCGGCCGAGGCGTTTCTCGATTTCCGCCACGAACGCCGCCGAGCCGAGCGGGCGGCCGATCAGTTCGCTCCGCCGCAGCGGCCCGAAAGCGTCCGGATCGGCCTCGCGCTCGAGAAGGTCGACAAAGCGCGGCGCGCGGTCGAGGAGCGGGCGCACGCTGACGAGCCCGTCGTCGCGCCCGGCGACATGGGCGCGCACGCTCGAATGCGGCCAGTCCCAGGCCCGCGCCGCGAGCCCCGCCCGCACCGGATTGAGCCCGACATAGCGCGCCGCGTTGATCAGATGCTCTTCGTCGAGCGCGACCGAGCCGAACCGGCCCTGAAACAGGTGGCCCGTCTGGCGCGCCCGGGCGTTGACGTAGCCGGCGTAGAGCCGATGCGTGCGCGCCAGCGCCAACGCCAGGCCGTCGCCGTCCTGCGGCGTCAGGATCAGGTGAACGTGATTGGGCATCTGGCAATAGGCCCAGACCTCGACGCCGAAGCGACGGCAGGACCCGGCGAGCCAATCGCGATAGAGCGCATAGTCGCCGTCGTCGAAAAAGACGCGCTCGCCCCGGTTGCCCCGCTGGGTCACGTGATGCGGCAGGCCAGGGACGACGATGCGGGCGATGCGGGACATGCAGCGACGCGTAACACGGAGCCTCAATTTGGTAAAGACGTGCGTGTCACCGTAATTCGAAATTCTAATCTTCGGGATCGTCGGATCGATTGTCGCGCTGGTCGCAGTCATCGCGTTGGCGTCCAACTTCGGCTCTTTCTGGCCCACGGCGCTCGGCTGGCCATCGATGGAACTCGGTCAGCTTGATCAAAATGACGGCGCGACGGCATCACGAGGATCCTACCCTAAATTTTCTCGATTTACGCGGAACCATTGCGTACGTCAGCTGTTTGTCGGACTGTGCGTAGTCTGAAGCCAAAGAATTCGCAGGCTCGAGGGCGTCGGCATCGAGGAGGAAACATGCGATGCTTGGTTGTCGCCGTCTGCGCATTGGGCGGTTCCATACCTGCGGCCGCCCAACAGACGCCCGCCTTCCCCGCGCGGACCTCCTACACGCAGGCGGCCGCGAGTTTCGCCGGGGCCGGAAAGCCCGGCGAATGGACCAGCCAGGCCCGCGACTACGCCAATACCCGTTACAGCCCGCTGGACCAGATAAATGCAACCAACGTCGCAAATCTGGAACTCGCCTGGTCGTTCTCCGATGGCACGCAGTACGGTCACGAGGGCGGACCTCTGGTGGTCGGCGATACGATGTATCTCGTTACGCCATTCCCCAACATTGCTTACGCGCTGGATCTCACGAAGCCTTCTCCGTCAGTGAAGTGGTCCTTTCAGCCCAACCCCTCGCCGCTCGCCATCGGCAAGGCGTGCTGCGACGCGGTCCTTCGCGGCTGGGCCTATGACGATGGCAAACTGATCTACAATTTGCTCGACGCCGAAACGGTGGCTGTCGATGTCAAATCGGGCAAGCAGGCCTGGCGGACGAGGATGGACGATCCCGGGCGCGGGGTGACGATGACCATGTCTGCCTTTACCGTCGACGGTAAGGTTTTCGTCGGCAATTCCGGCGGCGAGATGGGGGTCAACGGCTGGCTCGCCGCGCTCGACGTCGCGACGGGGAAGGAGTTGTGGCGCGCCCACGCCGTCGGACCGGACAGCGACGTGCGGCTGGGCCCGGACTTCAAGCCGTTCTATCCGCAGCTGATAGGCAAGGATCTCGAGTCTCGACCTGGCCGGCGAACATGTGGCGCACCGGCGCAGGCTCGTCGTGGGGCTTCATCTCCTACGACCCTGAGCTCAAGCTGATCTACTATGGCACGTCCAATCCTGGCCCGCGCGTTCCGGCGCAGCGGCCCGGAGACAATCTGTGGACGAGCACGATGTTCGCGCGCGACCCGGACACCGGAATGGCGAAGTGGGCCTATCAGTTCACGCCTCACGACGAGTGGGACTATGACGGCGTCAACGAGGCGGTGCTGCTCGACATGCCGATTAACGGCAAAATGCGCAAGACGCTCGTTCACTTCGACCGCAACACCTATGCCTATACGCTCGATCGCACGAACGGCGAGGTCCTGGTGGCCAAGAACTTCGCCTATCAGAACTGGTCGAGCGGCTTCGACATGAAGACGGGGCGGCCTATCGTAGACCCCGCGTTCGAACCCAAGCCCGGCATTACCCTGGATAGGGTGTGCCCACCGGACATCGGGCAGAAGGACTGGGAGCCGCCGGCGTTCAGCCCACACACGGGTCTTCTCTATGTTGGCGTTTTCAACATCTGCATGAAACTGACTGACCACGAGGTTTCCTATATCGCCGGCACGCCCTACGACGGCATGGAGATGAAAGAGATTCTCCGTCGATGGGAAGGACGGCGACTGGGGCGCATTCATTGCCTGGAATCCAGCGACCGGAACGAAGGTCTGGAGCTTACCGGAAAAGTTCATGGTCATGAGCGGTGCGATCGCCACCGCCGGCGACATCGTGTTTTACGGCACGACGGATGGCTGGTTCCGCGCGGTGGACGTGTGGACCGGCAAGGTTCTTTGGTCGCGGAAACTGGGGTCGGGCGTAATCGGGCAGCCGGTCACCTATCTCGGGCCCGACGGCCGGCAGTATGTGGCCGTCGCAGTCGGTGTCGGGGGCGCCGCGATGGTGCAGAAATCGCGCGACGGATTTCCACCACGCGGCAATACGCTCTACGTATTCTCGGTCAACGGCGAGACAATCGCTGCCCAGGACGCGCCTCAAGCGAGTAGCGTTGCCGCGCCCGCCGCTGCAACGCCGCAATAGGCGGAGGCTGACAATGGGCGCCATACGCCTCGGCGCAGTAGCCCTGCTGGCGGCGGGCATCGCGGCCGCGCTCACGGGGTGGGTCTTCAACCAGCGGGAGATTAGCGCCAAACGGGCGTATTCGTACTATCCCTCGCCATACTCTCCGATCGCTCCGCTCGGTGGGGTTGCTGGCGCCACGCCGGCCCCAGCAGCGGCGGAAACGCCGAATCCCCTCGCCAATGACCCGACGGCTGTCGCGGAAGGCCACAAGTTGTTCATGTCGATGAACTGCGCCGGCTGCCACGGCTATGACGCGAAGGGCGGCATGGGCCCCAACCTGGCGGACACCTATTGGCGCTATGGAGGGACGCCGGAACGCATCTACGAGTCAATCCTCAACGGACGGCCAAAAGGCATGCCGGCGTGGGGGCTCGCGCTGCCGCCCCAACATATCTGGCAGCTCGTCGCCTTCATCCAATCCCTCGGGGGCACCATTTCTCCCGGCCTCGCCCAGGCGGCGGCGGAGGGCGACCTATCGAA